>JAFXTO010000001.1 GCA_017535725.1 Bacteroidaceae bacterium
GCCTGCCGTCGATTTGCAGTCTTTCTTTACCAGAATGTCCTCCAATTCTGGACGGAACATCTCAAAGTCCACAAGGGCAGATAGTTGCTCAAGTGGATTACCCATTGCAGACAGTGCCTCTATGGTGAGTTCCTCCTCAAATAGATTCTCATCCATCGGTCTCCTATATATCGTCGTTTTCTTCATGATTACGTCGTTTGGTTCTGCAAAGGTACAAAATTACATCGAATTATCGACAGAAACACCTGACTATCAGTTTGTTAATTTTTAGAACATCCATTTATATATAATGTATTAGGGTGGTTATGCGCCAGCCCTGCGGTAGCGTGTCTGGGAACCCTTGCCCTCTTGGATGAGGCGACCTTCGCGGACGAGACGTTGGAGGAGGGAGGTGACGCGGCTGCGGGTGAGGGTGAACTCGAAGGCATTGGTGACGTCTTTGTGTGAGATGGTTTCTTTCTCGGCAAAGAGGGCGGCAAGACGCTGTTCCACTTCTTCGTTCTTGATATTGAAAGCCATTCCGTAGGGCACTTGGTTCACTTCGAAACCTCGTGTCTCTTGCAGCAGCTCGCGGTCTGGCTCAAAGAGGATGTCGCTGACGCGCACGTTGCTGCCGTGGTAGAAATTCACATCGTTGCCGCTTTTGATGGTGATGTCGCCCTTCAGGGAGAGGCGGAAGGTGCCGATGCCGGGCAGACAGACGGCGTTGCCCTTCTCCATCTCATGCAGCATCACACGCCGCAGCGTGTCCAGCGCACTCAGCAGCTCACCCTTTGGCTGCAGGGAAGGCAGGCGGAAGGGACCGTCTTGAAACTCCACGGCATCCACCGTGCGTCCTTTCTGTATTTGTGGCCGCAAGCTTTTCAGCCATTGGTCATTGGCGGCTATGTCCAGTTGCTCGTTTGGCAACAGTCCACGTTTGGAAATGGTAAATCTTATCGCCATAATCGTTGTCTTTAATGGTCTTTTATGTTAGCTTTTGTCGTTCTGCTGCGCAAAGATAGTCATTTCCCTTCATTCCTCCAATTCTTTTGCCCATAAAGTATAGATAAAATGTTTGCAGCATCGCGAATCGTTAATTGCAGGTTCACGATGCTGCAATTAACGATTCGCGATGCTGCAAACAGCAAATAGGACATTTACGAGGAATATCGTTGTAGTCGCAGGGAAGAGCGTCAAGACCCCTTGTCCACGTAAGCAGACTGCAAAGGCGCTTTGAATATCTGCCGGCGGCGTTAAATGTTCTTAAAGATATAGCTGTGCAGGCGTAGAAAATTGAAGGATAGAGCGAAATTCACTATCTTTGCACTCGAAACCCCAAACCCCATAATATTATACGACAATGAAAGAACTGAAAGGAACAAAGACCGAGCAGAACCTGAAGGAGGCTTTTGCCGGCGAGAGCATGGCTCGAAACAAGTACAATTATTTTGCTTCGCGTGCGAAGAAGGACGGCTACATGCAGATTGCTGCTATCTTCGAGGAGACAGCTGCCAACGAGAAGGAGCACGCAAAGATGTGGTATAAATACCTGAACGGCGGCAGCATCAGCGACACCGCTACGAATCTGGCAGATGCAGCCTCTGGCGAGAACTTCGAGTGGACGGACATGTATGCCCGTATGGCTCAGGAGGCTCGCGAGGAAGGCTTCGACGAGATTGCCGCGAAGTTCGAACTGGTAGGAGCTATTGAGCGTGAGCATGAAGAACGCTACCGCCGGCTACTGAAGAACATCGAGGATGCCATCGTCTTCTCCCGTGAAGGGGATGTCATCTGGCAATGCGCCAACTGCGGACATATCGTCATCGGCAAGAAGGCTCCAGAAGTATGTCCTACCTGCGACCACCCGCAGAGTTACTTCCAAATCAAGGCAGAAAACTACTAAGATGCTGACAGCCAAGGAAGTCATCGCCTATATGGAGTCGTTGCTGAATGATTCGCAACGGCAGATACTCATGCGGTTCTTCAAGACGGGTCCAGGCGAGTATGGCGAGGGCGATGAATTCCTTGGGCTGAAGGTGCCGCAGACAAGGGAGGTCGTCAAAGTCACGTGGCAGGACTTCCCGTTGAACGAAGTGCCAAAACTGCTTCTCTGCCGTTGGCATGAGGTGCGTCTATGCGGTTTGCTGATTCTCGTGGCGAAGTTCGAGAGGCTGGCGTCCAAGCGTCTGGAAGAGGATTGCTCCGCCATCTGCGGTCGCGACGAGATCCTGAGAATGTACCTGCGCTATGCTGAGCAGGCAAACAACTGGGACCTGGTGGATCTCTCCGTTCATAAGATTCTCGGCCATTGGCTCTTGCTGCCGACCAGTCTTGGCGATAGGGACTATAAGATTAAGGTGCTTGATGAACTGGCGCAAAGCCCTTGCCTCTGGAAACAGCGCATGAGTATAGTCTGCTCGTGGAAGACATCCCAGATGGGTGATCCGTCGTGGTGCCTGCGCTATGCCGAGATTCACCTGCACCACCCCCACGACCTGATGCACAAGGCTGTGGGTTGGATGCTTCGCGAGATGGGCAAGCGCGTCTCGACAGACCTCCTCCGCGACTTCCTTCATCAGCATGCCCACGAGATGCCGCGTACCATGCTACGCTACGCTATCGAGAAATTACCAGAGCAGGAGCGGACATACTGGATGAACATTAAGAAAAGATAGAACTATGGCAAGCAATTCAGACTTTGTACAGTACGTCACCGACCAATGTAGTGGTGCGGGCGAGATAATAGCCAAGAAAATGTTTGGCGACTACGGCATCTACTGTGAGGGCAAAATCTTCGGACTCATCTGTGACGATTGTTTCTATTTGAAACCTACCGAAGCGGTACGTCCTCTTTTGCGAACCCTCGAACTGCGCCCGCCCTACGACGGCGCTAAAAACTATTTCTACATCACTGATGTCGATGACCGCGACTACCTCTCCCTGCTCGTCCGCACAACCTGTCAGGCTCTTCCCGAGCCGAAGCCCAAGAAGAAAAGATAGCGTATGAGGGAGTATCCCAGCACCATGACTCCGGAAGAGGCGCGAGCGTTCCGCGATGATGTATTAAACATTGTCGGCCAGATTCCTCGCGGACGAGTGACTACCTACGGACTTATCGCCACCTTGGCAGGTTGGCCGAGCCATGCACGGATGGTGGGGCGCACCCTACGCTATACACCTGGTGCAGAGTTACTCCCCTGTCACCGTGTGGTGAATAAAGAAGGACGTACAGCTCCCGGCTGGAACTGGCAACGCACCCTTTTAGAGGAGGAGGGTGTTCGCTTCAAGGAAAACGGTCATGTGGACATGAGCAGCCACTTGTGGGAACCGGATTAGCCCTATTAGTAACAGGTGCGCTATTTTTTTGTTAAAAACATTTTTCCCTTCGGGAGATTTCATTTTATAAGTTCAGGAGGCTATTTGCACTTTAGGAAATAGCACATTGCAAGATTTATGGTCGTAAAATGGACGTTTTTCAAATAAATTCTGTATCTTTGCGCCGATTTATCAGAAATTGAATGAATATGCAACTTTTTGACGTTTATCCCCTCTTCCCTGTTCATATTGTGCGCGGCCAGGGTTGTCGCGTTTGGGACGAGGAAGGAACAGAATATCTGGACCTCTATGGAGGTCACGCCGTCATCTCGATAGGTCATGCTCATCCGCATTATGTAGAGGCTGTGAGTCGTCAGGTGGCACAGTTGGGTTTCTACTCCAACTCCGTAGTGAACAAGCTGCAACAGCAACTGGCCGAGCGACTGGGCAAGGTCTGCGGCTACGATGACTACAGCCTGTTCCTCATCAACAGCGGTGCCGAGGCCAACGAAAATGCCCTGAAGTTGGCTTCGTTCCACACGGGCCGCACCCGTGTGCTCTCGGCCCAGAAGGCTTTCCACGGACGTACCTCGCTGGCTGTGGAAGTGACGGCGAATCCTAAGATTATCGCTCCCATCAATGCCAATGGCCACACCACCTTCTTGCCGTTGAACGACTTGGAGGCCTGGAAGGAGGAACTGGCAAAGGGCGATGTGGCAGCCTGTATCATCGAATGTATTCAGGGCGTTGGCGGCATCCAGCTGGCAACGGCAGAATTCATGCAAGGTCTGCGTGCCGCCTGCGACGAGGCGGGCACCGTGCTCATCTGCGACGAAATCCAGTGCGGTTACGGTCGTTCGGGTAAGTTCTTCGCACATCAGTGGCTGGGCGTGAAGCCAGATATCATTACGGTGGCGAAGGGTATTGCCAACGGATTCCCGATGGGTGCCGTGCTGATTTCGCCCAAGTTCGAGGCGGTCTATGGTCAACTGGGAACCACCTTCGGCGGCAACCATCTGGCTTGTGCGGCAGCGCTGGCTGTGCTGGATGTTATCGAGGGCGAGGGACTAATAGAGAATGCCCGGGTCGTGGGCGAGCACCTGCTTTCAGAAATTAAGAAATTAAATAATGAGAGAATTAAAGAGGTGAGAGGTCGCGGCCTGATGATTGGTATCGAGTTGGATGTGCCTTATAAGGAGGTGCGCCAGCGGCTGCTCTTCGATAAACACGTGTTCACGGGCTGCGCGGGCACCAACGTGCTGCGCCTGCTGCCTCCGCTGTGCCTGAGTATGACTGAGGCCGATGAGTTCTTAGAGAAACTTAGGAAGGCACTATAGAGGCTGTAAAGGTATAGTAGCTATAGAAACTATAGATGCTATAGAAACCATAGAGACTATCAAGACTATCGAAACGATTAAAAAAAACATCATAAATGGACGAACAACTGAAACAGATTGGCGAACGTCTGCGCGGACTGCGCGACGTGCTGGACATCGAAGCACAGGAGGTGGCAGACCTCTGTGGCATCTCGCTGGAACATTATCTGAAAATGGAAAGCGGGGAGGGTGAGCTCTCAGTGGCCAACCTCCAGAAGATTGCCAAGGAATATGGCGTTGAGCTGAATGTGCTGCTATTTGGCGAAGAGCCTCACATGAGCACCTACTTCCTCACCCGTAAGGGACAGGGCCTGAAGGTGGAACGCCGCAAGGCTTACAACTACGAGAGCCTGGCCAGCGGTTTCCGTGGTCGCAAGGCAGACCCCTTCATCGTCACCGTAGAACCTAAACCCGAGGACACTCCCCGCGAGAGCAATTCCCATCCGGGTCAGGAGTTCAATATGGTGCTCGAAGGACAGCTGGAACTGACCGTCGGATCGAAGACGCTGGTGCTCGAAGAGGGCGACAGCATTTACTTTGATGCCACTCAGCCCCACGGAATGCGGGCTCTCGGCGGAAAGAACGTCAAGTTCTTCGCAGTAATTTTTTAATTTCACGAATTTAATAATTTAACTTCGTTGACTTTTGTCACGACTCGGCCATTTCAAGCAAGCTTAATGGCGCTCGCTGCTCCAAAAGTTCACGATTTTACGATTGAAGTTTCAACTTTTCAACTTGTCCGATCGACCTCTGGCCACTTGATACTTCAAGAACTTGTCAACTCGTTAACTTGTCAACTCGTTAACTTGTCAACTCGTTAACTTGTCAACTCGTAAATCGTCAAATCGTCAAATCGTAAATCGTCAAATCGTAAAATCTCATCATGGTAGAACGATTCCTTAAACAAACACAATTCACATCCTTCGAGGACTACAATGAACATCTGGAGTTCATCATCCCCGAACACTTCAACTTCGCCTACGACGTGATGGATGCGTGGGCGGAGGAGGCTCCCGATAAGCTCGCACTACTCTGGACCAACGACCAGGGCGTGGAACGCCGCACGACATTCGGACAACTGAAAGCAGAGAGCGACCAGGCAGCAGCCTATCTCCAGTCGCTGGGCATCGGCAAGGGCGACCCAGTGATGCTTATCCTCAAACGCCGCTACGAGTGGTGGATTGCCATGCTGGCATTGCATAAACTGGCAGCTGTCGTCATCCCCGCCACCCACATGCTCACCAAGCACGACATTATATATAGGAACACGCGCGCGAGCGTCAAGGCCATCATCTGCGTGGACGACCCCTACGTGATGGGACAAATACAGGAGGCAATGCCCGAAAGTCCCACGGTGGAAGTACTGGTGAAAGTCAGACCATCGGACATGTCGCCGTATGACAGCGACGCCAGCACCTCCTGGCACGACTGGCATGCTGAAGTCCCTTCCGCACCCCCCTTCCAGCGCCCTTCGGAAAAGAACGACAATGAGGACACCATGATTATGTACTTCACCAGCGGTACCAGCGGCGAACCAAAGATGGTGGCCCATGACTTCCTATATGCTATGGGGCACTTGACCACCGGTGTCTTCTGGCACAACCTCAATGAGGATAGTCTGCACCTGACCGTAGCTGATACGGGGTGGGGCAAAGCCGTCTGGGGCAAGTTCTACGGGCAGTGGTTCGCTGGCGCTACGGTCTTTGTCTTCGACCACGAGAAATTCGATGCCGACGTGCTGCTGCGTCAGATGGAGAAATACCACGTTACCAGCTTCTGTGCACCTCCTACCATCTATCGTTTCATGATTCGCGAAGACCTCTCGAAGTACGACCTCAGCGCCCTGCGCTACTGCTGCACAGCAGGTGAGGCCCTGAACCCTGCCGTCTACGACAAGTTCTATGAGAAGACGGGCATCAAGATGATGGAAGGCTTCGGACAGACAGAAACCACAATGACCCTCGGCACCATGCCTTGGATGGAGCCCAAGCCAGGAAGCATGGGCAAGCCCAACGGACAATATGAGATAGACCTCTTGAAGCCCGATGGCACACCTTGCGAAGATGGTGAGAAGGGTGAGATTGTCGTGAAGGTTGGCGAAAAGAAGCCCATCGGTCTCTTCAAGGAATATTACCGTGATGAGGAACTGACTCGTCAGGCTTGGCACGATGGTTACTACTTCACAGGAGATATGGCCTGGCGCGATGAAGACGGATACTACTGGTTCGAAGGTCGCATAGACGACGTCATCAAGTCCAGCGGCTATCGCATTGGTCCCTTTGAGGTGGAGAGTGCGCTGATGACGCATCCCGCCGTAGTCGAGTGTGCTATCACCGGTGTGCCTGATGATATCCGAGGAATGGTGGTGAAGGCCACCGTAGTACTCGGCAAGGAATGGAAAGACAAGGCAGGCGACGCACTGATTAAGGAGCTGCAGCAGCATGTGAAGCGCGAGACCGCCCCGTACAAATATCCCCGAATCATCGAGTTCGTGGATGAACTTCCCAAGACCATCAGCGGCAAGATACGTCGTGTAGAAATCAGAAATAAAGATAAAAAGCAATGAAATTCGCTATCATCGGAGCCGGAAATATCGGCAGCGCGCTGGCCTTTGGCCTCGCACAAAGCAAACTCGTCCGCACAGAGGACATCAGCATCAGTAATACACACCCTGAGAAGTTGGAACGCATCAAGGCGTTTGACCCCGCTATCCGCACCACTACTGACAACCGCGAGTGCATCGAAGGTGCCGACGTCGTGGTACTGGCCATGAAGCCTTGGAAGCTGCAGGAAGCTGCAGAACAGCTGAAGCCTTGGCTGGACTATGACCGGCAGATTGTGGCTTCTATGGTCGGTGGCGTTGGATTGAAGGACTTGCAGGAAGTATTCCAAAAAGACGGCAAATGTCCCGTTCTCTACTACCTCATTCCCAATACCGCCATCGCTGCCCGCCAGAGTATGACCTTCCTCTCTTCTGCAGGTGCCACTCCAGAGCAGGATGCCGCCTTGCTGGAAGTTTTCCAGGATTTGGGCGATGCAATGCTGGTGGAAGAACGACTGATGAATGCCGGTTTGGTGCTGGCTTCCTGCGGTATCGCTTATGCCCTCCGCTACATCCGCGCCAACACCCAAGGTGGTGTGCTCCTCGGCTTCACACCCGCTGACGCACAACGCATTGTGGCACAGACGATGAAGGGAGCTGCCAGCCTGCTGAGTACCGACCACTCTCACCCAGAGGCAGAAATCGACAAGGTCACCACGCCTGCCGGTCTGACCATTCGCGGTCTGAATGCAATGGAGCGCAACGGCTTCACCACCAGTATCATCGAGGGCCTGATGGCATCTATACCTAAATAGAAGACCCCCTCCTCACTCCCCCTCAAGGGGGAGGGTGGTCACCTTTTTCTGTCAGTTATCATAATATTTTCATGAAAGGGAACATCAATAGCTCAAAACATTCTACCCTCCCCCTTAAGGGGGAGCGGGGAGGGGGTCTTCGTCTCGTCATCAAGATAGGCTCTAATGTCCTGACTCGCCCAGACGGCAAGCTGGATGTCACCCGTATGTCAGCCCTTGTGGACCAGGTGGCGTGGCTGCGGCAGCAAGGTCATGAGGTCATTCTCGTGTCCAGTGGAGCCGTGGCTTGTGGCCGCCGCGAGTTAAAGGTGGATCATGCTCTTGATACCGTGGAACAACGCCAGTTGTTCTCTGCCCTTGGACAGGTAAAGCTGGTGGGACTCTACTACGATCTCTTCCGCGAGTTCCATATCCATGTGGGACAGGTGTTGACGATGAAGGAGAACTTCCAGTCTGGCGAACAGTTCGAGAACCAGCGAGCCTGCATGAGGGTGATGCTGGAGAATGGGGTGCTGCCCATCGTCAATGAGAACGACACCGTCTGCGTCACCGAGCTGATGTTCACCGACAACGATGAGCTCAGCGGCCTCATCGCACAGATGATGGAAGCAGACATGCTCATCCTGCTCTCGAATATAGATGGAATCTTCACAGGTCATCCCGACAACCCGCAGTCACAACTTATCCATAGCGTAGCACCCGGCACAGACCTCTCGGCTTATATCCAAAGCGAGAAGAGTGCTTTCGGGCGTGGTGGTATGCATTCAAAATATACCACCGCAAGCAAGGTACAAGCTGCCGGCATCCGCGTTATCATTGCCAACGGCGAGCGCGAAAACATCCTCATCAATCTTGCAGAGAGACCAGAAACGACACCACATACTGAATTTATTCCCAAACAATGAATGCCATTTTCGAACGTGTCAAACGGGCCAGCAAGAGTCTTGCCCTCATGAGCGATGAGCAGCGTAGCAATATACTATGCGCCGTGGCCGACGCCATCATAGCCCAGCAAGAACGAATCCTGAAAGCCAATGCCGAAGATTTGGCCAAGATGGAACTCACGAATCCTTTGTACGACCGCTTACAGCTGACACCGAAACGCTTGGAAGGTATCGCCACAGATATGCGCACCGTTGCAGCCCTACCCTCCCCTCTCGGACATATCACGAAAGAGAAGACGCTGCCCAATGGCCTCCAACTCTGTCGCATCAGCGTGCCATTTGGTGTTATCGGTATGATTTATGAGGCACGTCCCAACGTGTCTTTCGATGTGTTCTCGCTCTGCTTCAAGAGCGGCAATGCCAGTGTGCTGAAGGGGGGACGGGATGCAGACTGCTCGAACCGCGAGGAAGTAGCCATCATCCACGAAGTGCTCCAGCAGTTCGGCGTTAACACGGATGTCGTCGCCCTGCTCCCTGCTACCCACGAAGCCACGGCAGAGCTATTGAATGCCGTCGGCTATGTGGATTTGTGTATTCCTCGTGGTGGACGACGCCTCATCGACTTCGTCCGCGACACCGCCCGCATTCCGGTTATCGAAACGGGGGCTGGAGTCGTCAACACTTATTTCGACATCGAAGGTGATGTGAAGATGGGTGCTGCCATTGTCAACAATGCCAAGACACGGCGTGTCAGCGTATGCAACGCACTTGATTGCCTACTTATCCACAAAGAACGCCTTGCAGATTTGCCAACCCTCGTGACACCGATGGCTGCATCCGTCACCCTTTACGCCGACGCGCCAGCTTTCCAGGCACTCAACGGGAACTACCCCAAAGAGCGATTGCTGCACGCCACACCCGAGAGCTATGGCACAGAGTTCATGGACTACAAACTCGCAATCAAGACCGTGGATAGCCTGGACGAAGCGCTTACACACATTGATGCTTGCGGTAGTGGTCACAGCGAAGCCATCATCACCAACAATGCAGCCACCGCCCAACGGTTCCAGACACAGGTCGATGCCGCCTGCGTCTATTGGAATGCCCCCACCTCGTTCACCGACGGTGCCCAGTTTGGTTTAGGAGCGGAGATTGGCATCAGCACCCAGAAACTTGGACCGCGCGGTCCGATGGCCCTCGAAGAAATCACCACTTATAAATGGCTTATCAAGGGGGAAGGTCAAACTCGACCATAAGACAGGGTTACTAACGCACACGAATCTGCATAAAGTAGCGTTTAAACCATACTTTATTTACAACACATCGAGATGAAACTACAGAAAACGTTCGTCCTCTGCCTGCTGCTCATGTCTGCAGCAAGTACAGTGCTTGGCAAAGCTCCCGCCGAAAAGACTGCCGAAAACGACACCCTCCTGCGTATCCTCCGTGAGGAACTCGCTGCCGATTTCGAGGAGTTGCAACAACAAGATGTGAAGCCTTATTTCATGAGCTTCCGCGTACAGGAAAGCCACAACGCAGCAATCGCTGCCACTTTCGGCTACCTGGGCACTTCCATCCAACAGCACACACGCACCTTTACCCCACAGATTCGTGTGGGAACACCAGAGTTGGATAACTTCAAGTTCGACAACCAGTCTAATGGTGGCGCCCAGGCCTTGCCCCTTACTGATGCCTCGCCCGATGCCATCAGAACCATGATATGGTCTCGGATGCTTCATTCCTACGATCGTGTTGCAGCGGCTTATCGAAACGTTCAGAACCGTCTGCGTTCCCAAGCCGACAACGAGGACAAGGCCCCCTGCTTCAGTGTGCAAAGTAGCACTCCCGCCGAGACTTATTACGAGGCTCCCCTCCCGCACACGGGCCTCACTCCAGCAGAACAGCATGCATGGGAGGAGCGCGTTTGCCATATCAGTAGTGTGTTTCGCCAGTGGCCTCAGTTCAACGAGGCTATTGTCAACCTGCAGGTGGAGAACCTTCGGACACATCTGGTTAATACCGATGGGGCTTCAATCGTGCAGAATCGTGTCAGCTATCGTCTTTTCATTCAGGCAGAAGTGAAAACAGATGATGGAATGGAGTTGCCGCTCGTTAAAAGCTACTATGCCACCGCACTCGACTCGTTGCCCTCAGAAGAAGTGATGTTGCGCGATGCAGAGGATATGGGCCAACGACTTGTTGCCCTGGCAGCTGCACCGGTAGCCGATCCCTTCACGGGGCCAGCACTTATGAGCGGTCCTGCCAGCGGTGTCTTCTTCCATGAGATTTTCGGGCACCGTTTGGAGGGACATCGAATGAAGACAGGCGGTCAGACCTTCCGCAAGATGGTCGGCGAACAACTGTTGCCCGTGGACTTTCAAGTCTATTGCGACCCCACCCTCACACACTATGGCTCACAGCCCCTGAACGGCGGCTTCCTTTATGATGACGAGGGCACGCGTGCACGTAGAGTAAATAATGTGGTGGACGGTGTCCTGAAAGAATTCCTGATGAGCCGCGTGCCCCTCGACAGTTTCCCCGAAAGCAACGGCCACGGTCGTACGGCAGAGGGCAGAGACCCCGTCTCGCGCCAGTCCAATCTCGTTGTGGAGACCCGGAAGCCTTATACCGAAGCCCAGCTGCGCCAAATGCTGCGTGACGAGGCGCGTCGCCAGGGTAAAGACTACGGCTATCTTTTCCAGAGCGTCAGCGGAGGATACACCCAGACGGGCGAAGGAAACAGCATCAATTCATTCAACGTCAATCCTCTGGAAGTCTATCGTATTTATGTGGACGGCCGCCCCGATGAGTTAGTTCGTGGTGTGGACCTTATAGGTACACCACTCTCCATGTTTTCCAACATTGAAGCTGGTGGTGATACCCCTTCCACCTTCATTGGCGTTTGTGGTGCCGAGAGCGGTTGGGTGCCCGTCAGTGCCACCTCTCCCATGATTTTCTGCTCGAAGATAGAAACGCAAAGACGACAGCAGAAAAGTGCTTTGATGCCTGTACTGGCAGCACCAAGCTTCACGGACTCTCCCCCCGCCCTCCCTGTTAGGGAGGGAGCGGTTACCCGTGACTCTGAGGGGGGTACCGCCAGTCAAACACATTCTGCTCCCTCCCTAACAGGGAGGGCGGGGGGAGAGTCTTCCCTTGTTTTTCAAGCACTCTCCGATGAACTCCGTCGTTCCATGGACAGCTTGCGGATTGAAGGGTTGCCTACACCGTTCCTTATTGACTACCGCTTGCAGCGTTCGCGGTCTCTCGACATCATGGCCGTTCGTGGCGAGGTGATACGGAAGATGGAAACTCCCTGGGGGCAGAACCTAAATTGTGAAGTAATCCTTGGCAATCATCATCGCAGTAGCCTGAGGACTCCTGAACCAACGTCTCGAGGTAGCAGCATTCCTTTGGCCTTGAACTATGATAACTTGCGCCGCGCTGCCTGGTTTGCCACAGACGCCAACTACAAAGCAGCCCTCGGAACCCTTGAAGCCAAGCAGCAACAGCAGAAGAAACTTACATTGCCCGCCGACGAGGAAGCCTTGGACGACTTCTTCCCCGCACAACCCGCCACCAGTATCCAGGAACGTTCGCCAGAAACCCTGGACCTCCGTGCCGACGAACTCGAAGAATACGTTCGCCGTCTCTCACTCATAGGCACCGAGTTCCCGGAACTGACCCAAAGCGACGCTACGATTTCAGTGAAGCAAGCAGACATCTACCGCCTCACCAGTGAGGGAGTGCGCGTAGCGCAACCTCAGGACGACCTCATCACCGTTTCTTTCAGTTTCCTGCGTTACCGACAGGCTAATGGTGGCAACGCTACATCATCGTCCGATCAGGAGTATAGCACCATCGCTGAGCTCTTGACCGACAGTGCCCGCTTCACGAAGCATGTTCGTGATTACGTCCGTCGCCGTCTCGACCTGCAGCGGCAGCCCGAGACCGAAGATTACTACGTCGGCCCAGTGCTGATAGAGGAGGGAGCCAGCAAGATAATCTACAACAGCGCGAATAGTAACCGCCATAATTTCCGTGCATGGCATCCCTTCGCACAGAGCGATCGAGCCATCTTTGTCAAACGCGACCGTAAGATCGTTGATGATAAAATCAGCATTCGTCAGGATCCGACTCTCAGCCAGTGGAATGGCAAACCGCTCGTGGGTTACTACACGGCAGATGCTGATGGTCAGACACCACAGGCTGTAACGCTCGTGGAACGCGGCATCTTCCGTGGACAGCTCAGTGGCGCCACGCCAGCCCTTGGAACGAACGCCCCAACCGGAAACCTGCGGTTCAATAACCCGTTCAATTGGAACGGTCCCTTAGGTGTCGGTACTGCACCAGGCGTCCTTCGCATAGAAAGTAGTAAGACGATGCCACTGAAGAAGATGCGTAAACAGCTTTTGCGCGATGCACAACGCGAAGGATATGATCATGCTTATATTGTCCAAGGCGACTATGCCTTCCGAGTCAGCGTCAAGGATGGCAGCGAGACGCCCGTGCGACAATTGGTAGTCTTTCCCACCGACCAGCACATGCGCCATATCAGTGCCCTCTCCTCGGAGCAGGAAGCCGTCACACATAGTGAAGATGGCGGTGCCCGTTTCTCTATCGTTGGTCCAAAGGCCATGATACTAAATGACATAGAGGTTCCACCACATAATCCTGAGCAGAAAGCGAAGCTCACGCTGACGTTCCCTTTGCACAGGAAAAATTGAAAAGTTGAAACATTGAAAGATTGAAATATTGAAATATTGAAGATTGAATAATAATAATAACTAATGAGAATATTCCAACACGTTACAGACCTCGGCGACCTGCATACCGCCCTCGCTGAAGCCGCAGAAGTGAAGCGCGACCGCTTCCAGTGGCAGCATCTTGGTAAGAACAAGACAGCCCTGCTCATCTTCTTCAACAACTCCCTTCGCACACGTCTCTCCACTCAGAAGGCAGCCATGAACCTCGGTATGAATGTCATCGTGCTCGACGTCAACCAAGGTGCCTGGAAGCTGGAGACCGAACGCGGCGTCATCATGGATGGTGACAAGAGCGAACACCTCCTGGAGGCCATTCCTGTGATGGGTAGTTATTGTGACATTATTGGTGTCCGCAGTTTTGCCCGCTTTGAGAGCCGCAAGGACGACTACGAGGAGAAAATCCTTCAACAATTTATCAAATACAGCGGTCGACCTGTATTCTTCATGGAAAGTGCCACGGTACATCCCTTACAGGCCTTCGCAGACTTGATTACAATTAAAGAGGACTGGAAAGGAAATAGTCGTCCCAAGGTGGTGATGACATGGGCTCCCCATCCCAAATCATTGCCGCAAGCCGTTCCCAACTCGTTCGCAGAATGGATGCTGGCTGCGGACGTAGATTTCGTTGTTACCCACCCAGAGGGCTATGAACTTGACCCGCAGTTCGTGAAAGGAGCTCAGGTGGAGTATGACCAGATGAAGGCTTTTGAAGGTGCAGATTTCGTGTATGCCAAAAACTGGAGTTGCCCAGGTGTCACGCGTCCTGAGGACTACGGTAAGGTGTTGCATGACTACCACACGATGATGGACTGGTGTGTCAGCTCCCGCCAGATGGCTGTGACCAACAATGCAGGATTCCTTCACTGCCTGCCTGTTCGCCGCAACATGATTGTGACGGACGATGTCATCGAGTCGCCTCGTTCTTTAGTGATTCCCGAAGCGGCTAATCGTGAGATTTCTGCAGAAGTAGTTTTGAAGAGGATGCTTGAAAGTCTGTAGAAAGACTTTACTTCTTCATGGGGGCCGTGAACTCAATGAGTGACACGGCCTCTTCGTTTCCTACCCGACCCATGATAGCGAAGTGTGCTGTGCCATCTTTCAGGCGCTGGTCTGCATAAATATATGCGGTTATGCGGAGTCGTTTTTTAGGAGCAATTGATTCAATCAGTGGCAAGGTGGAATAGTGTAAATGCTTGTCATCATTCAACTCATCAATGTACAATTGCACATCTTCCACAGTCTCATTGGTGTTATTCCTCACTTCAAACGTCAAAGTACAAGTCTCGTTGCGATTGAAGGCATAGTCTTCATTCTGGTCGATGAGCTGTAGCTTTCCTATGCTGATAGGAGTGTATACTACATTGTCTGTCTTTGGCAGGGGTTGTCTGTGAGGAGTATTCCTGCGGGGAGCCGCGTCGTCTCCCTCCTCCTCATAGGTTTCTTCCCTCGTGACGCTATGCGTTCCAGACTGGCGTTCCTTTTGGACACTTGCGTCCACAGCAGCACCAGCCGCCAGTCCGCCGAGGCCCCCAACAATTGTTCCTATATCATGTCCACGTGGTCCTCCGATGATACCACCCAAAGCTCCTCCGAGCAGTGCTCCTCCCCATGCTCCTCCAGCCATCGCACCACCATACGACATACAAGAGCTGAAAACCAGCGAAATGGAAAGAATGAATATCGTTACTTTTTTCATGTTGGGTTCCATAACCAACTAAAGATTTATAAAAAAGGGCATTCCTAAGACTTGGATTCCTCATGTCCGTAGCCATAACCATAGCCATAACCATAGCCGTAACCATAGCCACGTCCATAGCCGTAGCCATAACCATAGCCATGACGTTTCTTCTGCATCTTACTGTCGTTGAGGACAATGCACATTCGGTTGAACTTATTTTCCTCATACAGCCGTTGCAATTCAGGCAGGTAGCGGCGGTCGATTTTTCCTTCGCGGACAACATAAAGTGTGATTTCAGCCACGCGATTTACGATACCTGCGTCTGCCACTACTTGCGCTGGTACATTATCAATAACGATGTAGTCGTAGGTCTTCTTCAACTCTTGGATGAGGAGTTCCAGCCTATCGCTCATGAGAAGTTCTGAAGGATTCGGCGGAACGACGCCAGCTGGCAACATATCCACATTGTATTCTGGATTTACCGGAATAATCAGAGAGGTAACATCGTCCGTGGCGCCACTGAGGAATAACGTCAGTCCCTCACGATGCTTTCCGTGAGAGAGCTTGCTTTGAGTGCGTTTACGGATATCTGTATCCACCAGAACAACCTTCTTGCCGGTCATACCCAATGTGATGGCAAAGTTACGCGAAATGAACGTTTTGCCTTCACCTGGCACCGTTGAAGTAAACATGATGACTTGCGCATCCTTCTGGATGAAAGACATACTATAACGCAACATCCTGAAAGCCTCGTTGATGGCATCCGACTTCCGTTCTCCTATAACGATCTCGCTGTCACTGATACCTTCCTTCCGATGAGGAATTTCTCCAAGGACAGGGATGTTGGTATAATCTTCTATATCCTTCCGACCTCGGATATTCATATTCAACAAACTGTAGGTGTAGAAGAACACGAAAGGTGCGACGATTCCTATAATCAATGCCACGAGCATGATAACCTTCGTTCTGGGGGAGATGGGAACGTTGCTTCCGTATGGTGGTTCAACGACCCGGATGTTTGCCTCAGTGATAGCCAGCTGCAAGGCAGTCTCCTCGCGCTTGTTCAGCAAGTAGGTATAAAGTGTTTCCTTGATAGCTTGTTGACGTGCAATATCCAAAGACTGTTTCTCCTTTTGCGGCACGGAGGAGATGACTTCATTCAGTCCTGACTCTTCTTGTTTCGAGCGACTTAGTTGCACGTTCAACGACGAAAGATGAGCCTCCGTACTTGCAATGATGGTTTGACGCATCTGCTCCAGATTCTGGTCGGCCTGCCTGATCCTGGGATTACCCTCTCCCGTGTTCTGAATCAGCTTGTTGCGTTCCAGCATCAGCTCATTGTACTGCATAATTTGTGTTTGGATGACGCCATCGGTGATTCCGGATAGTGTTGGGATAAGGTTGTTACCCTTGGAGGCATCGCGGAGGTAGTCTAACAAGTATCTGACCACGCTGACTTGTGATTCGAGGAGGATGCTACGCTGACGTGCCTGACTGCTCTGTTGCAGGAAGTTGTTGGCATCAGATCTTACGTCCACGATTCTGTTGCGCTGTTTGAAGCTAGCCAAGTCACCCTCTACTTTGCTCAGTTCCCGACTGATAATTAAGATGCGCTCATCGATGAATTCAGCCGTGCTTTGGGCGATTCGGTTCTTGTCATCGATGATGTTTTGGCGATAGGCATCGAGCACAGCATTGATAATGTCCTCTGCACGGGTGACATCCTGATCGGTATAGGTGATGCCTACGAGCGTACTCTGTTTGTCGAGCTCACTGGCTCCGAGTCCTGCACCATAGGAGTAGGCTGCAGCCTCGATGGTTGAGTGGGTGACGATGATGCGCTTACCGTTGAACGCGCTGAAGTATTTTTCGTTGGGAATCAGACGTAGCTCGCCTTGCGTTGCTGGCAGGCGGAATGGTTGACCAAGTCCCACAAGGATGTCTATTTTGGGAGATTCTTCTGCGCCCTTTTGCGACATGGTAAAATCAGTGATGTGAGCACATGTATCTTCAAGTTCAACCTGAAAACTGTAAGGGATCATGGTCTCCACGTCAGCACTATCGAACTGTACGACAAAAGGTTTATCGTTGTAGAGCTTGTGGGTCTGAAGATGATGCTTATAGGAATAGCTGACATCTAAACCCAGATTGCGCACCACCTGTTTCATAATCTGATGACTCTGGAGGATGTAAACCTCGTTCTGCACACTACTCCCCATCACCACACCGTTCAGTTGCATGAGTGCATCCGTACCCCCACGTGAACGGGAAGCTGTTGTGCTTCCACTGTCATCCTTGACAAGCATCACTGCTGCACGCTTGTATATCTTGGGTTTTGTAGCCAGATACAATCGCGCTGCGAGTAAACAGACAATTACAGAGATAACAAACCATTTCCAGTTGTACACAAAGGTGTCAATAATGTCTCGAAGCGAGAGGAGGTCGTTCACATCCTGCTTTTGTTTCTTTCTTACATTATCTTTCATAAATAGACGCTCAGAAAAAGGGAAAAATTGAATCGTTTATTAATTTTAGCGGGCAAAGTTACGCATTTTTAGCCAATCTACGGTACAAAAACCTCAAAAAAAATTGGCTACGTTCCAAAAAATACCTATCTTGCGCCCCAAAGTTGCACTTTTGCACAAAAATGGACAATTTATTTACCTCTTTACGCAGGCTTTTGCTTTTTACAACTGTTGCTGCCGTTACGTCGATGTCCGAGTCCCAAATACTCTTCACGCAACAAGGCAATGCGTCGTACTATGCCGACCGTTTTCATGGTCGCCGTATGGCCAATGGCCAGTTGTATCATCGCGACAGCATGACCTGTGCCCATCTTCGCTATCCTCTTGGTACCAAGCTTTTGGTGCGCAACATTGTTAATGGTCGCGAAGTAGTGGTGACGGTCACAGACCGCGGTCCTTACACTCGCAAGTTCGTCATCGATCTTTCTCGTGCCGCAGCCCGCCAACTGGACATCATCCATTATGGTTTCCAACCCGTGGAGATTTTTCCGTTCATTGCGGGACGCATTCCCTACAAGTACGAGCCCTCTACGGAACGTCCAGAATTGGATTTAGGCTACACGATGGACGTAGATTTGGGGCCTCCCGTATGGCAGGATGACAGTATCTACTGGGCTCGTCACCGTCTCTCGCGCACGGCGGTCGTTCAGGCATATCGCGATTCCCTGGAGACAACTTTGCGCGAAGACACCACGCTGCGGCAGGCAATCATCAAGAAGCCTGCCGCCAAGAAGAAAGAAGCACAACCGTCAAAGAAAAAATAGCGAGGAGAACGAGGACTTCCGTCTTCGTTGTTGGCTTCATGCAGCCAAGATCGTCAAGGCTTCGCGATATGTGCCAACAAAGAGGAAAGGTTATGGCCTTTGACGTATTGCCGCCATCGTAGCATTATATCTACAAAGAAGCGCAACTATAGGAAAAGCGTGGCCTATAGTTGCGCTTCTTTGCGACAATGGGTACGAGAAACGCATCATGCTTCACGGCGTTCTCCACCAAGGCTTTGTCCTTGGGGTGGCGCACTCTGGCGGGGAATACGGCCATGTCATAGAATTCTGCAAAGGCGGCAAACTCCTCGTTGATAACCGGTTCGTTACGGTCGCTGCGCGTGACGGCCGACTTCAGATTGTCCGGGACAATAGCCATCAGCACCCCACCAAAGAAATGGAGGGCATTCTCGCAGGCGGCAATCATGCCCATTTTCAGTTTATAGGTTCATGTATATATACATGGGTAAACGTAAACCTAAACTTATCCAGCCTGAGCTCTATGAATCTAAATTTGGTCTCTTTTTACTGAAGATGAAGCAAGTTGCTCCATCCCCTTTTTCGATTATTTCTACCTTTCTGATAATCACATATGCTTAGGGCTGAATTTGTCTACATTTTTATCTTGTCAGTAGTCCAGGGATTTCTGACAGACCTTGTTCTGACAGAATCTGCACTGAGGTTGCAGGTCCAAGGTTCTGCCAGTCGTTGACTGCCCATACCACTTTCTTGTCACGGGTGATTTCCACCAATTGAGGGTAATGTCCATAGTTGCCGCGAGAGCAAAGAATGGTATTTCCATTTTGCAGACGGCATACACTTTGGCAGTCAATGAGTCGGTATGGTTTGGGAATCTCGTCGAGGCGTATTTCCCAGACTGTGTTTCCATTGGCATCTACTTCTATGGTGCGACGCTCGTCCTCTAATGTGATGAGTGTGTTGCCATCTGCTAGGCGAATGGCTGCCCATGGCTTGGAAACGTTGAATTGTCGGATGATATTCAGGTCGAAGTCATATTCCACGACTTTGTTTTCGCCCAGATGACAGACAAGGAGTGTGTTGTCCGAAGTGATGCGGAACCGACGGCTCTGTACATGGGTGTGGTCTGTGTCGAACTTAATTTCCTTCTCCCATACGATGGCACCTGTGACGTGGTTGAATCGTACTAAGCGAGCGGGGAAGGCATTTACAAGCATGATGGCCTCTTGGTCGCCAATCGGCTGGATGCTGTGGATTTCCTCGCCCTGGCGGCAGTCGTATCTCCAGGTGAGACGTTTGTCGGGTGTCACTTTGCCGCACCAACTCATGCGGGTGAAGAGGATATCACCTTTCTTAAGCATCCATAGGTCATCGAGTTCCCAACCTGGGCCGGTATCATATTTCCAGATGATTTTACCATCGTTTATGAGGAATATGCGATTGTAGCCTTCGCCGATGTAGAGCATCGGATAGCGGTTGAGACCATCACCTGGCCAATTGGGGTTTTGTGTAGCTTTGTCGGCTATCCAGTCGAACGGTCCGCCCATGTCTGTTTCTTCTTCCGGGCCTACCTCTGGAACATTCTCTGCTGTGAAAAGAGGCAATAGCTCGGTCAGTGCCTTTGGTTGTTGTGTAGCTGCCAAGATTTTGCAAGCGGCTTCCAGCAGCGTGCAGCCCGTGACGTGCGGATTTAGCGCAGACGGCTCGCTGGCCGGCTGTGGCTGGCGCCAGCGTCCGCCGTAGAGCATCGTTTGGGGATTCAGTCCCTGGCGGGTAAGCACAGATGCGCTGTTCAGCAGATAGTCGGTCAGTTCTTGTCGCACACTATCGTCCAACTCAGGCAGGACAATCAGATTGGCAAGATAGCGGAAAAAGATGCCGTGGAAGAGCCCCCCGTCGCCACCGGTAGCATCGGGCAGTACTCCGTGGTTGCGTTGGCTCATAGGTTCTGTTGTGTAACGCGCTGTCGTTATGGCATCGTCCAAAAGTGAGTGGTCTTTTGTCAAGCGAAAGAGTTCCACAGCAGCTCCGATGAACGTGCCCTGATTGTAACTCAGGCTAAAGCGTCCAATCCTTCCTTCTTGATTTATATTGTCAAAGATGGCACCTGTCTCAGAGTCCCAAAGATATTTTCGTTCCCACTGATAGATTTTCCATGCCTCATTCTGATACTCAGCAGCCGACTTGTTTTTGTCGTTCGAAACATCGTCGGATGCGAATTGTGCCAAACGTGCGGCTATGATAGATGCGGGCCCATTGGAGCAGGCATTCTTGGATTTGGCAACATCAGTCTTCCACGTAATACCACCATACCAAGGCGCCTCGTCCTCTGGTCCCCACTGCGGCCATATCCAGTCGCTGTATATCTGTCGAGCTTTGTTCAGATAACGTGTTTCTCCCGTTGCTTCGTAGATGCGTATGAGTGCCAGGCAGTGCCACTCCATGTCGTCAACGTAAACATTCCACCAAGAGTCGCCCTTCTTTTTACCCTGTCGGGCATTTGGATTAAAACATGGCATACCCTGCCACCATAGGTCGTACAATTGATAGTATTTCCTGTCCTTCGTGCGCAAATAGGCATCTGTAATTACATCGATGGCATGTGCCTGAGGCCAGTAGTCGCCCGTTCCCATATCGGCCTGCCGGCTCATTTTATTGAAAAAGTAGCGGTCGGGATTTTCTTTGAAACTGGCTCCCCAGAAATTCGTGATAAGCGCCTCGGCCATGCCATCAGCCCAGCGGGTGACTTCTGGGAACGAAAGCGTTTCTTGTGAAGCATGAATGGGCGACAAGGAGATGAAAGCCAAGAGGGCAACATATAGTCTTTTCATGATTGTATTACGGTTTGGTGATGATTACTTGCCATGTGCAACACTTACAGCAGCACGGATATTGTCGATGCTGGTTCTGTTGTCTATCGTGCATTCGGCTCCCAGGATATAGTGGTGGGGGCGGTTCTCCATAAGTCTCTGTACCTCGGCTGTCACTTCCTCTGGCGTTCCCTTGTTGATGATACCTTGTCGCTCCAGTCCGCCCAGGACGATACGGTTGAACTGACGGGCGGCATCCTTGGGCGTGTAGGCCTTACCAGCCACGACGTTGGGAGTGTTTACAATTTCTCCCGGATAGCCAACAAAGCGGTCGAGCGAGTCGTATGGACCTTCCCAGTCGCAGATGTGAAGGATGTTGCAATCTGTGCCGGTGGTGCACTCCTTCATCAGCTCCATGTCGAAAGGACGGACGAACCGCTCAAAGAAGTCGGGCACTTCGTTGTAGATGCTCTCGCCGCCTTGAGTAGGCATGAAGAAACCATCTATGCCCTGTGCCTTGCAATCTCTCACGTAACCCAGCAGGGCATCGTTATAGATTCGTAAAGCACGAAGTACCTGTTCGGGATTCTCTTTAGCCCAACGGATGACCGCCGGAATTCCGATTTGCATACGCAAGGTCTGGAAGGCGGAATATACGGTGGGGATGACCATGGTTTCCTGGCCTACGATGTCGAAGACCTCCTTCACCACCTCCACGGTGGGCGCATAGAAATCGCGGGGCAGCGGCTGAATGCGTTGCCAATCCTCTGCCTTCTCGGGTTGGAAGTTAGGCTGATGCTGTTCAAACTGTATCTTCAGCAAGTCCACTCCCGTGCGGTTCAGGTGGCGCACATGGTAATAGACGGCGTCGCGCCCGGTCCCGGCAGGGAAGTGCATGAAGAACACGGTAGGCACGTAGTTCCCGAATGTCCTGCCTTCGAGAACCTGTGTCATGATCTCGCGTCGGGTGCTGAGGGAGAGTTTCTCGTCCGCGCTATCCTGCCAGTTGAAAGCTTCGGGTGCCGGTTCCACTTCGATGGTGAGTTCCTTGCCGGCAGCGAGGTCGCTGTGATTGACGAACCACCCCTTCAGGGGCTTGCCGCCGACGAGAATGCGACGGATCTTTGTGCCCTCGCCTTTGCGGACGATGGTGAAGGTCTTGCCTGCGTGGGGCAGGTCAAACTCCACGCGCTCGAACAGCGGCACGGAGACGATGTACTGCGGATCGGCGGGCGAGTAGGTGTAGATGCCGAGGGCGGTGAGTGCATACCACGACGACATCTCGCCGCCGTCGTCCATGCCCGGCAGTGCGAGGCGTTCGGGTCCGCGTCCGTAGTATTCGTTGAGGATTCGGTTGATGACCTGCTGGCTCTTCTCCTGGCGGTCGGTGAAATAATAGGTGAAGGGGATGGTGTGGCCGGGCTGGTTGCCCTGGCAGTAGTTGCCGATGAAGCCGGAGAAGTTGTCGGCTTCGTAGTCGCGGTAGGGTTCGGTGAAGAGCGAGTCGAGCTTCTGCTCCACAGCCTGCCTGGAGGGATAGAGTGCGACGATGCCCTCGGGGTCATGCGGGGCATAGAAGAGCGAGTTCCAACCGTTGGCCTCACGGTACTGGTAGGCATAGTAGGGATAGTAGGGATCGAAGTCCTTGATGAACGAGCCGTCGGCGATGCGCCCGCGCATGAAGCCCGTCGCGGGGTCGTAGACGTTGCGGTAGTTCTTGGCACGCTCCATGAGCAGTCGCTCGTTTTTCTTGTCCTTCAGCTCACGGGCTACGAGGGCTACGGCATAGTCGTCGTAGGCATACTCCAGTGTCTTGGTCACGGCCGCCTTGTACTCGTTCCATGTTGGAACGTTGAAGGTATCCTTCTCGGCAATCCAGCCTTGCTCCATGTACTCCTCGAGATATGGCCTGCCTCCACGTCCTGGCACGGTGGCATTCTTGAGGATAAGCCGGTAGGCACGTTGGAGGTCGAAGGTGTGGAGGCCGCGGAGCCATGCGCCTGAGATGAATGTGGAGGCGTGGTCGCCATGGAAGTAGGTGGGCATGTATCCGCCCTGCTTCTCGCCGCGGTCGATAGATGACTTGATGACATCGGTTGCGACCTGCGGATTGAGGATGGTGAGCAGCGTGAGCTGGTTGCGCGCCTCATCCCAGAAGGCCGGGTTGGTGTAGTAGAGGAAGGTGGTGTCCTTGATGGTCTGTCCGCGTTCGTCGCGATACTCGCCGTTCACGTCGCTGCGGAGCGACGGCCACAGGAAAGCGCGATAGAGTGTGGAGTAGAGCATGTTTTTCTGTCCTTCCGTACCGCCTGTGACTCGCACGTGGCCTAGCAGCGTTTCCCATTGGCTATCGGCTTCGCGACGCACCTGCTCGAAACTCTTGTCGGTGAGCTCTGCCTCGAGGTTGAGCCGCGCATTCTCCTGGGATGTGAACGACAGACCCACCTTCACCTCCAGCGGCGTCGCGCCCTTACTGTTTTTGAACGCCACTACGCTCACGGGGTCGTCAAAACCTTGCTCCATGCGCACTTCGTCGATGTCGTAGTTCGTCATGGCATAGAAGAAGACGCCGTCCTGGCGACCTTGGAAGGCGCGCTGCCCGACCTGGGTTACTTCCCTGCGCCGTGGTCGCCCGTTGGCACGTGTGATGTCGATGAGCAGCACCTTCTCGTCCTCGGGACGGAAGGTGTAGCGGTGGTAGCCGCACCGGGGCGTCACGGTCAGTTCGGCATCCACCCGGTATCGTTCAAGATAGACCTGATAGTAGCCTGGGCGTGCCGTTTCGCGCTCATGGCTGTAGTGCGAGGCATAGCTGTCGGCGCGGTAGAACCCGGCTTTCGTCACGGGCAGCATGGGCACATTGAGCAAGTTCCAGTGGCCCATGGCAGTATGGGCAAAGCCGTAGATGTTGGGGTCTTCGTACTGATAGCCGCCGCCCGAGCCGTACTTGGTGACGGGCGAGAGCTGCACCATACCATTGGGCGTGGAGGCGCCGGGGAAGGTCTCACCGCCCCAAGGACGCTTATCACGAATGTGGGTGAAGCCTAAATCATCAGGCGTCCAAAGGGTAGTGGTGCCCAGTCGGGTATCTACGCGGTCGGTGATAGTGCCTGCAAAGGCGGGGAGGGCGAAGGTAATGAAGAATGAAAAATGAAAAATGAAAGAGTGAGTTTTCATTGTTATGAGTTTAAGAAGAATGAAGAATGCGATTAGCGGATATCGCCGAAGTAAAGCTTTGAGCGGTTGACGGGTTCGTTGAGCGGTTGAATCGTTGTGGCGGGGCCAAGGTCGGCTGGTGGGAACCACGAACTGAGTTCCCATACGATGCGGCCATCGGGGGTTACCTCTATAGCTTGAACATCAGGATTCTCGGGGTCGATGCGCTGTGAGCTCCATTCGTTGAACCAGTTGTTCATGAGAGTGTTGCCATTAGGCAGTCGATGGGCTTTCTGGGTGCTGATGTTTTTATAGACAGGGTTCTTCGACCAGTCGTACTCCCATACGACACTCCCTTTCTTATCGTACTCGCGTGCCAGACCGCGGTTGGTGCAAGCGAGGATGTTTCCGTTCTTCAGTTCCTCCACGCCCCAAGCGCCTGGAAAGTCTATACGTCGCAGCTCATGGCCATGACTGTCGAACTCCATAATAGCCCCATACTGCATGGAAGCCAGCAGGAGCGTGCCCTTGCGCGTGAGGCGGAAGTTACGCATCTGGCCGTGGGAGCCGCCGTCGCGGTACGGCAGCTTGAACTCACGGATGAGCTTCATGCTTGGCACCTCGCGGACAACACACGTCAGCGGGTCGCCGCATTGGACATAGACTATCTTATCCTTGCCGATGGGCTGAATGCTGTGAATCTCATAACCCTTGGGTGTGTCCATCTGCCAGAGTACGGTGTATGCGTCGGCTGTGCCGGGTGTAGGGACTACTTCACGGATTCCGTGTGATGAGCCATGAGGATGTGTCCGTCGGAGAGGAGCACGGCATCGCTAATCTCGCCACGGCCTTCGGGGTCGTAGTAGCTCCACGCGACGCGTCCGTCGCGTACGATATACATCCTGTGTTTCGTGCTTTCGCCAGCATAGAAGAAGTCGAGATGGTCAAGGCCTTGGTAAGGGGCACTTGCGGCCTGTTCTTTTGCAGACCCCATAGGAATATAGATAAACTCTATACCCTTGCCGTTCTTGGAGTCGAGGTTGCGGCTATAGCGCATGGTCTTGGGCGAGTCCCAATGTTCAAAGACACCGAGACTGGGTATAGGTTGTCCCTGCTGACGATAGACGGTACCTGAGGGTGTTGCCCATGGGGTAGCCATTGCCTTGAGTATGTCATCTGCCATATCACGAAGCATGATGCGGGGAACGTTGTAATAGCCAGGCTCGTTATTATTCAAGCTTTGGGCATACATAATGTCAAGGCCGACGCTTTGAAGTGCAACGGGGTCGAACGACAGGAGCAGCGAAGCAGGCCAGTCGGGGTTGGCGTAGGGCAGGGTGCGGTTGTAGAAGGGTGCATTGGGGAAATGGAGCGGATAGGTACGCCACTTGCGGCCGCAGTAGAGGGCGTCGAGCATATAAAGGATGGTCTTACGCCCAAGGTTGGGTGATGCTTCGAGGTCAACGAGTGGATTGTAGTCGTGTTCCTTACCCCGTTTTTTTATCTCGGTGGAGTTGAAGTAGCGGTGCATCTCGTGGGTGCCCCGTATGGAACCTGCATGGTTCTTGGCAGACATGGTGATGGCGGTCTGGCCGTTGTCGCCGTCTTCCATGTAGTTGTATGGATAGCTGTGGAGCTTGAGCAATGCGAGGTTGACAATGTAGGTGGCGTCGAGAATCTGACGCGCCATGAGCTTTGCCTCATTGAACTTGTCGTTGTCCACACTATACTCAATACCTTCGATCCACTGGGCAGCCTCTATGCCATGGTGGTCGCCATACTTGGGATTCAAGGGTTGTTCACTGCGGGCCTCGCCGTCCTGTACAAATCGTACGTCGGGGAATTCGTGCCACACGCACTCCAGCATCTGAGCGTATATCTGTCGCTTCACGTCGTAGATGATGATGTCCCGCTCTGGCACACCTGCATCACGTACCAGATGCCGAACGACGGCCAGCGTCATCTGCGGCGTGGCATCAGTCTGGTTGTCACGTTTGCCAGCACTGCTGTTGTTGAGATTTATCTTAATGGCAACCACCTCGCCTTTCTGGTAGCCACGCTTCTTCAGACCACGGATTTCCTCATTGTGGTGGCGGAACACCTTCACCCATGCCTTGCGGTTATTCTTTGTTCCTGTGAGACGTTGGAGGGTGGTGGCAAGCATCTCGTCGCACTTGTCGGTCGAGGTGTACTTGTCGAGGAACCACTGGTCTTCGTTGACGTCCCACCGTCCGGGCCATCGTGCCGCCTCAGGCAGGCGCGCCATGACCACGCGTCCGGGGAAGATACCGCGTGCTACGCCAATGGGCTGATTACTGGGACCGGGCTTCCAATGGAAGTCGCTGGCCTGGTTCTCGTTGTATTGTTCGGCTTTGGGCCAGATGGCTTTATCCCATGTGCCCTGCGCCATGGCAGGTGTGAGCGCCAGAAAGGCTGCTGCTACAAAGGTTTGGATTCGTTTCATCTTTGATGTGAGGGTTTATTGTTGGGGTGGAAGAGCTACTAATGGAACAAGCTTCAGATAGGCAGTGCCTTTAATCGTATGGTTGTCAAAATGCGCTTTGGCTCCTTGCGGTCCTTCTTCCTCGGCTCGCGAGAACTTGGTTCCCACGGCGGGGATGCACGAGAGCAGCGACAGCTGACCGTCGGGGAAGGCGGGATTGACGTTCTTGCTCATGTGTTTAGGCTTTTCGGGCGTGAACAGGTGTAGGAAGACGTCGTCGGTGGCAGAGAGGAGCGTCAGCTGCTGAGTGCGGCCGTGCAACTGCATTGCAGTGAAATGAGCGTAATAGCCCTTGAACTCAGGATATTCCCACGTCTGGCCTGTGATGGTGTTGTTGTAAGTCTTCTCATGAATGTCGAAGGTTACGCCTTTCAGTCGGTTCTTCCATACGCGGTAAGGACCGTCGGCCAACAGTGTGGCGTGGGTGACATCAGCCTCGGGATAGTTGAAAGTGATGCCGGCCACGTCGTAGTCGCCATCGAGGATATAGGTATAGTCCAGTCGCAGCCACCCGCCCGCGAGAGCCGTCCATTGCAGCGTGGCCTGCGTGCTGTCGATGCCGACGAAACGGGGCTTCAGCATGGCCTTTATGGCATCAATGGCGGCTATGCCCTTCTTGCCTTTGAGCGCTTTCTGCTTCTTCGGCAAGAGGCGCACCGTCATTTGTTGCGCTTTGGTGATTGGCCAAGTCCAAGTGCAGACCTCGCGACCGTCTGGTCCTGTGGCAGTGAGCGTGAGGACGTCACTGTCGCGCCAGTCAGGAGGCAGGTCGATGGTGAGCCGCCCACCCTCCGTCCATGGAGCCAAATCGGGCGACGTCACGCTGACCATGCGTCTCTGCACCTGACCGGCATCCATGGGAGCAGGATAGCACGAAAGGGTGGCGATGAAACGGCTGTCGCGCAGGTTAGTGAAATGATAGCGGTTGCTGATGGTGAGCAATCCGTTGAAGTGGTCGAAATCAGGTTTCTCTACATGGATGGGCGACCACACCTCTTTAATCGTGAAGAAAGAGCCTTCTTTCTCATGGTGCGGTCCAAGGATACCATCGGGAGCCTTGTCGTTGAAGACGTCGATGCTGTCGTTCAGGTCATGCCGCACCACACCTTCATCGGCAAAGTCCCAGAGGAACTGTCCGGCTGCGGTGGGTGACGTGCGCACCATCTCCCAATAGTCCTCCAGCCCTGCTCCGTGGCCGCCGTCGTGGAGGCCATGCAAGCTCTCGGTAGGCATATAAACCACATCGCCACGAGTGGCGCGTTCGCGAGCAGGCTGATAGCGAGGATAATGGTGGGTGTCAACGCCGTCGTAGCGCGACCAAGGCTCCACCACATGACGCTGCTGAATGTCGAGACGTTTGTACAAAGGGCGTGCGGCTTTAGGGAAACCGCCTTCGTTGCCGTTGCTCCAGATGACGATGCTGGGATGGTTTACATCACGTTGGATCATCTCGTGGGCGAGACGGACGGAGGTGGTGTCGTCGTAAGCGCTCTGCCAACCTGCCAGTTCATCGATGACATAAAGGCCGAGCGAGTCACACGCGTCCAAAAAGTATTGGTCGGGCGGATAATGACTCATGCGCACAGCGTTCATGTTCATCTCCTTGATGAGATTGACATCTTCAATAGCAAGTGCCTTGCTGATGGTGCGCCCGCTTTCAGGCCAGAAAGTGTGACGACAGACGCCTTTGAACTTTACTTTGACACCGTTGACATAGAAGCCGTCGCGCCGACGCAACTCAATGGTGCGGAAGCCAAATAGCTTGTTGTACGTATGTACTGGACGGCCGTCTTCATATAGCGTGAACCGAGCCGTATATAAATGAGGTGTCTCTGAAGTCCAAGCTTTTGGAGAGCTGATATTGAGCGAGAGCCGTGCGCTATCGGACTGTAGGTCGGCGCGCTGACTCTGTTCGATTACACGGCCTAGGTCGTCAACGATGGCAACATCGGCTGTAAGCTGTTTACTGCCAGGCGCATCTGTCCATATATCGGCCCGCCACTCACCTGTATGACGGGCGTCAATGGCAACATGGTCGATGAACGCATTGGGCTGCGCCTCTAAGTAAACAGGTCGGAAAATGCCGCCGAATATCCAGTAGTCGGCACGACGTTCGGCCTCGTTGACACTTTTATTGGCTGACTCCTTACTGACGGTCACCTCCACCTGATTGACCTGTCGCCTGTTCACCAACCGGGTGATGTCGTATTTGAAGTGGTAGAAAGCTCCCTGATGAACGGGGCCTGCCAACTGCCCGTTGACACGAACCTCGGCATCGGTCATCACACCCTCGAAGACGATGAATATACGCTTGTCAATCCACTGCTGCGGTAGGGTGAAACGGGTTCGATAAATGCCTTGCTCGTGATGGGACGGACGGTCGTGACCATAATTGTAGAAGCCAAAGCCTTCCTGTTCCCAGCATGAGGGGACACGTATGGCCCGCCACTCTCCGCTGCGGGCACCGTCTGTACAGAAGAACTGCCACGCTACTTGGTGGTCCTTGTCGGTACCAGAGAGGTAGAGCGTCTCTGTGGTACACACATCTTGCCCAAAAGCCTTCTGTTTAGAAATGGCAAGCAAGCAGAGAAGTGAAACGGCAAACAAGGTTATCTTTTTCATTCGAAAATATTTATTGCGAAACACCCTCTTGAGGGCATCTCAAGTTAATAATTCTGCATGTATGACAAAACAAAGGAATACAGGTGGCAGTTTGCCATCTGCGGCTGCTTGATGTGGGCTGGTTTAAGTTTTAC
>JAFXTO010000063.1 GCA_017535725.1 Bacteroidaceae bacterium
ATACGTTGCAAAAATAATGGGAATTTCCGAAGCGACCAAAAACAGCTCTTGAAGTGTTAAAATCTTAAAGTGGTTGTATTACAGTGTTTTATATTTGGTTGCTTTGTGTTGTTCATAGTAGTTTATAAGGCTCTAAATACAACCTCTGAAAGCATAATTGCCGATGCTTGTCACACCCTTAGGAATGGTGATAGAGGTCAGGCCGCTACAACCTCTGAAAGCATTATTGCCTATACTCGTCACACTCTCTGAAATGGTAATGGAAGTCAGACCGCTGCAGTCATAGAAAGCATTATTGCCGATGCTCATCACACCCTCTCCCAGTACATACTCTTTTACTTGACGACCAAAGATATTACTAATGCAAGAAGATGAAGTATATGATGCTGAAACAATGTTGTTGCTGTTGAGAATCACAGAAGTCAGATTACCACAATCACGGAAAGCAGAACCGCCGATGCTCGACACGCCCTCGGAAATGGTGATAGAGGTCAGGCCGCTGCAACCTGAGAAAGCAGAACCGCCGATGCTTGTCACACTTTCAGGAATGGTGATGGAAGTCAGGCCGCTGCAACCACGTAAAGCATCATTACCTATGCTTACAACATCAGAAGGAATAATAGTATTCTTGCAACCGGCGATCAACGTATTAGTACTCGATTGAATTATTGCATTGCAATTATATCGAGAATCATAAAAGGAATTACTTGCTGCGACAGTGATGGAGGTCAGGCCGCTACAATCTGCGAAAGCATAATCTCCGATGGTAGTCACGCCCTCTGGAATAGTGATGGAGGTCAGGCCGCTGCACCAAGCTAAAGCATAACGGCCGATGCTCGTCACACTCTCTGGAATGGTGATGGAAGTCAGACCGCTGCACCCATAGAAAGCATAATCGCCAATGCTAGTCACACTCTCTCCCAGTACATACTCTTTTACTTGTTGACCAAAGATATTACTAATGCCAGACAACGAAATATATGATGCTGAAACAATACTGTTGCTGTTGAGAATCACAGAAGTCAGATTACCACAGCTCTGGAAAGCGTCACTGCCGATGCTCGTCACACCCTCAGGAATGATGATAGAGGTCAGACCGTTGCAGCCATAGAAAGCAGAACCGCCGATGCTCGTCACACTATTTGGAATGGTGATGGAATTCAGACCGCTGCAGCCATAGAAAGCATAATTGCCGATGCTTTTCACACTCTCTGGAAGGGTGATGGAAGTCAGACCGCTGCAGTTATAGAAAGCAGAACCGCCGATGCTCGTCACACCCTCAAGAATGATGATAGAGGTCAGACCGTTGCAGCCATAGAAAGCAGAACCGCCGATGCTCGTCACACTATTTGGAATGGTGATGGAATTCAGACCGCTGCAGCCATAGAAAGCAGAACGGCCTATGCTCGTCACACTCTCTGGAATGGTGATGGAAGTCAGACCGCTGCAGCCATCGAATGCATAATCGCCGATGCTCGTCACGTTATAAGTCTTTCCCGAATAGGTCACGGATGCAGGAATCACTATTGTTCCACTATAATGCCCATCATTCATATAAGTTACAGTAGCATTTCCTCCTGAATAGTTGTAACGGATGCCGTCTATGTACGCATCATAGGCAAATGCTTTCGCCCCAACCATAAGAAACAGAATGGTGAGCAGGAATGTAACGTTAAAGTGTTTCATACGTATCCAAATTGCAATTTTGATCTTCTGATTTCAAACTGAACCGAAATTCCTTTCGAAATCAGTTTTTTCTTTAATAGATGTAAACTACCCTCAATGGCATCTTGATCTGCTTTAGAACCTATTTCTATAGCTTCTAGCAAACATAAAGGGAGTTCTATCTGAGTATACAATCTACCATCAGGTTTAGAATAAATGTTCTCAATACTATTCTTCCAAACAACTAATCGCCATTCGTTTTCATAAGCCCAATAGCACTTTTTGAAGCAGATAGCTTGCTTATATATTTTCTCCATGTCATTTTCAGAGTCGTTTTTTGCGTTACTTATTTGTCTTGCTTTGTCATCCATATCCGATTCCGTAAGATATTGACATTGTATGAGTTTTATCTCCTTTTCGTCCTGACAATACTGTTTTAATAAGTCAAAATTGAACTTTAGTCTTACACCCTTAAAATTATCTCCATACATTCCCCACATTGGTATATCACAGAAGGGGTAAGTTTTATATCCTTCTCGTTGGTGGATGAGACTTAATGTAAAAGGATGTCCTATAATATTGTGATATTTTTCAAATACACTATAAATGGCCTTTCTTCTTTTCTTTTTTAAGAAATGATCCTGGAAGAAATGTACCTCTCTACTATCATTCGTCTGAAGAGGATTGCTAAACCAAAAACACATGTAATCTCGTCCTGAAGATGCATCTTTCATTATTTTGTTTAATACCTCATACGAAGTATAATGCCAAAGTGATGTTGGCTTGGCTTTAAGATAGGAGTCTATAAACGATTTATTTTTCATTTTTTGGGTTTTCATAAACTGTTCTCTTATCATTTATAAAGTAAAATGCTGAATAGTCTCTTTTGTCGTTTCAATCTTCAAATTATGTATTGTAATTGTGACATACGACATATTCATCAAAATCAAAGGAGTATATACAAAAATAAAGTGTAGACTACATTACTATGATCTTCGTTTTATACAAATACGCGTTATGCTTGACATAAAAGTATCACTTTTTCCCAATCATAACTGTCTTTCTTTTTTATATGAATATTCATCTAAATGAATTATATGTGCCTATAGCCACCCCGATTCAGCGATTAGACATATTGAAAAGGAAAGACGTGGGTAACTCTACTCGCTTATCCCAGGTCCTAGGTTCTCGCATTGCCTCTCTCTTAGGATAAGCAACTCGATAGCCCACGTCGTGTGATATTGTAGAGGCTGTTCGCATTGTGAACAGGATACAATACACCCAATGTGGACGTTCTCGTTGCGTTCCTTCGAAGAGAGTTCAAACTTGTGAGATTTGGACCTCGAAGATAACGTTCGTAAACGTCCTTTTTTCGATAAGATATGACCCCATTGCCCTTGCGAGCTATCGGAGTCGGTGCAAAAGTAGGAATAAGTCGGGAATCGACAAAGAAAAACGGCAGAAAAGTTATATTTAATGGATAATTTAATGTATAATTGATAATGTAGGGGAGGAAATGCAGTAAAACGATTCCATTTTAACCTCCTATGCGAAGAAATCTGCAAAAATGTTTGGAGGAATCCGAGAATTTGCGTTACTTTGCAGCGTGAAGAGGTAGCCAAGTAGAGCCACGATGTGTGGAACGGCGGCATGGCTACTTAATGTAGAGATGATGAGCAATTCGACCTTGCCGCTTGGTTTCTTTCACAAAAACATCACCGACCGCCTCATTCTTTGGGGTGGTCGGCTTCAATTTTAGTATATTTCTTAATAGTGAACTCTGCAGGATCTTTCACCTTCGTTGCAGTTATGAAGTTGATGACCTTGAACTTGTCGCGACAGATTTTTATTTCATAGTTGGGATGTACGATGAACTTTGAGCGTCCATTGGTATATATGAAGCACTCCCCGTCAAAATACAAATTCATCTAACGCTTGACGATGAACCATGGGTTGTGCAGGTCTTCCTTGTTGTAGGTGAGCGGTTGCTTTGTCTGGGCATCTACAACTTGACATCCAGCGGCGCGAGCGATGGCGTCTCCAGCGGCGGTGTCCCATTCCATAGTTGGAGCGTGGCGTGGATAAATGTCTGCCTTGTCTTCTGCTACGAGGCAAATCTTCAGGCTGCTGCCACTGCTGATGAGTTCGAGGTCGGGGTGTTCCTTGCGTAATTCGTTGATAAATGCCTCCGTCTCCGGGCTGAGGTGGCTCCGAGAGGCGACGCAGACCCATCCCCGTCCCTTTTCGTGTGGGGAGGGGAGGGGCTGCGCAGTGCGCATAATGTGTTCTATATCTTCATCGTTGTAGATATCAGCTCTCCAAGCACCAGCCTCTTTACTTGCATAATACAATGCGCCAGCCTCTCCCCTCTCTACACGGGTGGGTCTTGGCTTGTATATCACTCCCATCACCGGTACTCCGTCCTCAACGAGGGCGATGTTGACGGTGAACTCGCCGTTGCGCTTGATGAACTCCTTGGTGCCGTCCAATGGATCCACTATCCATAGTCGTTTCCAGGTGCGACGGATGGAGTAGGGGAGGTGTGCTCCCTCTTCGCTCAGGACGGGTATGCCGGTGGGTTCGAGGAAGGACATTATGCGTGCGTGGGCGGCCTTGTCAGCACGAGTCAAGGGCGAGTTGTCTGCCTTGCGCTCGATGCCGAAATCCGCGGATGGGTCGTCGTAGATGGCCATGATGTCGTCCCCTGCGGCGAGGGCGGCACGGATGGAGAGGGAGAGGAGTGCGGTCATACCAAGCTATACAACAACAAGATAATCAGTTGCGCGGTCAGGATGCGGAGGAACATGCAGAGGGGATAGACCGTGGAGTAACCGACGGCGGGAGCGTCGTTGTTGGCCGTCTGGTTAGCGTAGGCCAGGGCGGGCGGGTCGGTGGTGGCACCTGCGATGAGACCCATCAGCGTGAAGTAGTTCATCTTGTACTTCAGGCGTGCCAGCACACCTATTATTAATATAGGTATGATGGTGATGAGGAAGCCTGCCCAGACGTAGGTGAGTCCGTCGCCCTCTGTGACCGTGTGCCAGAAGGTAGCTCCAGCCTTGATTCCCACGGAAGCGAGGAACAGCACGAGACCGAATTCGCGAAGCATCAGGTTGGCAGACGTCGTGGTGTAGCTGACGAGGTGAAGCCTATAACCAAAGCGGCCGATGAGGATGGCGATGATAAGCGGACCTCCGGCGAGGCCGAGCTTCACGGGAGTGGGCACGCCAGGCAGGGCGATGGGCATCATACCGAAGATGATACCGACAACGATGCCGATGAAGATTGAGCTGAGGTTGGGGTGATCCAGACGCTTCACCTCGTTGCCAAGCATATTGGCCACGCGCTCGATGGCGTCCTCGGGGCCTACACAGACAAGCTTGTCGCCAATCTGGATGCGCAGGTTGCGGTCGGCAAAGAGGTTCATGCCGTTGCGATGGATGCGAGTGACGTTGACGCCGTAGACGGAACTGAAATGCAGTTGTCCGAAGGTCTTGCCGTTGACGGCAGGCTGTGTCACCAGCACGTTTTTCGAGACCATCTGCACATCCTGCTCGTCCCATTCCACGTGGTCCACGGGTCCGATGAAGGCGGAGATAGCTTCCCAGTCGTCTTCAGCACAGGTGATGTACATCAGGTCGCCCGTGGTGACGATGGTATCGCGGTTGGGTATGGTCACGTGACCTTCGTGGAGGAAGCGGGAGCAGACGAAGTTGCGACCCAGGAAGTCACGTATCTGAAGGATGGTACGTCCACTCAAGGCTTTGTTGTCAGCGCGCAGCGTCATGCGGTGGGGCTTGGCGTGCGGGTTTTCGTTCATCTCTTTCTCAATCTGTTCAGATTCTTTCTTCAGGCTGATGCCGCAGAGGTAGCGAATGGCGATAGTGGCTCCGATGATGCCCACGACACCGAGGGGATAGGCGCAGGCGTAGCCAGAGGCAATCTGCGGAATCTGGCTGGCACCCTTGTAAATGGAGTTAACCGCTTCGGAGGCAGCACCCAGGCCGGGAGTGTTGGTGATGGCACCGCAGAGTACGCCCGTCATCATCGAGAGGTTCCAAACGTTCTCGCCCCCATGAATGGAGGGATTGTAGAAAAGGATGAAATAGAGCGCGAGCATCGTGATGACATTCAAGCCCACAATGCCCATTGCCAGCATGTTAGCTGTGATTCCTCCCTTGGCAAAGCTCTCGAAGAAACCGGGACCCACCTGCAAGCCGATGCAATAGACAAAGAGGATGAGGCCGAAGTCCTGCACGTAGTTCAGCACCGCAGGAGTACCCGTGAAACCGATGTGTCCGGCAAGAATGCCCGCAAAGAGTACAAAGGTGACGCCCAGCGAGATGCCGAAAATCTTGAAACGGCCGAGGGCGATACCCACGGCGATGACCAACGCATAGAGAACCACGATATGGGCTATTGAGTCCGTGTTGGTGAATAAATTGATTAGCCAGTCCATAATGAAGGAATGTAAAATGAATAATTGTATAATTCGGCGCAAAGATACAGCTTTTTGTCCGTTATTTGGTTTTCAGATGCATTTTTCTTCATCCTTTTTCCTCTTTCCGCCTCTTTTTCCTTATCTTTGCAGCCAAATTGAAGCATTTTTCACTTTTCATATAAATAATGACTCTCTATCCTCAACTGATAATAGATGCTCTGAAGACCGTGCGCTATCCTGGCACGGGAAAAAACATCGTGGAAATGGGTATGGTGGAAGACGACCTGCGCATCGCGGGTCTTCATGTATCTTTCTCCCTGCTTTTCGACAAACCTACGAATCCTTTCCTGAAATCCCTCGTCAAAGCCTCCGAAGCTGCCATTCATGCCTACGTGGGCAAGGAGGTGGAAGTGGAAATCGAGACCCGCACCCGACCTCTCCCGTCAGGAAAGGGAGGGCGGTCCGGTGATGCCTCTTCACAAGCTGGAGGTCTCTTGTCTCAGACGGGAGGAGGGGCGCCTAATATTATTGCTGTCTCTTCTGGCAAGGGAGGAGTGGGCAAGAGCACTGTGGCGGCAAACCTCGCTGTGGGACTTGCCCGTCTGGGGCATCGCGTGGGCTTGCTGGACTGCGACATCTTCGGGCCTTCTGCTCCCAAGATGTTTCAGCTCGAAGGCGAACAAATCTATAGTGAGGAACGCGACGGCAAGACCCTTATCCTCCCTGCCGAAAAGTATGGTGTGAAAGTCCTCTCCATCGGTTTCTTCGTCAATCCCGATACCCCAACGCTCTGGCGTGGTGGTATGGCGTCCAATGCTTTGAAGCAGCTCATCGGCGAAGCGGACTGGGGCGACCTCGATTACTTCATCCTCGATACTCCTCCCGGAACTTCGGATATTCACCTCACGCTGGTGCAAACCTTACCTGTAACGGGAGCCATTATTGTCTCTACGCCGCAGCAGGTCGCACTGGCCGATGCCCGCAAGGGATTGAATATGTACACCAACGAGAAGGTCAACGTGCCTATCTTAGGGCTGGTGGAGAACATGGCTTGGTTCACGCCCGCTGAGCTGCCCGACAACCGATATTATATTTTCGGTCGCGAGGGTGTGAAACAACTGGCAGAAGAAATGGGTGTTCCCTTGCTCGCCCAGATACCCCTCGTTCAAAGTGTCTGTGAGAGTGGAGATGCTGGAACACCGGCTGTCCTCGACCCCTCCACCCCCACCGGCAACGCCTTCCTCCAACTGGCAGCCCGTGTGGTGACCCAGACCGATAAGCGCAACGCGGAACGGGCCGCGACAAAGATTGTTGAAACTCATTAACGATTGTTCTATTCAGCTAATTTATAGAACCCACCTAAAAACGTTTATGACAGATCAGGAATTGGACGCCCGTGTAGCCCGGGCTGTAGATAACTTCATGGCGGGCTATGGTTGCTGCCAAAGTGTTGTGGCAGCGTTTGCAGACCTTTATGGATTGGACGACACTCTGAGCAAGCGCATTTCTGCTGGCTTCGGAGGAGGTGTAGGACGACTGCGCATGATGTGTGGCGCCGTATCGGGCATTGTCATGCTCGTGGGGCTGGATTGTGGACAGACCGAGGGCAGCGACCGTGAGGGTAAGTCCAGGTGCTACAAAGTCGTCCAGCAGCTGCTGGCGCAATCTGAGCAGCAGAACGGAAGTCTCATCTGTGCCGAAATACTTGGCCTGAAAGGTCACGAAAAGGCCAAATGCAGCTATGAGGCATCTCCACGCACGGCAGAATACTACAAGACACGACCCTGTGCGGCCAAGGTGGAGAGTGCCGCCCGCATCTTTGCAGAGTATTTAAAGGAAAAGACAGGACCTTTTAGTTAATTGTTCTTAAATAATAGGTCAAAACAAGTGGCCGATTTGTCCAATTCGGAACTTCTCGTTAATTTTGCGACGAATTAAGTCTATCTTACTTATTTTTAATAAACAATCAAAATGATTTATTCAACAGAAGTGAAGAACATGTGTAGCGTTTGCAAAGGCGCTTACCATGGCCCTGCACCCATCCCCGAAGAAGGAAAATGGATTCAGGCAAAGGAAATTAAAGACATCTCAGGTTACACTCATGGTATCGGTTGGTGCGCTCCTCAGCAGGGTGCCTGCAAGCTGAGTCTCAACGTGAAGGATGGCATTATTCAGGAAGCTCTTGTAGAGACTATCGGATGCACTGGTATGACCCATTCCGCTGCTATGGCCAGCGAGATTCTGCCGGGTAAGACCATCCTCGAAGCCCTGAACACCGACCTCGTTTGCGACGCTATCAACACCGCCATGCGCGAGCTTTTCCTCCAGATTGTCTATGGCCGCACACAGAGTGCTTTCTCCGAAGGCGGTCTGGCCATCGGTGCTGGTCTTGAAGATCTCGGCAAGGGCCTGCGTTCACAGACAGGTACTCTCTATGGCACTGTCGCTAAGGGAACTCGCTATCTTGAGCTCACCGAAGGTTACATTACCAAGCAGTTCCTTGATGAGAACAATGAAGTCTGCGGTTACGAGTATGTACACCTCGGCAAGATGATGGAAGCCATCAAGAATGGTATGGATGCCAACGAGGCTATCAAGAAGTTCACCGGCTCCTACGGACGCACCACTGAGGAGCAGGGTGCTGTCAAGGCTATTGATCCGCGTAAGGAATAATTGAGCTTTAAACCTTAATCATTAAACATTCAACTTTAAACTACATTATTCCTATGATACGTAAAGTACAATTCGAAAGTCAGGAGCGTCGCATCGCACAGGTGCTGGCTGCTTTGAAGGAGAATGGCATCAATAGTATTGAAGAAGCCAATGAGATTTGCGACAAGGCAGGGGTTGATCCCTACCTGATGTGCGAGGAGACTCAGCGCATTTGTTTCGAGAACGCTAAGTGGGCCTACGTCTGTGGTGCTGCTATCGCCATCAAGAAGGGCGTAAAGACAGCAGCCGATGCAGCTGAGGCTATCGGTATCGGCCTGCAGAGCTTCTGCATCCCCGGTTCTGTTGCCGACGACCGTAAGGTAGGTCTTGGCCACGGTAACCTCGCAGCTCGTCTGCTGCGTGAGGAGACAGAGTGCTTCGCATTCCTTGCTGGTCACGAGAGCTTTGCTGCCGCTGAGGGAGCTATCAAGATTGCTGAAATGGCCAATAAGGTTCGTCAGAAACCTCTCCGCGTCATCCTCAATGGTCTTGGCAAAGATGCTGCACAGATTATCAGCCGCATCAATGGCTTCACCTACGTTCAGACACAGTTCGACTACTACACCTCCGAGCTGAAGATTGTGAAGGAAGTGCCCTACGGCAACAACCCCAGCCGTCTGAAGGTTCGCTGCTACGGCGCTGATGATGTCCGTGAAGGTGTGGCTATCCTCTGGAAGGAGAATGTGGATGTTTCCATCACTGGTAACTCCACCAACCCCACCCGCTTCCAGCACCCCGTGGCCGGCACATACAAGAAGGAGCGCGTGCTCGCAGGCAAGCCTTACTTCAGTGTAGCTTCCGGTGGTGGCACAGGCCGTACTCTGCATCCCGATAACATGGCAGCAGGTCCCGCCAGCTATGGCATGACCGATACCCTCGGCCGTATGCACTCCGATGCTCAGTTCGCAGGTTCCTCTTCTGTTCCCGCACACGTGGAAATGATGGGCTTCCTCGGCATTGGTAATAACCCGATGGTTGGTGCTACCGTTGCTATCGCTGTCGCCATTGACCTCGCTCTGAACAAGAAATAAGCACTGGTCTAAAAAACTATAGCTAAATGAGAAAGTACCTCAGGCCGTTTGGCTTGAGGTACTTTCTTTGATGCGCCCTGTATGGTCGTACTAATTCCTAATCGGTCATTAGGCTGACAAATAGGTATATTAATCGGGGCGGTCTCGCCGACGCGGGCTATTTTTCGTAAAGTTGCTCTGGCGAAGTGATACCAGCGAGGTCGCGGAGGAGGTCGGCGTAGCGGAGGGCGACTTCATGGGTGTGTCGTGCTCCCTTCTCGGCGGTGGCGAGGTGGGGATTGCCGATTCCTGTGTCGTCCGAGGTGAGGTTCCAGTGGCGCGGCAGCCAAGCGGTTTTCTGGCGTAGTGCGGGGAGGGCGAAGGGATGGCTGTTTCCGTCGCCTGCAAGGTCCATTCGCACAAGCTCCGGATGGTAGTGAAGCATGGCGGAGGTCTCCAGTTCGTCGGCGTGGTCACCGGGTTGGTCGAAGTAGTCCTTGGCAGGGAGGACGGCGTACCAGTCGGAAATGAGAATCAGCATATCGGGGTAGTCCACAAGGAGGTCGCGGACGAAGCCTTTGAGGGTATTGCCGCCGTGACCATTAACAATGAGGAGCTTGCGGAAGCCCTGATGATATAGGGATTCTACGATGTCGCTGAGGATGGCTTGTTGGGTGTGCTGGTGGTAGTGGATGCAGAAGGGGAGCTCGCGCTGCCCGGGGTTCTGGGCACCCATAGCTACAGGCGGCAGCACCATGCATCGCACGCCGTAGCGCTCCAAGGCCAGACGGGCGGCGTCAACCGCCACGTCATGAGAGAGGATGCAGTCCGTCAGGTAGGGGAGGTGACGGTTATGCGGTTCGGTGGCGCCCCAGGGAAGGAGCACGATGTCGTAAGTGGTTCCAAGTACCTCGCCGTAGGTGCAGGTGGAGAGGTCAGAGGGAGTAGAAGGATTATTCATTGGTTATTGGGGGGGAATGGGGTTAATGGGACTAATGGTTTTATTGGGGTAATGGGATTAATGGGTCTAATGGGGTTATCCAAACAGGGCACGGAAGCCGTCCTCCACTTTGCGGCAGGGGATGATTTGAATGGTGAAGTTGTGCGGGTTCACCGCCTTGAGGTTGGCGGCAGGGATGAGGATTCGGGAGAAGCCCAAGCGCTGTGCCTCGGCAATGCGTTGGTCAATGCGGCTGATGGGACGTAGTTCGCCGCTGAGACCCACCTCGGCACAGAGCGCCGTGTCGTGGTCCAACGGCGTGTCGGTATTGCTGCTGAGGATGGCGGCGATGACAGCGAGGTCGGTGGCGGTGTCCGTAACACGCAGTCCACCAGCGATGTTGAGGAAGACATCCTTCTGGGCGAGCTTGAAGCCCACCCGTTTTTCCAATACTGCAAGCAACATGTTCAGGCGGCGGTAGTCAAAACCCGTGGCTGAGCGTTGGGCCGTGCCGTAGGCTGCCGTGCTCACCAATGCCTGCACCTCAATAAGGAACGGGCGCACACCTTCCACGGCAGCTGCGATGGCGATACCGCTGAGGTCTTTTTGGTAGTCGGAGAGCAACAGCTCGCTGGGGTTGGTGACGGGACGAAGACCATCCTGTCGCATCTCGTAGATTCCAAGTTCGGAAGTGCTGCCAAAACGGTTCTTCTGAGAACGCAAGATGCGGTAGAGGTGGTGTTGATCCCCTTCGAACTGGAGCACTGTGTCTACGATGTGTTCCAGAACCTTGGGTCCTGCCAGGCTGCCTTCTTTGGTGATGTGGCCGATGAGGATAATGCTGGGGCCTCCACTCTTCGTGTGGCGCAACAGGGCTGCGGCGCACTCGCGAATCTGGCTGAGGCTGCCGGGTGAACTCTCCACGGCTTCCGTTGCAATGGTCTGTATGGAATCGATGATGACCAAGTCTGGCTGTTCCGATTCGATGTGTTGGAAGATGTTTTCGAGGGAGGTGTCGCAAACAACTAAAAGGTTACCAGCGTTGTCTTTCATCAGCCTGTCCGCCCGCAGCTTCAGTTGCCTGGCACTTTCCTCGCCGCTGACATACAGCACCTTGCGGTCAGGAAGATGCAATATTGTCTGTAGTACCAGCGTTGATTTGCCGATTCCTGGTTCGCCGCCCAAGAGTACCAGACTGCCAGGCACCAGTCCTCCACCGAGTACTCGGTTCAGTTCTGGATCTTGCATGTCCAAACGCGGCTCGGCGTCAGCCCGGATTTCAGATAGTGGGATGGGACGTGAGGCAACTCCCTCCCTCCCTCCTCCGACAGGCACGGAGGTTTTCAGCCCCTGAGGGGAATTCAAGGGGGAGCTGACTCGTATTTCCTTGAATGTGTTCCATTGTCCGCAGCTGGGACATTTGCCCAGCCACTTGGCACTTTCTTGTCCGCAGTTTTCGCAGACATACATCAACCTGTCTTTTGCCATTGGATAAATCTATTTCTTTTGCTCGGTAACGAGGAACTTGTCAATGAAGGCTTCGACGATGGGAAATTGGCTTTCGGGCAGTTGGCAGTGGCCGTGTCCTCCAACAATGCTCCAGGCCATGCGGTCGCCAATGCCGAAGCGTTCCCAGACTTTGTGGGCGGCCTCTGCCGATACCTGCATGGCACTATCAGCCAACCATTTGAAGTCAGGATTCCCTAACAACAGCAGGGCGCGTGGACATACCATGGCGCAGAGTTCGTGTTGGTCGTAGGGCAGGCGGTAAACGTTGTCGCCACTGAAGTTATCGCGCTGGCTCTCCAAGAACCAGTGGTAGTCGGTCTTGTCGATATTTTCCACATCGTCCTGCAGATGCGACACACGCCAGACGGCCGCTCCTCCACCACCCGGTTCCTGGGCGATGGTTAGTGCGATGCGCTCGTCCAGGGCACCGCAGTAGAGTGCCATCTTACCGGCGTATGAACAGCCGGTGACACCGATACGGGTCATGTCAATCTTTGTCTTCTCTGGCCCTAATAGCTGAAGACCGTCGAGGAGGCGGCTCAGTCCCCAAGCCCACTCGCTGTAGGCTCCGTTGTCCTTCAATTGCGGATAAAGACGGTCGAAGTTGTGTTCGCCGCGTTCATGGTGTGGTCCCCACTGGCCGTAATCGTTCACTTGTTTCTCATGGAACACCATTGTGGCTATGGGTTTCCCTTGGAATAGTTGGCGGGGCAGGGCAATGCCGCTGGTACCGATAAGCAGGGCGAAGGGAGGCTGACCAGTCTCTGGGTAGCGAATCTGTGATTTGAGCGTGAGTGTCTCATTGTCCACGGTGACATCGACAATCAGTAGGGTGTCACCTTCCAAGTGGGCTTTCACCTGATCGGGACTGACGGAAGGCTTCTCGCCGATGCCGTAGTGCTGGATAAGCGCCCCGATTTCATTGCGGCGACGTTCCCAGTCTGCAAACGAGGCTACGCCTTGCAGCGGGTCGGGGAGTTCGCGGACAACGGGCAGTTCTGCGGCAGGCGGCATCACAGGCCGTGGAAAGTGACTGCCCGTGTTCTCCTGGTCGAAGACGTAGGGCTGGGCGGCACTTTGCACCACCCAGCCCAGCAGGCATGTTATATAGAGGATAATCCTTTTCATAGTCAAGGTAGGATCGGTTCGCCCATTTCAGATGCTTCTGCATCCTGATCGTTGAGTTTGAAGAGCATGAACTGTGGGCTTTCTGATGTGCAGGGAGTCCAACCGAGTGCGGTGCCGTCCTCGCCGTTGGGGTCGCTGTACTTGGCGAAGTTTGTCCAGGCGGTCAGCATCTTTTCAGCGAGATCCCAGTCTCCCCGTGTCCAGGGGCGCCAGCAGTGTTGTAATGACTTGAAGACGAACCAGAGGTCTGAGGAATGGAAGGCGCCCTTCAGGCGGTCGGTAATTTCGGGATGTTTGCCGTCATCAGGCAACGGACGGGCAAATTCATAAGCCCAGGCCTTGCCTCCTTGCTGCTGACGTACTTTGCAGAATTCTGCAATGCCAGGTCCCATGCTGCCCATATCGTTCAGCGTATAGCCAATCATGTAAGGGATATCGGCGATGGTACCCTCACGGGTGGCTTGATCGAAAGTCTTTGTGCAGACGTAACCTTCGACGATGGGGCGCTGCATGAGAAAGAGGTCGCTCTTGTTTACCATATTATATAAGGTACCTACGGTGTACATGATTTCTGTAGAGGCATGACGCAGTTTCTCTAAGTCCGTCAACCCAGCCCAATCCATCACGGTCTTTGTCTCGGCCTCGCTTTCTGCCAAAGTCGGCATGTAGTTGAAGAAACGGTTCATCGGTGTGGCAGGCTTGGCTTCCTCTCCTTCGCGAGCAGGAATGTTGATACCTCCACCGCTCATAATCACAGCCTTGTGGAACAGTCCTCGTGCCAGCGGGCTCTCGCAGAGTGCACGCACGCTTCCTGCTCCGGCGCTCTGCCCAAAGATTGTTACGTTGTCGGGGTCGCCACCGAACTGAGCGATATTCTCTTTAATCCATTTCAACGACTGAATCTGGTCGAGGATACCGTAGTTGCCACTGACATGATTGGGGCTTTCTGCAGACAATTCAGGATAGGTCATGAATCCAAAGATACCCAGACGGTAGTTGATACTGACCAGCACCACGTCTTTAGATGCCCACTCTTGACCGTCGAATTCAGGCTCAGAACCCCAGCCTTCGCGGTAGCCACCGCCGTGAATCCATAGGGCCACCGGCAGTTTCTTGTCTACCTGTCCAGGAGCTTTCGTCCACACATTCAGATAAAGGCAGTCCTCGCTGTAAGGAGCCTCGTCGCCATAGCCCCACTCCGAGGCGTAGAAACCTGGATAGTGTACGGCCTGATAACCAGGATGACCGAATTTGTCGCAGAGGCGTACGCCGTCCCACGCCACAACGGGCTGTGGTTCCTTCCAACGTAGGTCGCCGATAGGAGGTGCTGCATAAGGGATACCGCGATAGACATAGACGCCAGGATTCTCAGCTTGGACACCTTGAATCTGACCTCCTTCGATGGTTAGTACGGGATTTTCAACCTGGGGTGCTGAGCAACCCAGAAATGCCAAAAGTGGCAAGAGGAACAAATACTTTTTCATAATTGTTTATTGTAAGTAGTGAGGTTCGTTACCAATTGATGACGTTGAGGTACTTGTCAACGAGGAATCCATCCTGCGGCTGGAGGTTGACGCGAGTTTTCTGCTTGGCGCGGAAGCGTATGGTGAGTAGGGTTTGGTCGCCCTCGAGGGTGGGATGCTCGCCGCAGTTGACGAAGGTGGGATAGAGCGCCTTCTGGCCGTTGGTATGCAGGCGGTCGTAGGTGAGGTTGCGCATTTCCTGCATTCCCGCAGCATCGATGCCTACATATTCCCAGAGGCTGGCATCGTAAGGAATGGCGCAGCTGAGGGCATTGACGCTCTGGAGTCCGCTGCCGCTGATGGTGAGGGTGACGACCTCTCCCGCATTGACTTGCTGCTTATCGGTTGTGACCGTGATGTCGCCTGCTACGGGAGGCACACGTTGGCTGCTGACACCGCTTTCAAGTTCAATACCTACGGTGCTGATGTCGTAGGCATCGATGAGGCCGTTGTTGTTGATGTCGCCACGGCTAATGTAACCCTCGAAGTCGCCGTCGCCTTGTCGCAGGCCGGTGTAGTTCATGTAGCTGGTGAAGTCGTTCTCGTCGATGCGGCCGTCGTGGTTGATGTCGCCAGGAATCATCATTTCTGAGCCAGGCACGCGGAATACATAGAGCTGCTGGCCGCTGCCGAATCCGCCGCGGGCTTCCTCTACGTGAAGGCGGAGGTAGCGGGCGGTTGGTTGCGACTCGGAGGTTGTTGGTTGCGACTCAGTCGCAACAGACGGGACGGGGGAGGGGGTGAGGGCCTTCGTGAGGGTGAGGGTCTTCGGGGTGCCGTCGGATGCCCACTGGAAGGGGACTGGCTCGCTCCAAGTCTGCTTGTCAAGGCTATAGGCGATGGTGCCGCGGGTGATGGTGCCGTTGCCGCCGTCAGGACGCGGAACGTACTGGAGCTGGTCGAGCTGGGCCACTACGTGGAGGTCGATGGTGACATCGAAGGGAGTAGAGTTCGGCTGATCCCAGGTGGTGTGCCACGTAGTACCGAGGTCGAAGTCAAAGAGGTTCTTGATGCGCTGGCCGCCCTGATCGGGAATGCTGCATTCGGCGGTGATGCCGTGGATGGCGAAGCGCAGCGGGTCGGGTGAGGTGCGCAGCTTCTCAAGTGTCCAGGGACCTTTGCCGTCTTTGTTCACGGCGCGAACGCGGACTTCGTAGTTGGTCTCGGGCTGGAGGTCTTCGAGGGTGAAGGAGGGGGAGACGGACGAACCGTCTCCAACAGGGGTTTGTGGGGTTGGGGTGACGGATGAACGGGGTTGTGTGGTCGGGGTGACGGACGAACGGGGCTGTGTGGTTGGGGAGACGGACGAACGGGGCTGTGTGGTCGGGGCGATGGTGGAGTAGAGGCGGCCAAGGTGTTCTATCTCGTAGTAGTCGGCATTTGGGACCGCCGTCCACTTCAGCGGTAGGGTGTAGGCCGAGGGTGAGATGCAGCCTTCCTCCCAATCGTCGAGGAGGAGGGTGGGCTGAACGAGGCTGCCGGAGCGCGAGAGCAGACGGTCAGAGGTATCGAAAGTGTAGCCGTCGAGTGTCAGCTCCAGCTTCGTTGTCGTGATGTCGTAGGGCTCGCGGGTGAAGACGTGGAGAATGAAATAATCGTCTTTTTGCTCCGTCATCAGCAGGTGGTTGAGCTTCTTGCCGTTGGCTCTGAGGGTGATTTTCTTGGCCTCAGTGCTGGTCGGGATGCGGAACTCGGTCTTCTGCATTTTCTCCATCCCGACAAAAGTCCCTTGGGTCGGCTCAACGGTGACGGTGACGCGGCGCTTCTCGTTGAGGTCGCTGATGATGTGCGTAGTAGCACTCTCTCCGCGCAGATAAGCTTGTGTGCGGCCGTCGTCGTCGTAGGCAGTGAACTCCGTGTGTCCAGAAGGATAAATAAGGAATGCGCGCGAGGAACGATTCTGCTGACTGGGGTTGTTATGGGGATTGGTCATCGGAATGATGGCACCGCGCCGCACGAAGACGGGTAGCTTCCACAGCGGAGCAGCGAAATTGTTGATGACACGATTGCCCTCATAGCAAGCGCCTGTGAACCAATCGACCCACTCTCCCTCGGGCAGGTAGATAATGTTTCGGATGTCGTTGCCCTGCTCGTCGGCTGCGGTGTTCTGGTAGATTGGAGCGATGAGAAGCGAGGGACCATAGAGGAACTCGTAGGAGATGAGAGATGAGGGATTAGAGATTAGAGATGGCTGCACTTGGCTATCATTTATCTTTGATCTCTCATCTATCATCTCAACAGGTCGTATCATCGGCAATCCATCGACGGCCTCTTTGGCGATGGTATAAGTATAGGGCATCAGCTCGGATTTGAGCTTGAGGTACTGGCGGTTGATGGAGGTGGCTGGCTCGCCAAGCGCCTGCGGGTATTTGGGATTGCTGCCCCAGCCGTCCATATTCAGCTGCATGGGAGTAAAGGTCTTCCACTGGAAGTCGCGGATGTTGACGGGAAGGTTCCTGCCACCAAAAATGCCGTCCATATCCGAGCAGATATTTGGCTGTCCGCTGAGGCCGGAGCCTATATACGTGGGCAGATGGAAACGAATGTATTCCCACTCACCGCCCGTCTGGTCGCCCGTCCAGATGCCGGCATAGCGCTGTGTACCAGCCCATCCGTCGAGGGAGATGATGAACGGACGCGCGTCGTTGCCGTACTGGGGCATGATTTCGCCCACGTCGGCCACGCCGTTGAGTCCGAAGCTATAACCTGCGCCGACCCAGGCGACATCCGTTTTCAGCACTCGCACGCCCGCATCGCGTACCTCTTTAATAATATCACGCTGCAAGAGGGCTTCTACACCCTCTTTCGGATGCAAGTCGCTCTGTGTCCAAAGGCCGATTTCCACTCCCTTGCTTCGGGCGTACTCACCGAATTGTCGCAGGTTTTTGACATTGCCGTCGAGGGTTTCGGTCTGTCCGTAGCCAGTGCCGTAGCCATCATTCGGCAGCACCCAACCAAGTGGCATGTCAGCCTTCTCGTAACGGTCGATGACTGCGCGGGCAGAGAACTGGTAGTTGCCACCGTCGTTCAGTTCACCGTTGAGGCTCTCACGAATGCCACCCTCCACTGGCTTCTGCGATTCCTTATAATACTTCCCGTCCTCAAACAGCACGGAGCCATTGGAGCCAGTCATACTCCCCTCCCCAACGGGGGAGGGGTCGGGGGAGAGGCTCCAGTAGTCTCTATTATACGCATTGAGGTGTCCTTCGTAGAAACCGAACTTGGGCAGGAGGACGGGGTGGCCGGTGAGCTGGTAGAAGTCGTTGAGGAGAGGGACACAACCATCATCTACCATCAAGAAGAGGTCCAGGTAGGGAGTTTCGTGCTTCAGTTTTACTTGTCCGGCTTCCGTTTCACTGAAATCATATTTTCCTGGTCGGAAGGTATGCCAGAGGATGCCGTAGCCTGCCGTTGACCAATAGAATGGGGTGGGGGAGGCCACGCCGCCGTCAGTCCAATTATTGGTGTTCTCGATGGCGATGATCTTGCCCTTGTGGGAGAAGCGTCCGTTCTGTACGCCGCCGCCGTAGAAGTACTCATCGGCCTGGGCGGAGAGCTGCAGGCTGGTGCTCTTGGCATCGAAGGAAGCAGGCTGGACTGAGGTGACAACTTTGTTGCGACGGCGGTCGGTAAAGGTCATGGCACCAGTGGCGCGGTCTGCGGTGATGAGGAGCTGTGGAGTCTGTATGCGACAGCTGGTCTCGTCCTGTTCCATGGTCATCTCGCCCACGTCGCGACGGGGTTGGCTGACAAGAATCTGTGCGGGAGGCATAGCCTCAGGGTCGCGGAAGCTGCCACCTTGAGGGTCGAGGAACAGCCGGACAATGTTCTGTCCATAGAAGTCCAGGGTGAGCACGTTGCCATCCAGCTGACGGAGTTCCACGGTTGTGGGATTCAAACGGGTGCCCGTCACTTGTGCCGATGCACCGAAAATCGTCATCGAAAGGGCAAAAAGAAGGAAGAAAAAGGCCCGTTTTTTCATAATTGGTTCTTTTTTTAGCTTTTCTGACTGCAAATGTAGGAAAAAGTTGAGAGTTTAAAGTTTAAAGTTTAAAGTTTTTGTTACCTTTGCCACGAAATTTGGTAAAAAATGAATAAAAAGTTAATTGTTACCCTTGCCGTAGCCGTTATTGCCATCCTCTTGGGGGTTATGGGCTACCTGATTTACTCGCTCAACAAGTCCAACGAAGAGAACAAGCAAATGCTGGAGCTCGCCGAAATGGATAAACGCGAAATGGAAAACGAATATGAGAACTTCGCCCGTCAGTACAACGAGATGAAGGCTCAGGTCAACAACGATTCGCTGGTGCAGCAGTTGGAACAAGAGCAGAAGCGAACCCAGGAGCTCTTGGAGGAACTGCGTCAAACGAAGAACAACGATGCCGCTGAGATTGCCCGCCTGAAAAAGGAACTGGCAACAATGCGCGAAGTACTGAAGAGCTTCGTTGCGGAAATCGACTCGCTGAACCGACTGAACGAACAGTTGATGGGCGAGAATGAGAACCTGCGCCAGCAGCAGGCACAGCAACAGCAGCAGATTTCCAACCTTAGCGTGGAAAAGGAATCTTTGTCCGACAAGGTGGCTATCGCCAGTCAGCTGGATGCTACCGGACTGCGCATTATGGCCTTGAACAAGCGCGGCAAGGACGCGAAGAAAACCAAGGATGTCAAGAAGTTCCAAATCAGTTTCAATATCGCTCGCAACGTTACTGCCGCGGCAGGTAACCGAACGATCTATTTACGCATACTCAAACCTACCGGCGAAGTCCTGAAGGGTGGAGGCTCGTTCCACTACGAAAACCGTACCCTCGATTATTCCATCCGCAAGGACATCGAATACAACGGCGAGGAAACCCCCGTCACCGTCTATTGGGACGTCAACGAAATGCTTGTCGCCGGACAGTACCGTGTGATGATCTTTGCCGACGGCAAGAATATTGGAAGCGGAAGCATATCGTTCGAGAAGTAGACCCACCCCCCGCCCTCCCTGTGAGGGAGGGAGTGGTCACCATCGATTCTTGTTTTCTTGATTTAACAAGGAGTTGTCATCATCGATTTTGGTATTCCTGAAATAAATAATTAAATGTTTAACAAATAAAATCCTTTACCCACCAAGGTAACTACTCCCTCCCTCACAGGGAGGGTGAGGGGTGGGTCTCCTATGGAAGCAGTATTCTCTTACATCATCTCTCTGGGGGCATCCGTCATGATGCCTATTCTATTCACCATCATTGGCTTGTGCATTGGCTTGAAGTTCGGAAAGTCATTGCAGAGCGGCCTCTATGTGGGTGTCGGATTCGTGGGATTAGGAATCGTGACTGCCCTGCTGACCACCAACTTCAACGGTCCGCTGAAGAACATTTCAGACATCTATGACCTGCAACTCGGCATCTTCGATATGGGTTGGCCGGCCGCTGCCGCTGTAGCCTACAACACCGCCGTGGGCGCCCTCATCATTCCCATCTGTCTGGGAGTGAACTTCCTGATGGTGCTGACGAAGACCACCCGAACGGTGAATATCGACCTATGGAACTACTGGCACTTCGCCTTCATCGGCGCTGTCGTCCATTTCGTGCAGGGCGAGAGCCTGACTTGGGGCTACTTCGCTGCCATCGTCTGCTATATGTTCACCCTCGTGATGGCAGACCTCACGGCTGAGAAGTTCCAGAAGCACTACGACCTAGATGGCATCAGCATCCCACAGCCCTTCTGCCAGAGCTTTGTGCCTTTTGCCCTCGCCATCAATTGGTTGTTGGACAAGATTCCAGGCTTCTCGAAACTCGACATTGATGCCGAAGGACTGAAGAAGAAGTTCGGCGTGCTGGGCGAGCCGCTCATCCTCGGCGTTATCGTGGGAGCGCTTATTGGTGCCTTGAGTGTGAAGGAGTGGAACGGCGATGCCGTTAAGACCATTCTCTCATTAGGCGTCATCATGGGTGCCGTGATGGAGCTCATTCCCCGTATCACCAAACTGTTCATCGACGGTCTGATGCCCATCAGCCAGAAGACAAAGGAAGTGGTGGAGAAGAAATTCAACGGCAAGAAAGTGCATATCGGTATGTCGCCTGCACTGGTCATCGGCCATCCCACTACGTTGGTGGTCAGCCTCCTGCTCATCCCTACCGTCTTGTTCCTCGCTGTGGTGCTCCCTGGCAATCAGTTCCTGCCGCTGGCGTCGCTGGCTGGTATGTTCTACCTCTTCCCCCTCGTGCTGCCCATCACGAAGAATAATGTGGTGAAGACGTTCATCATTGGCCTTGTGGCTCTCATCGTTGGTCTGTATTTCGTTACGGACATGAGTGCAGACTTCACCGCTGCCGCCAATTCCGTCTATGCTGCCACGCAGGATGCTGCCGCCCACGTGCCCGACGGCTTCCTGGCTGGTGCCCTCGACTTCTGCTCCTCGCTCTTCGGCTGGGTCATCTTCCGTGCCTGCAAGAGTCTTGAATACATCGGCATGGGCCTCCTCTCCGGCTTCACCATCGTCATGATGTTCATCAACAGAAGGCGCATCATTGCTGACGAGCGTAGTCACAAATAAGGATAAAGGACTTGTCACAAATTGGGATAAATGAGTTGTCACAAATTGGGATAAATATGAGATTCAATAATTGGGATAAATAGATTCAATAATTGGGATAAATTTATGACGAGACAGGAGTATAGGGATATATATGAAATTGTTGGCGTTGCCATGGAGGTATATAACACTCTTGGGCGATGCTTGGCAGAGCAGATATATCAAGAAGCCTTTCTCATGGAAGCGAAGTTGCGCGGTATGGAAATCGAACGCGAGAAGAAACTCACGGTGACCTATAAAGGTATGGCTTTAGAAAAGAGTTACTATGCTGATTTCTACTATAAGGGCATCCTTCTTGAGTTCAAGTCCCAGACAGAGCTTACTTCAGAACATCGTGCCCAACTACTGAATTACCTGCGTATTACTCATTTAGATCGAGGTGTTCTTTTCAACTTTGGTGAGACAAACCTCCATGCAGAACGTTACCTCTACCTCCCTGAATATGATGAGTTTGTCCTTCTGACTCACGACAACTACAAAGAATATATAACAGATTTACAATAAAAGCTGAGATTATAATATTTCTCCCAATTCGTGGCCCATATTATTCCTCCCAATTCGTGGCCCATATTATTTCCCTCAATTCGTGACTAAGATATATTAATTTTTTTACATCATCAAATAGTTATGAAAAAGTTTATTTGTTTCCTGACCATTCTCTGCTGCGGCATTAGTGTCTCAGCCCAGCAGCACGTGAATTTCCAGACCGCCTGTCATCCTGAAGACGTGAAGCACTACGACACACCGACCCTCCGCGAGCGTTTCGTGATGGAGAAGGTGATGGTGGCCGATGAAATCAACCTGACCTATTCCCACTACGACCGCTTCATCTTTGGCGGTGCAATGCCTGTCACGAAAGACCTGAAGCTGGAGAACTTCCTCGAACTGGGTCTTGACGTAGACCCCGGTATCAAGGAGAAATACTTCCTCTACAACCGTGAACTCGGCGTGGTGAACTGCGGCGAGGGCGACGGCGTGGTCATCGTTGATGGCAAGGAATATGCCCTCTCCCCGAAGGAAGCCCTTTACATCGGCCGCGGACATATCGCCAAGGACAAGGACGTGAACAAGGAAGTGCTCTTCCGTTCCAAGGACGCTGCGAAGCCCGCCAAGTTCTACCTCAACAGCGCCACCGCCCACCAACACTACAAGACCCAGTGGATCACCCTCGATGGTCGCAAGGGCTCGCTGAAGGCTGCCGTCTGGGGACCCGTAGGCTCATTGGAGGAGTGCAACAACCGCACCGTGTATAAACTCATCGTCAACGACGTCCTTGAGGAAGGCCCCTGCCAGCTGCAACTCGGACTGACGCAACTCAACCCGGGTGCCGCCTGGAACACCATGCCTCCTCACACCCACGGCCGCCGAATCGAAGCCTACTATTACTTCAACCTGCCGCAGGACCAGACCATCGCCCACATCATGGGCCAGCCTGAAGAGAGCCGTGTCGTATGGCTCCACAACGAGCAGGCCATCATGTCGCCCGAGTGGTCGATTCACGCTGCCGCCGGCACCTATTATTATACCTTCATCTGGGGTATGGCGGGCGAGAACCTCTACTACAACGACAAGGACAACATCCCCGTTATCGACATCAAATAAACTCCCCCCCCACCCACATCCACGCC
>JAFXTO010000064.1 GCA_017535725.1 Bacteroidaceae bacterium
AACTTCCAGAAGGGCAGCGCCCTGCAGAACCTGCGTCGCGACGCCGAGTTCGAGCAGACCACCACGCGTGTCGCCCAGGCCGCCGCCCTCGCCGCCCAGAAGGAAGGGGCCACCGTCGCCAACTGGACGCCCGAAGAGGAAGAGGGGGAGGATGAGCCTTAAAGACCTGACCTGGCCACACCCAGACCCCCTCCTCACTCCCCCTCAAGGGGGAGAGTGGTCACCAATGAAGGGTGAAGGCAGACTCTCCCCCCGCCCTCCCTTTTAGGGAGGGAGCGAATACCAATGACTCTTGAAAGAGAATAGTCTGGTGGCGAGGAGAGTCTCGGGAAAAGAGTTCTAAGTTTTTATCCATCAATTATTCAAACAACCACCAAGCCCACACCTTGCAATGGTAACCACCCTCCCCCTTAAGGGGGAGCGGGGAGGGGGTCCGCCTTCACCCTGCAATAGTAATTACTCTCCCCCTTGAGGGGGAGCGGGGAGGGGGTCCGGGTCCAACGGAGGGGGTCTTAAATCCTTAAATCTTTAAATCCTTAAATCTTTAAATTTCATTATGAACGAATCAAAGAAAAGAATCATCAAGAGGGTGATTGACATTGTCATCACCATCCTCACCGCCCTCGCAACCGCCGTAGGCGCACACGCAGCGGGAATCGTGAGATAGGCCCCTCCCCGGCTCTCCCCTAAAGGGGCGAGAGAATAAGCCCCTCTCCGACATTCCGTCCTCAGCAGAGGAGGTCTGCCTCGGTCGTTCGGGGTTATTGACATTCTTCAAGCATGAAGCGATCATAAGTCGAGCGCAGTCAATCACCTGATTCCTCACTACCCCTAAAGGGGCGAGAGAAAAAGAGGCCCCTCTCCGACATTCCGTCCTCAGCAGAGGAGTTCTGCCTCGGTCGTTCGGGGTTATTGACATTCTTCAAGCATGAAGCGACCATAGGTCGAGCGCAGTCAATCACCTGATTCCTCACTACCCCTGAAGGGGCGAGAGAAAAAGAGGCCACTCTCCAACTCTCTCCTGAAGGGGCGAGAGAAAGTTCTTGAAGTGTCAAGCGTCGCAAGGCGCCGAGCGGAAAAATTGAAAAGTTCTCCAAGTATGGAGCGACCAAGGTCGAGCGGAAAAGTTGAAAGCGGCCGATTAATTGTCGTAATATCGAAATAACGGGATAACGTGATAACGAAGGCCGCAAAATGAAGCGCACCGCTTTGTCGTGAGACAGGGCGGTGCGCTGTTTTGGGGCAATCTGTGCCCAGGGGGAGCAACTTAATCAATCACTACTTCCCGACGAATTTGCGGACATTACTTGCCGACTACCTTGCGGACTTTGCCGTCGGCGAACTTCACGAGGCAGAGGCCACGGGGACGCTGGCTGACTTCGCGACCGTCGAGGGTGAAGAAAGCCACGGGGGTAGAGGCGGCAGTCTTTGTAGCGGTGACATGGCTCTCAGCTGTCGTGAAGAGGATGTTAACCGTGTAGGTCTTTCCGTTGACTGTAGCTTCGAGCTTGGTCAGCATATCGCCTTCTCGCTTAACCTCGCAGTCATACTGAACAGCAGTCTTATCATTGGCATTGATTGAGAAGTCCTTCGTCTTGGTGCTAGTTGTTACCTGCTCACAAGCACCACCCATACACCACAAAATTGCATCTGTTTCCATAGTTTTGTTACTAATGGTGATTTTGGCAGACCCCGACAGTTTATTGCTGGTCTTATTGACAATGAACAAGCCGTTAGCAACATTATCTGATGGGTTCGTGTTGCACACCAACGTTTCAAAGATGTCAGGAGCCGCCTTAATGGTCACTGTTGCTCCGTCCTCCAGCGGCTTGCCTTCGTACTGAAAGACACAGTCCTGGGCGTGAATGGTTAGGAATGTTGCACAGAAAAGTGCGAGTGAAGTAAAGAATTTTTTCATAGGCAATTACTTATTTGATTTGTTTAGTTTTCTGTATCTGTTTGGTCGTCTGTTGAGTCGACTGTTGGGTCATCTATCAGCACATGTGTCTCCGCCACATATTCCACTCCGCTGTCATCGTAGATAAATGCCACCACGGAGAGGTTCTCCGGCTTCCACGCAGCGTCCAGCTTGCACTCATATTCCAGCTCGCGAATCTCACCCTGAGCAGCCTGGTAAGGCTCGCCCCAAGTGCCATTGATACTGCATCGGAAGACGTGGTTGTGGATGTATTCTTGATTGGCGGAGCCGTCGGGCATCATTTGCAAGGCGGTGATATTCGACTCCGTCAGCCACAGCTGGAGCTTGGCATCAATAGGTTCGCCAGTAATGACGGTAAGGTAAACATGCAACATACTATCCTGCGAGCAGCTGGCACCAAAGTCGAAATAGATATCAGTGGGCTGCTTGATGGCCTCGTTGACGAGATTAAACCAATTGTCCACGGTGCTGAGTCCGCCACGGCGGTTGATCAGTCCCATAGGTTCCTGTTCCACGCCCCAGTGGTCGTAGTACTCGTCGCCTTCCTCAGTACGCAGGCCGAGAACCTTCCCACGGGAATAGACGGCGAGGGGGCCGCTGTGAATACCCACGGCGATGATGCTGTCTGTGCCATATTCCTTCTTCAGTCGCTCGATTTCCTCGGCGGCGTTGGGGCAGTTGACGCACCGCTGACCCGTGAAGTCCTCGAGGAGCACGGCACGCGACGAAGAAGTCAAGGGCACATAGATATAGCGCTCGTCCTCGGGGATGGCGGTGCAGGAGGCCAAGAGAAGCAGGATGCCGACCCCGACAGAAAGGGAGGCGAGCAGGCTGCGCATGGTGGTGTATATCTTTCTTATTATCATTTCTTTTCTGGTAGGAGTCCCTCTCCCTGACGGGAGGGGCACGGGGGCTTTTTTTAAGGGGGTATTATTATCTTTCGGTTGGAGGCCCCCTCCCTGACGGGAGGGGCACGGGGGCTTTTTTAAGGGGGTATTATTATCTTCCGGTGGAGGCCGTCTCCCTGACGGGAGGGGCACGGGGCTTTTTTAAGGGGGTATTATTATCTTCCGGTTGGAGGCCCCCTCCCTGATGGGAGGGGCACGGGGGCTTTTTTAGAAGTTGAAGTTATACGACAGGGTGAAGCCACGGGTTGCTGGAATCCAGCGGCAGACACCGCCCGTGCAGTTGAAGCCGGCACGTGTGCGGCCGTAGGCGCCCTGCAAGCGATGGGCACCGACGTTGTAGGTAGCACCCACCTGATAGTAGTGGTTGTGGGTCTCGCCCACGTTGTACATATCGCTGACGGTGAACATCCAATGGGGACTCAGCGAGAGTTCCAGCAGTCCAAACGCCCAGTCGCCCTCGTCGTCCTTGGTGAAGAGGTACTGAGCCTCGCCGCGAAGGGTAAGCTTATTGGACATGCGCCATTTGGCTTCGCCGATGATGATGTGGCTATTGATCATACCTCCTTCGCCTTCCACAGCCGTCTTGTTGTAGCGCTGCCACATGTACATGAGGTTCAGTTTCCAGTCTGCGGTGAGCTTCTTGTCGAACTGGATATTGAGGTCCTGGTAGTAGGTCTCATCGCCCCATTTCCAGAAGGGTGAGCCGTAGCCTTTGCTGCCCATGAGCTTTCCGTAGAGCAAGTGGGGAGTCGTCTCGATGGCGTGGACGTGGGAGAAGTTCAGCTTGATGGTGGTGCCGTATTTGCCGCCGAGGGCGGTCTTGCGCTTGAAGTTATAGCCGAACTCCGCCTGATAAGCCCATTCACCATTGGCGTTGGTGGCATAGGGGTAGAGGGCAGCCAGTGCGTAGGTGTGGTCGAGGGTGAACGCAGGCAGGTGGTTGATCATGGACGAGGTGCCATTCACACGCCGACTACTGCGGAACATCATGTTGTCGCTGCGCTTGGCCTGCAGGAGGATGCTCAGTCCGCGTTTGCTATAGCTGCCTGAGAGCATGGCGACGTAGCCCGGACGGTAGATGTAATTGTTGTCGAAACAGGGATCCTGCCCTTTGCGTGCGTACTCCGCAAGGATATTCCAGCCACCCGTCTGCAGGCGGGCACGAACGTCGAAAGCCTGCACCACGGTGGGTAGATTCAAGGTATGAGTGGCATCGACGAAAAGTTCCTCATCTTCCTCATACTTATTGACATAAGAGCCACCAAGGGTGAGGTACGTGCCGTGTTCCGAAAGACGCGGGAACCATTCGTCAAGACTCAGCTCTGCATCCGCTCCGCTGACCCAGCTCTCGTTGTGTTCCCAGTAGCGACGCTGGCGTCCGCTGAGCACTTTCAGGGCGATACCTTTGTAGGGATTCCATGCGACATGAGCTCCCCGCAGGCTGTTGTCAATGCCCAGGGAACGCTCCTCGTAGGTGCGCAGGATGAATCCCGACCCGAATTGTTCGTAGAAGTCACCAAGGGTGACGGAGCCGTTTTTCCAGCGGGCGCGGGTGTAGAAATGCGCCAGACCCCATCCCTTGAATTTCGCTTCGTAACCGGGGAGGGGGAATTGGTTCCACTCCAGACGCGCTCCCGCGTCCACATAGCGACTCTGCAGGCGGAGGTCTGCGTAGGTATTGGCCAGGGCCCACTCGTCGTACTTCTCGGCACCGATAGCCTGGTCTTCCTGCGGGACAAGGACATCGGCCTGAATGCTACCGCTGAGCGTGGCAGGTTCCTTCTCCTGCTGCTCCTGGGCAGAAAGCGTGGTGGCAGTCAGGAAGACGGAGGCAATTACTATGAGTCTTACAAACTTCATGAATCTGAGTTTCAAGGTTTACTCCTGCTCCTTGTCTTCGCCTTTCTTATCCTCGGCAACGAGCTCGCGAACCTTCTCAATCAGCTCGTTCTCAGCGCCGTCCGTGTAGCCGTTGTGCTTATAGACCACGTTTCCCTTACCGTCGCATACAACAACATAGGGGATGAGTTCTCCACCGAAGGTGCGGCGTAGTTCGCTATTGGGATCCAGCAACACATCGTACGTCCAGCCGTGATTGTCAACCAAGGGTTTCACCTTGTTGGTGTTCTGTGCGCGGTCAATGCTGACAGCGAAGAGCTTCACGCCCGTCTCCTCCTGCCACTCTTCGTAGACTTCGGCAATAGCGTCGAGTTCGCGGTTGCAGGGTTTGCACCATGTAGCAAAGAAGTCGATAATGAAGGGTTTGCCGTTGTTGGAGAGGGTGTCCACACGGATACTCTTGCCGGTGATGTCCTTGAGGGTTATCTGCGGGAGTTTCTGTGCCAGGACTTCGCCGCCCAGTACTACGAGGAAGGATAATGCCAATACAATCTTGTTCATGACATGAAAAATTAGTGATTATTTGGCGCAAAGGTAAGCATTATTCATCGACCCGCCAAAAAAAAAGCGCAGAAAGATGCTTTTAGCCTCCTTCTGCACTTGAAAAGGTTCTTATAACATCTATTTTCATGCAAGCACGGTATGTACTTTTTGCTCGCGATGGGTTAAATCGACCACTACCCCATATTTATCATGCAGGTGTTCCGCCAGATGCTGTGCACAATAGACAGAGCGATGCTGCCCACCGGTGCAACCAAAAGAAAACATCAGGTCGGAGAAGCCCCGCTGTATGTAGCGTTCCACATGAGCATCGGCCAATCGGTAGACGCTGTCGAGGAAGGTCAGGATCTCGCCGTCATCCTCCAGGAACTTGATGACCGGTTCATCCAAACCCGTCAACTGCTTATACGGCTCGTAGCGGCCGGGGTTGTGGATGGAGCGACAATCGAAGACGTAGCCGCCGCCATTGCCAGATGCGTCCTCGGGGATGCCGCGTTTGTAGGAGAAGGAGAAGATGCGGACTGTCAGAGACCTAGACCGAGACTCTCCCCCCGCCCTCCCTTTTAGGGAGGGAGCAGAATGTACTGAGCGGGCGTCCGCCGGGTACGCTGATGAAGAGGTGTCCGATGGGTGCACTGATGAAGAGGCGTCCGCCGGGTGCGCTGATGAAGAGGTGTCCGCCGGGTGCATTGTTGAAGAGGCGTCCGATGGGTGCATTGTTGAAGAGGCGTCCGATGGGTGCGCTGATGAAGAGGTGTCCGCCGGGTGGGTTACTGAAGAATTTATTTTTCCACCAAGCGCACGCCCAGCAATGGTGACCACTCCCTCCCTCACAGGGAGGGCAGGGGGTGGGTCTAGAGAGTCTTGGTCTATTCTTTCCAGCACTCTTCTCAACTCCCCATACGGACAACTGTCCTCAACTTTCAAGAGCTCCCGCAGGTTCTCAAGGGCGGGCGGAATGCTGTCGAGGAAGTGTTGTTTGCGCTCGAAGTAACCGCGGAAGCCGTAGGCGCCAAGGACTTGCAGCGTACGGAAGAGGACGAAGAGGCGAAGGCGAGAGCGGAACTCCGACTCATCCACCTCCATGAATGAGTGCAGGTTGTCCAAATAAACACCTATCAGTTCCTCACGCAACTCGGGGCTGTAGTGCGCCGAAGCCTGCCAAAGGAAACTGGCGAGGTCGTACTGAAGGGGGCCACGCCGACCTCCTTGGAAATCAATAAAATAAGGATTATCCGCGGCATCCAGCATCACGTTGCGGGCTTGGAAGTCACGATAGAGGAAGGTGGACGAGTCGCCCAAATCTGCCAATAAGTCCTTGGCAAACTGACGAAAATCCCGTTCCAGACGCAACTCATGGAAATCGATGCCCGTAGCCTTCAGGAAGCAATATTTGAAGTAGTTGAGGTCGAACAACACATTCGTTTCGTCCATAGCAGGCTGCGGATAGCAGACTCTGAAGTCGAGATCCTGACCTCCAAGAACTTGAAAGCGAGGCAGCTGGGCGATGGTGCGGCGCAGGAGTTCCTTTTCCGTCTCTCCATAATTACCTCCCGCCTCGCGTGCAGGACGCAAAGCGTCGAAGAGCGAGCGCGAGCCCAGATCCTGCTGGAGATAGCGCATCTTATCTACAGAAATAGCCAACACCAACGGTACCGGCAGACCCTTCGCCTCGAAATGCTGAGCGAGGGTGATGAAGGCCTCGTTCTCCTCATACGAGGTACCGATAACGCCGATGAGGCTCCTTCCCACATCTGAGGTGAAACGATAATACTGACGGTTGCTGCCTGAGCCCGTGAGGGGTTCCACGGACTTGGGAGCAAAGCCTACAAAGGCTTTATAGAGGGCTGTTAGTTGTTTCATATTATCTGGGGCGCGCAATAGAGGAAATCTTCCGACGGATGGCGAGGGCATTCATAAACGACACGAAGCAGCAGAGCGCCAATCCCAAGAGCAAGGTGCGATTGACGGAACCTTCGCTGAGAGCGGGGAACATCTCCCAAAGACGCTGCATGTACCAGCCCCGAATCCAGAAGAGCAAAGCGATGGAGAACAGCAGTACACCAGCGTTCAACCCTGCGGTCAGCAGCTGATAAGGCAATGCCACGCGAGCGCGTGAATATCCAATAAGGAGTAGGGTTTGCAGCTTCTGGGCATTCTTCTGCACAAGGAGGAACACGCTCAGCATCAGGATATAGAACGACAATATGCTAATGAGCAGGCCTACCGCCAACACCACGGTTGCCGTGATCTTCAGGAAGTAGGTGGCACGACCTGCATCGAGACTATTGTCCTCCAGCTCGTAGCCCCGTTCCTGAACGTAGGCCACGATGGCGTCATCCGCAGGATTCCCCACTTCCACGATGAGCCGTGTAGGCTGGACGGTGGCATTGGGAGCCAGTTCTGCATTAGCCGTCCGCATGAAGCTCTCCGGGACGAGGACGGTATTCAGGCGGGTGCTAAAGCCCACGACGCGACCTTTCATCCGCACCTCTCTCCCACCCTCTCCGCGCAGCAGGATATCCATCTGAATCATCGAGATGATGCCTTCGGAGAGCTTCGGCAGATTCTTGGTCTGGGCGAAGCCGAAGTTATAAAGTGCGAGGTACGTTCGCGGCAAAATGATAGGTACTTCCCCTCCCGCAAGCAGTTGGGTTTGATTGGCTTGTCCTCCCTGTCCCGACCACTTCACGTCCACGAAGTCATCGGGTACGCTCTCGAAGAACATATCCGTTCCCATCCCCACGCCTCCCATCGAGAGGCTGGCATAAACCTGATACTGCGAGGCGGTGAAGGCCCCGACCTTGCGGACAAAAGACTGATTGCGCAGGTCACGGACATCCTCTTCAGAGAACGTCTGCGCCTCGCCGCCGAATGCTGACACAGCAGCAATGCGCTTGGAAAGAATCAGATAGGTATTTTTCATCACGCCGTCCTCGCCCGAGAAGGCAGGCACGACGTCCTCGTAGAACTGCAGCGAAAGCAGCACAATGAGCATTCCCAACAGGTTGGCCAGAAAGAAGCCTGCGAGTTGGCCGATGCTTATGTGCTGACGAAGGAGTTTCCAAAGTAGTTTCATAACTTACTATAATCGTTAACCTTTTGTATATCACGGTTCAAAGTCTAAACACGCGTTCATAGGGCAAATCTATATGATGTCCTATACTGGTGACAATGACTCCAGCGCCCTGACGTCGCGCCTCTTGCATCAACACCTCGCCCATAGCCTGACTATTATCCTGGTCGAGATGGCTCACGGGTTCATCGGCCAGCAGGAAGTCAAAGGACTGACAGAGCGAACGAATGAGTGCCACGCGCTGCTGCTGTCCGAAGCTCATCTGTCCGATCCGCACATCACGTTTCTCGGCAATGCCTAATGCCTCGAACCAAGCAGCCAGCTCCGCATCAGTCTTGTGGCGGGTGAGCTGGTTTTTGATTTGAACATTCTCCCAAGCCGTCAGTTCTGAGAAGAGGCGCAGCTCCTGGAACATCAGGCTGAGCGAACGACGGCGCACCCCCGTCCATTCATAAGTATGAATCTTTCGAATATCACGCCCGTCGAAAGAAATGGTGCCGCGGTAGTCGCGGCGATAACCGGTCAGATAGGCACAGAGCGAGGATTTACCCGTGCCCGAAGCGGCCTCTATCAAATACAGGTGACCGCGCTCGAAGGTAACATCTTGCAACCAGAGGTCGGAGGAGTTGTCAGGGCGATGGACAAAAACCTCTGGGAGAACGTTATGAAGAGAAATGGAGTTCAAGGGGATAATGGGAAAATTAATAAATGATAAAATTAAAGAATGAAAATAGGGCGGCCGGTTTTTTTGTCGAAATAACGTAATGTCGAAATAACGGGATAATGGGATAACGGGATAACGAGGCCGCGAGATGTCGTAATAACGAAATAACGGGATGTCGAGATAACGAGATAACGAAATGCCGCTTGATTGGATTACCTATTGAGGATTATTTCACGCACGATGTTTATTCCCGGCGGCGCCAAGAGTTGAAGCTTGAAGTCACCGAAGTGTTCCATCTGGATATTGAACCGTTCAAAGTTGGAGACCGAGGCGGGCAGTCCGGCCTTGGCTCCCAGCTGATTCACCAGGGTGGGCACAGCGAAGGTAGCATAGAAGCGATTGTCCTTGATGTCGCCGCGCTGATCGCGCAAATAGTCATTCTTCTCGTGAGCCAAGCCCTGCTGTGAGCCGAAGTAGAACGTCTTATCCTCTACGCCGAAGAAGAAAGAACTGGTGCCCATATTCAGGGCAAAATCCTGACTCGTAAGCGGTTGAACACCAAAGAGGCTGCTGCCCCACGTGGAGGTATTGCTGAGGAAATCTGTATGAGCAACCTCAGCAGCCAGGTAGATGTCTTTTAATTGAAAATCAACACCTATTGTTCCAAGCAAAGAGGTCACATTGGTGATTTCCAACGTCACGTCTCCATCAACAGCACGGATAATGCGGTCGAGGTCAAAGGCAAAATTCATCGCTAAGAGTGCCGTGCGGATGGCTTGATTTGAGCGCAAGGCATCAAGCAGGGTGGCACCCTCTACATTCATGGTCATCCAGGCCACGTTCTCGGAGTGGGCGTTGTCCATCAGTGCCCCCGTGATGGGACGCAACAATTCATCCATGTGTTTGATTTCTGCCTTGACGTCCTCATTCTCCGCAAGGAGTTCCGTCCCTACTTCGAGCACATTATCATCAGTCTGCAAGGTCAGTCGCAGCAAGGCATCAGCTTGCGAAGCCACCTTGCAGCGACGCAGCAACTTGCGTGCGGGGGCGGGTAAAATTTCCGGTGCAATGATAGCTGCCAGCGGTTCGTCGGACTTTTTCAGGGCAGCAAAGAGCGATGATTGCAGCCCGCTATTATTCCGTTTCTGTCCCAACAGCCGAGCCATCTCTCCCCGCAGCTGATCCTGTGACGAGCCCACGGCAGGCCCCATCAGCAACGCTTTCTCCGAATCGTAGGCGAGTAACCACTGTTGAGCCACGACCACCCACGAGTAGCCACGCTGCTGTATCGCCTCAGAGACGTAGCCCTGAGCCTGAAAGGATTTGCAGAAAGCCGCCAAGTCCTCCTCGTCGTTGACTGCCGCAGCGATACCAAAGTAACCAGACGGCGAAGCAAAGGCGTAGATAGGGCGCTGCATGTCAATACCGACTTGCTGATTATCATCGGATTGTTGATTGCGACACCATAGTTGGATGATTTCCTTCAGACTAAGGTCTGCATCTTGCAGAAAAGCTTTAGCATCCATCCGGACAATGGCGTTGGCATCGGATGGGAGGGTGAGAGCGTAGGCGTCAGAGGAACCGCGCAAGGCAAAAGTACACACCATCGCCACAAGGGTGATGATGATGGCGCCAGAAGCGAGAAGAAGGAGTTGTTTCTTATTCATCGTGATTAGAATGGACTTTTTATCGGTTGGCGAGACGCATCTGATGAACGGCCACGAGGGCGGCAGTCTCTGTGCGCAGGCGGCTGGTGCCGAGGGATATTGAACGGAATCCAGCGGCCTCTGCAGCTCGCACTTCATCGATGCTGAAATCCCCCTCGGGGCCTATGAGAACCAGGGCGGGGGTGCGAGGTTGGAGGAGGTCGAGGAGGAAGGGTTTTCTGCGAACCTCAGATACATCCGAGGGCACGATAGTGGTGGAAGAACTGGGTGAAGGACTAAGTCCTTGGATGTCTTCCATCGGATAGCAGTGGGCTATGAAACGCTGGAGGGGGAGGTCTTTACGTGCTATGAACGTGCTGAAAGACTGCATCTGGTCGATCTGAGGTTTCCACGCCTTGTGACTCTGCTTCATGGCAGCAACGAGGATTTTCTCCAAACGTTCCGTCTTTATCACACGCCGTTCGGAAAAGCGGCAGTCCAGCAGCGAGAGTCGGTCGAAACCTATTTCCGTAGCTTTCTCTGCCATCCACTCCATACGATCCATGTTTTTCGTGGGAGCCACGGCGAGGTGAATCGTCCCCTCCCACTCAGGCAGTTGCCGCTTACTCTCCAAGAGGCGGTAGCGGCAACGATGGCTACTGGCTTCCGTGATGACAGCCCGATGGAAACAGCCCTTGCCATCCATGAGGTGCAGTTCGTCGCCCATCTGAAGCCTCAGCACACGCAGTGCATGCTGAGCCTCGTCTGCAGGCAACAGTCCGCTATCGACGTCGGAAGTATAAAAGTAGTGTTGTTCTTTCATTTTACTCGGTTCTATCTGGCCGATGGATTCTGTCTGGCTGGTGAGTTCTATGAGTCCTGTGAGTCCTCCTCGGCGGGAGTTCTCTTGGCCAGCTCATCGCGCAGGTGGGACGCCGCCTCGTAATTCTCTGTTTCCACGGCATGCTGAAGCGCCTGCTCAAGCATGTTGCGGCTGAGCGTATTGATATTCAGGGCGTAGGAATTCTCGCCCGTAGGACGCATATATTGTGCCTCCAAGAGTTCCTCGGCGATGAAGATTGGACAGCGCGCGACAACAGCAATGACCAGTCCGTCGGGCGCCTGACAGACTTCCAGCGTTTGCTCTTCGCCCTCACGTTCAGCCACCACTCGGCAGAAGAAAATACCTTTCTTTATGAAGATGATTTCCACGCGGACGATATGAACACCAAATTTTTCCATCAGCTGCACCAAGACATCAGGAGGACCTATCGGCACAGGCAAAGGCAATCCAAAATGCTGGCGCACCAGCAGGACAGAAGCCCTGCGGGCGGACATCATGATAGGCAGGATGCGCTCCCCATTCTTCTCCTTGAGGATAACCATAGCGGCCTCATCTGAGGCTGAGGTGCCTGCACTAGCTGTGATAACGAGTTCTATAAACACAAAAAAGACAATTAACAGATTAACAAAATATCAAGATACCGAAATCTCGAATCATACATTCACAGGCTTCTTATTGTCCTTGAACAACAGGGCAAAGAGTACGGCGACCGCCAGCGCGTAGGCTGCAAAGATGAACCAGCAGGTTTGCCAGCCGGCAATAACCTCCTCGCCCGTGGCGCCTGCGGCCTGGGGATGAAAGACGTAGTTGTTGATGACGGCCTGGGCGACCAGGGTGCCTACAAAGGCACCAATACCGTTGGTCATCATCATGAACAGACCCTGTGCGCTGGAACGGATACTGTCGTCAGTCTCCTGATTCACGAAGAGGGAACCTGAGATATTGAAGAAGTCGAATGCCATACCATAGACAACCATCGAAAGGATGAACAGCCACACACCGTCACCTGGATTGCCCAGTCCGAAGAAGCCGAAGCGCAGGACCCAACCCATCAGGGCCATGAGTACCACCTTCTTGATTCCGAACTTCGAGAGAAAATAGGGAATGAGCAGAATGCACAGCGTCTCGCTCATCTGGGAGAGCGAAATGAGGATGTTTGCGTGTTGCACGCCGAAAGTGGTCTGATATTCCTCAACGCCTCCAAAGCTGGTAATGAATGGGTTAGCGTAGCCATTGGAGATCTGCAGGCAGAAGCCCAGCAACATGGCGAAGATGAAGAACATAGCCATCCGAGGATTGAGGAAGAGCTTGAAAGCATTGAGTCCCAAGGCTTCCATAAGCGTCTTCTGTTGGCCACCACCTTTATTAATAGGCATCCGGGGCATCGTCAGCGAGTAGGCAGCCATCACTAAGCTCAGGCCGCCGCTGACCATCCACTGGCCTGGCGTGGCCTGCAAACCGCAGAGGTCCACTATCCACATCGTCACGATGAATCCTACAGTGCCCCAGACACGAATAGGGGGAAATGCCTTCACTGTGTCGTAGCCTGCCTTTTCCAAGGCGGCGTAAGCTACTGAGTAACTGAGGGCTATAGTAGGCATGAAGAAGGCCACGGAAAGGGTGTACAACGAAAACAGGGTAGCGAAATGCACGTCCTCGCCCGCACTAAAGCCATAAGCCGAGGCTGCAATCATAAACAAGCCTGCCAAGGCGTGACAGAGACTCAGCACCCGCTGACCTTCCATCCAGCGGTCGGCAAGAATACCCATCAAAGCTGGCATGAAAATACTCACGATACCCTGCACTGAATAAAACCAGCCGATGTTAGAGCCCAAGCCTACACCTGCCAAATAGGTTCCCATAGAGGTGAGGTACGCACCCCACACGGCAAACTCAATAAAATTGAGGATTGTCAGTCGAATCTTTAGGTTCATCTTTCTTCAATTATTTGCATTTACGGCGCAAAATTACAAAAAAGTTCGCAACAACACGTGTTAAAAGCAGAACTTTTTATATCTTTGCACCATAAAAAGCCAAAACAATTATGAAAACGCCTCGCACACTTCTTCTATTCGCAGCTTTTCTGCCTCTTTTTTGCATTGCCCAGCCGAAATCCGACATTCCTGAATACGATGGCATGAAGCTCGTCTGGCACGATGAGTTTGACCAGCCCGGTGCTCCCGACCCCACACGCTGGCAGTTTGAACAAGGTTTCGTGCGTAATCAGGAGCTGCAATGGTACCAGCCACAAAACGCCCGCATTGTTGGTGGAGTCCTGCAGATCACGGGACGGAAAGAGCGCGTCAAGAATCCACGCTATCAGGCTGAGAGTCGCAACTGGACCCGCAACCGCGAGTATGCAGAATATACCAGCGCTTGCCTCGAGAGCCGTCAGCGCTTTGAGTTCCAATACGGACGGCTGGAAGTGCGAGCCCGCATCCCGACAGCGCAAGGTGCGTGGCCCGCTATATGGACTTTAGGGAACCAAGGCGGATGGCCTGCCTGCGGTGAAGTGGACCTGATGGAGTTCTACCGAGTGCCACCTGCCAACGTGAACATCCATCATCAGGCACAAGCCACGCGCACCGTACCCGTACTGCTCGCCAACGCCTGCTGGAAGGGTGAGGATGGACGAGACGCTTGGAACACAGGTCGTTGGCCTTTTACACGATGGACTGCTTCCGACCCCGAGTGGGATAGGAAGTTTCACACATGGCGAATGGACTGGACTCCCGACGCCATCAAACTTTATCTGGACGACGAACTGCTGAACGACATTCCTACCAAGCAGGCAGAACCCACACGACAGGAGGGCTTCAACCCGTTCTGCAACAACCGCCCGGGTTTCGGGCAGTACATTCTGCTGAACCTCGCCATCGGGTCGTGCGGCGGCGAGGTTGACGACACCGCATTCCCAATGATTTACGAAGTGGACTACGTCCGCGTGTATCAAACTTCATAAATATAGTCGAACATTGATTCATAGCGGTCGTGCACACGGAAACGAAGCCGCGACCTGTCCTCGTTCCCCAGCTGACGATTGACCTCATTCCTCAATTCATCAATGAACGCTGCCAACTGACGTGCATCGGCCTCGCTGACACGCCAGATCCAAGGCTCGTACCACTGCTCGTAATCACATCCGGGCCAATAATGGTTGTGCGCGTAATCCTCTTGTAAATCCCACTCCACGCTGAGGAAACGATTGAAGGCGGACTGCAGCAACCGCAAAGCCAGATGCGGACGACCAGCATGTTTCAACATCGCGCCGATACTCATGGCGCGAGCAGCAATCCTACGAGGTTCGCAGCAATTCAGGATGTAGCAAAGCTGCTGGTTGTACACTTCCTGCGCATAGTCCGGATACAAGGCAACAACGCCATCTGTTGGTGTACAACGGCAGAGGCAGTTGACCTTGCGCCTCCGATGAAGTGTACAAGTGAAAACACGACTTTGGGCTGCTGCCTCGCCACTCTTTCGCAGGTCTGCAAAAGTAAATGTTTTTCTTTTCATAATCTGCAACAATTTGTTAATAAGACAAAGAACGTAGCAGGCTCGCACTCAGCGCATTACTTATCGGTAACTGTTGCAGACAGAAAGACGCAACAATCCCCTGATGCCACTCGGCGTGGCCTGCGGAATTGTTGCGTCTATGATTTTTATGGGTGCAAAGGAACAATATTTTCCCCGTTTCTCCAAATTATTCTTCACTTTTTTGCTACGGTATGCCTAAAAATGTATATCTTTGCCCCCAAATTGCGAACATCTGACAATGAAAAGGACCATTGCATGATTACTTTATTAGGACCTACAGCCTGCGGGAAAACGGCCGTTGCGACCCGGCTGGCAGCACTCTTTGCCAAGAAGAAGAAAGTGCACTCTCCGAATCAACAGGACTGCATTTCCGATGGCTTTCCCGATGGCTTTTTCAATGGCTTTCCCGCTGAAATCATCAGCGCTGACTCTCGTCAGGTCTTCCGAGGGATGGATGTGGGAACAGGCAAAGACCTGGCGGAATACACGGTTCCCCTGGGGTCGGACGGCACCGTCCTACACATACCATACCACCTCATCGACATCGCGGAACCAGGCACAAAGTACTCCGTGTTCCACTTCCAGCGCGACTTCCTACAAGCTTTTAATAATATATGTTCGCGCGCGCGAACACCAATCCTCTGCGGTGGGACGGGACTGTACATCGAAAGCGTGCTGCGAGCCTACAAATTGGTGGAGGTTCCCGTGAATCCAGCCCTAAGAGAGTCGCTGGAATGCATGAGTCTGGAAGAGCTGACTAAGCTGCTGGCAACCTACAAGCGCCTGCACAACACCACGGACGTGGACACAGCCCGCCGTGCAATCCGAGCCATAGAGATTGAGGAATACTACCGCCAGAATCACATCGACGAGACACAGCCCTTCCCCACTATCGACTCCCTGACAATTGGACTGGATATTCCGCGCGACATTCGTCGCCAGCGAATCACAGCCCGCCTGCAGCGCCGACTCCACGACGAAGACATGACAGGCGAAGTGCAACGCCTGCTGGATAGTGGAGTGGACGCACAAGCACTCATCAGCTACGGTCTCGAATACCGATACATCACCCTGTACCTGCTCGGAAAGATTACTTTTGACGAGATGGCCCGCCAGCTCGAAATCGCCATTCACCAGTTCGCCAAACGGCAAATGACCTACTTCCGAGGCATGGAGCGCAGGGGTGTTCACATTCACTGGATAGACGCTACACGCCCCGCAAATGAGCTCGCAGAAGAAATTTTCCAGATTTTTCTTGGCTCGTTCGAAGAAAAGCTGTAACTTTGCCCTCGAAATGCGCAAAATACAGCAAAAAACATCACATTACGTATTCCATACTCTATTAAATTCCATACTCTATCAAACAATTAAAACCCCGAAACAAAAATGAAAATCTCCAAGATTGAACACCTGGGCATTGCCGTGCAGAGCATTGACGAAGTACTGCCCTATTTCGAAAACGTACTGGGTCTGAAGTGCTACAAGACCGAAGTCGTAGAAGACCAGAAAGTGAAGACCGCCTTCCTGCAGGTTGGCGAGGTGAAGCTCGAACTGCTGGAGCCCACGTGCCCCGAGAGCACTATCCAGAAGTGGTTAGACAAGGGCAACAAGGGCATTCATCACATGGCTTTCTGCATCGAAGACGGCGTGGCTAACGCCCTGGCAGAAGTCAGCGAAAAGGGCATCCGCCTCATCGACGAGGCTCCGCGCAAGGGCGCCGACGGCCTGCAGATTGCCTTCCTGCATCCGAAATCGACCGTGGGCATCCTCACCGAGCTGTGCGAAGATCCCAACAAATAACAGTTCAAGGACCCACCCGCCAAGAAGTACATTTCTTTCCTTTTTGGAACAACGAAATACGGAGGCACAGAGATATCGTTTTTCTCTGTGCCTCTGTTTTTTTGTCCTATTTTACCTCTAAATATGTGAAGAACACGACCTTTCCCGTTAAAAATACATAATTTGTTTGCAAGAGTTCAGAATAATCCGTATCTTTACCCCGATTTTAAAGATATGTACAACTATGGCAAAAAGAAGACAACTGAAAAAGGCGATTAATATGGTGGGCGCCGACTTGTTGATGGAATGTCTTGCTGTCAAGCAGACTCACCCGGCCATCAAGGAAGAAGACGTGGAGAACATCGCTCTGAGTATCATCTCTATGAACGAGGATTTCGTCAGCCGACTCAGCCATGTGGACAAAAAGCAGGTACGCCGTTTCTTCCAACAATTGAAGGAAGACTTGGCTGTGAGTACCAATGAGATAATAGACCATATCTATCACCTAACGTAGTTCAGCGCCAGACGCCTTATGCAACGATTCTGTCGATACCTGCTCTACAACCTGATGGGGTGGAGGGCAGACGTGAGTGTGAGCTTCCCCGACAAATACATCATCGCACTGGCTCCACACACAAGCAACTGGGATTTTATGATGGGACAGCTTTACAGCCACGCCGAAGGATTCCGCTGTGAGTTCATGATGAAAAAGGAGTGGTTCTTCTGGCCACTCGGTCCCTTGTTCCGTCACATGGGAGGCATTCCTGTGGAGCGCAAGAAACACATGAGCCTCACCGACCTGCTGGCGAGGACTGCTTTAGAAAGAAAGACCTTTGCACTCTGCATCACGCCCGAGGGAACACGCAGACCTGTGAAGGAATGGAAACGCGGATTCTACTACATCGCGTTGAAGGCCAAACTGCCAATCCTCCTCTTCGGACTGGACTACGGGCAGAAGCGCATCGTTTGCAACAAAGTCGTCTATCCCAACGGTGACGTAGAAACACAAATGCAAGAAATCAAAGAATACTTCCGGGACTTCAAGGGGAAGTATCCAGAGAAGTTTATCGTCTGATATTCAAGGAAGAAGGAGAGGGTAAAAGTGATGAAAAAGATATATGCAATACTCAGTGTACTCCTGCTCATCGGGAGTACAGCCTACGGACAGACAGCACAGGAAAAGGCATCTATTGTCGATATTGTGAGTCAGTTCACCTCCACTTTCGGCGGACGCACAGAGACGTCGCGCCTGGAGGACTACCAAATCGACGAACAACAAAAGGAAATCCGCATCTATGTCAACGAAATCATGGCGTGGTATCACTTCGACCGCGCCAGGGTGGAACAGACCTACGCCATGATGAGAGCAGCCCTGCCCAAGTCACGGCGAGACTACCGGCTGCGAATCTATTCCAAGGGCAAACTGCTCGAAGACCTGGTTCAAGGAGGATGGAACAACGAGGAAGACCGACGTTGGGAGAAGCGAGAACATCACTCTGCCCCATGGGTGACCCCCCTCCAGCGACCCTACGACGTCAGCCGCGGACTGCCAGGACGACACCTGAGTGTCACGGCCAGCCACGGACGCTACTACTCCATCGCCGACAAGGAATGGCAGTGGCAGCGACCACAACTCTTCTGTACGACCGAAGACCTGCTATCGCAGACCTTTGTGATTCCGAACCTGATGCCTATGTTAGAAAACGCAGGAGCCATCGTCTACAGCACACGCGAGCGCGATTGGCAGAAGCATGAAGTCATCGTGGACAACGACACACCCGCCCAAAACGGTATCTACGAAGAAGAAGCGGGAAGCTGGGAACAGGCTGGCACGGGTTTCGCACAGCTGAAAGCCATCTACCAGAACGGCGACAACCCCTTCACTGACGGCACCGCGCGCCAGTCTGTTGCACAGAACCGCAAGTCGCGAGCCAGCAGCATCCGCTGGACTCCCGTTATTCCGGCCGACGGGCAATACGCCGTCTACGTTTCCTACCCCACCCTGCCCACCAGCGTGCCGGACGCCCACTATACGGTGGTTCATCGCGGGGTGCAGACCTCCTTCCTCGTGAACCAGCAGATGGGCGGCGGAACCTGGGTCTACCTTGGAACCTTCGACTTCGCAGCCGGAGAGAGCCCCGCCAACAGCGTCGTCCTGACAAACGAAAGCGACAACCGAGGCCACGTGACAGCCGATGCCGTACGCTTCGGAGGTGGAATGGGCAATATCGCACGAGGCGATAGCACAGGGTTTTCCGTCAGCGGACTGCCACGCTTCCTCGAAGGAGCACGCTACACAGCGCAGTGGGCAGGAATGCCGCAGTGGGTCTATGGAAACAAGGGATTCACCAACGACTACTCCGAGGACATCAACGTGCGTTCACTGACGACCAACCACCTCGCACGAGGAAGTGCCTACCTGCCACTGCCACAGCCCTGGAACAGCGAGCTGGATCCCTCTTTAACGAACAAGGACATACCCGTCGTCATTCGGCAGGACACCATGGGAACGGGCGTCCAAGGACTTAACGTGCCTTTGGAGATGAGCATCGCTCTTCATACCGACGCAGGCTACACGCGCGACCGCACCATCGTAGGTTCCTTGGGCATTTACACCACCGACTTCAACAACGGCTACTATCCTTCGGGCCTCAACAGAATGACATCTCGTGATGTCTGTGACCTCGTGGTGAGTCAAGTGGAACGCGACATGAAGGCCACCTACGGCCAGTGGACGCGCCGCCAAATGTATGACCGCAACTACAGTGAGAGCCGCGAACCTGAGGTGCCTGGTATCATCTTTGAGATGCTCTCGCACCAGAACTTCGCCGACCTCTGCATGGGACACGACCCCAACTTCAAATTTAACTTGGCGCGAGCCACCTACAAAGGCATCCTCCGATACATCCACGCCATGCACGGCGAAGCCGAACCCGTGGTACAGCCCTTGCCGGTGACCGCCCTCGGAGTCTATATCACTCCGGGAACCATGCAGATACGACTTAGCTGGCTGGCTGTGGAAGATCCGCTGGAGCCTTCTGCCATCCCCGATGGTTTCGTGGTCTATCACGCTGAAGGAGACGGAGACTTTGACAACGGCACCTACGTGAGACAGGCGTACTTCGAATTGGACGGCGCCGCACCCACCGTGCTCCACCGCTTCAAGGTGACAGCCGTCAACTCCGGTGGCCAGAGTATGCCCTCCGAGGAAGTCTGCGCCTTCCTCTCACTGATGGGCGACAAACAGGTACTCGTTATCGATGCCTTCGACCGACTGGCAGGTCCACAGCCCTTGGACAACGACAGCCTTCAAGGCTTCGACCTCACAGCAGACCCTGGAGTGCCCATGGCCAAAATGCCAGGCTACTGCGGTCGTCAGATATGCTTCAACAAATCTGGCTACGGCCATGAGAAATTCGGAGGACTTGGTTTCAGCACCTCAGAACTCGAAGGCATGATTATCGCTGGAAACACCCGCGACTGGACCACCCGCCACGCCCGTGACATCATCATCGCCACGGGAGGACGAATGAGTATATCCAGCTGTACAGCCAGTGCCGTCAACCGCGCAGACTTCGACAGCCGTCCCATCGCCCTGATGGACATTGTCTTCGGTGCCGAGAAATCCGACGGCTACTCCCTGCGCCCGAGCAAGGTGTTCCCTCCGCGTCTGGTACAGGCGGCAGCCGAATTCGCGCGTTCCGGAGGCCACCTCCTCGTCAGCGGAGCGTACGTCGGTTCGGATATGACCAGCGAGGCTGACCGATTACTGACGCGCTCCCTGCTGAAATATGAATACGCCGGAGCACTGGTTGCCGACTCTATAGCTGGAATCACCAGCAACGACGGCACCTTCGACATTTATCGGAAGCTGAACGAAGTAAGCTACTGCGTGCCAGCCGTGGACTGCCTCTCACCCACTCAGGGAGCCTTCTGCTCCATGGTTTATGCACCATCAGGGCAGTCTGCTGCCGTGGCTTACGATGGACAGGACTATCGTGCCGTGACCTTGGGATTCCCCTTCGAGAGCATCACAGATGACGAGATACGCCGCCGCATCCTGATGAATATCATCAACTTCTTAATTCGATGACACTTCGGAATGGGCTCTCCTACATTCCAATTCAAGCAGTTCACCATCGCTCATGACCGCTGTGCGATGAAGGTAGGCACCGACGGGGTGCTGGTAGGAGCCTGGGCAGAACTGCCTGAGGACGGAAAGATTCTGGACGTAGGGACTGGTTCCGGGCTCATTGCCCTGATGGTGGCACAGCGCAGACCCGCAGCGCAAGTGGTGGGCATCGACATCGATGCTGCCGCCGTGGAGCAGGCACGCGAGAACGTAGAGGCATCGCCTTTCGGGAGTCGCATCGACATCAGACTGCAATCCCTGCAGGAACTGGCAGAAGGCAACGAATGCTTCGACGCCATCGTATGCAACCCACCTTTCTTCGAAGAGACACTACTGCCGCCTGATACCCGGCGCTGCTTAGCACGCCATTCAGTCAGCCTCCCCTTCGAAGAAATGATTGCAGGTTGTGCCAAGCTGCTTCGCGAGGAAGGCTCTTTCACCACGATTCTGCCGACAACAGCCTTCGACTCCTTCCGCCTCCAGTGCTTCGCCGCTGGACTGCCCATACGACGCAGCCAACCCGTGCAGGGAAATGCCCGAAAGCCGCAGAAAAGGGTGCTTGCGACCTTCGTCAAGAAGAATGCCAAAGGCAACGGCATGACCATCAGCTGGACGCAGGAAAAGCCACTTATACTGAACGATGCAAATGGCAGAACGCACGATTATGCGGCCCTGACAAATGAATTCTACCTTTGGTAGACGCTTTCTGGGCACAAAACGATTGAAGTTTCAGAAATAATCACTACCTTTGCGGCCGATTTACGATGAAGGGTGTACACTATCACCTTTCTTAATGACTAAAAGACGATAATGGATAACTACAACCCCTTCTCGATTTTCGCAGATATCGACGACAGTACTTTAAATATCTATGGCATCCCCATTCCGCAGGTGATGGATGTCCTTCCTCTGCGTGACACGGTGTTGTTCCCCGCCGTCATCATTCCTGTTGTCATCCTTCGTCCCATGTCGCTGAAACTGGTACACGAGGCATACCGCTCGGGAGAGATCATCGCGGTGGCAACACAGCGGAACCCGAACGTCGAACAGCCGACGGGCGACGACCTCTACGAATACGGAGTGCCTGCACGTGTGCTGAAGGTCATCGACATGCCCGACGGGACTTGTACGGCTCTAATCCAAGGGCTGGAGCCTATCCGAATGACAGACGTCCGCCAACTGCTGACGGGAAAGCTCAAAGCCAAGGTGACCCAGCAGAGCGAGGGTGTTCCCAATGACGAAGACCCCAACTACAACATGCTCAAGATGGCCATCCACGATCGCATGAAGGAACTCATGCAGCTGAGCGAAACGTACAGCAACGAGGATGCCACCGCCATCAACGATTCGTTGAATATCCCCTATTATGTCAACTACCTCTGCTGCCACATACACATTGCTGCTCAGGAGAAAATCACACTCCTGCAGTATGACGACCCTACTGAGCGCGGCATGAAACTTCTGAAATTGATATCCAGAGACCTGCAGCTCGAACAGCTACGCGACGAAATCAAGCAGAAGACCCAGGCAGACATCGACAAACAGCAGCGAGACTACTTCCTTCAGCAACAGTTGCACAACATCCAGGAACAACTGGGCTCGACTGCAGGCAACGACAGCAGCAAACTGCGAGAGAGAGCTGAAGGAATGCTGTGGCCGAAAGAGGTGGAAGAGACCTTCTACGAAGAACTGCAGAAGATGGAACGGCTGAATTCTCAAAGCCCAGACTATCAGACCCTGTACAACTACCTCGACACCATGTTACAGATTCCTTGGGGTATTTACACCACAGACGACCTGAACTTGGCTCACGCAGAACGGGTACTCAACCAGAACCACTATGGCATGAAGGAAGTCAAGGAACGCATACTGGAACATCTTGCAGTCAGGAAGATGAACAATGGAACGGGCAAGTCCACCATCATCTGTCTCTACGGTCCTCCGGGAGTCGGAAAGACATCGCTCTGCCGAAGCATCGCCTCTGCACTCAAGAGGAAATATGTACGAGCTTCCCTGGGAGGACTACACGATGAAGCCGAAATTAGGGGACATCGCAGAACATACATAGGCGCTATGCCCGGACGTATTGTTAAGAGTCTGATTAAAGCAGGATCGGCAAATCCAGTCTTCGTGCTCGACGAAATAGACAAGGTTACGGAACGCACACACAACGGAGACCCTGCCAGCGCACTCCTGGAAGTTCTGGACCCAGAACAGAACAACGCCTTCCACGATAACTTCCTCGAAGTAGACTTAGATCTCTCGAAGGTCATGTTCATCGCTACAGCGAACAATGTGGGAACCATCCCCAAGCCACTACTGGACCGTATGGAACTCATCGAAGTCAACGGCTATATCACCGAAGAAAAGATAGAAATCGCACGCAGACATCTCGAACCGAGGGTAAAGGAGAACTGTGGCATCGAATCTCGCAAGGACATCAAGTTCAACAAGGCAGCACTGGAATTCCTTATTGAGAGCTACACGCGAGAAAGTGGCGTGCGAGGATTGGAGAAAGAGCTGGACCGATTCTACCGCAAGGCTGTGCTGTACTTCGAACGGAACGGCGTATTCCCTGCCTACAAGATTGCCCCAAGGGATGTTGAAAAGATCCTGGGAAAGCCGAAATACACACGCGACCAATATCAAGGCAACGGATTCGCCGGTGTAGTAACGGGACTTGCTTGGACCAGTGTTGGCGGCGAGATACTGTTCATCGAGAGCAGCCTCAGCCGTGGCAAAGGACAGAAGCTGACACTCACCGGCAACCTCGGCGACGTGATGAAGGAATCCGCTATGCTCGCTCTGGAGTTCATCAAGGCACATGCCGAAGAAATAGGAGTGGACATCCGCATTTTTGACCACTATAATATCCACATCCACGTACCCGAAGGAGCTGTTCCTAAGGACGGCCCCAGCGCCGGCGTCACGATGACTACCAGCCTCGTGTCTGCACTCACGCAACGAAGGGTGCGCCACAACCTCGCCATGACTGGCGAAATCACCCTCCGCGGCAAAGTTCTTCCCGTGGGCGGCATCAAGGAGAAAATCCTTGCGGCCAAGCGTGCAGGCATTACAGACATTATTCTTTGCCGAGATAACCAGAAGGACATCGAGGAAATCGACCAAATGTATCTCCAAGGATTAACCTTCCATTATGTGGATACGATTCTCGACGTGCTGGATTTCGCCCTGCTGAAGGAACGAGTAGCGCACTATATCCGTTTCACTTTCGACGATAACCAGAAGGACAGCTGAACATGAAATTTTTCTTGGAACATACCGACCCGCAGAGTAGCGCACGCGCTGGAACCATCAAGACAGACCACGGCGATATTCACACACCCATTTTCATGCCCGTAGGCACCGTGGGGTCTGTGAAGAATGTACAGCTGCGCGACCTCTACGAAGACATCCAGGCCGAAATCATTCTCGGCAATACCTACCACCTCTACCTGCGCCCAGGCACCACCATCATCGAGCAGGCTGGAGGACTGCATAAATTCAATGGATTCGAACGCCCGATGCTCACCGACAGCGGAGGTTTCCAAGTATTTTCGCTCACTGGAATTCGAAAATTGAAGGAGGAAGGGTGCGAATTCCGCAGTCATATCGACGGCAGTAAACACTTCTTTTCGCCGGAGAAAGTGATGGACATCGAGCGAAGTATTGGCGCTGATATCATCATGGCATTCGATGAATGCCCTCCAGGAACTTCATCTTACGATTATGCCCGTAAGAGCCTGACCCTCACACATCATTGGCTTGACCGATGCATTCAACGCTTTAACGAAACAGAACCGCTCTACGGATACCATCAGGCACTCTTCCCCATCGTACAGGGGTGTACCTACCGAGACTTGCGGACAGAGAGCGCCGAATTTGTAGCATCGAAGGAAGCAGAGGGTAATGCTATCGGAGGACTGGCCGTGGGGGAACCGGCCGAAGTGATGTACGAGATGATAGAACTCGTCAATGGCATACTGCCAAAGGACCGTCCACGCTACCTCATGGGAGTCGGCACACCTGTGAATATCCTCGAGGCTATCGACCTTGGAGTCGATATGTTCGACTGCGTCATGCCCACCCGCAATGGCAGAAACGCCATGTTATTCACCTCCGAGGGCGTCATGAACATGCGAAACGCCAAGTGGGCAACGGACTTCTCGCCCATAGATCCCAATGGCACCAGCTACGTAGACCACACCTACACACGTGCATACCTGCATCACCTCTACAAAGCTCAGGAGCTGCTGGCATTGCAGATAGGCAGTATCCACAACCTCGCCTTCTATCTCTGGTTAGTACGCGAGGCCAGACGCCATATCGTTGAGGGAGATTTCCGAGTTTGGAAGGAAGTGATGGTCAAGAAAGTGAGCCAGAGGCTATAGGAATAGATTTCAAAGATTAACGAAGGTACACAAATGAAGAGTAAGGAAAACGGCAACCAAACCGCAAACACCCCCCTCCCCCAAAGGAAGGTTTGGGGGATGGACTTTATCCGCCGCAACCTTTTCTCCCGGTTCGATCGCTATATCATAGCTAAGTTCTTGGGAACATACTTCTTCAGCATTGTGCTTATCATCTCTATTGCTGTAGTATTTGACTTCTCCGAAAATTCGGATAAGTTCACTATGAATCACGCTCCTATGGATGCGTTGTTGAAGTACTACTTAAATTTCGTCCCTTTCTATACCAATCTGTTCTCTGCCCTGTTCGTATTCATCGCTGTCATCTTCTTCACATCCAAGCTGGCCGAGAACAGCGAGATAATCGCCATGATGAGCACGGGCATTAGCTTTGGCCGTCTGCTACGTCCCTATCTACTCTCATCGGCACTCATTGCTGTCATCAGCTTCTACCTCGGTTCTGATGTTATTCCGAGAGGTTCGGTCAAGCGTATCGAATTCGAGCTGCACTACAAGAGCCGCAAGCAACCGAAGATAGCAGAACACCTACAACTACAGGTGGACACGGGAGTCATCGCCTACCTCGACTACTACGACGGCGACCGTAAGGTGGGCAACCGATTCACACTCGACAAGTTCCAGAACAAAAGCTTGGTCAGCCACCTCACCGCACAGCGCATCCAGTACGACACCCTGGCCGACGAACGATACCATTGGAAACTCTACGACGTGAAAATACGCACGCTGCAAGGACTGCGTGAGCAAATCACCACGGAGTCATACATCGACAGCGTCATCATCATGGAGCCTCGTGACTTCTTCGCCGTGGAGAACCAACAGCAGGCTCTGACCAACAGTGAACTTCTGGACTACATTGAACGTCAGCGTCTGCGTGGCTCCGGAAACATCAAGGTCTTCCAAGTTGAATATAACAAACGTTATGCCGACCCCTTTGCGGCGTTCATCCTCTCAACCATCGGCCTCTGCCTCAGCTTTCGAAAGCGTAAGGGGGGCATGGGCGGCTCTCTGGGAATAGGACTGGCCCTGTCCGCGGCGTATATCATGCTACAGACCGTCTCCTCGACTTTCGCCATCAACAGCAACTGGCCCCCCATCCTGGCCGCATGGATGCCCAACATCCTTTTCACAGGCATCGCACTCGTCCTTTACCGCCGTTCCCTGAGATAATCCAGCAAGCTTCAATAGGTTCCACAAGCCCCATTCTCAACATGCAATTCGAAGACTTAGACCTCAACTACGACATCCTCGACGCCCTCGACGACATGCATTTCGTCGAATGTACCCCTATTCAAGAACAAGCCATTCCTCCCCTGCTCGAAGGGCGTGATCTCATCGGAGTGGCCCAGACCGGCACTGGCAAGACGGCAGCCTACCTGTTGCCGGTGCTCTCGCAACTACGCGACGGCAACTATCCGAAGGATGCAATCAATTGCATCATCATGTCACCCACCCGGGAACTTGCTCAGCAGATAGACCAGGCTATGGAGGGATTCTCCTACTACCTCGAGGACATATCCAGCGTCAGCGTCTACGGTGGCAACGACGGAATCCGCTACGAACAGGAGAAACGAGCCCTGCAATTGGGTGCCGATGTGATTATTGCGACACCTGGTCGGCTCATCAGCCATATCTCACTCGGCAATGTAGACCTCTCGCGAGTCAGCTTCTTCATCCTCGACGAAGCTGACCGAATGCTTGATATGGGATTCTCGGAAGACATCATGCAAATCGTATCCTTCCTGCCCAAGCAACGCCAGACCATCATGTTTTCTGCTACGATGCCCGACAAAATCGTGGAACTGGCCAAGACTATCCTCACCAATCCCGTGGAAGTGAAGATTGCACTTAACAAGCCAGCAGAGGGAATCAGCCAAAGCGCCTTTGTCTGCTACGAAGCCCAGAAAATGCGCATCATCGAACACCTCTTCACCCTGCGGAAGCCAGAGCGGGTCATCATCTTTGTTGGAAAGAAGATACACACGAAAGACGTGGCTATCACGCTAAAGCGAAAAGGCTACAACGCCGAGGCCATGCACAGTGACCTCTTACAGGAGCAGCGCGATGACGTCATGCACCGCTTCAAGACAGGGCAGGTGGACATCCTCGTAGCCACGGACATTGTGGCGCGAGGCATTGATATTGACGACATTCAGCTGGTTATCAACTACGACGTACCCCACGATGAAGAAGACTATGTTCACCGCATAGGCCGTACTGCACGCGCTGGTAAGGACGGACGGGCTATCACCCTCATCAGCGAGAAAGACCAACCCCTCTTTGCAGCTATCGAACGTTTTCTCGAAAAGGAAGTGCCCAAGGAAACTGTACCCGAAGAATTAGGAGAAACACCAGCATATACTGGAAAGGGAGAGAAAAGCCGCAAGGGTCGGCAACGCCGATACGGTCGCGGTCACCGCAAGGGAGGTAAGGGTAAATCAAGCAAGAATACCCTCTCCTCTGACGCCAATACCACAAAGAAGAAGAAGCCACGCCATCGCGGAGGAGGCAATAGGAAGAAGGACTCGGGAGCTACAACTGAATAATGTGAGGCATCACACCTCCTTACAGATATCCTGCACGACCAGACCAGCCAACGTGAACCCAAAAATAGCCGTCACATGCACTACAGTGCCATTGACATGTCCACGAGGCGCCTGGGTCAATAGCTCGGGTGAATAGACCACCTGGAACTTGCGCGAAGGAAACCTATGAGAGCGCTTGAACTTCTGCCGGAGAGCACGAGCAAGCGGACAGCCCTTCACTTTCCAGAACTCATCAACACGAATCTGAGTAGGGTCAATTTTCAGGGCTGCACCCATAGAAGAAAAGAATCTGACATGACGAGGCAGTGAAGTGGCATGGCGGATAAGTTCGGCCTTATGCTCCAGAGAGTCTATGGCATCAATGACATAGTCGAAATCCTCGAGGTGGAAGGAAGCGGAGGTTTCGGCACTGTAGATAGCCTGAATAGCCTCAACCTTTGCTTCAGGATTTATTTCCAGAAGTCTGGTTTTCATAGCTTCTACTTTCACTTCACCAACAGTTTTTGTTGTGGCCGGACATTGGCGGTTGACATTACTCATGCAAATGAAATCACTGTCCACAAGTGTCAGTTGCATGATACCACTTCGCACCAAGGCTTCAGCCACCCAACTACCTACACCTCCAACACCAAAAATTATGACTCTCGCTTTGCAGATACGCTCCATGGCCTGCTCACCTACGAGTAGCAACGTGCGGTCGAATATTTCTTGTTGAATGCTCATATCGGCCGCAAAAGTACTCCAAAATGCGATTTCCTCCAAGAAAAGACAGCATTATTTTTTGATTTCTCAAAATAAATGCCTACCTTTGCCCCGATTTAAGTCAAGGAACAACATAATTTCTATAATTAACAACCAAAAAAATGACCAAGAGCGCATTACAAATCGCAAGGGCAGCCTATCAGCCCAAGCTCCCCAAGGCCCTGCAAGGCCCCGTAGCTGCCAAAGAAGGTGCAGCCACACAAAGCGTTGGCGACCAAGCCAAAATCAAGGAAATCTTCCCCAACACGTACGGACTTCCCATTATTGAGTTCGTGGCTGGCGAACAGAAGGCCTTCGAACCCATCAATGTGGGCGTTATCCTCAGCGGTGGCCAGGCCCCTGGCGGTCATAACGTCATCAGTGGCCTCTTCGACGGTGTGAAGAGCATCAATCCCGACTCGAAGCTCTACGGCTTCATCCTCGGTCCCGGCGGACTCGTGGACCACAAGTACATGGAGCTGACCGCAGACATCATTGACGAATACCGCAACACCGGCGGCTTTGACATCATCGGTAGCGGACGTACCAAGCTGGAGAAAGAAGAACAGTTCGAGAAAGGTATTGAAATCCTGCGCCAGCTGAATATCAAGGCATTAGTTATCATCGGCGGCGACGACTCGAACACCAACGCTTGCGTACTGGCCGAATATTACGCCAAGAAGAACTATGGTGTGCAGGTCATCGGATGCCCCAAGACCATCGACGGCGACCTGAAGAACGAGCAGATTGAGACCAGTTTCGGTTTCGACACTGCCTGCAAGACCTACAGTGAACTCATTGGCAATATCCAGCGCGACTGCAACAGCTCACGCAAATATTGGCACTTCATCAAGCTCATGGGACGTTCTGCCAGCCATATCGCTCTGGAATGTGCCCTACAGACACAGCCCAACATTTGCCTCATCAGCGAGGAAGTGGAAAAGAAAGAAATGAGCCTTGACGATGTTGTCAACTACATCGCTGACATCGTGGCCGCACGTGCAGCCGAGGGTAATAACTACGGAACTGTGCTCATCCCTGAGGGAATCATTGAATTCATCCCGTCTATCAAGAGACTCATCGCAGAACTCAACGAACTGCTCAGCGACCCCAAGACCCATGAGCCACGCGAGTTCAACAGCGCCGAAGAACAACTTGAATACGTGGAGAAACACCTCTCAGCAGCAAACCTCACTGAACTCCACAAGTTGCCCGAGGACGTCGCCCGTCAGCTCTGCCTCGACCGTGACCCCCACGGCAACGTGCAAGTATCTCTTATTGAGACTGAAAAGCTGTTAAGCCGTATGGTTGCCAAATTGCTGAAAGAAACCAAACGCGCTCCCAAGTTCAATGCCCAGCACCATTTCTTCGGTTATGAGGGACGTTGTGCAGCCCCCTCTAACTACGATGCTGACTATTGCTATAGTCTCGGCTTCAACGCCAGCCGTCTCATCGCAGCTGGAAAGACTGGCTACATGAGCATCATCCGTAACACCACGGCTCCTGCCGCAGAATGGGTTGCCGGCGGTGTACCCATCACTATGATGATGAATATCGAACGCCGCAACGGTGCCGACAAGCCCGTCATCCGCAAAGCACTCGTAGAACTGGACGGCGCTCCATTCAAGTATTTTGCAGCTCATCGCGACGAGTGGGCAAAGAACACATGCTACGTATACCCCGGCCCCATTCAGTACTTCGGACCCACCGAGGTGTGCGACCAATCCACTAAGACATTGCAGCTTGAGCAAGCATAAATATCCTTGAACAAGCCCTCAACAAAAACACCTAAGAAAAGAGCACCCCGCAGTTTTGCTGCGGGGTCTTCTGCTTCATGTCGGCACAAGCGGAGGAAGAAGGGCGAGGGATGGTGGAATCGCATTCCCCTCTGGGCACTCATCACTGGAATCGGAATCGCTGTAGCCATCTATGTCTTCGTACTCATAAAAATTTTCGTAGACCCCTTTTCCTTCCGATGGAACGCCATTTATGGCGAGGGCGTGAACCCCGCCGGATTTGAAGTCCGAGGCATTGACATTAGCCGTTATCAGGATCACATAGACTGGTCAAGACTCCGTAACGCAGACATCAATGGAATGCCCGTGCGCTTCGCTTTCATTAAGGCAACCGAAGGGACAGACCTCATTGATCCCTACTTTAATGAAAACTTCTATCAGGCACGTCAAAACGGCATTCTACGAGGCGCTTACCACTTCTTTAGTCCACGTACAGACGCCCGACAACAAGCCCGCTTCTTTCTCAGACAAGTACATCTTGAGGCAGGGGATTTGCCTCCCGTTCTTGACGTGGAAACCCGTGGGAACCTCACCAAGAAAGAACTACAGACAGCCGTCAAGAAATGGCTTGATGTCGTAGAACAGCACTATGGGGTGAAACCCATCATCTACACGGGCTATGCCTTCAAGATGGAAAACTTCAACGACACCATATTCGACGCTTATCCATATTGGATTGCACACTATTACGTCGACGAACTCAAATACAAAGGTAAATGGACCTTCTGGCAGTACACCGATGTCGGACGCGTAGACGGCATAGGCACACGACATGAAGACGTCGTAGACTGCAACATCTTCAACGGAACACAACAAGAGCTACTCGACCTCACCATGCGCGAGGAACAGCTTGATAATATAGAACTATAATCATAAGAAATGAAGACAACAAAGGCACACCCGTCTAATGTAGTATACTGCTTTGCCGTATGCATCCTCGCCTTACTTCTCTCCAACTCCCCTGCCATCGCCCAGACTCAGCTCAAATACAGCGACTTCGACCAGTGGATTACCCGTGATATCAAGGAGAGTGCAATCATCGGAGGCAAGACACATACCCTCTACGAAATTGGCCCCACAGGAACCTGGGATGGAAAGAAGCCCTATGTCAATCAAGGCGGATCGCCATGGGCCAACAGCAACATCATGGCCAAGGTGGCAGGCGTCGTCAAGACCAATGTCACCGTTTATCCCGAAAAGCGAGGCAACGGATACTGCGCAAAGCTCGTTAGCCACATCGTGGGGGTCAAAGTACTCGGACTCGTGAATATACATGTCCTCGCAGCTGGTTCTATCTATGTTGGCAAGATGATGGAACCTATCACCAGCAGCTCCAACCCTTTCGCCAAACTGGACTACGGCATCCCTTTCACTGACAAGCCCAAAGCCATCCAATTTGACTACAAGGTCAAACTCTCCGATAAACCAGACCGCATCCGCCAGACGGGTTTCAGCCGTGTGAAGACCATTCCAGGGAAAGATATGCCAGGAATGATACTCCTGCTGCAGAAGCGATGGGAAGACGAGGACGGAAACATTTTCGCGCATCGTATTGGAACCAACGTCCATCGCTTCAACCAAGACACAGAATGGATGAACGCCGCCAATTTTGAGATTCACTATGGCGACATCTCCAAGGAAGAGTTCTTCCAACCTCACATGGATCTCATTCAGGAAGGCGACAACCTCAAATATGCCCTCAACAGCAAAGGTAAAATCGTACCTGTCAAGGAAGTCGCATGGGGTTCGCCAGACGAGACACCGACCCACCTATGTCTCCAGTTCGCCAGCAGCTTTGGTACTGCATACGTAGGAGCCATCGGCACCACCCTCTGGCTCGACAACCTTCAATTCGTCTACTAAGTAACAGTAATATAATTACTTGAGATGATTAAACCTTGAATTGTATAACAATCAAAGGTATAGCAACCTAATTGTCTCAACTCATTATTTTATCATTACTAAAGTCTTGTCTTGGTTGTGCCAGAGGGATCTCATAAAGACCCGCTTTCCATATGCCACCATACGACCCTTATTATTCCTTTGCCCTACAACCTCCCATGCATACCCCTTATTACCTCCTCGAAGAAAATCGCTTACGTCATAACCTCGCCCTCATCAAGGACGTCGCAGACCGCACAGGCGCAGAGATAATCCTTGCTTTCAAGGCTTTTGCCCTCTGGAAGACATTCCCCATCTTCCGCGAGTACATCCACCACACCACCGCTTCCAGTCCAGATGAGGCTCGTCTCGCCTTTGAAGAATTCGGTTCACCCGCCCACACCTATTCCCCCGCCTACACAGAGCACGACTTCCCGACCATCCTCCACTGCTCCTCCCACATAACCTTTAACTCCCTCTCCCAGTTCCACCGATACCTCCCCCTTGTCCAGCAGTGGAACACCTCTCTTGCATCCCTCCCCCCCACCTCCGCCGCCCCTTCTTCTACTTCCTCCACACCCCTCTCTCCCACCTCTGCCACACCCCTCTCTCCCACCTCTGCCACAGCCCTCTCTCCTACCTCCCCCGCTGGTGCCGAGCGGTTTTCCCGCGAGGACATCACTCCTGTATCCCTTGGCCTACGAGTAAACCCAGAATACAGCGAGATAGAGACCGAGCTATACAACCCCTGCGCCCCTGGTTCCCGTTTTGGCGTCCTCGCCGCAGACCTCCCTTCGCCCTCCGATCTCCCTACCTCAATCGAGGGCTTCCACATCCACTGCCACTGCGAGAGTTCTGCCGAGGCCTTCGCGCGCACGCTCGTACATATTATTAATAAGTTCTCCCCCTGGTTCCCTCGCCTCAAATGGATTAACTTCGGAGGTGGACACCTCATGACACGCGAAGACTATAACGTTGAGCTCCTTGTACAGACCTTGCGTGACTTCCACGCCCGCTGGCCTCATCTACGTATGATTCTCGAACCAGGCAGCGCCTTCGCCTGGCAAACTGGTCCCCTTGTATCCAGTGTAGTAGACATCGTGGAGAACCACGGTATTCAAACGGCTATCCTCGATGTCAGCTTCACCTGCCACATGCCAGACTGCCTCGAAATGCCCTACCAACCAATCATCCGGAACGCCCAGGTAGGCAATCAGGGACCGTTCGTCTATCGGATAGGAGGAAATTCATGCCTAAGTGGTGACTTCATGGGCGACTGGAGTTTCGACAATCCCCTGCAGCCTGGCGACGAAATCATCTTCGAGGATATGATACACTACACCACCGTCAAGACAACCACCTTCAACGGCATTCACCACCCCAGCCTCGTGCTTCAACATCTCGACGGTTCACAGGAAATCCTCCGCGAATACACCTACGAGGACTACAAAAACCGCATGGATTGACCACTTTTTGAAGAAAAATACAACTTTCTTGAAAAAAATCGTCCAAAACCTTTGTCATTTCACAAAAATGACGTACCTTTGCACCCGCAATCAGGAAGATTGCTCAAGTTCATTGAAATTCTGAACAGGTTTCCATGCGGCAATAGCTCAGTTGGTAGAGCACGACCTTGCCAAGGTCGGGGTCGCGAGTTCGAGTCTCGTTTGCCGCTCTTGAAACAAAGAGAGTGAAAGACTACAGTGGTCTCTACTGCAAGCCCAGGTGGCGGAATGGTAGACGCGCTCGTTTCAGGTGCGAGTGTTGAGAGACGTGCAGGTTCGAGTCCTGTTCTGGGCACCGAGAAGCTGAGTCTTTCGACATCACAAAATGGAGAGGTGGCGGAATTGGTAGACGCGCTACTTTGAGGGGGTAGTGTCGATTATGACGTGGGAGTTCGAGTCTCCTCCTCTTCACCAACAATGTTCAGAATGCAATGACAAAAGAATAGCCGTCCCCAAAAGGGCGGCTATTTCTTTTTTAAAAAAGTTATCCCCGCCGAACGCTCATTCCTGAGTCGGCGGGGATTTCTCTATTGGACTGTGGATTTCACGAATTACTCGCCTTTGTCCTTCGTGCCGTCCGATTGGTTGATTTTCGCAACTACGGATTACGGATTTCATGTCTGTTGGATATGGACCCGGATGTTGTCCGCAGAGGCTGCATCCCGCAGGCAACCGTAAAATCCGCATCCGTAATTGAAAAATGATTATGCACTACTTCTTCATTCGTTTACGCCTGTATGGCTGCGTTCGCGCTCAGGGTGGTGATAAGAGCGGTCAGGATAGCAATCACGATGTCGATGATTCGCTTCCAAGTCTTCTTGCTGCTTTCGTTCATGGGATTTGGCGCGGCTTTGCCGCAGTTTAAAGTTGAAAGTTGAAAGTTGAAAGTTGAATGACTTGGCCGAGGGCCGTAGTTGAAAGTCCTGTGTTCAGAGTTCAGTGAAACAGCCGGCAGGCTCTTTAAACCTTAAACTTTAAACTTTCAACTACGAGCTCCGCTCGTGCCCTTAAGGCTCCTCGTCCTCCTCTTCCTCCTTGGGCGTCCAGTCGGCCGTGGTCCTGCCCTCCTTGGCAGCAGCCCTGGCGGCAGCCTGTGCCTTGCGGGAGATGGTGAATTCGAAGTCGACGTCCTTCTTGACGTCCCACTGCAGACCCTTGCCGGGTTCGAAGATGACGTTCAGCGCCAGGATGTTATCCTCCGAGAAGTCATCGAGGCTGACGGCTCCGCGGGAGCTGATGGTGAGCTTGAGTTTGCCCAGGCTGCCGAGCTCCACGTAGTTGCCCTCCAGCAGCGCCTCGCGGGTGCAGGTGACCATATCCTTGAGCACACCCAGGATGGTGCCTTCGGAGTACACGCAGCCGTGCTTGTGGATGTGTTCGCTGAGCTCTTCGAGGTTCACGGTGCCGTTGGTCTGAAACGTGGCATACGCCTTCTTGGGGTCGTTCTCGTGCAGGGGGTTGGGTCGCATGGCGACACTGTACTTGATCGTTTCTTTCATGTGTTTTCTTCTTGTTGGTTAGGGATTAATGAAATGTGAAGGTTGTGGTGTCTTGTGGCTTTTCCGTGCGAGCGTTCGCATTCGCGACTGCGACCTTTCGCAGGGGCCTGTCCGACTGGTCGTGTGGCCACTTCCGACCTGTCGCTGTTTTAGAGCACTCTGTCATCAGGATTATTCTCACTTCCCGGAGGCCTCTCCCCTCCTTTACGGGCGAAGAGAGTCTTTAGATGATTGCCCTTTGGCCATCAGTGCCCGATGAGGGGAGGCGTACCTCTTACGCCGACGGAGGGCAGGGTCGGGGGGTGGGTCTTCCCTTTGACGCTGCAAAGGTACTGCTTTCTCGCGACGCCACCAAATCCGCCCCCTCCAATTCGTCCGATTTTCAGCACCAATTCGCGCCATTTCTTGCACCGCCTTGATTCTCAGTCTTGCAAGCCCAGCCCTGCCGCTGCACAACCCGCTGCCCTGCCGCACGATTGGGACATTGTGACATGTGACTTTGTGACATTAAGCACCTCCCGAACTGCGCAGAAACCCTTAATTATAGTTTATTATTATATATTATCTA
>JAFXTO010000065.1 GCA_017535725.1 Bacteroidaceae bacterium
CGGACCAGCATCTCGTAGTCGAATGATGAATGTTTCTTTGCCATGGTGCAAAGGTAACACTTTTAAACGACATTTGTTCCGTTGTGGGAAGATTTTTTGGTTAGGCTATGGGGCTATCCACGGAAAATCACACCTGCGCCCTTTTTTATCATCTTTTGTAGCAAAAATCACGAGATCAGGCGAGCCAAATTCAGAAAGAGAGAACTCTGTATAAAGCTCAAATTCGTGAAAACTATTAGCCTGTTCAATGCCAGCTTCCAAAAGAAAGCTATGCATATCTTTCTCATCATTATTAAATGCCATCCCATAGAACAAAGCATTCATTGCGCCTCGTTCAGAATAACCATAGATTTTCATATCACGTTAATATTTTAAGTTAATAAAAAAGTTATTCACTCATATCTCTCTATACTATTCCTCAATTCCTCTTTCATCCTTTCTCTCAACTCCTCCGGCTCCAGCACCTCCACCTTATCCCCCATAGCCAGCAACTGACTTATCAACTCTGGCGTTACACACAAGCGATAGATGAACTCGGCAAATTCGCCGTGCTTGGAGAGCACTTCCCTTTGGCTTTTGTGTAGCGGCGTGGAGCGGAGGTATTCTGCTTGAATGCCGTAGGCACGAATCTTCACATTCATAATGGGCAATTTAGGGTCCACATAGATGCCGACCACGTTGGCGTAGTATTTCCTTGCATCGAAATCAGTTGGCATCTCGAAGCTGGTTTTCAGTAACTCAACGTCAAGAAAACGATCCAAGGACAAACTGCGAAGTCCCTCCCGTTCTTTCACGTAACACAACAAATACCAACGATGGTTGAAGACCTTCAGAGCATAAGGTTGAACATGGAATGTCAGCCGATGCTCTTCACCCTGCTCATCTTCAAACTTCTGATAACCAATCTCAAGTTCCGTATTCGTCCTCAGTGCCTTGATGATAGAATCCAAGTGTCTGATTCCGCCGGGTATCTCTTCAAGCAAGATTCTATCCTTCATACCATTGAAAGTCACGAAATCCTGAGGAATGCTATACTTCTCCAATGCCCATTTGGCTATTTTGTTTCCTTTCAAGATTTCTGGATTCTTGACGTAATACACGTTGCCTCTCGACCTGTCGCATTCAATCTCCACTCCCAACATCTCTTTGATACCTCGTCTGTGTTCATGGAAAGTACGTATCGGCAGGGGACCGTCGAACGCAGGATTATCCTCCCACAGCATATTAATCTCCTCAAACGTAAGCGGGTCACTGGTGAGAAGTGTATCCAACAACCAGAAATAGCGATTGTATGTCTTACTAATCATATTTTATGTCCTTATTCCTTTATGGAAGTGGTTTCACGACACAAAATTAGGAACAAGTCGGGATTCGACAAAGAAAATCGACAGAAAAATATCATCTGACGCTCAAAAAGCATCAAAATCAACCATCAAGACAAAGAAAAGAACAAAAGAAAACCTCTCCGAGGGTGGGGAGAGGCGGAATTTATGCGGGCGCTTCTGTCAATATGTCTTTATCTGTTATCTTAGCCCATCCTATTTAATGTATAATTGATATTGTACAATTGATAATGTATAATTTTTGAAGTATCAAGCGACCAGAGGTCGGGCGAATAATGTATAATGTATATAGGTGTGCCGCTTGATTAAACGGCAATACCGGTTCGCATCACATCGTCATAAAGGGGAGACCAACGATCCTCGGCCATGAGGACGGGTTCAATGAGAAGGCTCACTTTGTCAACATCGCTCCAAAGGTTTTTAGAAATTTCAAGCTTCTGATCTCCATAAGTCGGCACAATAACAGCCACATCTATGTCACTGTCAGGAGTGGCATAACCTTTGGAATAAGAGCCAAACATCAGGACTCTCGGTTCGCTCTTGAATCGATGTCTTATGACTCGCTTGTAGTGTCGGACGAGGTTGAGGGCTTCGTCGCGGCTGAGAGTTCGTCTTTTATCCATTGTGTCAACTGTTTGGTTTCGTCTATCATCTGGCGGCAAGCTTGTGGGGTAAGCGTCCGCGTAAGTTCATCTTTATCCTCGGGATATCGAGCTTCGATATTGTAATTCGTGACAGTATTTATGAAGTCCTTCTGATCCTTACTCATTCTACTATATAGTCCGCAGCCGTCAGCTAAACGCTTGTGACTGTGAGTGTAGGGAGGGTCATCAGGCATCGTTCCACACCAAAAGGTCTTCAGTGTTTTCTCTATCGCTTGGTGACACATAAAGGCAAAGTAGAGCCAACGCTTAGTAATAAACATAGAGTCTGCAGTCTCCAAATCGTAGTCTGCAATGCAACCCAATATTTGACCTTGTCAATTGCCATAAAAAACTCTGAACTATCTTATTTTGATTTCTTGGCTCGGTATAAAAGCGGTTATCACGCCGCAAATGTAGGAATAAGTCGGGAATCGACAAAGAAAAAACGACAGAAAAGTGGGAGAGAAGGGATAAAAAGCGGTAATTTTGTTTGCAATTGCAAAAAATGTTGTACCTTTGCAGCGGCATATTGTTTAACGTATAATTTAGAAAGACAATGAAAAGATTGCTTTTGAGTGCTGTCCTGGTGGCAGCGACAATGGGGTTGAGCGCCCAGAAACCTATGAAAGCGCCGAAGGGCGGTAAGGCCATCAGCGATGAATTGATAGGTATCTTCTTCGAGGATATCAGCTCTTCGGCCGACGGTGGACTCTACGCCGAACTGGTGCAGAACGGTGCCTTCGAGTACAACCCCACGGAACGCGACGGCTGGGGACCTGGCACCGCGTGGCGACTGATTCGACCCGGACACTCGCTCGGTCGGCTGGAAACCCGCATGGACAACCCTTTGAACGAGAACAATGCCACCTACATGCGCATCCACGTGGAGCGCGTGGGACATTATTATGACTACGACGGCTGGACGGGCATCGGCCTCCAGAACGACGGCTTCGACGGCTTCAACGTGAAGATTGGAGAGAAATACAACTTCTCTGCCTTCTTCCGTAACTACGGAGAGACCAAGGAAGTACGTGTGGCATTGGTGCAGCCGCAGGGTTGGGGTAAGTCGCCCAAACTGCTGGCAGATGCCGTTGTCTCTGCCTCTTCGTCCGACTGGACCAAGTACGAGGCTGTGCTCTCCCCGATAGAGGATTGCTCGAACGCTGTGCTGCAAATCCTGGTACTCCAGACGGGTGACATCGACATCGACGTCGCTTCGCTCATGCCTCAGGATACCTACAAAGGTCACGGACTCCGTAAGGATCTCGCCCAGGCACTGGCTGACCTGCAGCCCAAGTTTATGCGCTTCCCTGGCGGTTGCGTGGTGCATGGCGGTGGCGACGGCTTCTGGAACACCTATCGCTGGAAGACCACCATCGGGCCGAAGGAACAGCGCCGCTCGCTGAAGAATACCTGGGGCTACCACCAGTCCATGGGACTCGGCTACTTCGAGTACTTCCAGTTCTGCGAAGACCTGGGCATGCAGCCCCTGCCCATCCTGCCTTGCGGCGTCAGCTGTCAGGGTACAAATGGCGGCTGGAGCATGAAGGACCAGGCACAGGACGTCGTGCCGATGTCTGAGATGGATGAGTGGGTCAGCGAGGCCATAGACCTCATCGAGTGGGCCAACGGCGACCCCGCCACCAACAAGTGGGCTAAGATGCGTGCCGATGCCGGACACCCCGCTCCCTTTAACCTCAAATACTTAGGTCTGGGCAACGAGGAGAAGATTACTCCCGAGTTCACCGAGCGCTTCAAGTACATCTACGAACGTGTGACGAAGGCACATCCTGAAATCGTCATCGTAGGCACCGCAGGTCCCGGCTCCCACAAAGGCAATCCCGACTTCGACAACGGATGGAAGCTGGCTGAGCAGATTGGTTTGCCCATCTTGGACGAACACTACTATGAACCCAACAAATACTTCCTCTCCTCGCGCCAGTACGACAACTACCCCCGCGATCGTAAGACAAAGGTTTACTTGGGTGAGTATGCTGCCAAGGACAAGAAACTCCTCGATGCGCTGGCTGAGGGTCTGTACCTCCTCCATGTGGAGCGAAACGGTGACGTGGTGGCCATGACCTCATACGCTCCCCTCTTCGCCCGCAAGGAAGCCACGAACTGGAATCCCGACCTCATCTACTTCGACAACGAACGCCCGTTCCTCACCTGCAGCTACTACGTCCAGCAGCTCTTCGGACAGTCCAGCGGTCAGTACTACTACGGTGATTGTGTGCGTTTTGAGGGAGATGCCGCTGGTGTGCAGCAGCCGCAGGTGGATGTTCACTACGGCCAGTCGGTGGTGCTCAACGTGAAGTCGCGTCGTCTCTTCGTCAAGCTCTGCAACGCCTCTGCCGAAGCCAAGAAAGCCAATATCGACCTTAGCCGCTTCCCGCTGAAGAAGATGTGCGAGAAGACCGTGCTCACTGGTGCTCCCGATGCCGAGAACAACTACGAGGCACAGCCCATTGCGCCGCAGAAGGAGTCCATCAAGGCACAGAAGAAATTCACCTTCGACCTCGCTCCCTTTAGCTTCGTCATGCTGGAGTATCAGCTGTAAGAACAAGCTACGAGATAGAAAGCAAGGACCAGTATCCTGATTCGGGGTACTGGTCCTTGCTGTATAGAGGGGCGTCATTATTAGATACGCCCCTCTTTTTAATCCTGAGCATCTTCCATGGCTGGCGCCTCCTGTGTAGGCGTCCCCTCCGCTGGTTCCTCCAATGCCGGAATGTCGTCGATATCCGTGATTTGCGGCAGAGGGTTCTTGTCGCTCTGCTTGGCACCCAGCTTCTGGAGCTTGGCGCACGTCTGCAGGATGCTCTGTCCCTGCGGCGATAGTTTGCGGTTGCCGTCATCGTAAGCCTGCTGTGCCTTGTCTAAGGCGGCTCCGATGGCGGTGTACTTCTTCATGAACTGGCCAACACGGTCCATGAGCTCGTTGGCCAGGGCGTACACCTTCTCGTGGTTCTCGGCCTGGCGGATTTGTGTCCAGGTGAGACTGATGATGCGCAGGGCGGCAAACAGCGTCTGTTCATCAGCTATGTACACGCCACGCTCCATGGCCTTGCGCCAGAGGTCGGGCTGTGCACCCAATGCCGTCCATAGGGCACCGCTGTTGGGCACGAACATGATGACATAGTTCATGCGTACCTTAGGCGGCTGGATATATGCGCTGTAGTCCTTGCTTGCCAGACGGCTCACTTGGTCGCGCAGGCTCCTGACATGAGCTTCCAAACAGCGTTTCCGTTCGCCCTCGTCGGTGGCGTTGACATAGTCCATGTAAGCGGACAGCGACACCTTGGAATCGATGATGACCTCGCGGCGCTGGTCCAGATGCAGGATAACGTCAGGGCGCAGCCGACTGCCGTCCTCGCCCTGAACGGCCGTGCCGGTGGCGTCGCGAATGGTGGGTTGCACGTCATAGTGGATGCCTCGGGTGAGCCCCTGAGCTTCCAAAAGCTCGTCGAGCACCGTCTCGCCCCACATGCCCTGGGTGTTGTTGCTCTTGCGGAAGACCTGCGTCAGGGCATCGGTGCTGATACGTGCCTCGTCGCTCTTCTGCATCATCTGTTGGATGATGGTTCTCAGCGCTCCGCTGTCGGCACTCTGCTGGGTACGTGTCTCGGTCATGGCTTGTTGCATCTTGTCGATGGTCTCACGCAAGGGCGTCACGATTTGCCCGATGCTGGTGTCCGATGCCTCCTGAAACTCCCGCTGGCGCTGGCGCAGCATTTCGTTGGTGGCATCCTTCATCTGTGCCGACACCTTTGCCATGACTTCGTCGAAGCGTACCTGCAGCGCAGCAATCGCCTCATTGTGCCGCCGCTCTTGTTCGGCTTGTGCCTGCCTTGCCTGTGCTTGTTGTTCTGCCAGTTTCGTGTTCAGCACTTCCACCTGAATGGCCAACTGCTGGCGTACCTCGTTCTGTTCTGCCAGTTCTTGCTCACGCTGTTGGATGGCCTGCTGGAGTTGTATGCCTTCGGCTGTGCGTTCGTCGAGGATGGTGTGGGCGACGTTCAGTTTGCTGCGCATGACTAACCATGCGACGAGGGCGCCCAGGGCGATTCCTATGATAAAGTAAAGGATTAAGTTCATTTGAAAACTGATTGTTTGTCAGGTTGTTGGTAGGCTTATGTTCAAGTATTCCATGCACCGTTCCGGCCAGTAGTTCATCACCAGCTCATCGGGGAAGTCTGTCTCGGCAAGCAGGGGCAGGGCGTAGCGGTAGTCAGCAATGGAGAAAGAGATATGGGCATCGGAACCGAGGATGATGGGGACGTCGTACTTGCGGCAGAGGCGCAGGATTTCGAGGTTGTTGGGACGTGCCGTTTCCTTGTTGCGCAGGGGTATCATACTGGATGAGTTAATCTCCAGTAACGTCTGCGTGTCGCGTGCTGCCAGCACGATGGGCTCAAACAGCAGCTCGGCGGTGCCGTCGCCAGAGTGACTGATGATGTGTGTCCAAGGGTTGTGGATGGCGGCCAGCATACCATCGGTATTCTGCGAGCGCGAGCCACCTTGCCAACAGAGGATATGCATGCCGGCAATGCGCAGGTCGCAGCATTGGTAGTGCCGCTCGTCGAGGTCCAGACGACCCGTGTAGTCGAGGATGTTCAGTTCCACGCCCATCAGCAGCCGCACACCGTACATCATTCGTGGCACGACGTGGAGGTTTCGGAAGTAGATGGCGTTGCAGGCGCCGGGTAGGGTAGGGGCGTGTTCCGTGATGCCTAGAATCTGAAGACCTTTCTGAGCTGCTGCCTGTGCCATCTCCTGAATGGTGGAGTAGGCGTGACCGCTGGCGATGGTGTGGGTATGGAGGTCGAGTAGGGGAGACATTGAAAGTTGAAAAATTGAAAAATTGAAAAGTTGAAAAATAAGAGTGAGAATTAGGGACGAACGACTCCTGCGCCGATGCTGATATGGTGGGGCATTTCCTTTGCCTGCTCAAGACGGGTGAGGTCTGCTTCTTCACCTACGACCCAAATGATGTCGCCTACGTGCAGGTGCTGGGTGGGGTTGGGAGAGTGCAGCGCCTGGTCGCCTTCTGCTTCGATACCGACGATGAGGCAACGGTAGTCGTCGCGGATGCCACTGTCGCGGATGGTCTTCCCAACGAAGGGCGAGCCAAATTCCAGCAGGACGCGGCGCAGCTTCATCTCGTCGGTGGTGGTAGCGGTAGCCTCCTGGGATTTGCGGATATTGCTCTCCAGTACCTGGCCGAAGGTGGCCAGCTGCTGGTCGGAGCCCACCACCTGCAGGTGGTCGCCAGGGAGGACGAGGGTAGAGGCAGAAGGAATGTTGATGCGCCGTGTGCCGCGTTGGACGGAAACAACGTGGATGCCGAATTTCTTGCCCAGATTCAGCTGGGCCAGCGTCTGTCCGCCCCAATCGATGCCCACGGGGATGGAGAAATCAGACAGGTGGACATCACGCTCCAGCAGGCGACCAGCAAATTGAGGACGCTTGTGCTGACTTTCGGAACGGCGCTCGCGCTGGGTGAGGTTCTCATGGAAAGTCTGTTCCAGACGCATTCCCTGCTTCTTCAGGTTACGACTGAGGATAATGGTGAAGAGGATGGCGATGACCACGAAGATACCCAGCGTGCCGCTCCAGTGGACGGTGTGGCCGAGGACGTAGCTGAGGATGGCGGCTCCCATGACGATGCGCAACAGTTGAACGGCTATCAGCGGGGCACGGTTGAAGTTATTATCGGCCCACAGAGCCTGAAATTCCTCGTTGCGATTGCGCTTCATCATCAAGGAACGAAGGAAGGGGGAGAGAAACACGATGGTCAGCGTGGCCACGGCAATCTCGTTCCAGGGATTGGGCAGTAAGCCCTCGATGAACGGCTGGACGAATCTGAACATAACGACGATGATGGCGTCACAGAGCACACCATAAATGACAATGATGAGGCCTACCTGCTTCAAGTAAGTGCGCCAAAGGCTCTGTTGCCCTGCGACATTGGGACTGCCGTTGGCAAGGCGTTCCAGGATTTGCTTCCAGCGAACGGGCAGATGGCGTTCCACGACCGTGTAGGCGGGTTCCGCCAGACGTATCATATAAGGTGTGGTGAAGGTCGTGAAGACAGATACCGCCACGACGATGGGGTAGAGGAAGTCGCTGGTCACACCCAAGGAGGTGCCCAAGGTGGCAAGGATGAAGGCGAATTCACCTATTTGTGTCAGCGAGAAGCTGCATTGCATGGCTGTCTTCAGCGGCTGACCGGATAGCAGGAAACCTGCCGTCGAGAACACCGTCTGTCCCACCATGATGGCAGCGATGATGCAGAGGATGGGAACGATGTACTCCACAATCAGAGCCACGTCCACCATCATGCCCACGGACACGAAGAAGATAGCACCGAAGAGGTCTTTCACAGGGCTGACGAGATGTTCTATCTTCTCGGCTTCTATCGTCTCAGCGAGGATGCTGCCCATGATGAACGCGCCAAAGGCGGCCGAGAAACCAACAGACGATGCCAGCACCACCATGCCAAAGCACAGACCTAGTACAAGGATGAGCATCGTCTCGTCGCTCATCAGCGATTTCACCCTGCCTAAGAAGAGCGGAATCAGGTAGATGCCTACCACGAACCACAGCACGAGGAAAAACAACAGCTTCAGAATGCTGGTGGCCATCTGTATCCCTTCGAACTGCTGGCTGACGGCGAGCGTGGAGAGCATGACCATCAGCACGATGGCCAGGATATCCTCAATGATGAGCACACTCAGCACCATGCCGGCAAAGCGTTGTTGACGAAGCCCCATGTCGTCGAAGGCCTTGAAGATGATGGTCGTACTGGACATCGCCAGCATTCCGCCCAGATAGATGCAGTCCATCTGCCCCCAACCGAAGGCGTAGCCCGTGAACGCACCCACCACCATCATACTCAGAATGGTGGTGCAGGCAGAAATGATGGGCGCAGCCCCCATCTTCACAATCTTCTTGAACGAGAATTCCAGTCCGAGGGCAAACAGAAGGAAGATGACACCGATGTCGCTCCACAGGTGGACATTCTCCAAATCCGTCACGCTGGGCATGTACGGCATGTTCGGCGAGGCGAGGAAGCCTGCCACGATATAGCCCAGTACGAGGGGCTGCTTCAGACGCTTGAAAATAAGGGTCATCACGCCGGCGCAGATAAGGATGAGCGCAAGGTCGGCAATCATTGGTTCGAGTTCAGACATATTACTGGCAATTTGCGCGCAAAGTTACGCATTTTTTCCCGAAGATTATGTCTTAGAGAGATATATTTCTGCATGAAGGAACGTTATTCGGAAATAAATGCTTACCTTTGCGCCAAATTCGGAATAAAGTCCATCAGTAAATGAAGAAACATGCAGTCATAGGCATCACCCTCGCCTTTTTGCTTGCAGGGTGTGCTCAACAAACACAACAACACGACAAGGCTCCCACGCGTGTCCAAACGGAAGTCGTGGCACCATCACAGTCACAGAACACAGAAACCTACGTAGGCATCGTGGAGGAAAACGAGGCGACGGCCGTCAGCTTCACCTCCATGGGCACCGTCCGACGCGTGCTGGTCTCAGAAGGACAAGCGGTGACGAGCGGACAGCTCCTTGCAGAACTTGACGACACCCAGGCTCGCAACCTCCTTGATGGAGCACGGGCGGGTGTGGCGCAGGCAGAGGATGCCCTCCAGCGCTATGGTCAGCTCCACGAGAAAGGCTCGATGACCGATGCCCAGTGGGTGGAGGTGCAAAGCAAGGTGGCGCAGGCACGGTCCCAGCTGGCTGTTGCGGAGAAGAACCTCGCAGACTGCCGCCTCACGGCTCCCGTATCGGGTATCATCGGACGTAGGAATGTCAGTGCCGGCGAGACGGCGATGCCCTCACAGGCGGTGGTCACCATTCTGGACATTACTAGCGTGAAGGTACGCTTCTCCGTGCCCGAAGCGGAGATGGCTGCCATTGCTCCGCGGACACCCACCCGCATCCAGGTCGATGCCATCGGACGTGAGTTCCGCGGTGGACGCATCGAGAAAGGCATCCAAGCCGACGCCCTCACCCACACTTACGACCTTCGCGTGCGAGTAGAAAATAAGGAGAGAGTCCTTTTGCCGGGAATGGTTGCAAAGGTTGCCATTGCTACCCTTTCGTCCTCGTCTCCCTCGGCCGTGGCGGCAGAGTCTTTTGGCGAGGTTCTCCTCCCCCTGACCTCCGTCCAACGCCGTCCCGATGGCTCTCTCTTTATTTGGACCATCGCCTCCGACAGCATCGCCCACCGCACCTCCGTCACCATCGGTGCCTCAAAGGGCGACCGCATAGCCATCCTCTCCGGCATCACCGAGGGCACCCGCGTCGTCACCGAAGGCTACCAGAAACTGAGCGAAGGAACGAAAGTCATCTACTAAGCCATGGAGAACAAGCATAACTGGATCAGCTGGCCACTACGCCACTATCCCATCACCCTCCTCGTCGTCGCCATCCTCCTGGGACTGGGCATCTTTGGGATGTACGTCATGCCCAAGGACGAGTTTCCGCCCGTCACCATCCGTCAGGGCGTGGTCATCGCCGTTTATCCCGGTGCCACCTCCGAGGAAGTGGAGCAACAGGTGGTACGTCCGTTGGAGCGTTTTCTCTTCACCTATCCAGAGGTGAAGCGCGCCAAGACCACCTCCACCTCCCAGAACGGCATGTGCATGGTGCTCGTTCACCTGAACGACGAGGTGAATAATAAAGACGAGGTATGGAGCAAAATCAAGCATGGGCTGGCACTGTTCAAGCAGCAGCTGCCCCAGGGTGTCCTCGCACTGGTAGCTAACGATGACTTTGGCAACACCTCTGCCCTGCTCATCGCCGTGGAGAGTGCCGAGCGCAGCTATCGCGAGCTGCAAGACTACAGCGACCGCCTCTGCGACCTTCTGCTGAAGATACCTTCCGTGGCTAATGTCCGTCAATATGGCGAGCAGAAGGAACAAATCTCTATCTACATCGACCGTCAACGCCTCGATGCCTATGGTATTGGACAGCAAACACTCCTGGCTGCCATGCAAGCAGCAGGACTCACCACCCTCAGCGGCTCCGTCACCAATGCCCACCAGCAGACACTCATCCATATTCAGCCTACGCAGAACAGTATGGAGGAAATCGCCAACCAGATTCTCTTCAGTGACCCTGTCTCGGGCAAGGTGGTGCGCATTCGCGACATCGCTCGCGTCGAACGCGAGTACGACACCAGTGACAGCTATATTGAGCAGAACGGACACCCCTGTGTCCTTCTCTCCTTGGAGATGACGCCAGGCAACAACATTATGGCCTATGGCGATGATGTGGAACGAGTACTCGAACGCTTCGCCGACGAGGAACTGCCCGATGACGTCGTCCTCACCCGCATCGCAGACCTCCCCAAGGTCGTCTCCCTGAGCATCCATGATTTCCTGCGAGACCTCCTCCTTTCCATGGCGGTCATCATCCTCGTGATGATGATTCTCTTCCCCTTCCGGTCGGCTATTGTAGCAGCCATCACCATCCCCCTGAGCACCTTTATCAGTGTGGGCATCATCTATTTCATGGGCATCCCGCTGAATATGGTCACGCTGGCTGGTCTCATCGTGGTACTTGGCATGATTGTGGACAACTCCATCGTGGTCATAGACGGCTATCTGGAGTACGTCGGCAAGGGCGAGGCGCCAGCCGATGCCGCCGTCCATTCCGTGCAACAGTATTTCATGCCTATGTTGCTGGCTACCATCTGCATTTGTGCCATTTTCTATCCCTTCCTGCTCACCTTCCATGGAGCTTTCCTCGATGCCATCGTGGACTTCCCCTGGACCATCACCATCAACCTGATGGTGTCCCTCATCCTTGCCATTGCCGTCATTCCCTTCCTGTGCGTAAAGATAATAGGTGTGCCCAAGCAGAAACAGGGCAAGCGTCTCACAGACCACGTACAGGCCCTCTATGACCGCATCCTCGACTGGACCTTCCGCCATCCGTGGCTCACGGTGGGACTCGGCTTTGGCTCTGTTGCGGCATCGTCGTTCATCCTTCCTGTGCTGAAAATACGCCTATTCCCCTTCGCCGACCGCGAACAGTTTGCGGTTGAAATCTTCCTCGCTGAGGGCAAGGGCTTGGATGATACGCGTCTCATTGCCGACTCAGTGCGCCAAGTCCTTGCTGCTGATGACCGCATCACGGGCATCACCAGCTTCGTCGGCTGCTCCTCTCCTCGTTTCCATACGGTTTACGCTCCCCAGATGGGCGGTCGCAACTTCGCGCAGTTCATCGTGAACACCACTTCGCAGAAGGCCACCCTCGACCTCCTGGCCGAGTATCAACCCCAGTGGAGCGAAGCCTTTCCGGAGGCTTACGTGAAATTCAAGCGGCTGGACTACCTCGAAGTGCCAGAGTTGGAGTTCCGTTTCTATGGCGACGACCTCGACTCCCTGCACGTGGCTGCCGAACGAATGATGGAACAGATGCGCACGATGCCGGAATTGGAGTGGGTTCACACCAACTTCCTCCAGCCCTCGCCGGTCATCGACGTGCAGCTCGACCCACTGGCTTCTGCTCAGTTAGGCGTCAACCGTACTGCTGCCCAGATTGCCTTGGCGATGAACACCAGCGATCTCAGCGTGGGCAGCATCTGGGAAGGCGACTATCAGCTCCCTATCGTGCTCAAGGATGACCGCAACCTCACCGTTTCCGACGTCGAAGACCTCGGCCTATTCTCGCCGCAGGCTGCCCTGGGTGCCGCCCTCTCCTCTTCGCTCTCCGCCTCCTCCCCGCTTTCTGCTGTAGTGTCCGCGCCTTTGGGCGTCGGTTCTCCTTCCTCTTCCATTCCCCTCCGCCAGGTTGCCCACGTCGCTCCTCGTTGGACGGAGAGCCGCATCCAACATCGCGCAGGAGAGCGTTGCCTGACGGTTACTGCTGAGTTTGCCCATGGCACCTACGCCGCTCCTGTCGAAGCACGCCTCCATGAACTCATGCTTTCCACCCCGCTTCCTCAGGGCGTCCGCTGCGAACTGGGCGGTGAGTTGGAATATAACCACGAAGCCATGCCCATGATTCTCGGAGGCATAGTCATTTCCATGGTCATTGTCTTCTTCTTCATCCTCTTTAACTTCAAGCGCTTCGGTATCACCACCCTGTGTATGATTGCCCTCGGCCTGATGCTCCCCGGCGCCCTCATCGGTTTAGGTCTGATGAACCGCACGCTCGGGCTCACCAGCATCTTCGGACTTATCACCCTCATGGGTATTATCATGCGTAATGAGATTCTCATCTTCGAACACGCCGACGACCGGATGCGCGAGGGCAAGTCGCCTCGCGATGCCTCCTACGACGCAGGCCACCGCCGCATGGTTCCCATCTTCCTTACCACCGCCACCACTGCTGTAGGTGTCATCCCCATGATTATCGCCGGCACCTCCTTCTGGATGCCCGTAGGTGTCACCATCTTAGCAGGCGGCATCGGCACCCTCATCCTCGTCGTCACCGTCCTCCCCGTCCTTTACTGGAAACTCACCGTCAAAAAGTAGTCCCATGAACATCCCCTTCCACCTCTCCTTCCCCCGCGACACAGAGACACGGAGACACAAAGAGATATTTTTCATTTTTCATTCTTTCATTTTTCATTTCTCAATGTCTCGCTTCCTCCTTCTCTTATCCTTCTGTTTTGTATGCTGCAACTTTGTTGCAGCTCAGTCCCCCTCCTCCCTTTCTCTCTCCGCCCTCCGCGACTCCGCCCTCCATAACAACATCTCCCTCCGCCGCGCACGACTCGAAATGGAGTCCGCCTCCCACCAGCGTAAGGAAGCCTTCACCAAGTACTTCCCCTCGGTCAGCGCTACAGGCCTCACCTTCAACGCCAATCGCGCCATGGCTCAGATGGACATCGACCCCTCTGAGTTCATCTCCCCAGACCTTGGCGCCAGCCTCGCTCAGGTACTGCCCGTCGAAGCCCTCACAGCATTGTCCTCTCCCATGACTACGACCATGATGAAGAGTGGTACTATCGCTGGCATCACCGCCATCCAACCCATCTTCACTGGTGGCCAGATAGTTCTCGGAAACCACCTTGCCCGTATTGGCGAGGAAGCTAGCCAGCTACAGCTGCAACTCACGGAGAACGATGTGGAGAAGCAAGTGGAGCAGTACTACTGGCAACTCGTCTCCATGCAAGAGAAGCGGTGCACCCTCGATGCCGTGGACTCCCTCCTGGCTTCCCTCTTCCGCGATGTCACCGTTGCTGTCAAAGCAGGCGTCGCCCTCCGCAACGACCTCCTCCAAGTCCAACTCCGACAGAACGACATCGCATCCCAGCGCCTCAAACTCAACAACGGCCTCTCCCTCGTTCATCTCCTCCTCACCCAGTTCTGCGGCCTGAAATCCCCCTGGACTCTCGCCTCAGTCCCAACCTCCTCTTCCTCCTCTTCTCTTTCTTTTTCTTCCTCTTCCATTGCTTCTTCCTTCTCCTCTTCCTCCCTTTCTTCCCCCTCCTCTTCATCCTTCGTTGGTGCGTCTGGCGGTTTTCCCGCCAGCGTCTCCCACCTCCCTGAATATCAACTCCTTCAGAAACAAGTTGAAGCCGCCACCCTCCAGCGCCGCATGGAAGTCGGCAAGAACCTCCCATCCCTCGCCGTCGGCGCCGGCTATAATTACCACAACCTCCTCGACAATGACCGCCACTTCGGCATGATTTTCGCCACTCTCTCCCTTCCCATTTCCGATTGGTGGGGAGCCAGCCACGCCATCCGTCGCCGTCGCATCGCAGAACAGGAAGCACAGGAGCAACTTGTGGACAACGCCCAACTGCTCGCCATCCGTGCTCAGAAAGCAGCCAACGATGTCGCCGAAGCCCAATCCCAGCTTGTCCTCGCAGAACAAAGCATCCTGCAAGCCGAAGAGAACCTCCGCATCCATCGCGACACCTATGGCGCCGGCACTTCCACCATGTCTGATCTCCTCCAGGCGCAGCTACTCTACCAGCAAACCCTCGATCAGCGTACAGACGCCTATGTGGCCCTCCAAACCGCCCTCCTCGACTACCGTCACGCCACAGGGCAATGAAAATGAGCTTGTTGCCCGACCGACGATACTTGCTTTCCCCTTCATCAGGACTTTGCAAATATATAGACAGGGACACCATGACGGTGTCCCTGCTTTGGCTAAAATTGGTTGAGTCCTGATGGTCTTTATCGAACGTGTTTTCTATTTCATCAGCACTATGAGGGTCGTACGTGTTATTTCTCGAATGTCAGGCGAATCTTCATTTCGAGGTCTTTGTAGTGGGCACGGGTGGCGGCATCACCCCCTGCCTGCTTCACGCGTTGCTGAATCTGCTGTAGAGCTTGTGTCACGTAGGGATGAGCTTCGGCGTTTGTCCCGTTATTCCATGCTTCGGTGAGAACGTCAACGGCGCGGGATTGTACGTAGCGACGCCAGCGAGTGAGATTTTGTCCGCTTCCGGCCTCACGGAAAATCATCCGCACCATGTCGTCCACATAGTCGGCGGGTTGATAGGCATTAGAGGCATAGCTAAAGCGAACCACGTTGTTGAATGTGTTTGCCGAACAGAGGCTGCTTACAGCTTGGTTTGCAAGTGATTGAATGACACTTTGCGGGTCTGTGGTCAATCGGTTGATATAGGAAACATTAATCAGCCATGTGGGCTCCTTCAGCACTTGCTCGTCTAACCACTTCATCGCGCGCTGCACGCGTTCCTTTTCTTCTGGAGTATAGACTTCACCGAATTCCTCTACGCTTTTGTAGTTGTGGTAGACACCGCCGATGTTCCTGCCTACGTGACCCACATAGCGTTGCATCTGATTGATGACTCCAGAGTATATCTGGCTGAGGTTCAGGTCGAGGTCGCCCTCTTCGCGTACCCAGTAGGGTAGGTTGCCGATGATGCGCTTCAGGTTCTTGATGCCGTATTCGTTGGCACGCATCTGGTCATCGCTGAGGTCTTCGGTCAACGCACGAGGGTCGTTGTCATAACCCTCGCCGCCGAACCAGTAACGACGGCTCTGTGCCAGTTTCTCGATCGTCATCTTGTTCAGGATGCGACGTTCCTGATCGGCTTCGCTGACGTATTCTCCGTCATCATATAAAATAGGTGTCGTCACTTCAGGGAAGTATTTGTAACCCCATTCGATGGCCCACTTGTCGTAGGTATTGATGCGCGGGAAGAGACCCGCCTGACTAATGTGGTCCTCTGGCTGAGCGACATAGTTGAAGCGGGCATAGTCCATGATGCTGGCGGTGTGGCCGTTAGCTTCCACCCAGGCTTTGTCGCGCAGGCTATCAACAGGGGTTGCAGAGCTGGCTCCCATGTTGTGGCGAAGACCCAGAGTGTGGCCCACTTCGTGTGAGCTGACGAAACGGATGAGCTGACCCATCAGTTTTTCGTCGAACTGCATCTTATGAGTGGCATCGTCCACGGCACCAGCCTGAATGAGGTACCAGTCGTGGATGAGCTGCATCACATTATGATACCAGCCGATGTGTGACTCGATAATCTCGCCGGAACGGGGATCGCTGACGTGAGGACCGTAGGCGTTGGCGATAGGGGAGGCGAGGTAGCGGATGACCGAGTAGCGCGCGTCCTCTAAGCTCATACCTAAAGAATCGGCGTTTTCCGGCCACTCCTCACCACGAATAGCATTCTTCCAACCTGCTTGCTCGAAGGCAACGTTCCAGTCGTTGACGCCCTGAATCAGGTACTTACGCCATTGCTTTGGTGTGGCGGGGTCGATGTAGTAGACGATAGGTTTCTTAGGCTCAACGAGTTCACCTCGCTTCATGCGCTCGATATCTTCTTCGGACTTGGGTTCCAGACGCCAACGGGTAATCATGCTGCGGCGGCGCACCTGCTGCTGACGGTCGCTGTATTCGCGGTGACTCTCCGTGAAGTAGCCCACACGTTTGTCGAAATAACGGGGACGCATCGGTTCCTTGGGCAACAGCACGAAGGACGTGTTCAGGCGGAACGTCACCTGACCGGTCAACTGACCTGCAAGGTTCGAGGAGGGGTTGTTGCCTGGGCGGGCTCCGTAGGTTTTTACCGTCTGTATCTCTGTGTTGATGGGGTAGGTGTGTACGAACTCGATGTAGCTTTGGTCGGGTTTCAGACCTGTCACTCCAAAGCCTTCCTTGGATCGGTCGGCGAAGCCTGTGATGAGGTTGTCGCCTTTCAGGAAGTCAGTGACTTTGATGCTGATATGATGACGGTGAATGGTGTCACCGCTCTCCTTGTCTATCTTGAAGCTGGCAACGATAGGGTTCTCTGTGGAGGCCAGCAGGGCGCGATGGATGTCGTCCGTGCTATCTGCGGTGGCATCATAAGCCATAGCGCGGAGAATAATCTGTTCGTTATGCTTCTCCCAGTAGAGCACATGGCTCGATACCAGCTCACCGCCGTAGGTGCCCATGTTCACGGGCGTACTCACGAAACGGGTCGTGGCCAGGAAGGGATGACCCAGCAGCGAGTCGGGAATCTGGAAGTACCAGTCTTCCTTGAACTTCTGAACGTTGAACAACCCCTCAACGGGCGCAGGGCGTGATTCTTTCTTCGCCTCGGGCTTGGCTTCGGCCTTGGCCTCGGTCTGGGCTTTCTTCTTTTTCTTCTTGAATAGACCGGCATCGGCCTGAGTAGGCACCAGCAACATGGCCGCAAGTGCCAGCAAAAAGATTTTTCTCATTGTGTTTGTTTAAATAGTTTGTTGATTAATTATCAATCTCTCAATTTTCAATCTTTCAACCTTTCAACTTTTCAACCTTTATTTGGCCGCTTCGTTATTACGCAATCACGTTATTTCGTTATTACGACATGAATTGCGGCCTCTTTCAACTTTTCAACTTTTCCGCTCGACCTTTGGTCGCTTGATACTTCAAGAACCTTTCAATCTTTCAATCTTTCAACCTTTCAATCTTTCAACATTTCAACTTTTCAATCTTTCAACATTTCAACTTTTCAATTTCCCTACTCCGCCTGATGTACAGTGATTTGCGGGAATGGGAATCCAATACCCAGCTCGTTGAAGCTGTTGTAGATTTTCTCGCGGGTTTCGAACATCACATTCCAATAATCATCGTTATTCGTCCAGCACCGGATAGTGAGGTCAACGGAACTGTTGTTCAGCTCGTTCAGCCAAATGACGGGTTCTGGCGTATCTAAGATGCGGGAGTCTGCTTTGATGATATCAAGAACTGCCTGGCGCGCTTTGGCGACATCTGCACCATATTCTATGCCGATAACCCATTCGGCTCGGCGGGTCGGCGTCAGCGTGTAGTTGGTGATGGTGCCACTACTCATAGAACCGTTGGGGACATAAATCAGTTTCCCATCGGCGGTCATCAGCACGGTGTGGAAGATTTGAATGGACTGAACGGAGCCTGCTGTGCCCTGTGCTTCCACCCAGTCGCCCACCTTATAGGGCTTCAAGAACAGGATGACAATACCGCCTGCGAAATTCTGGAGGTTGCCACTCAGTGCCATACCGATAGCAACACCGAACGATGCCAGCAAAGCTGCAAAACTCGTGGTGTTTACACCCAGGGCGCTGACAACGGTGATGATGAGCAATACTTGCAGCAGGATGCCAACGAAGCTCTTCACAAACGTTTGCACACTGACCTCTACCTTCCGACGTTCCAGGAAACCTGCCAGCAGGTAGTTCAACAATTTGATGAGATAGTGACCGATGAAGTAGACGACTGCGGCTATCAGGATATGTTTGCCTGCGTCTAAAGACCAACTGATGAGCTGGTTGATGACTTGATCCCAGCGTACATTGCCTTCGGCGAGGTTCTGGGCCACTTGTTCGACTTTGGGGAGAGCAGCGACAGAGTCTGCTGTGATTTCTACGGATTGAAGAATTTGAATCATTTTCTCTTTTTATTATGGGTTTGTCATTTCGGGTGCAAAGTTAGTCAATTCGGTTTGAACGTGCAAATTTTTGGGGTAAAATCATGTTCGCGTGTGTGTATATATATTAATAGGAACGCGCGCGAGGTTTAGGTAAAATTGCGAAAAGTTGCATATTTTTGATAAAAAAGTTATTGAAAAGCTTGCAGGAATGAAAAAGTTGCCGTACCTTTGCACCCGCAAACGAGACAAGGATGCCCTGATTCACTCAGGGTTGTCCGTTACTCTCTCTCTGCTAAGAAGAAGCGTTCTTTGAAAGACTGACCAACGAGAC
>JAFXTO010000007.1 GCA_017535725.1 Bacteroidaceae bacterium
ATTTTTCAATTTTCAATTTTCAATTACATGGTGAAGATGAAAGCATTCGTAGTTGCACTTCTTTGGATGTGCGTTACCACAACAGTTATGGCACAGCCGCATGCTGCCGGCTACGTGCGCCCTCACAGCGAAGTAGAAGCTAACAAACCGGCTACCGATATATCGGTAGAAACAGGTGCCTTCGAGGCCGATTGGGAGAACCTCAGTGCCTGGGAATGTCCCGACTGGTTCCGTGATGCCAAGTTCGGCATCTGGGCTCACTGGGATCCTCAGTGCGAGGCGGAGGACGGCGACTGGTATGCCCGCTCGATGTACGGCAGCGGCAACCAGCGTACCACCTTCTACAACTACTTCGGCCACTATCCCGACCACGACTGGGGATACAAGGATTTCTGCCGCTATTGGACAGTGGAGCAGTGGAATCCAGAGGAGCTTATCAAGCTGTACTCTGATGCAGGAGCCAAGTATTTCATGGCTATGGGACAGCACCACGACAACTACGATTGCTGGGACAGTCCCTATCAGGAGTGGAACTCGATGAACATTGGCCCCATGCGTGACATCGTGGGCGAATGGGCAGCGCAATGCCGCAAGTACGGCCTCCGGGTAGGTGTCTCCATGCACGGGGCTCATGCCTGGACCTTCTTCGAAGTAGGTCGCGATGCCGACACCGGTGTGACCAAGGACGAAGGCGCTGGCAAGTGGTGGGAAGGCTACGACCCCCAGGAGCTCTATGCCCAGAATCACGCCCACAGCCAGAACTGGAGCGACTGGGGCACCATCCATAACCAGTGGGGGTGGGGCAATGGCGTCTGTCCTCCCTCGAAGGCATACATGCAGAAGTTCCAAAACCGTGTGCTGCAGTGCATCAACGCCTACAACCCCGATATGATTTACTTCGACGACACCGTGCTTCCCTTCTACGGTGCCTCCACGAACAGCGACGACCAGTACAGCCTGAACATCCTCAAGCACTACTACAACCACAGCGCCGCCCAGAACAACGGTCAGCAGCAGGTGGTTGTGACCGGCAAAATCTTGCAAGAACAACACAAGCAGGCCATGCTTTGGGACGTGGAACGCGGCATCCCCGATCAGTGTCAGCCCCTTCCTTGGCAGACCTGTACCTGCATCGGCGGCTGGCACTACAGCAAGTACGAGGGCGACCACAATCAGTATAAGTCTGCCGAGACGGTTATCCGCATGTTGGTGGATATCGTTTCCAAGAACGGCAACCTGCTGCTCAGCATCCCCGTCCGGGGCAACGGTACCATTGACAACAACGAGCGTCGTATCGTAGCAGATATCAAGGCATGGATGGACATCAATAGCGAGAGCATATATGGTACCCGTCCCTGGAAGGTCTATGGTGAAGGTCCCCTCTTCGAGAGCGCCAACCCGCTGAATGCACAGGGCTTCAACGAAGGTATCAACTACTCCGACCGCGATGTCCGCTACGTGGAGCGGCAGGACACGCTGTATGCCACCATCATGCGCTGGCCTGCGCAGAACACCTTCCAGTTCAAGGCGCTGGGCAAGATGTCGGCCTACTACAGTGGCAAGGTTCTGAAAGCAGAGCTCTTGGGTTATGGAGAACTGGCCTACGCACAAGATGTGGATGCCTTGGAAATCACGCTGCCTGAGAGTCATCCCAACGAGATAGCTCCCGTTGTTCGCATCACCTTCGACCCAGATGCTCCAAAATCCCTCACGCTGCAAGAGGTCATCGAACTCTACCAGCAGCGTGCAGATGCCTACACCGCCATAGCCAGCAACAATACCGGTAAGCCCAACGCCATGAAGCTGAACGCTCTGGTCCAGCAAATAGATGCCGCCCGGTTGGTGCTCGCCGATTCTCCCGACGCGGAAGCCCAGCAGGCCGCTATCGCATCCCTCCGCGCCGCTTTCAACACCTTCGAGCAGACCGGATTCAACCTGGCGGGCACTCCTGACGAAGTGGGACAGACAGATATCACCCTGGACTACCTTGTGGAGAAGAACAACTTCGCGGCAACGGAGATGGGGTCGCGTTTCGGCAAGCCTGTGAACTGGACCGTGGAGAACTTCTCTATCCCTCAGACCGATGCCTCCAAGGGCACCAAGAACGGCATTGATAACTATCCGGGTCGCAACACCCTGATGATGGGAAAATGGAGTGGCGAGGATGGCACCCCTGCCACCAACATGACCAATGCCCGTATTTATCGCACGGTACATCTGCCAGCAGGTCATTATTACTTTGGAGCCTCGTTCAATGCCGTCTATCAGCTGGGGACAGCCTTCATGTATGCAGCCTCCGAACCCCTGACTACCAGCGCCATCAACACCAAGGCTATTGCCAAGCTGTCCCTGAACCGCTGTGCTGCTGACGGTAAGTTCTACGGCATCAGCTTCGACCTCGCCGAGGAGCAGGAGGTCGTGCTTGCCTTCCAAGCCAATATGCAGGGCGGCAATGCCAACCAGGAGTTCCGCGTGGATGGTGTGCGGCTGCTCTACAGCACCAGTGCCACCGACAGGACACAGACCGACATCACGAAGGAGGCGCTGCTGCAAGTCAACCATTTCTCGCGCATCGACGGACAATCGACCTCTACGCGCTATGGCACGCCTGCGAACTGGACTGTGGAGAACTACACCATTCCCGCTGGTGGCGATGGTACGCGCAACGGTCTGGACCGCTATCCTGGCTACGACTGCCTGACGTTAGGCATCTGGGACGACCGTCAAAACAGCACAGGAGGTGACCTCATGAATGCACGCGTCTTCCGCCGCGTCAGCTTGGAAGCAGGTAACTACTATTTCGGTGCCACCTACGAGGCCAACTATCAGCTCTACGAAGCCTATATCTACGCCGCCACCGAGAACGTTTCCACCCATGATATCCCCATGCAGGCCCTTGCCTACGATGCTATAGCGGATGCGGGCAAGGACAACAGCACCTTTCGTGGGATCTACTTCGAGCTGGAGCAGCCGCAGGATGTCATCCTCGGTTTCCAAGCCGACCTCAGCGGTGGAGCAGCCGAGCAGGAGTTCCGTGCCTCTAAGGTGAAGCTCGTCCGCTTCGGGAAAATAGACGGTGTGGAAAGCCCCAGCCGCGACCTCGGCCGCGATGAAGGGGAAGAGGCTGGTGTCCTTTACGACCTCAGCGGTAGGCCGATAGCACCGGGAAAAGCGTCTAAGGGAATCGTCATATCAAACAAGGGGAATAAAATGTTGAAAAAATAGGCCCCCTGACTCCCTAAAGGGGGAGCATGAAAAATGAAAAATGAAAAATGAAAGAATGAAAAATGAAAAATAAGAAAATGAAAGGTAAGAAAATGAATATGAGAAATGAAAATTAAGGTATTCTTATTCTGCATTCTTCAGGTTTCACTTCTCACGCTTTCGGCTCAGACCACAAGGACGTGGGGTGCGTGGGACAAATGGGGAGAGCAACCAGACGGCACTTATCTTAACCCTGTTATCCCAGCGGATTACAGCGACCTCGATTGCATCCGTGTGGGTGACGACTATTATGCCATCTCGTCGACGATGCAATACTCTCCTGGCATGACCATCCTGCACTCCCGCGACCTCGTCAACTGGGAGATAGCGGGCAATGCCGTTAGCGACCTTTCAGAAATCTCACCTGCGCTGACGTGGCAGCAGATGGATCGCTACGGCCGCGGCATCTGGGCAGGTACGCTGCGGCATCACGACGGTCGCTTCTACCTCTATTTCGGCACGCCTGACGAGGGCTTTTTCATGACCTCCGCCACTAAGGCCGAAGGCCCGTGGGACCCCTTGACCTGTCTGTTGGCCGAGAGTGGATGGGACGACTGCTCGGTCATCTGGGACGAGGACGGTGATGCCTGGTTCATCGACACCTGCTTCCGCGAGGGCTACAAGACCTACTTCTTCCGTATGGCCTCGGACGGCCGTAGCATCCATCGCTCTACAGCACGCTTGGTCAACGAAGGTTACGGCAGGGAAGCCAATAAACTCATCTACCACGATGGTTACTACTATCTTATCTTCAGTGAACCCGACGCTGACGCGACGGGCACAGTGGCAGGGGGGCACGCGACGGGCACAGGGGCAGGACCCGACTCTGACGCGACGGGCACAGTGGCAGGGGGCACGCGACGGGCACCGGAGCAGGACCCGACGCTGACGCGACGGGCACCACGGCAGGATTCGACGCTAACGCGACGGGCACTGGGGTTTATGAGGCTGGGCTTATTATTTGGCGAGAAGTTTCCTTCCGTTTTCAATATAGATGCCCTTCTGCGGGTGTGCTTGAATTGTGCGGCCTTGGAGGTCGTATCTGGATGATTTTGGGAAGGCAATAGAATTGCTTTTTGCTTGGTCGTTGACGGAGGGGAGGGCTTGGTCGTTGACGGATGGAAGAGCTTGGTTGTTGACGGATGGAATGGGCGCGATGCCCGTGGTTCCTTTCAGGAACACCTCGTATGCTTCGCCCGCCACGGTCTGCAGGTCATACTCATAGACTTTTTTCACCGTGAGCTTGGGCTTTGTCGTGATGGATTTTGCCAACAAAGGCTCCTTGATATCCGCCGATGCAAACAGCGGGTTGGGACAATCGCCTTCAGCGGGCGTCAAGCCCCTGCCTTCCAGTTCCACGTATGAACGCAGTCGTAAGGTTCCGCCAATGGTGGAGCGAATCGTGGCATGACGTAGTTTCGCGCCGTTCCATTCGATATCACATTCAAAGCCTCCCCGTGCTCGCAGACCACTGACACTTCCTGCCTTCCATGAAGTAGGCAGGGCTGGTAACAGGTGAACTGCTCCGTCGTGACTCTGGAGAAGCATCTCCGCAATACCTGCCGTGGCACCGAAGTTCCCATCAATCTGGAACGGGGGATGAGCATCAAACAGGTTGGGGAACGTCCGTCCGTTGGGGTACTGTCCTGTTGCATCCTCCGAAGGCAACAGCTGGAGCATATTGTTCAGAATCGTCAGGGCGTGATTCCCATCCAGCATACGTGCCCAGAAACAAATCTTCCACCCCAGGCTCCATCCCGTGGCTTCATCCCCACGGTCTGTCAATGTCTGCTTGGCAGCGGCGAAGAGTTCATTGTGCCTATAGGGCGAAATCTGGTTGGAAGGAAATAGCCCATAGAGGTGTGAGATATGACGGTGGTGCGTGTCGCTACCATCGGCATCGATGAGCCATTCCTGCAACTGCTTCCGTTTGCCTATCTGCATGGGAGGGAGCTGTGCAAGCGCCTCGCGCATCTGTCCGATGGTCTCGGCGTATTCAGAATTATCGGAACCCTCGGAGCTAGCGGAGAGAACCTCGGCAGCTCTCAGGGTGTTTGACAAGGCATCGAACACAATCTGGTTATCCATGGTACATCCGGCGGTGATGGGAGTCGATTTGCCGGCAGGCCCCTGCTCGGGACTTACCGATGGGACGACGACCAACCAGTTGTTGTAACTGGGATGCGGCACCATATAGTCAAGATAAAAGTCGGCCGTGCCCTTGATGACCGGGTACCATTGGCGCAGGAACTCCACATCGCCCGTATAAAGATAATGCTGCCAGAGATGTGTCGCCAGCCAGGCTCCTCCATTGGGGTACATTCCCCAGAAGGCTCCATCAACGGGTCCTGTGATACGCCACAGGTCGGTGTTGTGGTGTGCCACCCAGCCTCCGCACTTATACATCGTCTTGGCCGTCACCGCCCCCGTCTGGCTCAAATCGCGAATCATCTGGAAGAAGGGTTCGTTGGTTTCCGTGAGGTTACAGACTTCGGATGGCCAATAGTTCATCTCCGCATTGATGTTGATGGTGTATTTCGAATCCCATGGGGCATCTTTCTTGTCGTTCCAGAGCCCTTGCAGATTAGCGGGTTGTCCCCCACGCTGGCTCGATGAGATAAGCAGATAGCGTCCATAGTTGAACAGCAAGGCAACCATTCCCCAGTCTGTACTTCCCGAGAATTTCTGCAAGCGTTTTTCGGTAGTCATCTTGGCGTGCGATGCCATGGAGGGGAGGTAGAGGCGAACACGGTTGTACTGCTCCTGATAGGCTGCTACATGACGACTCAGCAACTCTGCATAGTCGTGTTGGCGGGCATTGGTTAGGAAGGACAGGCTCCTGGCTGCCTGCTTGCCCGCCACGCTCTTGTAGTTCACATAGTTGGTGGCTGCTGAAATATAAATGACCGCCCAGGTATAGTCCTTCACCTGCACACTACCGCCCGTGGAATAGGTCACTTCGCCGTCGCTCTCCACCTGGTAGCGCAACGATGCTTTCAGCTGCGCGGCAATACCCTCGTGGTCAACACCCTGAATGGTGGCGGCGATGCCGTCATTGTTCTTCGAATAGGAGGTGGCGTAAGGTGCCGAATGTTTGATGGTGAACGAACTCTGCGTGTCGGCTTCCAGGCGCATCACGATAATGCTGTCTGGCATGGAGGCAAACGTGGTGCGGGAATATCGGTGGCCATCCTGCTCGAAGGTCACCGTGGAGAGCGCCGTCTGCAAGTCCAGCTCCCGTTGGTAGTTACTGACCTTGTCGGCCTCGATGCCGGTATGGGTCATCTTCAGGCTACCCAGCGTCAGGTATTTCATTCCATGCGGCCCTCTGATGAACTGCTGGTTGATGAGGTTCTCGGCCTCCTGCTCCTGTCCATTGAAGATAAGGTTGCGCACCTGTTCCAAGTACTTCGCAGAGGTGGTACTATTGTTGTTATGCGGCCCTCCCGACCAGAACGAATCCTCGTTGAGCTGAATCTCGTCGGCCTGTGTTCCACCATAAACCATTCCACCCAGCCGGCCATTGCCGATGGGCAGTGCCTCCAGCCAAATAGTGGCGGGTTTGTCGTACCAGAGCCGTTCCGTGTTGTCTTCTGTCTGTGCGAAGGCGGTCTGCACCGTCAGTGCTGCCGCGATAGTTATAAACAGCCTTTTCATTTCAAATATCTTTTTTTCTACCATGCCGCAAAAATACACAAAATATTCCAATTCAAGCGATGAAAAGCATGAATATCCGACAAAAAAGTCAAAAAGAGCGGTCATCACTCCCTAAAACCGCCAAAAATATTGTAGTTTTGCACCCGAAAAGCCCAAATAGGTTATGCCACAAGAACAGTCTCATATCAAAGAGCGGCAGAAGACCACCCTCAAGGAGCCGCGCCAATACAAGGTCATTATCCATAACGATGACTTCACCACGATGGACTTCGTCGTGATGATTCTGAAAGTGGTGTTCTTCCTCAGCGAGGAGAACGCACAGGCGCTCATGCTGAAAGTGCATCACTCGGGTAAGGCCATCGTGGGAACATATACCTACGACCTGGCCGTCTCCAAGGTACAGAAGGCAACCAGCATGGCTCGCGAGAAGGGCTACCCCCTTCGGCTCACCGTTGAACCAGAAGAATAAGCATACAAGAAATTGCACGATGGCAGAGATAAGACAGACAGATAGAGCACAATACGTCCTGAATCAGGCCCTGGAATATTGCAAGAACTACCGGCACGAATTCCTCATGCCGGAGCACTTGCTGGCGGCATTGATGCAAGAGGATAACTTTCGGTCAGCCCTGAATACTTTCTACGACAAGGACAAGTTTACCCAACTGGTCAATAACTTCCTCCTGAAATTTGAAAAGGTTCCGGATGACTTCAACTACGAACCGGAAATCTCGGCACAGATGACATCGCTCATCCAGATGGCCTTGCAGGACGTGGCCAATAGCAGTGCCGAAGAGATGGATATCACCCATCTCGTGGCCGCCATGATGAAATTGGAAGACTCCTGGGCCGCCTATATCCTGAAGGATTGCTTAGGGGACAAGGAAGCCGACTTCCTGAGCCAGCTGATTAATTACTATGATTTCGACGATATGATGAGCGAGGACATGGAACCCACGGACGACGAGCCCTCGTGGCAGAGGCTGGTCACGTGCATGAATGACCTCTACGTGAACCAGAATCCACTCGTGGGACGGGAACAGGAACTGCAGAGAACCATTCAGGTGCTCTGCCGCAAGGACAAGAACAACCCGTTGCATGTGGGCGAACCCGGAGTGGGAAAGACAGCCCTCGTCTGGGGACTGGCAAGGATGATAGATGAAGGCAAGGTGCCCACACGCCTGCTGGGTAGCCGCATCTATCAGCTGGATTTGGGAACCCTGCTGGCAGGCACGCAGTACCGAGGTGACTTTGAGAGCCGTATCAAGCAAATCATGGACGGCATCCAGGAGGAAGGAGACAACAATATCATTTACATCGACGAAATCCACAACCTGGTGGGAGCCGGAGTCGTGGGCGATAGCTCCATGGATGCCTCGAACATGCTCAAACCCTACCTCGAAGGGGGACGGCTTCGCTTCATCGGCTCCACCACCTACGAGGAGTTCAACCGCTATTTCTCCCGTTCCAAGGGACTCATCCGTCGCTTCCAGCAAATAGACATTCCCGAACCTTCCATCGAGGAGACCAAGCATATCATCCAACAGCTGCTGCCGAGGTACGAGGCCTTCCACGGGGTGAAGTACGATGAGGATGCCGTCAGTTTTGCTGTAGAAGCCAGCGCCCGGCATATCAATGACCGCTTCCTGCCGGACAAAGTCATAGACCTCATCGACGAGGCGGGTGCTGCCAGCGAATTGAATGCGGGGGACGAAGAGGTGGTTCAGCGTATCACCAAGGCCGACATTGCCACCATTCTGTCCAAGACATGCAAGGTCGAAGCCCTCTCCGAGGCAGCGGAAGATGACTATCAGCGTCTGGAGAGCCTCGACGCCCGGATGCGTGCTCAAATCTATGGGCAGGACGAAGCCATACGACAGGTGGTCGAAGCCATACAGATGTCTCGCGCAGGCCTGCTGGATGACCAGAAACCCTTGGCGTCCCTGCTCTTCGTGGGGCCTACGGGTGTGGGCAAGACGGAGGTGGCACGCGTGCTCGCCAAGGAATTAGGTATTGAGCTGCTGCGCTTTGACATGAGTGAGTATACCGAGAAACACGCCGTTGCCAAGCTGATAGGCTCGCCCGCAGGTTATGTCGGCTATGAGGACGGAGGCCTGCTGACCGATGCCATCCGCAAGTCGCCGAACTGCGTGCTGCTACTCGATGAAATAGAGAAGGCGCATCAGGATATCTACAACATCCTGCTACAGGTCATGGACTATGCCCGACTGACCGACAACAAAGGCCGTCAGGCTGATTTCCGCAATGTGGTGCTCATCATGACGTCCAATGCCGGAGCCCAGTTTGCATCTCAGGCATCCATCGGCTTCAGCAGTCATGTAGGGCGTGGCGATGCCATGATGAGACAGGTCAAGAAAACCTTCAAGCCGGAATTCCTCAACCGATTGTCGGGGGCCGTGGTCTTCCGCGATATGGACCGACCCATGGCCACGCTGATTCTGCAAAAGAAGTTGAGGGAACTCAGCACCAAGCTACAGGCCAAACAAGTAGTGATGGAACTCACTCCCGAGGCTTTCGACTATCTGTTGGAGAAAGGATTCACGGCCGAATATGGAGCACGCGAGATGGATCGTGTCATTGCCCATGACCTGAAACCCCTGCTGATGCGCGAAATCCTGTTTGGAAGTCTTAGGAATGGCGGAAACATAACAATCGAAATTCAGGATGGCTGTTTATCAATTAGATGAGGAACTCTGGTTCCCCGACCCCCATGAGGGTGAGGAAGATGGACTCGTCGCCGTCGGTGGTGACCTGTCTGTCAATCGATTATTGCTGGCCTACAGCTATGGCTTTTTCCCGTGGTATGCCTTCGGGCGGTCAGAACCGATGTGGTATTGTCCGCAGGAACGCTATGTCATCTTCCCCGAGGAAACACATATCAGCCACTCCATGCACCAACTGCTGCGTCAGCAGAAATATGTTGTGACCATGAACCGCGATTTCGCAGGAGTCATCCAGGGTTGCTCCACGGTCAACGGACGCAACCAGGAGGATGGTGCATGGCTCGGACCCGACATCATCAAGGCCTATACCGAATTGCATCGGCAGGGCTATGCCTCCAGCGTTGAAGTATGGGAGCCGCAGGAGGCGTCCAACACCCAGTCAGACATGAAGCTCGTTGGAGGCTTGTACGGCGTGACCATCCTCAATGCCTTCTTTGGCGAGAGCATGTTCTCGCGGGTGCCCAATGCCTCCAAGCTCGCCCTCATCCGCCTCGCCAAAGCCATGACCGCCGCTGGCTGGCTGTTTATCGACTGCCAATTCCACACCTCCCTGTTCCAGTCGATGGGCGGGCGTTATATCCCGTATGATGACTACATGCAGATTTTAAAATCTCAGAGACGCTGATGCGTCTTCACACAGTAGCCGAGGGGGTAAAGGTATCTCCGTTCAATAGCCGGGGGCGGCGAAGCCCCTGGATGGCAGAGTACCGCAACATCGACCCTACGAGGATCGCCCTTCTGCTTATTTGTCGAAATTGCGGGATGCGAAAGGCAATGCCTGTCTCAGGCTCGCCCGCCAGTACTCCCAGTTGTGACTTCCGTTGCGGACTCTGAATTCTGCCTGGAGTCTCGTTATACGCATCTTCTTGTAGAGCTCGAAGGCATCGTTGGTGAGCATGTCGTCATCTCCGCTGTCAATGAACCACTTCACGGTGCGCAGCTGTTCCTGAGTGGCCTCGTCGGCATTGTCCATGAAGGCGAGTGCGGAATGCTCCTTGACGGCTTCCATGGTGTAGAACATCTTGGTCTTCTCTCCATTGGGCCCAACACGTCCGCTCTCGCTGTTCAGCCAGGGGCTCATGGCGAAGCACGACGAGAACTTGTCTGGATGTCTCTGGCAATAGCTGACACTGCCTCCTCCGCCCATGGACAGTCCCATGACGGCACGGTGCTGCTTGTCGGCCGCACAGCGGTACTTCTGCTCAGCCGTAGGCATGAGTTCCTGGAAGAAGAAGTCCTCATACGCCCAGCCGGGCATGTTGAAATAACCGTTCCAGACGTTGTTGACATCCGGATTACCAGCATTGGGCATGATGATGACCACGGGCCGCGACTCTCCACAGCCGATGATTTCGTCCACGATATCCTTCATGCCGCCCTTCTCGGCCCATGCGGTATAGGTGTCTGTGAGTCCATGGAGCAGATAGACAACGGGCAGCGGTTCTTGTATCCGCTCGTAGTTGGAGGGGAGGTACACGTTGTACTTCACGGTAGCGCTCAGCACGCTGCTTTGGATGCTGTCTGTGACGATGCGTCCTGCCCACGCCGCCGTGGTACAGAGGATGCTAATTAAAAGGATGATTCTCTTCATAACGGTTTGTGTTTTGGTTGATAAAATAACGTTTTCGGGCGCAAATATACGACAATAAATCGATATACCCTTCATTTTCTCGATAGAAATGCACAGATTCTGCGTCAATGATAAGAAACACGATGATTGATGAAGATTCCAATCAGAAATAATTCATGATTAATTCATGGGTACATTCGTGATAAATTCGCGTAAAAAGAATCTATCTCACCCGCTCTCCTCTTTTCTCACACAAATTCTCCACAAATTATTCCACAAATTTTTCATGAATTATAGCTCTTTTCTCCCTTTTTTTCTTTGTCGTTTCCCTACTTATTCCTACTTTTGCGGCGTGTTACCGCTCATTGATGCCCATTGGAGGCCGATTTGCGTGGAATCATAGCCGACAGCGGTCGGCGTATCTTATTGATTATTAACGAAACGTTATGCTCGTCTTGCACTGTGAAACCTGAGAAATTTCAAGCTAAGCAAGAGAACATGATGGCTTCCATGCGTAAGCGTGGAGTTTGCCATATCTCTTTAGCACGGTTTTCTCAGGACCTCAACTCGGAGAAGTGGATACAGTTCCACGCTTCATGCATCATTAAGGGTTTTCTTCGGGACTGAGAGGACGGGAAAGACAATCATGAGATTAAAACACTACCTGGAATCATAAATTTATTGATATTGCCGCACGTATATATAATTAAGGTATATGCGTGCGGCGGTCTCTTTTTAATGAGGAAGTTGGCTAAGACAAAGAAAGGGGCAGCTGTCTCATGACAGCCACCCTTGCAGGCACAAAATGAAAAGTGTTTATGCAATTTTGAAATGTTGCAATGTTGGAAGCATTTACAGTAGCTTACGATACTTGCCTTTATCCTTGCCAGAGCGAATCTTCTGGATACGTCATCGTCCAAATCTTCATCACAAATCGTTTCTTTTTGTTATACCACAGCCTCGTTTTAGACTAAAATTGCTTAAAATACACGCGAAATGGAGCTATTTTCATCAAATTGAATTAAGAATGTGTAAAAATCAACCCCTATTTGCTTCCGTAAGAAGAAAATATCCTATCTTTGCAAGCGAAATAACTTGTATTTGGCCAAAACAAGTGATAAAGCTTGTAATTAAAACAAACAAGTCGATTCGCTTGTAGATAAAATGTTGAAAATATGTATGCTGCAATATCTGCTGATGTGGTGTCGTCCACTTCTCTCTCTCGGGAGTCGATGATTGAACTCAACGAAAAGTTGAGAAAGTGCCTATATATTCTTGAAGAGCGTTATCAAGGTTTTTGGGGGCGTATTGTTAGAGGCGACTCTATCGAATGTATCATGGACAGACCCGAAGATGCTTTTGAAGTGGCCCTAATTCTGAAAACGTGGGTTAAATCGTTTGAACCAAGCAATATACAAAATGACAAACGATTTAACAGGTACGGTCTTAGAATAGCAATAGGCATTGGTGAAATGAAGACAATTGACCGTGGCTTAGACATGATGGATGGTGATGCCATTTATCGTTCTGGACGTACTATGGATAAACTTGTTGGACGAGCAAAATATTCATTTGTAATATCAATGGCTGATAGTGAGCATGAGCAAGCATTACAAGTTATATTAACATTGGTCAATCAACTATTAAATAATGCAACTGCTCGCAAGTGTGAGACCCTTTGTGAAAGGATTCTTTCATCGGACACAAATAAAACAGCAGAAAAAATGGGAATCTCTGTGTCAGGTGTCAATCAAACATTAAAGGATCTTGGTTGGAGTGCTATAGAACTGGCTATTTTATATTATCGAAAAATAACATCAAAACTATGATAAATAATTTGTTGTTCAATCTTATTATTGCTCACATTTTGGGCGATTTTTATTTACAATGGGGTTCTTCATGCAAAAACAAGATTTTGTATTCTGTAAAGGGGAAGGATTTGTGGTTACATTCTCTGGTAATCGGAATGCTCTCATGGATTGCAATATGGGATTTAAGGGGATGGTGGCTTGCCGCTTGTATAATGGCACTTCATTTCTTGATTGACTGGTCTAAGTCATATATACAAGTAAAGTGTAATGTTTTCAAGATAGAGGATTCTGAATGTGTGAAATTAGTTGATGGCATAAACAAACGACATGATTTGTGGGTGTTCTTGATAGATCAAATTCTACACATCTCTTTCATTGTAATATTTACCAATATATGGCTGATAGTAAATAATGATTGGCAGCAATTCGGATGGCTTCAAGAGTTTGCGAATAGTCACCCACTGCGTATGAATACCATCGTAGCCATGATGTTAGCTTTAAAACCGGCAAACATCTTGATATTACTGATTCTTGGAGCTTGTAAAGTAAGCATTACCCCGACTGATAATGATGACCACGGCAATTTCCATTCAGGAGAACTTATTGGATGGCTGGAACGTGGACTCATGTTGTTATTTGTTGTTATGTCTCAATATGAAGCTATTGGTTTCCTTATTGCAGCAAAATCCATTCTTCGGTTCAATGAAGCGTCGTCGGGTAGTGAAAAATCCGAGTATGTGTTGACGGGAACACTACTTTCTTTGGCAATTGCGCTGGCTTTAGGTATATTTACAATAAAAATATAATTTCTCAAAGCGGCCCCCATTAGCATAAAGAATAAATACACATTGATGAGTAGTTATTTATAACTTGAAAAAATACGACCTGTACGGTTGAAAAAGTGACTTCAAAGAGAATATTTCGGCATATTCTGCGTTATTACTATACCACACTCAAGCCTGGTTAGATAATCAGGCAAAAAAGGGGGCCTGATTTAGGGGATTCTGACAAAGTCACGAAAAATGTGACAGATGACAGATGACAGTTTCTATATGAGGGGTCACCGCCTCTTCTCTTCCTGAATCTTTCAAGAAATAGACTATAAAATAATCTAAATAGACTATAAAATAATCTATATATATTATTTATACTATATTATTAGTTTTATAAATAACTTTATAAGTATCAATATACCCACCATGTCGGGGATAGGGGGCACATATCTAAAACTGTCATCTGTCATCTGTCATTCAAACCCAGTTTGCCGCACGTACGGACGTAATTGCAAATACATATATTCAAGTTTCCAAACAGGTACGGACGAGATTGTCATCACGTATATACGTAAACGCCAACACGTATATACGAGTTTCCAAACTCGTCCGTACGAAATTGCCAACACCTCCCTTCATGTGGCTTTACAAAAGTGTTCCAACCCCGATAAATGGATGAAACATATAGACGCAGAAAGTCAATGTTTCAACCTTTCAACTTTTCCGCTCGACCTTGGCCGCTTCACGCTTGAAGAATCTTTCAACCTTTCCGCTCGACCTTGGTCGCTTCACGCTTGAAGAATCTTTCAACCTTTAACTACGTTGACTTTTGTCACGAAAGGCTACGGGTAGGCGAGCATTGCTCGGGAATCTCGGCCATTTCAAGCAAGCTTGATGGCGCTCGCTGCTCCAAAAGTTCAATCTTTCAATCTTTATGCAGGTTTCTCGGATGATGGTGCAGGATTTCTTCGCGGAGGTGGTGGCGGTCGATGTGCATGTAAATCTCGGTGGTGCCTATTTCCTCGTGCCCCAGCATCTCTTGGATGGCACGCAGGTTGGCGCCGCCTTCGAGGAGGTGGGTGGCGAAGCTATGGCGGAAGGTGTGGGGAGAGATGGTGGAACGGATACCGGCCTCGGCGGCCAGGGTCTTGACAATATGGAAGATGGTGATGCGGCTGAGGCTGGTGCCGCGACGGAAGCTGACGAAGACGGCATCCTCATGGCCTGGACGGATGGTGATGTTATCGCGGTCGATGAACCAGAGGCTGAGTTCCTCGATGGCACGGGGCGAGATGGGCACCAGCCGTTCCTTCTTCCCCTTGCCGTGGACGCGGATGAAGCCTTCGTCGAGGAAGAGGTCTCCCATTTTGAGGTTACAGAGCTCGCTGACGCGCAGGCCACAGGAGTAGAGTGTCTCCAGGATGGCACGGTCACGCTGCCCCTCGGCCTTGTCCATATTGATGGTGCTGATGAGGAGGTCTATCTCCTCCACAGAAAGCACGTCAGGCAGGTGTCCGCTGCGCGAAGGGGATTCGAGGAGCTCGGTGGGGTCCAGGCGAATCTCGCTCTCTAACTCCAGAAACTTATAAAAGGAACGCACGCCCGCGAGTATGCGCGCGATAGAACGGGTGGTGATGCCCAAGTCCATGAGGGTGGCCACGAAGGTCTGCAACTGCTCCAGAGTGACTTCGCGGAAGTCTATGCCTTCCTGGACGTAGTAGTCCAGCAGTTTGCCCAGGTCCTTGAGGTAGGCATCAAGGGTGTTGTCGGAGAAACCGCGTTCCAGCAGCAGGTACTGCTTGTAGCGGCGGAAGATAGGGGAGGGGAGGGAATAGACACCCCCCTGCCTCTCCTTCGCTGGGGGGGGAGTAGGTACCTTGGAGAACTGATCTGGATTGATTTCCATTCTTGAAGGTAATTACTTCCCTTCCGCAAGGGCGGGGCAGGGGGATGAAGGTGAATCTTTTATTCTTTATGCTTCTTCCTGAATCTTCTTGCCACGAAGCAGGTAAGCGGTGGGAGCAGCTACGAACATGGAGGTAATCGTACCGATGACCACACCAAGAATCATGGCGAAGGCGAAGCTACGGATGCTGGCACCACCGAAGATGAAGATGAAGAGCAGCACGATGAGCGTGGAGACTGACGTGTTGATGGTACGCGTCAGGGTGGCATTCAGGGACTGGTTGAAGAGAATCTGCTTGTCGCGCTTGGGATAGAGGCTGAGGTTCTCGCGGATACGGTCGAAGACAACCACCTTATCGTTGATGGAGTAACCGATACAGGTCAGCAGAGCACCGATGAAGGTCTGGTCAATCTCCAGCGAGAAGGGCATCCAGCCCCAGCAAGCGCTGTACATACCGAGGATGAAGATGGTATCCACGGCCAGGGCGGTGATGGCGCCGGCGGAGAAGGTCCAGCTGCGGAAGCGGACAAGGATGTACACGAAGATGACGATCAGTGCGAGGAAGACGCTGATGATGGCCCCGCGGGTGATGTTCTCAGCGATGGAAGGTCCAACCTTCTGAGAACTGATGATGGAGCCACCGGCGCGCTCGTCGCGGTTGATGAAGTTCTCGAGGGTGAGGTCGCTGCTGAGCTGACCGCCAGCCTTCAGGACCTGGAAGAGTTTCTCCTCGATCTCGCTGTCAACCTCGATGCCTTCCTCTTCGATGCGGTAGTTGGTGCTGATACGCACGGTCTTGCCTTCCGTACCGAGAGCGATGACGCTGGTGTTACTTTCGGGGAAGGCCTCGGACATGGCGGGACGGATGCTCTCGGGCGACACTTCCTGCTCAAACTGAACGACGAAGTTGCGACCACCCGTGAAGTCGATGGAGCGGGAGAAGCCGCGGGTGAACATCAGGCCGAGGGAGCACAGGACGATGGCGCCGAAGATGGTGAAGGAGGTCTTCCAGGCACCCATGAAGTTGTAGTGGGTGTTGGAGAGGAACTTGCGGGAGATACCTGTGGTGAAGGTGAGGTCCAGCCACTTGTCCTTGTTCATCAGGCTCTCGAAGACCAGACGAGTGAGGAATACAGCGGTGAAGAAGCTGATGATGATACCGATGATGTAGGTGGTGGCGAAGCCGCGGATAGGACCAGTACCAAAGTAGTAGAGGATGATACCCGTCAGGACGCTGGTGACGTTGGAGTCGATGATGGCGCTGAAGGCGTTGCTGTAACCTGCCTGCATAGCCTGGCGCACAGCCTTACCTGCACGCATCTCCTCCTTGGTACGCTCGAAAATAAGCACGTTGGCGTCCACGGCCATACCGAGGGTCAGCACCATACCTGCGATACCGCTCATGGTCAGTGCGGCCTGGAAGGAGGTGAGGATGCCGAGGGTGAAGAACAGGTTCAGGATGAGGGCGCCGTTGGCAACCATACCGGCACGGAAACCATACATGGCAATCATGTAGAACATCAGGGCGATGAAGGCCACGATGACGGAGATGAAGCCCATGCGGATAGACTCAGCACCTAGGGTAGGACCTACGATTTCCTCGCTGACGATGTTAGCGGGAGCAGGCATCTTACCGGACTTGAGCACGTTGGCCAGGTCGCGGGTGTCCTCAGCGGTGAAGTTACCAGTAATCTGGGAGTTACCACCAGTGATTTCGTTCTGCACATTGGGAGCGCTATAGACGAGGTTGTCGAGCACGATAGCCACGGGGCGATGGATGTTAGCCTTGGTGAGGGCAGCCCAGCGGCGTGCACCTTCGACATTCATCTGCATGGAGACGCAGGGGCGGCTGTTCTGGTCGTATTCGTCCTTGGCATCGGTGACAACATCACCTTCGAGGGGAGCACGGCCATTGCGCTCGGTGACCTTGATGGCATAGAGTTCAAAGACCTCCTCGTTCTTGTCGATGCCCTTGACGCCCCAGAGGAGCCTCATGTCTTCGGGCAGTACGGCCTTGGCCTCAGGAGTCTGGAGGAGTTCATCGATGATGGCCATGTCGCGCTTGTTGGCATAACCGACCACGGCACCGTTGTTCTGGTTGATGACCTGGAGTCGAGCCAGCAGGGGATGAGCCTTCAGGGCCTGCTCGTCGGTGGCAGCAGTAGCAGCCTCGCTCTTGGCAGCGGTGTCTTCACCCTTGGCGATAGCAGCAAGTGCATCGTCGGCAGAGGTAGCTGCGGTTGTGTCTGCAGCAGCTTGAGCTTCGGCTTGCCCCTCGGCAGATGGCTCGGACACTGTGGCCTCGTCGGAGCCTTCCACACCAGCGGCAGCAAGCTTGCTGTCGAGGGAGATGAGGAAGGGAGCAGCCTCGGTGGTGATGTAGGTCTCCCAGAACTCGAGGTTGGCAGAACCTTGGAGAAGCTTACGAACGCGCTCGGGCTCCTTGATACCAGGGAGTTCGACCATGATGCGGCCTTCCTGACCTTCGAGGGCCTGGATGTTAGGCTGTACGACACCAAAGCGGTCAATACGGGTGCGGATGACGTTGAAGGAGTTATCGATAGCGGCTTTCACTTCCTCGCGCAGAACAGCCTCTACTTCGCGGTCGGTGCTCTTGGTGTTCACCTTGCCGCGCAGCTGCTGGGTGGCGAAGAGTTCAGCGAGGGAGCTATTGGGAGCAATCTCCTTGTAGTCTTTCACGAAGAGCGAGATAAAATCGCCCTGTCCCTGCTTGGCCTCTTGCTTGGCCTGTGCGATGGCCTGCTTGAAGTTGGGGTCTTCTTTGTGGTCGGCCAGTGCCTCAACGACGTCAGGCACGCTGACTTCGAGGATGACGTTCATACCTCCCTTGAGGTCCAGACCCAGACCGATACCCATTTCACGGCACTGCTTGAGGGTCCAGGCGCCGAAGTAAACTTTCTCGTTCTGCAACGAGTCGAGATAATGCTGTCCGGCAGCTTCACCTTCTACGGCTGCAATCTCCTCGGCCTTGCCCTCGTAGTGGCGAACCACAAACGAGAAGCTGAGGTAGAAGATGCAAACGAGGGCAAGCAAGACAGCGAATGCTTTTACGAAACCTTTGTTTTGCATTGTTGTTTTTGTTATGTTATTTTATTTGTTGTGAATTGCAAAATTCCGCAACGTAGAAGGCCTCATAGCTGAGGCTTTACACGTTTAAGCGCGCAAAATTACCACTTTTTTTCCAAACGAGCGGTCTTTCAGGGCAAATATTTAGCTTTTGGTGGCAAAAAAGGGCTGTTTTCCCTTACTTTCGGGTTAATTTTGTAATAATAGGATAGTGATCGGAGTGTTTTACGCTCTTATCTATATAGGTGTGGTGACTCTGCCAACGGTCGCCACTGAAGAGGATATGGTCGATGCGTACGGGGAATCCTCGGTCGTGGAAAGTGAAGCCTGTTCCGGTGCCACTCTGGCTGTAGGCGCTGGTGAGTTCCTTGGTGAGTGTGCGGAGGGTGTAGGACACGGGAGTATCATTGAAATCACCCATGATGATGACCGGTCGCGGTAGCCATTTTTCGATAAAGTGCTGGATGGTGTCCACCTGTGCGGCTCGCAGGGGTGCTGCCACCGAGAGGAGGTTCACCACGGGCTTCAGTTCGCGGCGGATGGTGTCGCGGATATGTTGCTCATAGGCATTGCGGGCATGGTTCTCAATGGCATCGCGGTAGTCTTCTTTTATCACTTCGGAGAGGTGGTTGCTCTCGAAATGGCTGTTGATGAGGAGGATGGTGTCCTGTCCTTCGAGCAGTTTGGCATAGATGCCTCCGTTGGTGCGGGTGGGAAAGGAAAGGGTGTCTGCTTCCACGATAGGTAACCGCGAGAAGATGACCACCCCCTTGCTATTATAGTGGTAGTACCCCATTTCCTCCATGTTGTTCTGGATGGTCTTGAGGTCTGTTCCTCCACCGCTGCTGGACTCCTGCAGGCAGATGATGTCTGCGCCGGAGAAATAGATTTGGTTGACCACGACATTGTTGCCTTCCTCGTCGCGGGCTTCCTGACCTCCGTAGCTATGGGTGTTATAGGAGAACAGGGTGAGACAGCTGTCGCCCTCAGGCACATTCTTCGAGAAGTTCAGGGGGCAATAGTCCCAAAGGAAACTTCCACAGGCCAACAAGCCCAAAAGGGGTAGCCAGATGCGCTTCACCTTGAATATCAGCCAGAAGAAGAGAAAGGCCACATTTGCCAGCGCAATTATGGGAAATATCAGTGGGAGCAGCGTCAGCCGGGGAAAAGAGGCGGGGTGGAGGTAGGTGGTGGCACAGCAAAGCCACAGCATCAGGATGGTTGCCACATTGATGCCTGTGAAGAAATACCCCGTTATGTTCTTCAGCCATTTTATGGATGAGTGTCGTGTCACTTTCTGTTCGCTGGTTCTGTTGTTATCAGTTGTTACTGGCTTCGAACAGGAAGCGTTTTTCCTCGGTGGTGAGGCTCTCATAACCACCTCGCTTCACCTTGTCAAGGATGCGATCCATCTCCTGCTCACGTTCTTTCTTCTTGCGGTTCCATTCCATGTCGGCGCTGTACTTTCCGCTCACGTGAACATGCATTTTCGGCTGTTTCCGGAAGTGCTTGGCGATACTCCCCTTGAGGTCCGTAAACCACTGACTTATAGTTTTCCAGAGGCCATTTCTCTTGGAAGATGTATTAGTGACATCCTCATAACGTGTGAAATAGTTGTCCGAGCCGCCAAAGCCTCCATAGCCTCCTGCTCCGCCCCCGAAGAAACGACCTCTGCCACCACCCGGATGCTTGCGCCAGTAGAGAATCAGCAACAGGCCAAAGAGCATACCGCCGAGGTGAGCCATGTGAGCCACACCGTCGCCCGTATTGCCGAGGGCACTCATCAGTTCTATGACAGCATATCCGATGACGAACCACTTGGCCTTGATGGGGAAGGGGATGGGAATGATGAACATCCGTTCCTCTGGGAAGGTCATACCGAAGCTAAGCAGGATACCATAGACGGCACCGGAGGCACCTACGGTTGTCCAGCGGTTCAGGAAAGATTCCATGGGCACCATCATGCCACCGCCGATATTCACCGTGTCGTATGCCGACAACCCCTGATACACATATTCTATGTATTGTGCCCCCTCCTGCACCAGTCCTGCTCCCAGTCCACAGACGACGTAGTAGAAAAGGAAGCGCTGGGAGCCCATCACCTGTTCCATGACACGGCCAAACATCCACACGGCAAACATGTTGAAGAAGATGTGCGTGAAGCTGCCATGCACGAACATATAGGTGAATAGCTGGTAGAGCTTGAAATCGGAGGCAAGGAAGAAATGCAGGCCCAGCAGGTCATCGAAGTCGATACCGTAACGCACTGCCACAACCTTAGCCAAATACATCAGCAGGTTTATGATGAGCAGATTTTTTGTTACTGGAGGCATATTCAGGTTCATAATTGCTTACTTTATTGGTTTGTGGGCGCAAAAATAGGCATTTTCATTGGTATTTCGGGCGAAAAGACCCTAAAATAACGTGAAAAGGACGATTTTTAGTCGAAATACTTTGATGCGAAGAGTTCTTTCGTTATATTTGTCGCATGAAATGAGCTGTTAAGGGCTTTTTTCTTTCCTACATGGACGTTTTTCTATAACCTTTTAAAAAAGTTTCATTATGAACAAAACCGAATTGACGAATGCAATTGCCGAAAAGGCAGGTCTGACAAAAGTGGACGCCAAGAAGGCTCTGGAAGCAGCCCTCGAGAGTGTCGCCGAAGCCCTGAAGGGTGGTGACAAGGTATCCCTCATTGGCTTTGGAACCTTCGCGGTGACAGAGCGCGGCGCACGCCAGGGTGTGAACCCTCGTACGAGCGAACCCATCAACATCGCAGCCAAGAAACTCATCAAGTTCAAGGCTGGTGCTGAGCTCGAAGCTGCTATTCAGTAAGCGACCTTCTGCATCCCGTAAGAAGTGAAAAATGAGGCCGTCCCCAATCGGGGCGGCACTTTTTTTGCACTTTTGTCGGTTCCGAAAAGAAAAACTTGAGACTCTAACCCCTAAACTCTAAACTTTTTTGTACCTTTGCGCCCGATTTTCGTTTATTATATATTTAAGGTATGCAAATCGAACAGAAAATAACACAGGCGGTTCTTGCCGCCGTCAAGGATTTATATGGTCAGGAGGTATCCGAACAGCTTCTGCAGCTCGGCCCTACGAAGAAGGAGGTTGAAGGTCACCTGACGCTGGTCGTCTTCCCTCTCCTGAAGATGAGCCGCAAGAAACCGGAGGACACCGCACGGGAAATCGGACAGTACTTGGTGGACAACCTGCCAGAAGTGGTGGATCGCTTCCAAGTCATCAATGGATTCCTCAACCTGTTTATCGCTGATGCCTGCTGGGTCGGTCTCCTGAGCGAGATTCAGCAGGATGAGCACTATGGGCTGATACCTGTGACCGACGATGCTCCCTTGGTGATGATTGAGTATTCCTCGCCCAATACGAACAAGCCCCTGCATCTGGGTCATGTACGCAACAACCTGTTGGGTTGGTCGCTGGCGCAGGTGATGCAGGCCAATGGCTATCGGGTGGTAAAGACAAATATCGTCAACGACCGTGGTATTCATATCTGCAAATCCATGTTGGCTTGGCTGAAATGGGGCAATGGCGAGACTCCTGAGAGCACAGGGATGAAAGGAGACCACCTAATCGGTAAGTACTATGTGGCCTTTGACCAGCACTATCGTGCCGAACGTCAGGAATTGATGAATCAGTTCATGGCCGAGGGCATGGACGAAGAAGCGGCCAAGGAACGTGCCGAGAAGGAGAGCCCGCTGATGCAGGAGGCCAGGGTCATGCTTGTCAAGTGGGAGCAGAACGACCCGGAAATCCGTGCCCTTTGGGAGAAGATGAACAACTGGGTCTATGCGGGTTTCGACGAGACCTACAAGGCACTGGGCGTCGGCTTCGACAAGATTTACTATGAGAGCCAGACCTACCTCGAAGGCAAGGAGAAGGTGATGGAAGGCTTGGAGAAAGGTTTCTTCTACCGCCGTCCGGATGGCAGTGTCTGGGCAGACCTCACCGCCGAAGGGCTGGACGAGAAGCTGCTGCTGCGCTCGGATGGTACCAGCGTTTACATGACGCAGGATATAGGCACGGCCAAGCTGCGCTTTCAGGACTACCCCATCGACAAGATGATTTATGTCGTGGGCAATGAACAGAACTACCACTTCCAGGTGCTCAGCATCCTATTGGACAAGCTTGGCTTCAAGTGGGGCAAGGACCTGGTACACTTCTCCTACGGCATGGTGGAGCTCCCCAACGGCAAGATGAAGTCGCGCGAAGGAACTGTGGTAGATGCGGATGACCTCATAGCCAAGATGATTGACGATGCCAGTGAGATGAGTAAGGACAAGGTCAACAAACTCGAAGACCTCACGAAGGATGAGGCAAAGGAAATCGCCCGCATCGTCGGTTTGGGTGCCCTGAAGTATTTCATCCTCAAGGTGGACGCCCGAAAGAACATGCTCTTCAATCCTGAGGAATCTATTGATTTCAACGGTAACACGGGGCCATTCATTCAGTACACCTATGCCAGAATCAGGAGCATCCTCCGCAAGGCGGGTCTTGAATCGGTCGTGTTAACAACGCAGCAAACAGAACTCTCCGAGAAGGAGATAGCCCTCATCCAGCAGCTTGCCGCTTTCGGCACGGCCGTGAAGCAGGCTGGCACGGATTACAACGTCAGCGTCATTGCCAACTACTGCTACGATCTGGCCAAGGAGTTTAATGGTTTCTACCATGATTTCCCCATCCTGAAGGAAGAGGACGAGCAGAAACGCGCCGTCCGTCTTGCCCTCTGCGAAGCTGTAGCAAAGGTCATCAAGTCAGGTATGGGATTGCTGGGCATCGAGGTGCCGGAGAGAATGTAGGCGGCGGAAAGAATTAAAGAATTAAAGATTTAAGGATTGAGTATTGAAGGATTGAGTATTTAAGGATTGAATATTGAAAAATAAGAATCGAAAGATTGAACATTTGTTTTAAAAGTTGAAAGAGCCTGTTAATCCTCCTGACTATCGCCACGACACGGTACTTCCGTTGCCCATGGAAGTGCCTGCTGAGGCCATTGCCGTGGATGCTGCTTGCAGCGGCAATCCAGGCCCGATGGAGTATCGCGGTATCTATCTGCGAACGGGGCAGGAAATCTTCCACTATGGTCCTGTCCACGGAACGAATAATATCGGGGAGTTCCTCGCTATTGTCCATGCCATGGCACTCTTGAAACAACGAGGTCTCTCGATGCCTGTCTATAGCGATAGTCGTACGGCAATCATCTGGGTGCAGAAACGCAAGGCCAAGACGACGCTGGCACCTACTCCCCAGAACACCCCGCTCCTGCAACTGGTGGCGCGTGCCGAGACTTGGCTACGGCAGAACGGGACACCCTATCCCCTTCTGAAATGGGAAACAGAAAAATGGGGCGAAGTACCCGCCGACTTCGGCAGAAAATGAACCGACAATGAAAGATTTCTACAGAGTCATGCAGCGCTTCGTGCTGCCCTACCAAAAATATGTTCTTCTTGCCCTGCTGGTGAACCTGTTGGCGGCGGTGCTTAATGTGTTCTCCTTCGCCTCCCTTATTCCGATGCTGAACATGCTTTTCGGTATGGATAACACGGTATATGAGCTGATGCCGTGGGATGGCCCTGAAGGCGTCAAAGGAGCCGTGGTCAACAACCTTTACTACTACTGCTACCAACTAATCAACCTCTATGGTCGTGGCACCACCCTCCTGCTGATAGGTCTGTTCCTGATAGTGATGACCGGCTTGAAGACTTTCTTCTATTTCCTCTCCTCAGCGGTTATGGTTCCACTACGTACTGGTGTGGTGCGCGATATCCGTGTGTTACTGTACAACAAGGTGTTGCATCTTCCACTTGCCTTCATCAACGATGAGCGCAAGGGGGATATTATTGCCCGCATGAGTGGTGATGTCAACGAGGTGGAAAACAGCATCATGTCCGTTCTGGATGCCATGGTCAAGAATCCAGTGCTCATCATCATCTATTTCACCACCCTCGTCTTCATCAGCTGGAAACTGACCCTGTTCACGATTACCGTGTTCCCTGTCCTCGGATGGGTCATGGGATACATTGGCCGTAAGCTGAAGGCGCAGTCTCTGGATGCTCAGCAGAAGTGGTCTCTCACGATGTCGCAACTCGAAGAGACCCTGGGAGGCCTCCGCATCATCAAGGCCTTCATAGCAGAGGAGAAGATGAGCCGCCGTTTCCTTCAGGCTTGTGACTCCTTCCGCGACGCACAGAACCGCGTCAGCATCCGACAGGTTTCTGCCCACCCAGTCAGCGAGTTCTTGGGAACCTGCATCATCGTGATTGTACTCTGGTTTGGCGGAACGCTGATTTTCAGTGATCATTCGTCCATAGACGCTCCAACCTTCATCTTCTATATGGTCATCCTCTATAGCATCATCAACCCGCTGAAGGAAATATCCCGTTCCAGCTATATGATTACCAAGGGACTGGCCAGTATGGAGCGCATCGACAAAATCCTAAACGCCCAGAATCCCATTCAGGAATCCGCGGACCCCAAGGCTCTCTGCCAGCTGAACGAGCGCATCGAATTCCGCGATGTTCACTTCTCCTACTCCAATAATTCACAGGAGGTCATTCACGGTGTGGACCTCATCGTGCCGGTCGGTAAGACCATTGCACTTGTGGGGCAGTCGGGTTCTGGCAAGAGCACCCTCGTAGACCTCTTGCCTCGCTACCACGATGTGACGGGTGGTGAGATTCTGATTGATGGCATTAATGTCCGTGATTTCCTCATCCGTGACCTGCGCTCGATTATTGGCAATGTGAATCAGGAGGCCATCCTTTTCAACGACACCTTTTTTAATAATATAGCTTTTGGCGTACCCGATGCCACGATGGAACAGGTGGTGGAGGCCGCCAAGATTGCCAATGCCCACGAGTTTATCCTTCAGAGCGAAAACGGCTACGACACCTTCGTAGGAGACCGAGGTTGCCGTCTCAGTGGTGGCCAGCGCCAGCGCATCAGCATCGCCCGAGCCATTCTGAAGAATCCGCCTATCCTCATTCTGGATGAGGCTACCAGCGCCCTTGACACAGAAAGCGAACGGTTGGTGCAGGAAGCGCTGGAACGACTGATGAAGTCACGCACCACCATTGCTATTGCCCATCGCCTCTCGACCATCAAGAATGCAGATCTCATCTGCGTGCTTCATGAGGGACGCATCGTAGAGCGTGGAACTCACGAAGAACTGCTGGAATTGGGGGGCTACTACAAGCACCTGAACGATATGCAGCAATTATAGGGGGGAATATGCAGCAATTATAGAGGAAAAAGAGCTGTTTTGCACGTCGAAAGCAAAAAACTTTTGACTCTGACGCCAAAACTATAAACTTTTTTGTACCTTTGCGCCCGAAAAACAATGTGGATAGATTTGGGCTGCTTGCAACCACACAAAAAAATGCTAAAACCAACCAGGGCGGTTGGATGCATCTTTTACCCAATGACATCCCATTCAATTCATTAATATTCATATTAAAATTGTTAATTGAAATGGGTTATTTATTTACTTCTGAATCCGTGAGTGAAGGCCATCCCGACAAGGTGGCCGACCAAATCAGTGATGCTGTGTTGGACAACCTGCTGGCTTTCGACCCGCAGTCTAAGGTGGCCTGTGAGACCTTGGTTACTACCGGGCAGGTGATATTGGCTGGCGAAGTCAAGTCTCAGGCTTATGTTGACTTGCCGGAAATCGCACGTCAGACCATCCGTCGCATTGGCTACACCAAAGGTGAATATATGTTTGAAGCCAATTCCTGCGGCGTGCTCTCGGCCATCCATGAGCAGAGTCCTGATATCAATCGTGGCGTTGAGCGCGAAGACCCCATGAACCAGGGTGCCGGCGACCAAGGTATGATGTTTGGGTATGCCACCAACGAGACCGAGAACTATATGCCGCTGGCGCTGGACTTGGCTCATCGCATCTTGCGGGTATTGGCAGAGATTCGTCGCGAAGGGTTGGAAATGACCTACTTGCGTCCAGATGCAAAGAGCCAGGTGACCATTGAATATGGTGATGACAACCGCCCCGTGCGCGTGGACACCATCGTAATCAGTACTCAGCACGATGAGTTCATTCGTCCGCTGGACGGCGACCAGGAGAAGGCTGACCGCGAGATGCTGGCTCAGATTCGCAGGGACGTGAAGGAAATCCTGATGCCGCGTGTCCTCGATAGTATTAAGAGTGCCGAGGTACGCGCACTCTTTGATGACCATATCATCTTTCATGTGAATCCTACGGGCAAGTTTGTCATCGGTGGACCGCATGGCGACACGGGACTGACGGGTCGTAAGATAATCGTGGATACATACGGCGGCAAAGGTGCTCATGGCGGTGGTGCCTTCTCTGGCAAAGACCCGTCGAAGGTGGACCGTTCTGCAGCCTACGCTGCGCGACATATAGCAAAGAATATGGTAGCCGCAGGTGTGGCAGATGAGATGCTGGTGCAACTGAGCTATGCGATAGGTGTGGCAGAGCCCGTGAGTATTTATGTGCAGACCTATGGTACGAGCCATGTGGCCTGCTCCGATGGTGAAATAGCCCGTCGCATCAAGGAACTCTTTGACCTGCGTCCTCGTGCGATAGAAGACAGGTTAAAACTGCGCTCACCAATCTACGAAGAGACCGCCTCCTACGGCCACATGGGACGTGAGCCCAAACGTCTCATCAAGACGTTCCATTGTCCTTATGGTAGTCCCGTCAGTGTTGAAGTGGAGCTGTTCACCTGGGAGAAGTTGGACTATGTGGAGAGGATAAAAGAGGTTTTCTCTGTATAAAATATATTAAGGAGAAAATACAGAACTTCTATACCATCCGATAACGATAAGATTAAGACTATGCGCATTGCTGTTTACTGTGCTTCGAGTACCAAGATACATCCTGACTACTTCGCCGATGCCCGTGCTATCGGCGAAGGACTTGCGCGCCGAGGTATCGGCCTCATTAATGGTGCGGGCCACATGGGACTTATGGGTGCTTCGTCGGATGCTTGCCTTGCAGCAGGTGGTGAGGTCACTGGTGTCATCCCTTCTTTCATGATAGACCAGAACTGGCATCATACGGGGCTCACGCAGTTGATAGAGACACGCGACATGCATGAGCGCAAGCAGACCATAGCAGACCTCTCCGACGGATGTATAGCCCTGGCGGGCGGCTGCGGGACGCTGGAAGAACTGATGGAGGTCATCACCTGGAAGCAACTGGGACTGTACCTGAAGCCTATCGTCATCCTGAACACCCGAGGCTACTACGACCCCTTGCTTGCCCAGCTCCAGCGTGGTATCGACGAGCATTTTCTGGGTGAGCGCCACGCAGGTATCTGGCGGGTAGCCCAAACCCCCGAGGAAGCTATAGACCTCGTTCTGTCCACGCCGCTCTGGGATGCAAGTGTGCGCAAGTTTGCAGCCATTTAGGAGATAGTGTTCATTCGTTAATCGTTAATCCGTTCATTTGTCAATTCGATTTGGACATCCTGTTCTACGAACATTTCCTTGAGCGCGATTCCCTGTTACGGAACGACTCGTTGTTGTTCTGCCCTGCTATTCGGGAGGGGAGAACGGAGGTTCCTGTTGAATACAGGCCCCCTCAGGTGGCTGATAACAACGGGGTGGTATGCCTCCTGCTTGGTAGCTTCATGCTGCTGGTATTTGTCGTGTTGTTTCGTAGACGCTCTGCCGTTGAACAGATGAGTAATTTCCTGTATCCTCCATTGACAAGAGCGCAGGCCGCTTCGCCCGAAAAGGATGACAATCGCTTCCCTGGAATATGGTTCACAGATGTGTTGCTCACCATGATGTGTTGCCTGCTGCTGGGGATGCTCTATTACATATATGCCGACCGCCACTGGGCTTTGTGGATGGTTCGTCTGACCGTTTGGCATTGGTTGGGGCTATACTTTTCCGTATGTTTTCTCTTCTTTGTGCTGAAGCAACTCATCGTACGGCTTATCAACACCATCTTTTTCCCGCGGTCAAAACGGCTTCTTTGGCAACATGACTACGATTTTCTGTTTAACCTCGAATGTATCCTTCTGTTGCCGGTAGCACTCATCGCCATTTTCTCCGAAATGACAGCTGAATATGTCATCTACGTGTTCCTTTTTGTGCTTGTTTTTGTCAAAATTTTAGTATTAATCAAGGACTATACTTATTTTTTCGCTAAAATTCATGGTCTTTTGCATCTTTTTGTGTATTTTTGCGCCCTCGAAGCGGTACCCCTTCTCGTCTTGTGGACGGTACTGGGCCGTTTGACAAACTATATGACAACCAATTTATAAGAAGAATTGATGATTAAGAAGATTCTGGTCTCACAGCCGAAGCCCTCTTCCGAAAAATCTCCTTACTTCGACATCGCAGAACGACATCACGTAGAGATTGTTTTCCGGCCATTCATTAAAGTCGAGGGACTTACTGCGAGGGAATTCCGTCAGCAGAAAATTTTGCTGTCCGAATTTACGGCTATCGTTTTCACGTCCCGCCACGCCATAGACCACTTCTTTGAACTCGCGAAGGAGTTGCGATTTGCTGTTCCCGACGACATGAAGTATTTTTGCATCACTGAGCAGGTGGCATTGTACATACAGAAATATGTCCAGTACCGCAAGCGCAAGATTTTCTACGGCAGTACCGGTAAGTTCGCAGATCTTCTTCCTACGATGGCAAAGCACAAGTCGGAACGCTATTTCGTACCTCTCTCTGACGTCCACAGCGATGAGATAGCTCGCGCCATGGACGAGAAGAAGCTGAAGCACACCGAGGGGGTCATGTACCGCACCGTTCCCAATGACTTCGTGGGCGACGAGCCTTTTGACTTTGACATGTTGGTCTTCTTCAGTCCCAGCGGTGTGCAGAGCTTGCTGCATAATTTCCCGAACTTCGAGCAGGGCAACATGGCCATTGCCAGCTTTGGCCCGACAACAGCCAAGGCCATCCGCGATGCAGGTCTTCGCCTGGACTTGGAGGCTCCCACGGCTCAGTATCCGAGCATCACAGGTGCTCTGAATGCTTATATCGCAGAAGTTAACAAGAAGTAACAAACTTCATCAAGGCAATGAACCCCGTTCATTCCTTTCCAAAAGCTGATCGCCTCTGTAGCCGTAAGGCTATCGAGACCCTCTTCACGGGCGGAAACCGTTCACTGACGGCTTTTCCGCTCCGTGTGATTTATAGCCCAGCTGATTCCACACAAGTGCTCGTCTCTGTTTCCAAACGACACTTCAAGCACGCTGTGGATCGCAATCGTGCCAAGCGGCAGGTGCGCGAGGCATGGCGGTTGAACCGAGAAATCCTTTGGAGAACTGCCGCCAATCAGGTTCCCGCCGACTTGACTACCGCTGACTTGCCTGCCACAGATGTGGCAGCCACTATCCCTCCTCTGCATATCGCTTTCGTCTGGCTTGCTGATGAGACTCAATCATCGGGCCTCGTTCATCGCAAATTGAAGAATCTTCTCCACCGTATTCGTGAACAGCTGACTGAATAACAATGCTTCGTCGCCTCTTCATCCTCCCCATCCGTTTCTATCAGCGTTTTATCTCTCCGCTGACGCCTCCGTCGTGCCGCTACACCCCCACTTGTTCCCAGTACGCCGTGGAAGCGATACAGAAGCATGGAGTGCTGCGGGGTTTGTATCTTGCCACTCTCCGTCTGCTTAGCTGTCATCCTTGGGGAGGTCATGGCTATGACCCTGTACCCGACCATTTCAGTTTCTTCCGTGAACCTGGGCATCCTCAATACCGCCATTGAACCTCTTCGCCTGCTGAGTTGTCATGTCTCCCTTCCTGAATATTCATACCCATACGCCTCTCGGTGAGAACGAGGAGACCGTTCCTTCCTTTGGCGTTCACCCATGGTTCATTGGTGATAGCTTGGCGGCGCAGCTCGCGCAGGTGGAGAGAGATATAGAGCAGGCTCTTGCGGCAGGTCGTCGTTCCGAGGTTGCGGCTCCCGTTTCCCGTTCCCCGCTCTTTATTGGCGAGTGCGGCCTCGACCGCATCTGTACCACTCCCTACGACCTTCAGCTTGCAGCCTTCGAGGCACAAATCCTGTTGAGCGAGACCCATCGGCTGCCCCTGGTACTGCATTGTGTGCATGCGCTCGATGATGTCCTTCGTCTGAAGCGTGGCACCGTTCAGCCATGGATATTCCATGGCTTCCGGGGTAAGCCCCAGCAACTCCGTCAGCTCCTGTCGCATGGTTTCTTTGTCAGTTTCGGTTTCCGTCATCAGGCAGAGAGCCTGCGCTTGTGTCCTGCTGAACGCTTGTTCTTGGAGACCGACGAGGAGCGACATCCCATCACTCTGTTGTACGACACCGCTGCGTGTCTTCGCGGCACTACTTCCGCTGCACTCAACGTTCAATTACACGAAAACCTCGCTACCCTTTTTGCTCGGTAGCGAGGTTTTCTCGTGATGTTCACGAGCCTTGCAGGTTGAATCGTTTGTTGTCCTGCGGCTCTATTTCACTTCCCAGATATCATTGGTCTCCAAGAGCTCTGCGAAGTTGTGGTACTTCTTGGCAGCCTTGACCTCTGCAATCTGTGCCTCCACGGCAGCTTCGTAGGTGGGTGCTTCCACATCGCGGATGACACCGAGTGCGATGGGGAATCCGTCGCCGTTGCCCATCAGGGCGAGCTTCAGCTGCAGCGTGTTATCCTCGCAGTGTGCGTCGTGGACGAGGATGTCATCCAAGGTATAGCCATCCTTGCCAATCTCCACAACCTTCAGGCCGAAGCCCTGCTGTACGAGACCGAACTCATTGTTCTCGCCGAAGACGAGTTTCTCGCCGTGGCGTACATAGATGGCATTCTTGGCGCGACCGACCTTGTCGTAGACCCCGTCGTGGGTGCCATTATTGAAGATGACACAGTTCTGCAGGATTTCCGTAACGCTGGCTCCCTTATGGGCGTGTGCAGCCTTCAGGACTTCGATGGTACCGGGGGCATCAGTGGCCACGGCACGTGCAAAGAAGTGTCCGCGGGCACCAAAGCAGAGCTCTGCAGGACGGAAGGGGTCTTCCACGGTGCCGTAGGGGCTGGATTTCGAAACGAAACCGCGAGGTGAGGTGGGGGAATACTGTCCCTTGGTCAGACCGTAGATGCGGTTGTTCAACAGAATCATGTTGAGGTCGATATTACGGCGGTTGGCGTGGATGAAGTGGTTGCCGCCGATAGCGAGGCCATCGCCGTCACCACTGATTTGCCATACGTCAAGGCGGGGGTTGGTAACCTTGGCACCGGTGGCAATAGCGGCCGCGCGGCCGTGGATGGTGTTCATGCCGTAGGTGGCCATGTAATGGGGCAGGCGGCTGCTGCAGCCGATGCCGCTGATGACGGCGATGTCCTTGGGGGCTACGCCGATTTCTGCCAGTGCCTTGTGCAATGATGCTAAGAAGAAATGATCTCCGCAACCCGGACACCATCGTGGTTGCCCTTTCTTATAATCTTGTGCTGTAAACATATTCTTTCTTTTAACCTTTCTGTTGTAGTAACTGCGTAAAGTAGGAGGTGAGTTCGCTGACCACGAAGGGCTGGCCTTTGACTTGGTTGAACTGTGCTGGCGTGAAGTTGTCAACCTTCATGCGGAGGTATGCGGCGAGCTGACCCATGTTCTGTTCGGCCACGACGACCTGCGGGTAGCGCTTCAGTACTTCTGCGGTATTTGCGGGCAGCGGGTTGAGGTATCGGAATTGTGCAAGAGCCACCTTGTGACCGGCAGCGCGCAGCTCGTCCATTGCTGCATGCAGGTGTCCATAGGTGCTACCGAAGCCCACGATGAGGAGGTCTGCATCATCGACGTCGCCCTCTACTTCGAGGTCGGGCACTTGGATGCGAGCCACCTTCTCTGCACGCAGGCGTGTCATGAGGTCGTGGTTCTCAGGATTGGTGGAGATTGCTCCAGTACGGTTGTCCTTTTCCAGTCCTCCGAGGATGTGCTCGAATCCCTCGCGTCCGGGGACAGCCCAGTAGCGGCTTCCTGTCTCGGGGTCACGCATGTAAGGTGTCCAGGTGCCGCGCAGCTCTTCGGGAACGTAGGGCGGATTGATAGCGGGCATCTTGTCGAGTTCCGGCAACTTGAAGGCTCCGGAACCGTTGGCGATGAAGGCATCCGTGAGTAGCACCACAGGGGTCATGTGCTCAAGGGCCATCTTCGAGGCATCGTAGGCGGCCTTGAAACAGTCGGTGGGCGAGAGGGCAGCCATTACGGGCATCGGACTCTCTCCGTTACGACCGAAGAGCACTTGCAGGAGGTCTGTCTGTTCGGACTTCGTAGGCAGACCCGTGGCAGGACCGCCGCGTTGTACGTCGAGGACCACGAGGGGCAGTTCCATGATGACGGCCAGGTTCATGGCCTCGCTCTTGAGGCAGATACCGGGGCCCGAGGTGGAGGTCACGGCCAGGGCACCAGCAAACGATGCACCGACGGCCGACGAACAGCCTGCAATCTCATCCTCGCACTGTACGGTCTTTACACCCAGCGACTTGTGCTTCGACAACTCATGGAGTACATCCGTAGCCGGAGTGATGGGGTAACTGCCTAAATACAGCTGCAAACCTGCCTTCTCGGCAGCGGCGATGAAGCCGTAGGCGGTGGCCTTGTTACCTGTTATATCCATGTATCGGCCGGGCTGCTTCTGACGTGTCTCGATACGATAGACGTTCATAGCCGACGAATGCGTGTTGTGTCCGTAGTCGTAGCCTGCTTGGATAACCTTGATATTTGCCTCTGCGATAGCAGGCTTCTTGGCAAACTTCTCGCGCAAGAAGTTGAAGGCCACGTCGAGGTCGCGGCTGAAGAGCCAGCAGACGAGTCCCAGCGCAAACATATTGCGACATTTGAGCATACCCTTCATATCCATGCCACTATCGGCCAGTGCATCCTTTACCATCGTGGTCAGCGGGCAGGCGATGACGCGGTCGGGGTCCACGCCCATTTCTGCGATATAGTCCTGCGTCTTGAATTCCGCTTTCTCCAGGTCCTTGGGACCGAAGGAGTCCGTGTCGATGATGATGGTCGCAGTGGGCTTGGCGTAGCGTAACTGCGTCTTGAAGGCGGCTGCATTCATGGCCACGAGCACGTCGCAGAGGTCACCGGGAGTAAATACCTTGCTGGCGCCGATGTGAACCTGGAAGCCGCTGACACCCGTCAGCGAGCCTTGCGGGGCACGGATATCGGCGGGGTAGTCGGGGAAGGTAGAGATACTGTTGCCCACGGTGGCACTGATCGTGGAAAAGATGTTGCCGGCGAGCTGCATGCCATCGCCGCTGTCACCAGAGAAGCGGACCACCACTTGCTCCAGCTCTTTGATTTCTAATTGTTCTGCCATGTATTGTTAAAAATAAACACCCTCGTATACAGCTCGCGCTGCACGGGTTGAACATTGTCAAATGACTTTTGATGAATACTATCTCTTGCTTTTTCGCTGCAAAAGTAGTGATATAATCCTTAAAACAAGGACATGAGGGCACAGAAAAATGCTATTTCTGCGTCCTCATGGCGGATTCTTTGACCTATTTAGCTTTGCGCGCGCGTTCCTATTTATAATATTGGCTCGGAACAGTCGCTTCTTATTCTTCTATCGGAACAGCAGTTTCTTGCCCTGTGAGTTGACATAGATGCCCCGCTTCGGCTGGTTCACTCGCTGGCCCTGAAGGTTGTAGAGCGCGTTGGGTTTCGTGGTGGCAGAAGGGGCTTCCACCCCATCGAGGTCGCCCGTCCGGCGCAGCTGGATGTAGTCAATATTGGGTGCGAAGGACAGGTCGTTGCCCAATCGGATGGTGTTCTGCCCGGGTTGCAGGGTGATAGAGACGGTGGCAGAAGCCCACCCGTCTGCCCAGGTTCCGGTCTTGAGATTCCTAAGCGAGCGTACGGGTTCATCGTTTACGTAGACATCCAGGTTTCTGCTCTCGCCGCTAGCATAGTAGATGGAGAGGCGGTATTTGCCCCCCTCGAAACTATAGATGTCACGCCATACCATGTAGTTTCCGGGGTCGTTGCCTATCCATCCTGCATAGCCTCCGCAGTCCGCGTTGTCGCCGGACTCATAGCGTGCGGAGGGGCGCCCCGAAATCTCCTGATACTGGGGCATCCACGCTTCCTCGGCCTGATAGCAGGTGCGCTCCACGCGCTTTCCCGTGACAAAGTAGGCGGCGGAGCCATGGGCTGGAATAGTGATGGAGGTACTCTCGCCGATGGTGGTCTCCTCGCCTGTCAGGCAGTTGTACATCGTGGCCGAGTCGGTCATCTCGATGGAGGAGAGTTGGAATTTCGTCGTGGCCTCCTTGTCGCTCAGGTTCATGATGACCACGGCGCGCTTGGGGCCGTGAAGCTGTTCCACGTCCTTGGCTACCGTATAGACTTCTCCTTTCTTGGCCACCACGGGGGCACCCAGTCCCAGCGAGTCCTGGTTCATGGCTATCAGGTCTTGGTTCTTCAGCAGCTTCAGCGATGCGGCCGGAATGTTCCTCAGGTCACAACCGATGAGCAGCGGAGAGCTGCAGATGCACCAGTAGGCCATGTGTGTGATTTCCTCGTCGCGGCTCAGCGAGCGCCCGATTTCGAGCATATCCATGTCGTTGTAGTGGCCGCGGCTGGTGTAGGATTGGATGTAGAGGTTCTCCTTGATGATGCTCTTCACGGACTCCCACGCACAGTAGATGTCCCCCGTCGTTCGCCACGAGTCGCAGATGCCGTCCACCCACGTCCCCGGATAGGCCCATCTGCAGATATTGAAGACGATGGGCTTGTCCATTTCCAGAGCGCTCTTTTGTATGGCCTTGGAGATGCGGGTGTATTGTAGGCTGTCGTTGAGGTTCAGGTGGATGCCGCCGCAGTAGTCCACCTTGATGAAGTCAAAATTCCATTCGTTGAAGTACAGCTGACAGTCCTCTTCTTCATGGCCGTAGAAGCCTACTCCGAGACCGTAGGCCTGCATGTTTCCAGAGCCACAGGTGTTGTCGCCGGCGTCGGAATAGATACCTGCCATGAGTCCTTTCTTGTGGATGTAGTCCGTCAGGTATTTCATGCCACGGGGAAAGAGCCTGGTGTTGAGAATCAGCTTGCCGTCGGCACCGCGTCCATTCCAGAAACCGTCGTCAATATTAATATAGGTGTATCCGGCTTTGGACAAGCCCGTCCGCACCATGGCGTCGGCTTGCTCCTTGATGAGGCTCTCGCTGATGTTGAGCGCGAAGGTGTTCCATGAGCTCCATCCCATCGTGGGGGTACGGGTGGAAGGATAGGTGTTGGAGGTGGGTTCCGACTGTGCACGGGTGCTGGTGCAGAGCCCGGCAATCAGCAAGGTGGCGAACAGGCGACCCATGGAACTGAAAAAGTGGTCCGTATGGCAGAATTTGAGGTACTTCATAATCATTTCTTGTGGGAGAACGTGTCAATTTGGTGGCAAAGTTATAAAAAATACTCCGCAGGAGTCCACAAAAGGAGGACATTTTTCGTTTCCTCCACAGAAAATACCTATCTTTGCGCCGCAAAAAGAAAAAAACGCTCCTCATTATGACCAAAAACATTACTGCTGATATCCGTTACATCGGTGTCGACGACCCCACACAGAATCTCTTCGAAAGCCAGTACGCCACGCCCGATGGCATGTGCTATAACTCATACGTCATCCTCGACGATAAAATAGCCGTCCTCGACACCAGCGATAGTCGTACCCTCGCTTCCTGGAAGGACAACCTCTCCGAGGTTCTCGCTGGTCGCCAGCCCGACTACCTCATCGTTCATCATCTGGAACCCGACCACGCCAGCGGTATCGCCGACGTCTGTGCCCAGTACCCCGCCTTGCAGATTGTCTGCTCCGCCAAAGCCCTGCAGATGATGCCCCAGTACTTCGATGCCGACCTTCTCCAGGACCGTGTGCTCACCGTCAAGGAGGGTGACACCCTCTCCCTCGGTCGCCACACCCTGCGCTTCATCATGGCGCCTATGGTCCACTGGCCCGAAGTCATGGTCAGCTACGACGATGCCGACTGCGTGCTCTTCTCCGCCGACGGCTTCGGCAAGTTTGGCGTCTATGATGCCGACGCGGACGATTGGGCCTGCGAGGCACGGCGCTACTATTTTAATATCGTCGGCAAGTATGGCGGCCCCGTCGCCACACTCCTTAAGAAAGCTGCAGCCTTGGACATCCAGCAGATTCTGCCCCTCCACGGCCCAGTCCTCTCCAGCGAGCAGTTGGCCGAGGCCCTGCGTCTCTACGGCATCTGGTCGTCCTACGGCGTAGAGACCGACGGTGTCTTCATCGCCCACGCCAGCATTCATGGCAACACCGCTGACGCCGCTCTCCGACTCATGGACATTCTCAAACAGAAGGGGTGCCCGAAGGTTGCCATCAGCGACCTCTGCCGCGACGACCTCGGCGAAGCCATCGAGGACGCCTTCCGCTACGGCAAGATGATTTGCATGGCCTCCAGTTACGATGCCAGCGTCTTCCCGCCCATGTACGATTTCCTCCACCACCTTGAACTCAAGGCCTACCAGCAACGTCGAGTCGCACTCGTGGAGAACGGGTCGTGGGCTCCTTCCGCCGCCAAGACCATGCGCCACCTGCTCGAAGGCATGAAGCAGCTGGAAATCGTGGAACCCGTAGTCACCCTACGCGGACGTCTCAAGGACACCGACCTCCCTCAGCTCGAAGCCTTGGCCGATGCCATCCTTGCCTGAGCCCTGCAGACCCTTCCTGAAAACATTTCGTTTTCCTACCCTCCCTCCTATTTTTTCCCTCCTTTTTGCAGTTCAATGCAAAATAATCGCTATCTTCATGCCCGATAAGGGCATGAAGAGTGCTATTTATGGGTCATTGAGAACCTTGGCGAAGATGCCTGAGTCAAATCTTATCTCTTTCAATCTAGTTTTCGTACTTCACCCCAGGCATTAGGCTGAAGTGCTTGATGTTGTCTCTCATAGTTACCACTATTCAGCGCACCGTATGTCAATTCTGCAAGCGAAATCTCGGAGGCAAAGATTTGATCAACATCCATTGCATCCACACGTTCTTTGACTCCATAGCGTTCGCGGAAATACTCAATCCAAGTGCAGGTGTCCAAAATATACTCCTCCGTCAGTCATCCAGATTAATGTCAAGCATAAATTCATTTTTACGACCATCCTTAATGGCAGCTTCCATTCGGTCTGCATCTGGGTCATCCTTCCAACTGCCGGCAAGTGACATAAGTCCGCGCTTGCGCTCTTCTTTGGAAAGCATTCGTTCTCCAGGCGTTTCCTTTGTCTTTGCCAAAGACTCTGTCAAAAAGAAAATAACAATCTTCTTCTCCTCGGAGCTCAAACCCTCTAACAAACTGGTATATGGTGCCATTGGAGTCTCAGCGATACGTCTTGCTAATGCTGTCATAACTTCAGATTCTTTTGTTTTGTGCTGCAAAAGTACATATTCCCTTTGAATTGATAAACAAAAACACCATAAAAATAATACAAACAGACTAAAACAGGCCCATTTCGAGCTTCAAGCACGAAGATAAACGTGCGGCTATTCCTGATAGTGCCCTGAAAAACATTCTGTTTTTCTCCCATCCATCCTATTTTTTCCCGCCTTTTTGCAGCGCAATGCAAAATAATCACCATCTTTCCTCTATAAATAGAGAACATTTTTATCTCGACTGGCTTATAATTTCGAAAATTATGTCTATCTTTGTGCCCGAAAGGGCACGAAGCGGCTCCGATGCGAGCCGTGGGAAACCTCAGCGGAGGTGCCCTATCAAATCTTATTGGAAGTATTAAACGTTTGCCGTTTCTCGCCATTTCTTCCTATTATTTCGCAAAAACGGCTAAATCTTTATCTTCTTTAGAAGATTTTTGGAAATCTATAAGGTAAATAGAAGGAAAAAACGTATTTTTGCAGCGACAAAGCCAGTCCAAAGCTTTCTGAAGCCAGCAAAGGCTGATGACTGTGAGGGCAGGGCGGGTCAAAACAAACATCGATGGAATCCAGAGGTTGAGAACACCATTTGTAAGGACAGCCGAAGGGAAAGGACGTTTTCTGAACGCAACTTGTCTACGTGTTCAAACTTCGCAACTTAGAAATGAACACTTGAATAGGCGCGGAGGAACAAGCTCCCACGTCTTTTTTATTTCCAAATATTTAACTTAGTATTAACGCTGAATTGGGGAGTTAGGAGGCACAAAGACTTCTTAAAGTTATGAAGGAAAACGAAAAGAACGAAGAGCTCCTTTCGCGAAGGGAGTTTTTCAAGAGCGCAGCCAAAGGAGTACTGCCTATTCTTGGATTGACAATTCTGGAACCGACTCTGTTGTCTTCCTGTAAAAAAGATGAATGCAGCGGCGACTGCGTTGTCAGTTGTTCTGATAGTTGTGTAACAGGGTGTAGGAATTCTTGCGATGCCAGTTGCACAAGTGGGTGTACCAACACTTGTCAAACAACATGCTCTAGACTCAATATGGGTCAGTTGTAAAACAACGGTTTTAGGCTATATATGGGTGGCTGAGCTTTTGGTAGCAAATTATAGAACATGAAATCTGATAATCCTATTCGTTACAAAAGTATTACTTTCATTGTAACTAAAGATTGTCAATTAGCTTGCAAATATTGCTATTTAGTTGGAAAGAATTCGAAAGAGCGAATGTCCTTCGAGATAGCAAAGCAAGCGATAGACTATCTTTTAGACGAGAAGCGTAACTTCCAAGAGGATGGTGTTATATGGGATTTTATTGGAGGAGAGCCTTTTTTGGAAATAGACCTCATCGAGAAAATATGTAATTACGCCAAACTTGAAATGTATAGGAGAAATCACAAATGGTTCAACAATTACAGATTTAATTTCTCTACCAATGGCCTCAATTATCACGAAAGCAGGATCCAAAAATTCATAGAAGAAAACCATTCCCACCTAAGTATTGGTATAACCATAGATGGAACCAAGCTGAAACATAATCTAAACAGAATATACAGGAATGGTAAGGGGTCGTATGACGATGTCGTTAAAAACATACCCTTATGGCAAAAGCAATTTCCTAAAGAAGGGACGAAAGTTACTATTAGTAGTGATGACATCCCATATATCAAGGAAAGCGTATTACATCTCTATGATTTGGGAATTCATGAAATTCATATCAATTGTGTTTTTGAGGATGTCTGGAAAGAGGGAGATGACAAGAATTTCGAAAAGCAACTTGTCGAGTTGGCTGACGAAATAATTGACAACGACCTTTACAAAGACTTTAGTTGCTCTTTCTATTCTGAGGATATAGGAAAGCCCCTAAAAGACAACGGGAACTGGTGTGGAGCAGGAATGATGCTTGCAGTTGATGCATCAGGATTTTTTTATCCATGTCTACGTTTTGCAGCCTATTCTCTTCGCTCGAAAAAGCCAATAGTTATTGGAAATGTTAAAGATGGGATAGACCAAAATAAGTTGCGTCCTTTCTTAACACTTAACCGCACGACCCAATCACGGCAAGAATGTATAGACTGCGAAGTGGCTGGCGGTTGTGCCTGGTGCCAGGGCGAAAATTATGATGCCGCAGATACCAACACGATTTATCAACGCTCTGTAGCAATCTGCAAGATGCACAAAGCTCGCGTCCGTGCCAATAATTACTTTTGGAACAAGCTATATCGTAAACTTGAACTCCAAGGAACGCGTGATGATTTTGAAAAGAACAGACGCAAAGTGAAACCTATTGTTTGCTAAGAAGATGTTGCAGTATCTGAACATTTTATTGGATGACAGCGCCGTCTCTTTTTGTCATTATGAGGCAGAAAAGGAACAACGGCTTATGAGCATAGATACGCTAAGGGCTGGAATTCGTTTTGCCATGATGGAGAATTTGATGATTCAGTATGTTTTCCCTGACAACACTTTGCCGAAAGAATACTATAGTGTCATCGAAACTATTGACCATTTCAATATTAAAAGGGATGGCGAAGATTCCGATGTTTGCGTAGTTGAGAACTGGGATTTCTCAAAGGCCAATGCCAATGTTCCTATAGTGGTAAGAACCACAAAAGAAGATTTATTTCAAAAGTACCAGTTACTCAATGGCATTATTACACAGGCAAAAAGGATCAACATCATAATCAAAAAAGTGGACTCTTTTAACAATGACGACTTCGAAGAATACAAAGGAATCCTTAATGCCCTCGGTGAACAGGTTGAACGTGCATATATAGACGGCCTCTCTCCTCAGCTAAACATTCTTACTGACCGCATGATGCTCAAGGAAATGAACAACTGCGGTGCAGGTGAAACAACGATTACACTGGCTCCCAACGGAAAGTTGTATGTATGCCCAGGCTTTTATTATGACGATGAAGCAGACTGTATCGGAGACTTGGAGAATGGACTTGACATCAAGAATAAACAGCTTTATAGACTTGACCATGCACCGATTTGCCGTCATTGCGACGCCTACCAATGCAAACGCTGCATCTGGCTCAATCGAAAAACAACACTCGAAGTGAACACACCTTCACATGAACAATGCGTATTGGCACATTTAGAGCGTAATGCAAGCCGAGAGTTGTTGCAAAACATCCGTAAGCATGGCACCTCACTTTCAATGCAGGAGGATATAAATGAAATAGATTATTTAGACCCATTTGACAAAAGAGACGATTGGAAATGACAAAGAAACTTATAGGGCAGGTAACGCCCGAAGAGCGCACAGAAATACAGACTCTTTTCGAACGTCGCAACGGACTGAATGAATTGGCAAAGATCCTGACCGCAGACAATGCCGAGTTGTATGAAAAACTGGTAAAAGACCTCGGTGAAACAGGAGTTAGGTTCCAACGTTGGTGGAATCAAATGGCAGAAAAATACAAGTGGGAATCCGTTGAGGGCGGAAACTGGGAGATAGACTTTAATACATGTCATATATTCTTAGTTACTCAGTAAAAATCACCCCTCATTTCGGCGCAGGTGGGATTTTCCGTGGATAGCCCACACATATCCCTCATCGCCTAACCAAAAAATCTTAGCACAACGGAACGCCTGTCGAGGCAAAGTGTTACCTTTGCACCATGGCAAAGAAACATTCCTCATTCGACTACGAGACATTAGTCCGCTACATGCTTCCCCAGGGCACGCTTGATTACTTCGAGATCACAAAGATAGAAGAAGAAGTTACTGACGAGAAGGACGAGACAGGCACAGTGATCCGCATCCTGCACATCTACCTTGACGAACGTGACCTGCGAGATGTGACGTGGCACGACCTCCAGCCCAACGGCTTTACAGAGCCTCGTCTGCTCAACGACTTCCCCCAGCGTGAGCACAAGGTGTTGCTGCATGTGAGGCGTCGCCGCTGGCTTGACCAGAACCGGCGCAATGTCATCCTTGAGAGCCTGCCGCTGGTGGCAGAGGGAACCAACTACTCCGTGGAATTCGCGGATTTCTTAAAAAAAATGGTTGGACACCTACCCAGTGACGGCCCAATGCGTGGGGCGCTTCTTCCGGACTGACG
>JAFXTO010000066.1 GCA_017535725.1 Bacteroidaceae bacterium
AACTTAAACCAGCCCACATCAAGCAGCCGCAGATGGCAAACTGCCACCTGTATTCCTTTGTTTTGTCATACATGCAGAATTATTAACTTGAGATGCCCTCAAGAGGGTGTTTCGCAATAAATATTTTCGAATGAAAAAGAAAGTTTATCAACAGCCCACGATGACCGTGGTGGCATTGAGAAGCAAGGCTTGTCTGCTGCAGAACAGCGTACACAGCGTAAGTACCAACCTGACCGATGGCGACGCCATCATCTATAACGGCGAAGGCAGCAGTGTCGATGCCCGCGTGAAACAAGGTGGTGACTACAACGTCTGGGACGACGACTGGAGCAATTAAATTCTGGTTCGAGGACCAGAGAAATGGAAAATTAAAGAATGAAAAATGAAAAATATAAATATCTCTCCGTGTCTCTGTGTCCTAATTAAAACTATTTTTGAATACCTACTTATATCATAATGAACATTACTTTATGAGAAAAAGACTATTATTTGTATTGGCGCTGATGGCCTTCGGCCTGACGGGCGCCTGGGCCGACGAACTGACTGGGAAACAGGCGCTGGAACTGGCGCAGCAGTTCGTGGCGAGCCACAACCTCAGGAAATCGACGCCTACCGTCAAGGAGGCGGGACAGGTGAGCGGCCTCTATGTGTTCAACGTGAGTAATGACGGCGGCTTCGTCATCGTGAGCAACGACGACCAGACCGTGCCCATCCTCGGCTTCGGCCAGAGCGGCAACATCGACATCAACGACCTGCCCGATAACATGCGGGCGTGGCTCGAAGGCTATGCAGACCAGATAGCCTGGCTGCAGAGGAATGAGAATGATGGGGCTAATGGGACCAATGGGACTCGTAGGACCAATAGGACGGCCAAGGCCGATGTCGGTCCGCTCATCACGACGCAGTGGAACCAGAACGCACCGTATAATAACCTGTGTCCTGAATATGAAACAGGTAAGCGTTGTGCAACGGGTTGTGTGGCAACGGCCTATGCTCAGGTGATGTATTATACGGAGATGGTAACCCACAATAACACAACTACCACAACGACTGCCGAGATACCCGGTTATACGACCCGTAACAAAAACCACACCTTGTCAGCCATTCCTACAGGAACTTCCATCAACTGGAGCGCCATGACAGCTGTATATAATGGGAATAGTACTTCTGAGGCGAAAGATGCCGTAGCCAACATGATGCTCATTTGTGGCTGTGCAGTGCAAATGAACTACGGCCAGGAGTCGGGAGCCTATACTAAGGACGTGGCCACTGCCCTCAAGACTTTCTTCGGCTATGCAGAGACCACGCAGTTTGTCAATCGCAGCTGCTACACATACGACAACTGGATCGACCTGATATACAACGAACTGCACCAGGGCCGTCCTGTAGTCTATGGTGGACAGGGAACGGACGTCGGTCATGAGTTTGTATGCGACGGCTATATGTACGACAATGGTGACCTGTTCCACATCAACTGGGGCTGGGGCGGCATGAGCGATGGCTATTTCGTCCTGTCGGTGCTCAACCCCGACGAGCAGGGCATCGGCGGCAGCCCTTCGTCCAGCGCATTCACCTTAGGCCAGGAGGCCGTCATCGGTATCCAAAAGACCGGTGATATAGGCACTGTGCTTGACGTGCCCACAACCGTGCCTATCGACCTCACCATTAACAGCGTCACTCTGTCGCACAGCACCATCGCCTTGGGCGAGAGTGTTGACGTGACCATCAACGTGACCAACAACAGCACAACGAATGTCTACGACGGCGAGATATACCTCTCTGGACTACGAGGCGGAAAGATGTTTGAAATTCCAGCCGAAGGAACTCAGAACTGCGTCATCACCGTCACCCCGACAGCAGCCAAGTCATACACCGTGAAGGCATCGTATTATACAGGCACAACAACCACTGCAACATCCAGCTGCTCCGCTTCGCTTAACGTGAAGAATCAGACGCCCACCAGCGTTACGGCATCAAATGTTGACTCAGAGTCGGCCACCATCAGCTGGACGAATGTTGGCGAAGCCACGAAATGGAACCTACGCAGCATGCCTGTTGCTTTTATAACGGAAGACTTTAACGGCTCGGGAAATGGATGGGGGTTAACCCGTTCTTCAAAGGATGACACCAATGGCATCAGCGGTTCGCCATGTGTGAAGTTTGAGAAAAACGGAAGTAATCAATGGTTAGTGTCCCCACAGATAACCTTTGGCGGTATATTCTCTTTTTATGCTTGGAAGAGTGGTGAGACAGCAGAGAGTTTCTCTGTCTTGTATTCCAAGGATTCCCACACCTTCACTTATATCAAAAGAGATGTTGAAGCCACTACCACCCCGACGAAGTACACCATCAACGTCGGTGATCTTTCCGGCAATGGATGGTTAGCTATCATACACTTTGGCGGTACCGAAGGCTCATGCCTGTATGTGGACGATGCGACCATCGTAGAACCTGCCGGTGACTGGACAATGGTGAGCAATCTGACCGCAAACAGCTATAGCTTGACGGGACTTACCGCCACCCCACGCTACGAGGTGCAAGTACAGGCTGTAAATAATAATGGTGGTAATTGGAGCAATCCGTTCGTCTTTGCCACTTCCAAGAACACCTTGGCCCTGCTGAACAAAGACAACGAGGCAGCTACCAAGAATGTAGAACTCTTAAAGCAGTGGGATGGCATGGTTGCCAACGTGACGCTCAGCGACCGCACGCTTTACCGCGATGACCATTGGAACACACTGTGCCTGCCCTTCGATGTCAACAGTTTCACCGGCACCCCGCTCGAAGGTGCTACCGTGCTGGCGCTGGATGTCGAACATAAATGGATTTCGAATAATGGGCAATGGGCAATCGACAATGAGAATGGCGACCATCAGACAGGCTTTGATGCATCCACTGGCACGCTCGACCTCTTCTTTAACGAGGTCAATGAGATTGAGGCCGGAACGCCGTATCTCATCAAATGGGCCAGAGCCTCAGATATCTCAAATCCCTCATTCTTCGATGTGACCATCGAAAATGGGGTGCATGATGTAGAGTTCCCCGGCGGATGGTTCAAGGGCAGCTACAACAGCCAGACGTTTGCCGACGATAACAAGCGCATCCTCTTCCTCGGCGCAAACAACACGCTCTACTGGCCCCAGCCCGGTGCTACCATCGGTGCCCAGCGTGCCTACTTCCAAATCGCAGACGATGTGAATGTCAAGGCTTTCAACCTGAATTTCGGCGACAGCTCCGAGCTGACGACGGGAATCGGCCTCACCCCCGACCCCTCTCCGGATGGCGAGGGGAGTGATTACTGGTACTCACTGGACGGTCGCAAGCTGAATGGCAAACCATCGCGCGCGGGCGTGTATATATATAAAGGTAAGAAGGTTGCGATTAAGTGAGAGGACTGCCGAGCTCGCTCGGGCACTCCCGAACGGGAGCAAGCTCGAGCGAAGCTCAAGGTCGTGATAAATTGAAAGATCGAACTTTTGGAGCAGCGAGCGCCATCAAGCTTGCTTGAAATGGCCGAGTCGTGACAAAAGTCAGCGAAGCTAAATATTGAAAAGAATCATAGAATCATGAAAAGAGATTATTTGAAACCCACCATGCGGGTGGTGAAGTTGCAGCATAGCAGCCTCATCTGTCAGAGCGTACACAGCCTAAGTACCAACCTGACCGATGGCGACGCCATCATCTATAACGGCGAAGGCAGCAATGTCGATGCCCGCGTGAAACAAGGTGGTGACTACAACGTCTGGGACGACAACTGGAGCGAGTAACAGTATGTCCTCTTAATAAGCCGAGGCAACACCGTCTATCTGTTTAAACGCCTTTTTGCAGAACGAAATGGCCAGTTCGCTGAATATTTTTTGCGGACTGGCCTTTTCCCGCTATCTTTGCACCATCAAAACAATAATTAAGGACAAACTGTATGAAGAACTATTTGGCTTTTGGGATGCTCATGGCATCGGTAGTGACAATGACGTGCTGCTCGTCAGAAGACCCCATGGAGGAATTCTATAACGACGGGGGGAATAACAGCGGCAATATGAATAACGGCAGTTCTGGCACGACGGGTGAACTTGCCACATTTGACGTAGTTATAAACACGGAGGGCACGGAGCCGACAGAGAGCACAGAGGCGTATTTCCCCGATGAGGAGGACGTGATGGACGACAGCAAGTTCACGATGGAGGTGGTGATAGACCTCTCGAACCCCGTGACGAAGACAGGGAACGGCGTGGAGGTGTCGGCAAGCGGTGGTCACGTGACGGCAAACCACGGCGAGACAAAGGGCGTGTGCTACGTGGTGAGTGGCACGACGGCCAACGGCTCGCTGACCATCATGGGCGATAAGAAGTACGCCGTAAAGCTCAACGGCGCCAACATCACCAATCCCGACTCGGCTGCTCTGAACCTGCTTAGTAGCAAACGCGCCTTCGTCATCCTGGCCGACGGCACTACGAATACACTGGCCGACGGCACGGGTGGATCACATAAAGGTGCGCTTTACTGCAAAGGCAAGTTGCTCTTCAACGGCACGGGTACACTCAGCGTGACGGGCAACTCGAACAACGGCATTCACTGCGCGGATTACATCGTGTTCAACCCGGGTAACAACATTTACGTGAAATCGACCGCCAATCATGGCGTCAAGGCCAACGACGGCGTGTTCGTCAACGGCGGCATCCTGAACATAGAGGTGACGGCGGCCGCGGCGAAGGGCATCAACTGCGAAAGCAACATCATCGTGAACGGTGGCCGCACCACGGTACTGACCACGGGCAACGGTACCTACGACAGCACAGAGGGCGAGGCAAAGGGCGCGGCAGGCATCAAGGCCGACTCCACGCTGACTGTCAATGGCGGTGAACTGTGGTTGAAGAGCTCCGGCTCGGGAGGAAAAGGCATCAATATTGACGGGGATGCGCATTTCAACGGCGGCAGCATCTATGTGGTCACGACGGGCAGTCAGTACCGGAGCAATAACGACACCTCGTCGCCCAAAGGCATCAAGACAGATGGCAACATCAGTGTCGGCGGAGGCCGTATCTGGGTGCGCACCAGCGGCACCAACGGCGAGGGCATCGAGACGAAGAAGGAACTGAACATCACGGGCGGCGAGATGGCCTCGTATGCCTACGACGATGCCATCAACTCCAAGAGCACGATGACCATCAGCGGCGGCTATGTCTATGCCCACGGCCGCAACAACGACGGCCTGGACGCCAACGGCAACTGCTATATCAAAGGCGGTACGGTCTATGCTATCTGCTCTGGACAGCCGGAGGTGGCCATTGATGCCAACACGGAGGGCGGTTACAAGCTCTATGTCACGGGCGGCACCATCGTCGCCGTGGGCGGGTTGGAGAATGGTAGCAGTCTGTCGCAGTCATGCTATCAGTCCTCATCGTGGTCTCCCAATACGTGGTATACGCTGACTGACGGCACAAGTTCTTTCAGCTTCCAGACCCCGTCGAGCGGCGGTTCTGGACTTGTCGTTTCCACGGCCTCACAGCCCACCCTCATGTCGGGTGTCAGCGTCAGCGGCGGTACGACCTTTTTCGGCGGGCTCGGCATTTCCAATGGCACCGTCAGCGGCGGCATCTCCGTCAGCCTCTCGTCCTACACCAGCGGCAACGGCATGGGTGGTGGCCCTGGCGGTGGCGGTCCTGGCGGCTGGCGCTGGTAAGGAATAACCATTTGGGGATAAAAAAACGCCTGCATCGGGGTACGGTGCAGGCGGGAGAACTAAGGGGGATTCTGCTATCGGTTGGGAGAATCCCAGATGTAGGTGTCGTCGCAGGTGATGCTGATGGTCTGCAGTCCAATGGAGAGGAGGAAGTCACCTTCTTCGAGGGTCCATCGGCCATCATAGCCCACGAAGGCGAGGTCGCTGGCTGGGAGTCGGAAGCTGACGGTCTTGGTCTCGCCGGGTTGCAGGTCAATCTTCTCGAAGCCCCGCAGACGGCGTCCGTCGGGTACCAAGGATGCTACGAGGTCGCTGCTGAAGAGCAACACGCTCTCCTTGCCGGCACGGGCACCTTGGTTGGTGACGTCGATGCTGACGGTGAGGGTGTCGGTGTGGGTGAAGTGCAGTCTGGCGGGGGAGGCGTCAGATTCCTTCTTGGCGGGAGCAGCACCGAGCACGCTGACTTGCATGTTGCTATATGCGAAGGTGGTGTAGCTCAAGCCGTGGCCGAAGCCCCATTGCTGGGTGATGCGGGCGTTGTAGTCGTAGGCACCTTCCATGGTGGCTGACTGCTCGCTCTTCTTGAAGTCGTAGTTGGTGAGGGAGTTGATTTCGCTGGGGTAGGTGAAGGGAAGGCGTCCGGAGAAGTTGTAGCGTCCGGAGATGAGTCCTGCGAGTGCATCGCCTCCGTAGTTGCCGGGGATCATGATGTGTACCACGGCCTTGGCCAGTGGCTCGATATCGGCAAGGATGCGCGGACGGCCTTCGTTGAGGACGAGGATGATGGGCTTGCCGGTCTTGGCGAGAGCCTTGACGAGGTTGCGCTGGTTCTCGGAGAGGGTGAGGTCGGTGAGGTTGCCGGGGGTCTCGGTGTAGGAATTCTCGCCGATGCAGGCAACGATGACATCCACGCCCTGGGCGGCACGGACGGCGGCGGTGATGCCGTCGGAGGCGAGGGTGGGGGATGTGGAGGCGGCGGGAGATGTGGCGGGAGAACCGCCACACACCAACTCTTCCCAGTACTTGCCTTGCTCGTTGTAGGTCACGCCTTGGGAGAGGCGAACGTTGTCAGTGCCGAACTCATTGCAGAAGGCCTCGTAGATGGTGTTGTACTGGGTGGCGAACTCGTCGGTGCGGTCGCCTTGCCAGGTGTAGCTCCAACCTCCGTTGAGGCAGCGCATCTGGTTGGCGTTGGGGCCGGTGAGGAGGATTTTGAGTTGCGACTTAGTCGCAACAGACGGAACGGAGGGAGCAGAGGGAACAGAGGGAGAGGAGGAAGCAGAGGTGGTAGAGGCGGCGGAGAGAGCGGAGGCGGTGGAGATCGCGGAGGAGGCAGGGGGGAGGAGGGGGAGGAGGTTACCTTCGTTCTTCAGAAGGACCATGCTTTCTATAGCTCCTTCGAGGGCGAGCTGTGCAAACTCGTCGCCACCGAACTTGGGATAGTCGGCCAGGTTCTGCGTGGGATGGTCGAAGAGGTCGAGACGGTACTTCATGCGGAGGACGCGGCGGACGGCATCATCGATGCGGCTCATGGGGATGGCTCCCTCGTCGACCAACTCCTTCAGCAGGAGGCAGGCATCGGCGTTGTAGGGTTCCATAATCATGTCAATGCCGGCGTTGATGGCGATGCGCAGGGCGTCTTTCTTGTCGCGGGCCACCATCTCGCGGGTGTAGAGGTTGTTGATGTCAGCCCAGTCGGTGATGAGCACTCCATCCCATCCTGTCTGTTCCTTCAGCCAGGTGGTGAGCAGCTCGCGGTTGGCGTGTACGGGCATTCCGTTGATGGACGATGAGTTGACCATAATGGAATGGGCGCCCGCCTTGACGCAGGCGAGGAAGGGTGCGAAGAATTTCTCACGCAGCTGTGCGGGGGCGATGTAGGCGGGAGTACGGTCCTTGCCTGACCAGGGGACGCTGTAGCCCATGTAGTGTTTCAGCGAGACAGCCACATGATGCTGGTCTACGTGGTTGGGGTCTTCGCCTTGGAAACCAAGGGTTTGTGCCCTACCCATCTCGGCATTGACGTAGCAGTCCTCGCCGAAGTTCTCATAGAAACGGGGCCAGCGGGCATCACGTGCCAGGTCGATGGTGGGGCTGAATGTCCAGGGTACGCTCACGGCACGGGTCTCGTAGGCAGTAGCCTCGGCAGAACGGCGGGCTATGTCGCGGTTGAAGGTGGCAGCTACGTTGATGTTCTGCGGGAAGAGAGTGCCTCCCTGCGTGTAGGTGGAGCCGTGGTTCTGGTCGAGTCCGAAGAGGCACGGGATGCCGATATGCTTCATTGACAGCTCCTGGATGTCCGCAATAATCTCTTGCCATTGCTGGGCGGTGGGAGCGCAGGTGTTGGGGGCGTTGAGGATGGAGCCAATCTTGTACTTGGAGAAGAGGGTGTCTGCCTTGGCGGGGTCGATGTGGAACACGCCCTGGGCATCGTTGGTGCCGAAGAGGTCTGTGACCAACTGCATCATCTGACCAATCTTCTCTTCTATGGTCAGCTTGTTCAGCGTCTCGGTCACCTTAGCCTCGATGACGGCATCTTGGCCCTGGCTGGTTCCCTGTTGGGTACAGGAAACCAGCATGGCCATGATGGCGACAATGGTAGAAAGAATTATTTTTCTCATTTTATATTATTTATAGGTGATGCGCACTAACTTGTATCCAAAGCCGACGACGAGCATACCTTCGCGCTCATCCACGATGGCCTTGTTGGCTTCTGTGTAGGTGAACTCGAAGGGGTTGGGAGTTTCGTCGGTGAGGTCGAACTGAGCTACCACCTGATCTTCGTCATTATCACCCCACCAGGGAGTGGTAATGCGCATGGCATGGTATTCGGCTTCGATGATTTCGTAGTACATGCAAACCGTAGCACCTACGGGCACATCAGCCATTTCGTCTGGGGTGATTTGTACGTTGCTGTCACCCCAATTGATGTCCACAGCGCCTTCCCAGACCGTTACCTCTGCCGGAGCAACATTCTCAACGGCCACGACCTTGGTCAGCTTGTAGCCGAAACCAACGACGAGCATACCGCCGCGCTCATCCACGATGGCCTTGTTGGCTTCTGTGTAGGTGAACTCGAAGGGATTGGGGGTCTCGTCGGTGAGGTCGAACTGAGCGAGTATCTGGTCTTCGGCATTATCACCCCACCAGGGAGTGGTGATGCGCATGGCATGGTATTCGGCTTCGATGATTTCGAAGTACATGCGTATCGTTGTGCCTACGGGCACGTTTGCCAGATTATCAGGGGTGATGGTCACATTGCTGTCGCCCCAGTTGATGTCCACCGCGCCTTCCCAGAGCACCGTTTCCTTGATGCCAGGATCCACGTATGCCTCGTTGCTTACGAGGAACATGCCGCAACCATAGCGAGTGCCCTCGGCATCCTCGATGAAGACCATGTATTCGCCTTCTTCCATAGCAGGGACGTCGAAGGTTATCTTGCCGTTGGCGTAGGAGACGTTGGTTGCCTCCTGATCGCCAACAATCACCTTGGACAGACTGGTGACATTCGTGCAGTCGATGGTCTTAGTGGTGCCGGTGGTCAGCCAACGTGATTTCTCATCACCAGCCAGGACAGGGTCGCCTTCAGCCGGATTAACGGTGACGTTGATGGTGCGCGAGGTGCTCTTGCCCTTGGTGGTCGTGGCCACAATCTTCAGGACGTGGTTGCCTACGGGGAGTGTCTGGTCAAGGGTGGTTCCTTCGGCAATCTGGACATTATCGAGGAGCCAGGTCACGGTAGTATATTCGATGGGAGTGACCTTGATTTCAATCTTCAGGTTGGTCTTGCGGTCAAGGACCTTGTCGCTCAGGTCAGTGTTCAGAATGCGGGGGTCGTCATTCTCTGATACGGTGAAGTAGGGGTCGTCGGAAGAACATGCCGACAGGGAAGCTGCACCGGCGGCAGCAAGACATACAGCAAACAGCACGGTCAATGCGTTCCAGCCCTTACGAAGATATTGTTTCATATATGTTTTCATATTGTTCGTAATAGTTATTGTTCTTGATGAAACCTTATAATCAATGGATTAATTGGTTATTTCAACCTTTCATTTTTTCAATCTTTAGCTTCGCTGACTTTTGTCACGACTCGGCCATTTCAAGCAAGCTTGATGGCGCTCGCTGCTCCAAAAGTTCAACATTTCAACATTTCAATCGACATATCCCTTGCCGAAAGGTGGTGTGAAGGTAGCTTGCACATTCAGAGTGCCGGTGTCCCACCAGAGGCGGTGATGCCAATCGTCTTCTATCTCGCCCTTGGTGTTCTGCTTGCCATAGATTTCAAGTACGGCCTTGTAGTTGAAACTGTTGTACTGAGATTCCAGTTCGGGGTATTTCAGTCGTGTGGGCATCGAGAGGTCAGGGTCGTCATAGACGAATCCGTCGCCGGGGAAGGTAGCCAGACGTGTGCGGTCGAGTACGGCGGGATAGTCGGAGCGGCGCATGTTGGCCCATGCCTCTGAGGGATTCATCAGGTGAAGAATCCAAGCCTGGGTGTTGATGGTCTCCTTCGGATTGGCACCTAAGGGGTTGCTCGCGAGGAACGCGTCGATTTCGGCAGAGGTAATCTTATCGGAGGTGAGGTAATAGTTGTTGAGCATCTCCATGGAAGCGCGCACGCCAGCCTCGTAGTGGCTCTTGGCATCGCCGCTGACGGCCCATCCTTTGGTCTGAGCCTCAGCCAGCAGGAATTCCACTTCTGCGGATGTAATCAGGATTCCAGGGCAAGAGGGCATCTCGAAGTCGATGTTCAGGCACGGGCGAGTGGCGCGTGCACGGTAGTCGCTGTTGTCGTAAATGTTGGCATCCATGGCTGCCCATTTGGCCAGCGTTGGGATGTTGTCGATGGTGATAACGTCCATCCAGTTATCATACCAGGCAGCTCCCGGATTGCAAGGCTCTTCGCCCACACCCTTGCTTGCGAAGTAGGCCAGCACCTCGTCGGTCAGGTCGATGTTCTGGTCCTTGTCGGGCTTGATCTGGCTACGCTTGATGTTGTAGTAGTGTCGGCAGATGCGGTAGAGACGCGGGTCGCCCGTATTCTTCATCTGGTAGAACAGCATGGAGCTAATGAAGGTGGGCGAGGAGGGGTCTTGTCCGTAGAGAATCTCGCTGAGGGCGTTGGTGCGGAAGTCATAGTCGATGGCACCATCGTAGAAGGTATAGGGTGAATCCTGATAGACGATGTAGGCATCATCTGCAGCTGTGGCAATATATCCAGCGGGATGGTTCATGGCTTTCTCGAACTCCTGCTTGGCCTTGGCGGGGTCAACGTCAGAGATACGCATGGCATAGCGCATACGGAGGGAATTCGCATACTTCTGCCACTTGTTTACGTCGCGCTTCATGCTTGTCAGGTCGCCCGTGATGTTGTCGGTGCCGGTGCCTAACTGTGTGACACAAGAATCCAATTCGTTGAAGAACCAGTAGTAGAGTTCCTGTACGCTGTCGTACTTCGGTGTGGAGTTGTCAGAGATGAAGCCCAGTCCAGCCTCGGAGCAGGGTACGTCGCCATAGGTGTCGGCCAGTACTGCGGTGAGGAATACGCGATGGATGCGCAGGGCGGCATTCAGATTGGGTCTGTCTTCAGAATTGTGGATGGCATCGACGAGGTTCTTGATGGATACCTCATAATAGCGGTCCCAGATGCGGCGGGAGATGTCGTTCTCGAAGTGTACGGCACCAGCATAGTTGGTCACATTCCAGCCGCCGGCCAGGTGCTGGGTGAAGCCAGTGATATAGTTACGATAGGTGTCCATTAGGCTGAAGTCACCGTAGGTCTGGAGCAGTGCTGTCGTCAATTGTGCATTGGGATCCAGCTTGGAGACTTTGGATTGGTCGGTGTTCAGCTCTTCCATGTGGCTGTCACTGCAAGAGACACAGAAGGCACAGAGAAGACAGAGGGCACAGAGGCTTTTATATATTGTTTTCATATTTATTTTATTTTTTATCACGTTATGACGTTATGTCGAGTTCTCGATATTTCGTCGTTTCGTTATGGGATTATTTCGTTATCTCGTTGTTACGATATGGATGTCTTCCTTAGAACTTCAGGTTCACGTTCAAACCGTAGCTGCGGCGTGAGGGCAGTGAACCATATTCCAGGCCGAGTCCGGAGGTGTTGTAGCCGGAGTCGGGGTCAATGTTCGGAATGTTCTTCCAGACGATGAACGGGTTGCGGGCCACGAAGCTGACGCTGAGAGCCTTGACAGCCTTGCCCAGCATTTTCTCGGGGAAGTTGTAGCCGAAGGTGATTTCGCGGCATTTCACGTAGGAGTTGTCATAGACGAAGGCACTCTGCACATTGTTGGCAACAGCCTTCCAGTACGTCTCGGGGTTGACGGGAATATCATTTTCCCGATAGGTGCCGTCGCCATTGTCGATGACGCCGGGAGCTATGAATCCCTGGCAGTTGTTGGCTTCCCGCCATGCTTTCTCTGTCATGCCTGCGGCCTCGCGGGCTTCCTCGGAGGAGTACCATAGGTCGCGTCCCTCCAAGGTCTGGATAGCCTTACCCGTCTTGTAGGCCGAGTTCATGGACATGGAATAGAGGTCGGCACCCACCTTCACGTCGAAGCCTGCTGAGAGGCGGAAGTTCTTGTAGGTGAAAGTCGTGTAGAAACCGCCTGTCCAGTCCCATGACGAATTACCAATCGTCTTCACTGTCTGATCCACTTCGGGCAGACCCGTCTCTGCATTGATAATCACCTTACCTTCGGGATTGCGCAGGAAGTCCTTGCCACGGATGGCACCGTAGTCCTCGCCAACCTTGGCACCCACGCTGACGCCGCACCAGGAAGCGTTGGCCAGTTCGAAATAGTCCATGCCTTCGACGAGGGATTTAACCTTGTTGCTGTTCTTTGAGAAGTTCACACCGGCATCCCATGCAAAGTCGCCAGCCTGGATGACACGGCCGTTGAGGGCAAGCTCTATACCCTTGTTCTCTATTTCACCAGCATTAATCAGGCGGTAGCTGTAGCCTGACGTGGTGGTAGTCTTCAGTCCGAGAATTTGGTCTTTGGACAATTGGTTATAGTAGGTGAAGTCCAAGCTCAGACGTCCCTGGAAGAACTTCATTTCCAAACCGATTTCGAAGGAGTTGGTGCGGGTGGGCTTAAGGTCCTTGTTGGGCTGTGTGCTGTTGTTGATCATGCCGATGGTATAGCCGGAATAGCTGTACTTGCCTGTGGCATAGTTCAATGCCAGCTGGTAGGGGTCGGTATCGCTACCTACCTGTGCCCATGATGCGCGAACCTTACCATAGTTGATGATCTTCTGGCTCTTGATGAACTCCGAGAACACGACGCTACCGGACACAGAAGGATATACATATATATTATTACTGACGGGCAGCGTGGAAGACTTGTCGCCGCGGACGGTGCCTTCCAGGTAGTAGGTGTGCTTGTAACCTACGCTGGCACTTCCGAAGATGGAGTTGATTTGCTTCTGGTAGGTGTCCTCGCGCACGTTCTGCTCCTCATAGTTCATGATGTTGATGACTCCGTCCATCTGCTGGGTCAGACCTTCGTTGTTGGTCGTGCGGTTGTTGACCTTGAAGATATTGCCGCCGAGGGTGGCATTGAGGTCGAAGTCGCCGAATTGGTTGTTGTACAGGGCCAGCAACTCAGCGTTCAGAGTACGGTTGTTGAAAATCTGGTCTGTGAGCTTACCGGCAGGAGTGCCAGGTGTGGTGCGGGCGATGTAATCTTGGAAATTCATGAAGTTCATGTCCGTACCAATCGTTCCCTGCAGCTTCAGGTGGCTGTCGATGTTCCAGATGGCCTTTCCCGTGAGGCGGAAGACATCTTTCTTCGATGTGTTCTGGTTCTTGTAGAGGTCCCAGTAGGGGTTCTTGTTGTACTGGTCGTTGCCATTCCAGTTGGAGTAGTTGCCGTCGGCATCCTCGTAGGTCTTCAGCCACTCGTGGTTGTAGGTTCCGGCCAGCGTCATCAGGTTCTTGCCGACGTTGCTCTGCGAGTCACCCAGGGCGGGACGATTCTTCACGTCCTCGCGCGTGTAATTGGCCGTGAAGTCCAGGTCAACGGGGCCTGCAGAGGTGTTCACACGCAGGTTGAAGTTGTCGCGGCTCATGTTGGTATTGGGCAGGATGTCGCTGTTGCGCATGTCAGTCACGGAGAAACGCATACCTGTCTTGCCGGAGTTCACGGAGAGGATAGCTGTGTTCTGGGTGGTGAAGCCGGTGCGGAAGAAACCGTTGGCATTATTGGGGTACATCTTGAACTCGCGTTCCTCGCCGTCGAAGTATTTGTAGATGAAACCGTCGGCCTTGGGTCCCCAGCTGGAGTTGGTGCCGGAGGTACTGGAGGTGGGGAGTTTGCCACCATAGCCCATACCATAGACTTGCTGGATGTCGCCCCACTTGGCCAGCTGAGAGTCAATGGTGAACGAACCGTTGTATTCGGCGCTGATGCGGTCTTTCTCGGCTTTCTTTGTGGTGATGAGGATGACACCGTGGGAGGCACGGCTACCATAGAGGGCTGAAGCGGCAGGGCCTTTCAGTACAGTCATGTTCTCGATGTCGTCGGGGTTAATGGCTGAGATACCATCGCCCAGGTCATAACCGCCAGACTCGCCGGCACTTCCGAAGTTGGTGTTGTCGAGGGGTACACCGTCGATAACATAGAGCGGTTGGTTGTTGCCTGCCATTTCCGTGTTACCACGCAGCAACACACGTGTGGAACCCGAAGCGCCACCGGCGGTATTCTGAACGATGAGGCCGGCCACCTTACCCGAAAGTGAATTGATTACATTGGTCTCCTTGGCTTTCGTCAGTTCTTCGCCCTTCACCTCGGCAACGCCGTAGCCCAGGGCCTTGCGCTCGCGCTTGATGCCTAAAGCCGTCACCACCACTTCGCTCATGGCGGTGCTCTCTTCCTCCAACACAATTCTCATGTTGGCAGTGGCTTTCACCGTCACGGTCTTATAGCCGATGAAGCTAATAATCAGTTCCGTGCCGGGAGCCACGTTCAGGGTGAACTTGCCATCCATATCGGTCACGGTGCCCTGATTGGTTCCTTTTACTTTCACGCTGGCGCCGATAATGGTCTCCGTGCCATCGGTGACCGTACCGACTACCGTGCCATCATCCTGAGCAGCAGCGCTGGAGGGCACTGCCGCCATTGCCTTCAAGGGCAAGGAAGCCGTCAGCATACAGAAGCCGAGGGCTGCCACAAAGATAATACTTCGATTGTTTCTCATACAAAAATTATTTATTAGAAATGTTTATAAAATGCAAATCTTCGCTTTTCGTGGTGCAAAAGTACACTAGAATACCTTATTAGAGGGTTTGATTCTGTGCAGAAAAGGGTTTGAAAACTCTCAATCGTCAGTTTTCAGACCTTTTCTGACAGCCATTATACAGATGTCTTTTAGTCAATGTGTTCAATCTCCTTTAACTCGTTTGTAATTGCTTGCATTCTGCTGGTCGTGAGGGGATATATCCAGATGACTAAAGCCATAATAATGGCAATGGCAGCGGGGATATAACTCATGGTGAGGCGCATGCCCAGAAGAGCTGTGTCTGTCTGGCTGGCAGCATTGGGTACGAGGCCGAAGGCGTCGAAGAGCAGCAGTACGGCAGAACCGGCAATGGCGCCGCCGAACTTCTGGGCCATAGAGCCACTGGAGAAGATGAGAGCGGTTGAGGAAGTGCCATTCTGGACGGTGGAATAGTCGGCCACGTCGGCATACATGCTCCACACCAGCGGGCTTACAATGCCTGTGAAGAGACTGATGAGAATCTGAAGCAGCAGCATGGTCATGAAACCTCCGTTGCTCACAGGTACGTAGAAGAACAGCACACTGAGAACCGCCATCGCAAGAGCCGAGACGATGAAAGTCGTCTTCTTGCCGAAACGCTTGCTCAAAGGAACGGCACTCACCACGCCTACCATGTTGCACACCTCGCCCACGGCCAGGAACAAGCCTGCAAAGAACAGGAACTCCAGTGTGCCGAGACTGATGTGGGCGTTCTCACCGATATAGTATTTGAAGTAATAGGCCACCGTGGCACCACGGACGGTATTGAATAGGTTGGTGCACAGGGCGCCAGCCGTGATGATCCACCAAGGTGCGTTCTTCAGCAGATGCTTGAAATCATTGCCAAGCCCAGCACCTCCCTTCACCTTCACATGTTCCCGCGTCAGCAGGAAGCTGCCGATGAAGAGGCAGAAGCACACGATTGCTATTACAATCATTGCTCCTTGCCAAGAGTCGGGAGTAGAAAGTGAAAAACTGGAGCTGAACAGATTTACCAGCGGTTCCCACGCGAAGAGAGCGATGAACGAGCCGCCGTAGGCAAAGAACATACGATAGCTGCTGAAGACCGTCTTCTCCTGTGAGTCCGCTGTCATCACACCGAGCATGGAGGCGTAGGGCACGTTGATGCCGGTATAGACGGTCATCATTAAAATATAGGTAATGTATGCGTAGATGAGTCGGCCCTGATTGTCCCAATCGGGCGTGGTGAAGAGCAGCACGCCGGCGATGGCAAAAGGGGCTGCAAACCACAACAAGTAAGGACGATACTTGCCCCAGCGCGTCTCGGTACGGTCGGCAACCACACCCATCATGGGGTCGCTCACAGTGTCCCAAAAACGGGTGACGAACATCAGCGTGGCGGTCTGGGCCAACGTCAACTGGAAGATATCACTATAGAAGATAGGAAGATAGTAGGAAAAAATCTTCCAAAACATGGAGCTGGACATGTCGCCCATTCCATAGCCAATTTTTTCTCTTAACCGAGCCATTGATGAAATAATTGTTAGTTGTCTGATTGAACCGAATAAATTACATTGTGACTTCCACGACATGGTGTCCAGGCGTCGCAGCAATGGGCTGGTGCTCGACAGCTTTTCCATCGAGAATCACCTTGCTTACGCCGCTCTGCTTCCCGTCGGGGTTCTTAACAGTAATGTCAAATGTGGCATCGCGGAGTACGCGGTGAACCGTGTATTCCTTGAGCGAAGAGGGGATGCAGGGAATAATCTCCAGGCCGTCGTAGGTGGGACGGATGCCTAAGATATATTGTGTGATAGTCAGCCAGTTCCACGCGGCCGTACCGGTTAGCCATGAGTTCTTGCCTTCGCCTGGACGGGCGGCATCTTTGCCTGCCACCATCTGACAATAGACGTACGGCTCTACCTTATGGAGCTGCTGGTCCTCAATCCAGGCAGGACAGATCTTTGTATAGTGCTCCCAGGCATCGTTGCCGCGACGGGCTATCGTCTCGCCGATGATGACCCATGGATTGTTGTGGCAGAAGATACCAGCGTTCTCTTTGTATCCAGCAGGGTAGGAACTGATTTCACCCATCTCGACGTAGTAGCGGGTGAAAGCTGGGTGATTGAGAACCATACCATGTTCGCTGTCAAGATATCGTTTGCATGAATCAAGTGCCTTATCCACCATTCCCTCTTCCAATCCGATGCCGGCCATCGTGCAGAAGCCCTGGCTCTCGATGAAGATTTTGCCTTCCTCATTTTCTTTGGAACCAATCTTGTTGCCATAGTAGTCATAAGCACGTAGATACCATTCTCCATCCCAGCCATGCTTCTTCACAGCCTCGACCATTGCATCGATGCAATGCTGGGCGCGGTCGCCCTCTGCAGAGTACTCAGTGTTCTCTGTAAGTTCTGCAAGTTTTCTACAGAGCTCCACATATTGCTTTCCCGTGAGTACAAAGAGTCCTGCAATCATCAGACTCTCTGCCTTCGAGCCCTCGCTGTTATTCTCGGTTGTCTGGAAACTCTCGTTGGGATCCCATGAGAAGCAGTTCAGGTTCAGGCAGTCGTTCCAGTCGGCACGGCCAATGAGGGGTAACATGTGGGGACCGAGGTTTTCAACGACATGATTGAAGGAGATGCGCAGGTGCTCGAAGAGGCTGACCTCAGTGCCTGGCTGATTGTCAAAAGGCACCATCTCATTGAGGATAGAGAAGTCGCCAGTCTCCTTCACGTAGGCCACTGTTCCGAAGATAAGCCAACAAGGGTCATCGTTGAAGCCTCCGCCGATATCGTTGTTGCCGCGCTTGGTGAGGGGCTGGTATTGATGGTAGCAACCGCCATCGGCAAACTGTGTGGAGGCGATGTCTATAATACGCTGGCGGGCGCGGCTTGGCACTTGGTGAACGAAGCCCACGAGGTCCTGATTCGAGTCCCGGAAACCCATGCCACGTCCCACACCACTCTCGAAGAAAGAGGCTGAGCGCGAGAAGTTGAACGTAATCATGCACTGATATTGGTTCCAGATGTTCACCATGCGGTTCATGCGTTCATCATCACTCTGAACTGTGAATTTGCATAGCAACTCATCCCACATCCGATGCAGTTCATCGAAGGCAGCGTCCACGGCTTCAACGGTAGAGAAGCGCTGAATCACCTCGTGTGCCTTCACCTTATTAATAATAGTACGGTCCAGCGCGCCAAGGGAGGTGATCACTCCCTTTCCTTCATGGGAGAGGCAACGGGTAGGCGAACTTTGCTCGGAAATGGAGTCGGGGGTGGGGCAGAACTTCTGCTCCCGCTCGTTTTCTGCATATCCAAGCAGGAAGATAAAGTCTTTCGACTCGCCTGGCTGAAGCGTAACCTCCAAATAATGTGAAGCGATAGGACTCCAACCATGAGCCACAGAGTTTGCGGGTGCTCCAGCAGCAACACATTGCGGCATAGATAGTTCGTTATAGAGACCAATAAATGACTCGCGGTCAGTGTCGTAGCCATTCACTGGGGCATTGGTCAGAGCATAATAGGCATAGTGGTTGCGCCGCTCTTTATATTCTGTTTTGTGGTAGATGGCTGCACCATCGTTCTCTATCTCCACTTCACCCGTTGAGAGATTGCGCTGGAAGTTCTCGCCGTCGGTAGCAGCATTCCACAGACACCATTCGGCATAGCTGAACAACTTCAGGTGCTTCACTTGGTTGGAAGTATTCTTAAGTGTTACTTTCTGCACCTCTGCCCATGTCTTCAGCGGAACAAAGAAGAGCATAGAGGCCTCGACTCCGTTCTTAACGCCCGTGATGCGCGTGTAGTTCATGCCGTGGCGGCACTCGTAGCTGTCAAGAGGTGTCTTGCAGGGCTTCCATCCTGGATTCCAGATGCAACCTTGGTCGTTGATATAAAAATACCTACCGCCATTGTCCATCGGTACACTGTTGTAGCGATAGCGCGTGATGCGGCGAAATTTGGCATCTTTGTAGAAATCATAGCCACCTGCTGTGTTGGAAATCAGTCCGAAGAAATCCTCGTTACCCAGATAATTAATCCAAGGGAATGGTGTGGCTGGCTCCGTGATGACGTATTCACGTTTCTTATCGTCGAAATATCCAAAAGTTTTCATGATTTACGCTTTGCAAGTTCACAATTTATTAAGTAGGTATTTAAAATTAGTTTACTTGATAATTAGTAGGAGCATTTCATGTCTTTTAGCTTCTCTTTAGCGCATATTTTCCTCTTATCCTCAGTCACATAGCCCGCTATGCTCCTTCGGTTAAAAGAAAAATCTGCATCCAAATAGAAACTAAAATACATAAAACTAATTTTGAACACCTACTTACCTTATGTGGTAACAAATATTCAACTTTCAATTCTCAATTACCCTTTCCCTCCATGATGCCTTTCAATACACATTCGTATTTCACTTTCATGGCGTGCTCGCGGTCGAAAATGCCAAACTTCTCCTGTCCGTTTCCGAAAGAATTGTTGTCCCAGACAAAGGTGGAGAAGCCGCGCTTACGGGCTTCGCTCACGAGGAAGCGGCTGTAGTAGGTGGCATTTTCGTGCTGCACGTCAGCTTGACCACCCTTGGTGTGATCGGTCACACCCCACTCGCCGATGACGATACCCAGGCCCTTGTTGGACCACGTGTTAACCACACGGTCGAAAAAGTCTGTCATGGTTTTCTCGTTCTCTTGAGTTGTCTCACCATACTGCTTGTACTGGTCGCCCCAGAAGTAATACTTGCAACTGCCTGCGTAGTCCCACGGTGTATAGTAGTGGAATTCAACGCTCATGTAGTTGTTGCCGTTGCTCTCGACGTCCGTCGGAATGATGAAGTCTCCGTTGTAAAGGCCGAAGTCGGGGTTACACACATAGGTCTGGACAATGAGATGGCGCTTCTCGTTATTGCCACCCGTAGCTCGCACCACATCAATAAAGGTCTGATTATAGGAGTTTTGCACAGCCAGATTCTCTGCCGTCGGCTTGCCCCAGTTGTCCTTGACGTGTACCTCATTTGTGCCAGCAAACGCTACTCGATAGTCGTAGTTGGCAAACTCACTGGCGATGTTCATCCACAGCAGTGCGAGTTTCTGGTTGTTCTCCTCTTTATATTGATTTGTAGGGCGTCCCTCGAGCCATTTGTCGTGGTGGGTGTTGATAATCACTTTCAGGTCATTGCTCAGGCACCAGTCAACGACCTCCTTGATACGGGCTATCCATGCCTTATCAATGCTCATTGCCATGGGATTCGTGATGTGGCATTGCCATCGGATAGGAATACGAATGGCATTGAAGCCTGCCTCCTTAATGGCTTTAATAACCTTCTTTGTCACTACGGGATTGCCCCATGCCGTCTCGGCCTTGATGCTGTTGTCTGGCATCCCAATGGCCATCGACTCTCCATCCTGGCCTGGTGCCGAGCATTCAAACTGGTTGCCCAAATTCCAGCCTACTACGTCCTTATTCCATTCCTTGGCGGTTACAACACCATCATTGACCGCGGGACTTTGTTCATCACTCGTTGTCTCTTGTTTCTTGTCCGTTAAGGACGGTTCTGCAGAACAGCTCAGGCTGGCTGCCAGCATGAAGCCCATAGCAACAGCCCCACGCATCGTTGGAAAAAATGTCTTCTTCATTTTGGTAGAATTATGAATTGTGATACCTATAATTGTGCATTGATTAAAAACTCGCTGCAAAAGTACAAATAAAGTCCCATTTTTCCGTTTGTTTTCTCACAAAAAAGGTTTGAATACCGATTATGGAATATATTCAAACTTTTATCTGAAAGAATTGAAACCAACTTTGTATTTATTCTGCAATGTTGTTCATAAAAAAGAAGGGCGTGCATTGCACGCCCTTCAGTTGATGAGAATTTGATAAGTGTATTATCTGATAGCACCACCAGAGTGCTGGTTCGTACCTCCAGTAGGAACGATGGTTACAGAAACGGTTGCATCTGAGAGGGAGACACCATTGTTGTCAACTGCGATAGTAGTCGGGTACTTGATGATGGCAGTTGTGGTCTGTGTGCCCTGAGGAACCTCAATAACAGAGGTCTGGGTTGATACACGGGTCGTAGTGGTGACCTTGCCGTCAAATCCAACGGTCGTAGTGGTTTCAACCAGTGTGATGACAACCGTAGCAGTGGTGGTCTTGCCCTTGAGGGCGTTCAACATTTCGGCCTCAGTCTTGTACTCAACACCATCCACGCTGAAGGTGTAGGAGTAAGTAGTGGTGGTGGTAGAGGTCTTGGTGTCGGTGACATTACCATTAGCATCCTTTGTCTCGACAACGGTGGTAGCCGTTGTGGTAGGCAGAGCATCGGCGTTTGCTGTCGTTGTGATGGTTGTTGTAGAGGTCTCAGTCGAAACGGTGTTACCAGACGTATCGGTAGTGGTTGCGGTCTGAGTCACCACGGTGTTGTCACCTACGGTTGTCGTAGCAGCCTCGCCAGTGGTCGTTGTTGTACCATCGCCATTGTCTTTTGTACCAGCCTGAGTAACAGCAGCAGCAGCAGCAGCAGCTTGGGATTCGGTGGTCAGATTCGTGCTTGCCTGGTTCTTGGCTTGGTTCACTTCTGACTGATCAATGGTAGCATCAGCCACGGCAGTGGGGACAGCGGGGACGTCAGCATCCTTGCAGGAAGTGAACAATCCAAGCGTTGCAAAGGCGAGAACGCCTGCGGTTAAAAAAAGCTTTTTCATTTTGTTTTGTAAATTTTTAATTAAAAATTGGTTTAAGTTATTTGTTATTATTCTCTTATTTGAATGTCCCGTTGAGGATACGTGAGATGTATTCTTGGATGAAATCAGGTTCCCAGTAATGAGCAGACCTGTTCTCATCGGGTTGGGTGGTGTAGCCTTGTCCCATCTTTTCTTCCCAGTACCTGAAGTAGGACTGCATGGAATATTCCAAGTTGTAGTACTCTGGGATTCTGACTCTGACGAAAGTTTTGCGCTTCTGTCGCTTGCCTCCCATAGGAATTGCAAAGTGGAATCCGGCATTGTCTTCGCCTCCTGTGAGGATACCATAGACACCTATGGCGTATTCACCGAAATGGCGTGTGACATCCAATCTTGCTCCGTAGTCACCATAGAGGAATCGTCCTCCTTGCAGTTCAATCTGGAGTTTGGTGTGGCGTTCGTAGTAGTCTGCCTTAGCCATGAAGTCCACCTGTCCAGAATTTTTTGTAAATCCGAATCCGTTTTGCTTGGTGTTGTTGGCTTCCACGGTGTATCCTCCGTCCAGATAGAAATCTAGTCCTCTGGCAGCATGTAGCCCCACTCTTGCGTGTACGCCAGCCCGTTCAGGATTAAAGAATCCTCCTACTGCAGAGAGCTGCCAGTGCTTTGTGGAGATGATTTGTTGGCTCAGTGTGGCGTTGCCGATTTGAATGTATCGTTCGTGTTCGCCTACCTGAAGGTTGTGGAGGAAGGGGAAGATGGGTTGCAGCGTCAATCGTGCTCCTTTCCAGAGGGTGGTGGCAATGGCTGGTGCTACGCGCACGCAATAATCAAATAGGTGGTCGAGTTTGTTGTTCACCAGACTGATCATGGGCACGAAAGTGATGTCAATCTTTCCCGTGGATGCAGCTTGTGGCTTCTCAGTCTTCAGCAGCTGCTGTGCCTCTTGCATTTCCCTGTCCACTCTCACGTCCCATATTCCTCCTCGCCTGGAGGCGTGGACGATGAGTTGTGGCATTTTGTAGTCTGTCAGGAGAATCTCGAATTGTTGTATTTCGGGATATCCCTCAGCTACCTTTTTTATGGCTACTGCTGCTCCCCTGAAAGTGCCTCTGTGTGCACGATCTTCTATGGAAGCGAAGAGGGTGTCTTGGATGACTATACTTCGAATATCTTCGAATCCTTCTTCTTGCAGCATGTCAGAGACTTCCACTGTCAGCGGTTTCTGTCCCCGGACTACGTGGGCAGCTAGGAGAAGCACACATGTTAGGGCTATAATTTTCCTTATTCTGCTCATGCCATTCATATAATCACGCGCAAAGATACGCCAAATCTTCCAAACGAGCATTGTTTTTTACGGATTTTAACACATCTTTTGAAAAAAAACATGTTTTCTCTTGACTTAAATCGCCTTTTTGACCTTTTTTCGATAAATCTCTTTACTAAAATACGACATAATTATATTTCGAGAAGTTGGTGGATAAGTGGTAGAACAACATGATGCAAAATCTCGTCGTTGAGGTAGTGGTCTCCATCGAAGAGCTGAAAGTGTTCTCGCCCAAAATTCTTGATGAACTGGGGCTGGCAGTTGACTCGTTTGTCGTGGTCGCCGAAGAGTCCGTAGACCAATTGGCGATCTTCTGGTGTGATACCTTCGAAGCTATGTTTCTCGACCTCGCGGAACTGTGCAATCATCTCCTTGTCAACCTTGAAATCCTTAGAGCCATCCTGACGGGGATTGCGGAATGGCTTTCGCCCCATTCCCATAAAGGTGAGCAGACGGGCCATGAAGAATGATGGGTTGACGAGAATACGGAGTTGGCCGCGCAACTGTTCGGCGTACATGGCACCCATGGAGGTAGCGACGACGAGGTCGGGGTGCAGGTCGGTGATTTGCTGGCGGAGGAAAGGCATGGCCTCGGCTGGCATGACGGGAATGTCAGGGGCCACGACCTGAACGCCGTGGGGATAGAGGGCGTTGCGCATGCTGGTGGCAGTGCCGGTGGCACCGCTGCTGGCGAATCCGTGCAGGTATAGAACTGTGGGCATATATGGGTCGGAAAGATTAATGGATGGTGAACTTCAGCGTGGTCTGCTCTTCACCAAGAGAGGAACGAGCTATGTAGATACCATGCTGGAGCATGGAGAGAGTGTGGGGTATGGACGGTTGGATACGTGCCGTGTGTACGAGCTGACCCGATGGGGTGTAGATGTCGAGGCGTGCAGCAGCGGGGGCATGGAGAGTAATGGCCTGACCATCGAAGGTGAGGGCAAGACTATGGTCATCTGCAACAGACGGGACACGGTCTTCGATGATATGTATCTTGGGCTCGTTCCAGACCACAGCTGCAGTGGTGAGTACGTTGGTCTGTCCAATGGTGGGACGCTCCATGACATAGAGGTCAGAACCGCCATCAGGGAAAAGACCCACGGTGTGGTAGCCATCGTGGCGGCAGTAGACAAGGGTATCTGCCCAGCTCTTGTCCGCAGCAGTGAGCAGGACGAGGCAGCTGTCTTCATTGTTAAGCTTGAAATCCGCATGGAGTTGGTTGACGCCGGCGTTCTTGTCTGCCCAGATGACCATGTGCCCATGGGCGGGAATGATGGTACTGATGTCTTCCGTGCCTGCTGAAATCTGCCACTTCTCAGGTTCTTCGAGGTGGTCGGAGAGGTACATCCCCTCGATGTCAATGTCGGAGTCGGTGGTGTTGTAGAGTTCTATCCAGTCGCTTTTCTTGAAGAGTTCGCTGACGTAGATGTCATTGGCGGCACTAACTTCGTTGATTTTTACTGGGTGTGAATCGCTGATCGGCAGTTCAGAAACTGAAAGCGGCTCGTAGGTTGCAACGAGGTTGTACTTTCCACTGCTGGGAAGTATGAACGTCTCGTCGGTAGCGATGAAGTCACCTGTCACCTGAGTTGACTGTGTAAGTGAGGCATCCCAGTAAATATCGGTAGAGTTGCCTGAATTGTTGTGTACTTCCACGGCGATGACGTTAGTTCCTTTCTTGAAATACGTAGAGCGCAAGGTCATTGTTCCACTTTCCGGATTGGCATTTGCATAGGTATCTGCATAGCTGTTGAAGGTGGGGGTTGGCGAGTTGTCCATGAGGAAACGTCCTGCCTCGTTGCCATTGACATATATCACGAAGCCATCGTCAGCCACCCAATCCAGGGTAAAGGTGTCGGTCGTCTTAGGTGTCGAGCTGAGGTTAAATTGCTTGCGGAAGTAATAGGTGGGGTACTTGCTGTTATCGTTGCCTCCGTAGTCAAGGAAGGTCTGATAGCCGCGGCCGTTGTTGCCGTCGCTGGTGAAATATCCGAGGGGAGCTTTGCCCGTCTTCCATGTGCTGGTGGAGTAGGAGGAACTGGTCCATTCCTGTCCATCGAGCGAGCCTTGGTCATAGTAAGTCCATGAGGTGCCTTTCGCGAAGAGGTCTGTCTGTTTGCCGCCTTCAGCATTGCGCCAACCTACGAACTTGTAGCCCGCTGGTGCGGAAACCTGAATAGTGGCTGGTGGGAAGAGTGGTCCGGAGAATTTGCCCGTGGGAACCTGAAGTCCATTGATGAGGATGATGGCTTCATCGATGTTGGCGCTAATCTGTGGTGACAAATAGGAACCAAGTCCCAAGAAGTTCCTCATTGCCGAGATGAGTGTTCCGGGGCGGCTGGAACTGAAGTTATTTCGTACAGAGTTCGCACTACTCGTAGCAGAACGTCCTTCGAGCGACATTGCAGGATTTACGTGAGCTACCATCGCATTGATGACTTCTGCCGCACGGGTTGACTCGAACACGCTACCTGCAACGATGCAGAACTGGTCTACAAACTGTTTCTTGAATTCCTCGTTCTGGAGCATGTTCAGGAAAATGGTGGTGAATTCAATCTCATCGTAGATGCGGCCAGAGGGATAGAGGTCGCTGACGCCGTAGAGCTGGTCGAAAGTCCAGTACTGCGTACCCTTGAACCAGTCGAAAGGATTGTTGGTAGCAAAGGCATGGTCTGTATCGAAGAGTACAAAGCGGAAGCGGCTGTTGGAACTGCCTTCGGAACGCTCGCGGAAGCTTTTGATGTTGTTCTTGGGCCAGTCTGTTCCAGCAATGTAGAACTCGACAGCCATGTAGTTGATGTATTCTTCGATATCCACAATCTGCTTGATGCGTTCGTAGGTGAGGGCATCGCTGGCGTTCTGGGTGAGGGTGTACCATTCTTCCCAGATATCGCGTGTTCCTTCCTGCTGGACGTAGCCGCTGTCTGGCGACATCTTCCACTGGTCCATCGCGTCGGTGTCAATGCCGTAGTTTGCGTAGCCGTAGTTTTTGTTATTGGGCTCGCGCAGGTTCTCGACACCGATATATTTTCCGTTGTGGAAGATGTGTACGGGCTTGTAGCATTGTGTCTCGACGTAAAGTCCAGAAGTGCGTACGACTTCCTGAATGGCTGGATCTTTGATGCGGTCGTTGTTGTCGTTGCCGCCGTTGCGTACCTTTAGGGCCTTGTGGCGGAGGAACGGCTTGTCCTCGAAGAACTGGAAGTCCATGCGGTTTAGTCCTTCGTAGACCTTGTTGGCCTTGATGTTGAAAGAGTGTGGGGTCCAGGCACGGCTCCATCCACCGGAAGCCTCTATGCCCACTTCCTGAGTGAAGACTGCATGTCCTTGTTCGTCGAAGTATTCAATGTTGGCTTCGCGATCCCAGTCCATGTTCCAGTTGCATTTGCCGGATTGTCCGTTGCCGGGTCGGCCATTGCCGTTGCCTTGCACGAAGATGCCATAGTCGCTACCATAGAGGTTGGCGTTGTCCGAGACCAGTGAGATGACGGGGAGCGTATAGTTGCGGTCCTTATATATATAGGAACGCGTGAGGACGGAGCTTGCGAGCTGTCCTTCCTGGTAAAGGCGCAGTCGCAGGATGGTGGTCTCTGAGATACTGAAACTACCGTCGCGGCTGGTCTCTCCGTTGTCAAGGGTGGGCGTGCTGCCGTCGGTCGTATAGCGGAGTGTGGCACCCGCAGGGATGGTGGCCTTGGCGGTGAACGGGGTTGTGAAGAACCCACCGTCTGCATCAATCACAGGGGGAGCCAGACGGGTGGCTGCAAAACTGGATGTGGTGTTGGTCGCGGAAGGCGTCGGCTGGTCGGTGTAGTTCCAGGTGTTGCCGCCATCCGTAGTACGTGCATAGGACGTACGGGTGATGGCTGGAGGATAGGCAAATTCTGAGAGAATGGTTCCAGACTCATTGGAAATGTACAGGTTGCCGCCGTCGCTGTCGAGCTTGAACGTTATCATCTTGGGAGACCAGCGAGAATAGTGGTCGAACCAGAGGGTGAGGAAGCCCTTGGCTGGTACCACGCCGTGGCGGCTGCTGAGTAGTGGCATCTTCTTCAGGTCGGAGGCATCGTCACTGAGGTATAGACCATCGAGGCTGGCTGAACGATCGGTGGCGTTGTAAAGCTCCACCCATCCTCCGAAGTTGAAGGACGGGTCGAGGAACATGTCGAGGTTCGACTGTTGTATCTCATTAAAGATTACGGATTGGGGACCAACCTCGTTGGCCTCTACAGTTATAATGCAGCGTGCCGTAACGTCGGGGTAGTGATCAGCGGTGGCGGTGATGGTGGTGATACCTGGGTGGCGGGCCGTGACCACGCCGTTGGCATCTACAGTAGCTGCATTCTCGTTGCTGCTGGAGAAGTTGACGCCCTTGTAAGTGGCATTTTCCGGGGCGGTCGTGACTTGTAGCGCCACTTGCTCCCCCTGCGTGACTTTAAGGGAGGTTTCGTCGAACGTGATACTTGTGAGTTTCACTTCCTGACCATACCAATAGAGTCTGACATTGTCAAACGCCAACCAGTTGGCTGAAGTGCTCTCTGTTCTGACGCCAATGGTGATGTCTGGCTTCTGGGAGGTTATCTCTACCGTGAAATGTTGAGGTTTCTCGTTGTCCGTAGACATAGCGGTCACGGCCTCGTTGCCCTCTTCTGCGATGAAGAGGAGCACTCCAGTCGTGGTATTCTGAGCATTACTTTGATTGACGGCTATACCATCAACTTCCAGACGCAGTTTGCCTTTAGGCACACTCTTCAATTGCTGATAGATGGCGGCATCACCCAGAGTTCCGCCCCATCCCCACCAGGAAGATTGAATCCAGGCTTCAGCAAAGTGCTGGATGCGTACATCTCCGTTGCGATACGACGAACTCTGGTAGCCGTGGTTGTTCGCGGCATTGTCGAAATCGTCGGTCCATCCGTCGATGCTTCCATCGAAGTTGGGATTCTGCACGAAGTCTTCCGTGATGTCGATCCATGTCTGTGCGCCCGCTGTTGTCGCAACAGCGAGGAGCAGAGCTGTGAGTATAGCTGTCTTTTTCATTCTTGTGTAGCTTTAGCTTTTAGTTTTTTCTTCTATTGAGTATGTTGAAGTGTTTCCGGATACGGATTCGATTTAAGCTTTGATGTTAGGTTCTTCGAGGCCCAATCCTTTCTTCTTATCGACCGCTTTCAATACCAGTCCAAGCAGCAAGGCTGCAACGCCGAGACCAGCAAGCATTACAAGAGGTGCGGTATAGTTGAATTGCGTGGGGTCTGTGACGCCTGGGTTGGTGTTATCCAGGACTTTGCCGATGAGCAGCGGGAAAAGCCAGAGGCCGATGTTCTGAATCCAGAAGATGAGGGCGTAGGCAGAGCCGATAACCTTTGCATCTACGAGCTTGGGCACGCTGGGCCACAGCGAAGCCGGAACGAGGGAGAAGGAAGCTCCGAGCACGAGGATCGTCAGATAGGCAATAGCGATGCCGCCGATAGCATTACCCTTGAAAGCAGGTAGCACGAAGGCAAAGGTCAGGTGACAAGCGATGAGCAGCAAGGAGCCGAGAACGAGCATCGAAGCGGCCTTGCCCTTGTGGTCTACATAGCTGCCGAGAATAGGAGTGATGAGCACAGCCAACAGGGGGAAGACAGCGAAGACGGTCTCAGCGGACTGACGCATGTAGCCCATATAGCAGTAGGCTATGGGGGCAATGACGGAAAGGGCGAGCAGACTGAACTTGGTGCTGCTCTTCTTCTGGAAATTGCTGGCGAAGCCGGCGGCAGCTACGATGAGCATGATGATATACTGAACAATGGTCACGCTGGAACCTGCCCAGAAGGAATCAGCCTCGGGAGCAGTAAGCGTGAGGTTGCATTGCAACATATTGACGGCGTACTTCTGGAAGGGGAAGATGGCGCTGTAGTAGAGCACGCAGAGCAGAGCCACAAGCCAGAAACCGCTGGAGGTGAGAATCTGCTTGAGATCGCTGATGCGGAAGGGATCGTCCTTTTCCTCTGCCTCGCCTGTTTGGGAATCGAGCTTGCGGTCCATGAAGAAGTAGACGATGGTCATCATCAGGGCGATGCACATCAGAACAACACCGAAGGCAACGCTACGGGAAACGCTCACGGAGCCGCCCAGACGAGCAAAGAACGGAGAGAATATCATGCAGGTAGCCACTCCAAGACGGGCAAGAGCCATCTCACTGCCCATAGCCAGCGCCATCTCACGGCCTTTGAACCACTTGACGATACCACGGGAGACGGTGATACCACACATCTCACAGCCGCAGCCGAATATCATGAAGCCGCAAGCCGCAAACTTGGCGGAGGCGGGCATTCCAGCGTAAAAGGGCGAGACGCCCAGTTCGTCGAAGAGGGGGATGTAGTTGAGGTTGTTGGTGAACCAAGTCTCGAGTTCGCTACCGAAGAAAGCCTCGCTGATGGCGTACCATTTGATAACGGCGCCGACAAGCATCACGACAGCAGAGAGGATAGCAGTGAAGCGGACACCCATCTTGTCGAGGATGATGCCGGCAAAGATGAGGAAGAAGGCGAAGACGTTGAGGAATACCTCTGAGCCTTGCATGGTTCCGAAGGCGGTGCTATCCCAGCCGCGGGTTTCCTGCATCAGGTCCTTGATGGGTGAGAGGATGTCCATGAAGATGTAGCTGCAGAACATGGCCAGCGCCAATAGCAGCAGGGCTGTCCAGCGCATGGCTGCGCTGTCTCGAAGGGTCTTTTGAATTGCTTGAGTCATTATTTGAAGGATTTTATAGGGCTAATAGGGCTAATAGGGCTAATGGGGTTTATGGGGCTAATGGGGTAATGGGTCTAATGGGGTTTATGGGGTTAATGGGGCCAATAGGATTTACTTGAGCCAGCGGGCGAGCCAATTAAAGTACGTGCGCTGCCATAATATACCATTCTGCGGTTTCAGTACCCAGTGGTTCTCGTCGGGATAAAGGAGGAGTTCTGCTTCGATACCTTTCATACGGGCTGCATTGAAGGCGCTCATACCCTGAGTGGCGTTGATGCGGTAGTCCTTCTCGCCATGGATGCAGAGAATGGGGGTGTCCCACTGGTCGACAAAGAGGTGGGGCGAGTTGCGGTAGGTGCGGTCAGCATTGGCGGTGCGGTCTTTGTTCCAGTAGGCATCGTCGTACTCCCAGTTGGAGAACCAGTTCTCTTCGGTCTCGGTGTACATAGCCTCAAGGTTGAAGGCGCCGTCGTGGGAGATGAAGCACTTGAAGCGCTTGTCGTGATGACCTGCGAGGTAATAGACGCTGAAGCCGCCGAAGGAAGCGCCTACACAGCCGAGGCGGTCGCGGTCGACGTAAGGCAGGTTATCGCATGCATCATCGATAGCGGAGAGGTAGTCGTTCATGCACTGACCGGTCCAGTCACCCGAGATTTCTTCCAGCCATTCTTGTCCGAAGCCAGGCAGGCCGCGGCGGTTGGGGGCGATGATGACGTAGCCTTGTGAAGCCATGATGTAGAAATTCCAGCGGTACGACCAGAACTGCGATACGGGTGATTGTGGGCCGCCTTCGCAGAAGAGTAGGGTGGGATATTTCTTCGTGGGATCGAAGTGAGGGGGCTTGATGACCCAGTAGAGTAGGTCTTGCTGGTCGGTGGTCTTGCACCAGCGGGGCTCGCAGCTGCCGGGAGCCAGCTGGGAGAGGATGTGGTCGTTCTCGTGGGTGAGTTGGATTTTCTCGACGGGGGAACCGTCGAGCACCGACACTAAGTAGAGGTCGGCGGGGTGGAAGAAGTCGTGGCGCTCCATGAGGAGGCGGGTGGTAGCATCCTCTGCTGATGCAGAGGAAACTGTGGCGCGAGGTGCACCGACGGACGAACCGTCGTTCACGGGGGACTGCGGAATGAGCTGCAGGGCGCCCCAGTCAGCTTGCTCGTCTGTGAGCTGGGTGACTTCTCCTTCGAGGTTGGTGCGGTAGAGGTTGACGGTAGCGTGCCAGACTCCTATATAATATAAGGTGTAGCTGTCGGCGCCCCAGACGAAGTCATCGACATTGCTGTCGAAGGATTCGGTAATGTATTGTTTGGTGCCTTGTCCGAAGAAATATACGCAGAGGCGCTGGCGGTCGGCTTCGTAGCCGTCGCGTTCCATAGAGAGCCAGGCGACGTACTTGCCGTCGGGCGAGAACTTGGGGTTCGTGTCGTATCCCACTTGTTGCTCAATGTAGAATCCTCCATCTTCGGCTATGTCCTGTTCCGTAGTCATGCCGTTCCCCTTCGCGTTCACGGTCTGGTCCTTGAGCGTGTGCGTGGGGTTAACTTCAGGAGCCACATAATCGAGTGTCTTGCACAGGTTCTGCACTTCGCCGCTTTCCATGTCATAGAGGAAGATATCGGAGTCGGTGCTGATGCTATAGGCCAGTCCGGTCTTAGTGCGGCAGGTGTAGGCTATCTTCTTGGAATCAGGCGACCAGGCGAGTTGCTCGATGCCGCCAAAGGGCTCCATGGGACATTCATAGGGCTGTCCTTCGAGGATATCGAACTCCTCTGTAATGGTACCATCACCACTCACGGAGCAGACGAAGGGATGTGGGATGCTCTCTACGTAGTGATCCCAATGGCGATACATGAGGTCGGTGATGACGCGGCCGGTACTCTGCGGCAGGTCGGCAGGGCGCTCCTGAATGATATCGTGATAGGGCACTTGCTTGATGATAATGACTTTTTTCTGATCCGGAGAGAACAGGAAGCCTTCGACGGCACCGTCGGTCTTTGTCAGTTGCTTGCGCGACTTGCCCTTGGCGTTCATCGTCCAAATCTCACCTTTGCTGGCGAAGGCCAGTTTGTTGTTGTCGAGCCAGACGGGGTCGCTACCAGGGCCGAGGAAGGTCTCTGCGTCCTTGTTGGTTGCGAGGGAGTCGCAACATACGGGACGGACGTAGATGACGGTGTTGCTCCGGTTCTCTTTCACGCTGTAGTAGGTGACCTGATAGGCCACACGCTTGCCGTCGGGGCTGACGGCGTAGGAACCGATACGCCCCATGGCCCAAAGGGCTTCGGGGGTGAGGGTGTCACTCTCAAGCTGGATGCTACTGCGTGTGATAACTGGCTTTTGATCTTTCGTGCAGGCAGTCATGATGAAAAGGATGAAGAGGATAAAAGACCCACCCCTCACCCTCCCTGTGAGGGAGGGAGTGGTTACCTTTGCGATGAGTTGATGGAGGCGGAACATAATGAAATTTTTTTTGATTCCTGATGAGGCGGTTATTTCTTTTGCTGGCGCTGCTGCTCAGCCATTTTCTGTAGGGCTTCGAGTCGGGCGGCCATGCCGGATTGTTTCTTGGGATTATTCGCGTTCTTGGCCCTGTAGGCTTCGAGTTGTGCAAGCAGTTTCTCGTCGTTGGTGGTCTTGCGGAGGAACCACATGATGAGGATGCTGGTCAGACCGGAGAGGAAGTAGTAGTAGTTCAGGCCGGAGCTGTAGGTGTTGAACATGAAGAAGAACATGAGCGGCATGAGGTACATCATCCAGCGCATCATCTTCATGGACTGTTCCTGCTCGGGCGACATGACGGCGTTCTGTTGCTGTTTCATGCTGATCCAGGTGTTGGCGATCTGCATCACACAGAAGAGTACGCAGAAGATGCTGAGGTGGTCGCCGATGAGCCAGATGTCCTTACCCCAGTGGATGACGTCGTCGTAAGCCGAGAGGTCATCAGCCCAGAGGAAGCTCTGTCCACGCAGCTCGATGGCGTTGGGGACGAAGTTGAAGAGGGCAATCCAGATAGGCATCTGTATGATCATGGGCAGACAGCCTCCCATGGGCGAGACGCCGTACTGGGAGTAGAGCTGCATCATCTCCTGCTGTTTCTTCATGGCGTCCTCCTGCTTGGGATATTTCTTGTTGAGCTCGTCGATTTTGGGCTTGAGGACTCTCATGCGGGCGCTGGCCATGTAGCTCTTCTTGGTGGCGGGATAGACGAGTGCCTTCACGATGATGGTCAGCAGCAGGAGCACGAGACCCATGTGGAGCCCGAAGCCTTTGAGCCAGTCGAAGAGGTAGATGATGAACCAGCGGTTAATCCATCGGACGATAGGCCATCCGAGATAGACGAGGTCTTCGAGTTCGAGGTCCTTATCTTGCACCAGACTGAGGTCGTTGTGGGCTTTCAGCGTGTGGAAGTCATTTGGTCCGAGGTACATCTGCAGCTGTGTGGGCTGTGCACCCGTGGGGTCGAAGGCGGTTTGCAGCGTAGCCTCGTAGTTCTTCAGGTAGCCCTGTCCTTTCTTGTAGAGTTGGGACTTGAGGTGGGCGTTGTGGAACTGCTGCTGGCTGATGAGTACGGCGCTGAAGAACTGGTTCTTGAAGGCCACCCAGTCGAGGGCTTCCTCCACGTCCTCTTCCTTGTCGCTGGTCTCGCTGAGGTAGTCGGTGCCGCCGTCAGCCTCGTGGTAGCGGATGCAGGCGTAGCGCTGTTCGAAGTCGAAGCCTTTCTCAAGCTGGCGTGCGCGGTCGTTCCACTGGATGTCCAGCGTCCGCATGGAAGGGGCAAAGTGGTTGGAGATACCACGTGCGGTGATAATCATGTCCAGCATGTAGGAGTCGGGATGCAGACGGTAGTCGATGTCGAGGGAGCCGCCATCGGAGAGGGGGAGGCGGAGGGTGAGTTGGTCGTTGGGTTGCTGCGATGCAGCATCCTCGACGGGCTGGAAGAAGAGGTCGCTGGTGACGATGTTCTCATGCTTACCTGCGAGGGAGAGGACGAGGCTTGCGTCTTCCTTGGTGAGGAGACGGATAGGCTGCTTCTGTTGGTCGAGGTGGTTCTTGATAATGGCTTCCTCGATGACTCCACCATGTGTGTTGATGGTCAGTCGGACGAGGTCGTTCTCGAGGGTGATGAGCTGATCCTGACCCGAGCGAGCCTCGAAGAGGGCAGAGGTGCTGTCTTGCTGGAGTGCTTGTGCTTGCTGTGCCTGGATGGCTTTCTGTTGTGCTTCAGCTTCCTGTGCTTGCTGAAGCTGAACGGCAGCGATGGAGTCGCGCTCACGCGCTGCTCTGAGTTGTTCCTCGCTGGGGCGGCTGTACCAGCTGAATGCGATAAGTACGGCAGCCATGAGGACGAATCCTGTTACGGTGTTTTTATCCATATATTTATTTAACGATTTTACGATTTAATGATTTTACGATTTTCGATTATTCGATTAAACGATTATTCGATTTAGCGAAATTATGATTTATGCCTGAGCAATCTCTTTATTGATTTCCTCGATGTAGTTGAGGAGTTCCTCGCGACCAAGACGTGTTTCAGCAGAGGTGATGAAATGGGGTGGGAGAGGTTCCCATTGTTCGCTGAGGCGCTGGAGGTATGAGTTGATGTTTGTTGTGAGCTGTAAGCGGCTGAGTTTGTCTGCCTTGGTGAAGACGATGCTGAAAGGTACGTTGCTCTCTCCTAACCACTGCATGAACTCGAGGTCTATCTGCTGGGGCTCGTGGCGGCAGTCGATAAGAACGAAGAGGTTCGATAGTTGCTGGCGAGTGAGGATGTAGCTCGAAATCATCTGTTCGAGCTTGGTGCGCTGGCTCTTGCTGCGCTGGGCAAAGCCATAGCCGGGCAGGTCTACTAGATACCAGTTCTCGTTGATGAGGAAATGGTTGATGAGCAATGTTTTGCCTGGAGTGGCGGAAGTCTTGGCCAGTTTCTTTTGGGCGGTCAGCATGTTGATGAGGCTGGACTTGCCTACATTGCTACGCCCGATGAAAGCATATTCTGGCAGCTGGTGCGCCGGACACTGGTAGGCGAAGGCGCTGCTGACGACGAAGGAGGCTGATTTGATTTCCATTTTATGGGATGAGTATTATTCGATGGACAAGGCCGTCGGAATGCATAGGGAAAGGAATTATCTGGAGGCGTTAGAAGTCGTAGTTCAGTCCGAACGAGAGGAATTCCTTGAACATCCAGTGGGTCTCGCGTGCGCTCTCGTCGGCAAGTGAGCCGTCTTCGTTGCGCTTGAGGTTATAGTATTTTGTATCCTCGTATCGAGGGTTCATGAACAGCTTGGCCGAAAGGTACTTGTTGATGGAAAAGTTGAACGTGTTTTCGTTCTCTATACGGGTCATCTGGAAATTGGAGAACCAGTAAAGCCGCGATTGCCACGAGATGTTCTTAGCCATCTTCCAGGTGAACTTCATTTCGATGTTGGGACCCCACTCGTGTTTGCTATGATGTCCTTCGTTGATGCCATAGCGCTGAATAAGTCCCTTTCGTTCGACGTAGGTAATGACGTAGGAAAGTGGTGCCAGAAGCAGTGTTCCGTTGAAGTTCTTCTTGTCGAGCTTAAAGTCCATACCGATAGAGGACCGGACATAGAGCGGCGATACAAAGTCTCCGGTTACGTTATCTGAACTTCCTTGGTAGCTCATGTATGGCTGTGTCTGGAGTTGGAGCTGTGCAGAATAGTTCCACTTGCCGATGGCTTTGATGCCGAGTTTGGACGTAATGCGAAGGAGATTGCTGGTGGGTCGGAATTTGGGGTCGCTGCTCTCGGAGGTCTGGAATCCCAGCTGTGCTTCGAGGCGGTTGTCGAGCTGTACCTTGCGTTGGTTGTTGAAATTGGCGTCCAGGGTGAGCAGGCCCAACATGGAGTAGTTGTTCTCACCGCCCTGATACCAGTTCCTGGAGAAATAGTTCTGTGTGAACTGCAGGCCGCCGTTTCCTTTGAAAGTCCAGAAATTCGGACGTTTCACATCGGGCTCTACCGCTTCGATTTGCACGTCGGGAACTTCCTCTATGACTTTCTCCGCGATTTTCTTTTCCTCTTCCATCTTCTGAGAAAGGTCAGAGCGCAACTTAGAGGTATTCATGAGGTCATCCTGTGTTGTCGCAAAGAGTCCCGGTCGCAGGACGTAGGCCTTGTTGAGCTGCTCGTTGAGCAGTTCGTTGAGGACCAACTGGCGGTCGTTGTCTTCTCCCAAAGAGGGTAGCGTATTTGCATATTGTGAAAGCGTCGTGTCGGGGAGGCTGGTGTCTGTGTCGTCGTTCGCGAGGCTCATGGATTGTTGCAGGGCACTGCGATAAAGCGTGCCGGGCGCAAAGAGTCGGAACAGGTAGGGATTCAGTCTGGAAGAACTTTGCTTGGTGCCTTGGATCGACTGATTCGCCACAAGGTCTTCCAGATATTGTGTGTAAACCGCAAGAATAGAATCGGTGTTATTCACGGGCTCATTGCGGCGTCCTTCGGCGCGGGGAACTGCAAGGGTAGTAAGGACGAAACAAAGAATGATAATATATAGTATGCGCATGTGCGGGTATTTATAATGTGGTGCAAAGGTACAAAAAATAAATGAAACGGCCATATTTTTTAGCTCTATACTCCCGATTTTTTGCAAGAAAGCAGAAAAACGATGATTTTTTGCAGTGGATTGGAGTTTTTTCTGTACTTTTGTCGTCGAAAAAAGACAAATAAGTAGGTGTTCATAAGAAGCTAAAAGGCATGAAACGCACCTACGAATAATTATATAAACTAATTTTGAATACCTACAAATGAAGCTGATTGTAGATAGTGGGTCTACGAAGGCTGCCTGGTATGTAGCTTCCTCATCGTTCATGGGGGGGGGATTTCAGACCCGCGGAATCAATCCCGTTCGTGACGATGAGGCCAGCATCCGTAGTGTTGTTTCCGAAGCTCGTTCTCTCATCGAGGCAGAGCTGTTGTACGGCAGGGCATCTTCCCTCGGCGGTGACTTCCATATTGGTGAAGTCTATTTCTATGGTGCTGGCTGTTTGCCTGAATTCATCGCTCCTTTGGTGAAGGCCCTGGAAGAATTCTTTCCTGAAGCGTCGCTTTCGGTAGAGAATGATTTGCTGGGTGCAGCGCGTGCTCTTTTCGGAAATCAGGAAGGTATCGCTTGCATTCTTGGGACGGGTTCCAATTCCGGCCTGTATGATGGTCGTTCCATCGTTCGTCAGACTCCAGCGTTGGGTTGGATTCTGGGTGATGAAGGCAGCGGTGCCGTGCTTGGTCGTCTGCTGGTGGGGGATGTCCTGAAGAGGCAGCTTCCCTCCCATCTTTGTGAGGCGTTCTTCCAGCGCTTCGGTCTTACTCAGGCGTCAATTATTGAGCGAGTCTATCGTCAGCAGCTACCGAATCGTTTCCTCGCTTCCTTGGTTCCGTTCTTATCTGAACACATAGATGATAGTTCCATTCATGATTTTGTTGTCCGGGAGTTCCGCCGTTTCCTCTGCCGGAATGTGGCTGCTTATGGGCGTCCAGATCTCCCTGTGTCTTTTGTGGGTGGAGTCGCTTCGCAATTTTCTGATTTGTTGCGTGAATCGGTGGAGGCAGAGGGGTGTCGTTTTGGAAAAGTACTTCGCAATCCTGTTCAGGCGATGGCCGACTATCATCGATAATCTGATTTAAGTCCAACCATACAGGTCGTTCAGGTCTCGGGAGCCCTGTTATGCGACATAGCATACTTTATCCTGCTCATGTCCTTACGTGAGTCCGGTGTAAACCACAGCCAATGAAAGCATCAAAGCCGATGCTGGTCACGCTCTCTGGGATGGTGATGGATGTCAGGCTGCTGCAATCACGATTCCCTCTCTGCCCCCCCCTGCTAAAAGTCTTCAGATTCAGTCTTCAGTTAATTCTGTGTATGGGCGACAACCTCATTTTCAGGATGGATAAGAAATTTAAGTATATTATTATATATATAATAATATACTTACATATCCAACTCCCGCCTTTCACCTATTCATAATTAATTGAAGAATTGAGGAACTGAGGACTTTTTGAGGATCCTTTGAAGATTTAAGGATTTTAAGATTTAAGGATTTAAAGATTTTAAGATTTGAGGATCGCCCTCCGTCACCGTGCCCGTGGCGTCAGCCGCGGGTCTCCATCCACCCCATACTACCCTCCATCCACCCCATACTACCCTCCATCCACCCCATACTACCCGCCCTATATCCCCACCATCCCCACCATCCCCTCCAATCCCCCCCTCCGATTCCTCCTCCATCACCCCTCCGCCGCCCCCTGCTAAAAGTCTTCAGATTCAGTCTTCAGTTAATTCTGTGTATGGGCGACAACCTCATTTTTAGGATGGGTAAGAAATTAAAGTATATTATTATATATATTATATAATAATATACTTACCTATCAACCCGTCGCCTTTCACCCATTCATCTTTAATTGAAGAATTGAGGAACTGAAGACTTTTTGAGGATCCACAATCACTATTAAAAACCTTAAATCCTAAAATTCCTTAAATCTTTAAATCCTCCAGGTCTTCAAAAAGTCTTCAGTTCCTCAATTCTTCAATTAAATATGCATACCCCTACCCGCCGAAGCCCCGTCCCTCCCTGTTTTTGCAGAAAATAGCCCTTAAGTCCCCCCTTCGGATTTGGTGGGGTTGTGGAAAAGCAGTACCTTTGCAGCGTCGAAAGGATAAACCCGACGACAGAGCGCTCTAAACAACATCGGCCAACGAACTATAGTTCATCGGGCGAGGAACTATACTTCCTCCGCCAACCGACTCTACTTTCCCCGCGCAGCCGGCTCTACTTCCTCCGCCAACCGACTCTACTTTCCCCGCGCAACCGACTCTACTTCCTCCGCCAGCCAGCTACTTCCTCCGCCAATCGACTCTACTTCCCCACCAACCGACTCCCAGGCAATCTCCCGGGACGTGAAAATCAACTCTATCAACTAATTAGTTAATTCAAGTTTCGGAAGTTATGCTACAGCAGTTTATAAGCGGCCTGAAAGGCCATCAAGCACATAGCCCAGGGCATCGCCCTGGGGATAAATGCAGCGGTATATGCGCCCTGAAAGGGCAAAAGCTTCCTGGCGTCAGCGCTTTTGCCCTTACAAGGCGAAGCTTCCATGACGTTCCACAATACCCAGGGCGATGCCCTGGGCTATGTGCTTGATGGCCTTTCGGGCTATTCTACACACGTGTTTCATGAGCTTCCGAAGCTTGAATTAGTAAAAGATGTCTGTGAGTTTGGTGTTGTCATCAACTACAGCGAGCAGATGCTGTAAACTTGATGTCGCAGCGTACTGTACTGCTGTGGACAAATTCCATGAACTTGAAGCGATGAACAGGGGTCAAATAAAAAGGGAGTCTCGCCCTCCCGGGTTTGAGCTCCCTTTTTGGCCGCTAAAGAAAATAAGGAGTAGAAACGGAAATGATGCGGCCAGCATTCTTGGGTAAAAGTGATATATGATATATTTTTGAGTCAGCCCTCGTTGGGGCAGCTTGTCGTCTGTTTGAACCAGTCTTTAATTGTTCGGCTTGGGCAGGAATGTCTCAATCGTGTTGTCGTCATAGATGACTTGAATCTCGCGAACCCGTCGTGCTGGTTTGTCTATAATTTTTACCAAGCCTCTGACGGCAGACTGGTTTGTTGTCGCTCCTTCTAAATGAGGAGCTGCTTCTGGGTTGTCTTGGTGGGCATCGAAAGGTAGGAGGGGTGTGTTCCCTTGGCGAACTCTTTCGCCGTTGATGCCGCTGTTCGAGGCGCCTGCCTGAGTGTTGTCCCCAGTCTCCGCTGTTTGTGCGATCATCTCGCCTTGTCCGAACATGAGCCATGAGAGGCTGATTTCGGGGAAGCGTTTGTATATTGCTTCCACGTGGCGGTTGGTTGCCTGAGAGTGCCCGTTCAAAATGCTCGATAGGGAGGACTGTTTGATTCCTGTTGCTTCGGAGAATTCTTTCTGACTCATGTTTTCTCTCTCCATTATTTTGCGAATTCTTTCTTTCATCGTACCTGTTCCTTTCTCATTTATTATGGGCGTTAAATGGCATTTACCTCGGTTTTGCGGTGCAAAGTAAGGAAAAAGATTTCAAACCACCAAAAATTTTTGATTAAAAAATTGAATTTTTCTTCTTGAATTGTTTCTTTTTCAGAATTCAGAATTCTAAACCCGAGCGATTCGGGATTTTAATATCATGAATCTAAATCCAAAAGTTTCCATTTTCAGAAACCTGAATCATTCACTTTTATTATAATACTTAAACAATTGGTTTTCCGATAGCTATCAAGTAGTTTAAGGGGTTTATGCAAACCCGAAATACTCATTTTCTGAAAAACGAACAAATTCAGCACAGTCAAGAAATGATATTCATAATTTAACAGCACAAAATCAGCGTATTATCACATTGTATTCATGATTAAATATCCATCCATTCATCTATTCAATATTATAAATTCATAATTCAAAACCGTGAATTTATGAAGATGAAGGTAGAGTTTAAGGGATTAAAACTTTTTGAATTCATGAATCTGAAATCAGAATTCCGAATCGATAATTTGAAGATAAATTCTTAATGAATGTAAAGTCTGAATGCCCTATCCATAAAAATTGTGAGAATCTCTTTCACCTGTAAAGTTGGACAAAAATAAAAAACCGCGTAAATCTCACGCGGTCTTATTGATGCCTAAAAGGCTTGAATCAAGGGAAATAAGGCCTTTTTTTTCTGTTTACAGATTGAGGCAAAATAGCTACAGAATCAGTGTAGGATTCGAAATACAAGCTCCTTCAGGAGGTCTCCATCGGTCGTTTTCAGGCCTCCTACACCCTTGGAAGCTGCATCAGTTTGGCGTATTTCATCCAGAATGTTGAACACATGCATCGCCGTGTAGTTTCTCATCGCGGGCAATACGTCCCTTCTCGCTTGCCATAAAGAGAGTTCCAGCCAGGCCGCGATGCCCTCATCTGTCTTGACTGGTGAGTAGTATGCGAGCATGAGTTGTGTGAAGAATTTGAACAGTGTGGCGAGCACAGGTTGTAGAGCAAAGTTCTTTGGATTACTGTCAAAGTATTTTACTATCCTATATGCCTTCATGACATCCTTCATGGCTAATGCAGCCACCAGTTCGAAGGCGTTGTAGTCCTTGCTGATTCCGATATTGTCTTGTATGAGTTGTGGGTCTATGGTTCTCTTTCCTTCCCCATTGCTTAGCGCTACAATGAGCTTGTCGAGTTCACCCGCCAGTCGGTTGAGGTCTGCTCCCACGTTTTCGCAGATGATCATGCAGGCCTCGGGCGTAATCGCAAATTGCTTTCTTCGTACGTAGGAGCTTACGAATGCTGGGAGTTCCCTATCGTACAGTTTGCGTGATTCGAATAGTATTCCAACTTTCTGTATCTCGTTTGCGAGCTTTGTTCTTCGATCCAGGGTGCCGTTTTTGTGGCAGATGATGAGTATGGTGGACATGAGTGGCTTCTGCATGTAGAAACCCAGTGCCTCGCGGTGTTCCAGAGTCTGTGCCTCCCGTACAAGTACCACTTGCCGTTCAGCCATCATAGGGTATCTCTTCGCTGCATTGACGACTTCCTCTCCGTTGGTTTGAGGTCCATAAAGGATGGTGAGGTTGAAGTCCTTCTCGTCCTCTGTGAGGGCTTTTGAGACGATGTAATCGGAAACTCGGTCGATGTAGTATGATTCGTCACCCATCAGGTAGTAAACGGGCTTGAAGTCCCCCGCCTGCACCTGTCGGACGATGTCCTCATAGCTGATACCTGTTTTCTTTGCCATCTTAAGTAGGTATTTTAAGTAGGTATTCAAATAAAACTAATTTTGAACACCTACTTACCAGTCGAATTTGAGGTGCTTTACGGTCTTGTCCTCCTGCTTGATTTTCTCCAGGGATTGTATTCCGATGATGACGTGGTCGTGGACGAAATCCGAGGTGACCTTATGGTCGCTTTCGGCCGTTTTCACGCCCTCTGGAGTCATCGGGTTGTCCGATACGAGGAGGAGCGCTCCGGTGGGGATATGGTTGGCGAAACCGGTGGTGAACAGTGTTGCCGTCTCCATATCTACCGCCATCGCGCGCGTAGAACGCAGGTATTCCTTGAAAGCCTCGTCGTGCTCCCAGATGCGGCGGTTGGTGGTATAGACCGTTCCCGTCCAGTAGTCGTGTCCTGCGTCGCGTATAGCCGAACTGACGGCTCGCTGAAGCATGAATGCCGGCAGTGCAGGCACTTCTGGCGGGTAGTAGTCATTGCTGGTTCCTTCGCCGCGTATACCAGCCAGCGGGAGAATGAGGTCACCCATTCTGACCTTGGCTGGGATGCCTCCGCACTTTCCGAGGAAGAGGCATGCGCGCGGGTGGATGGCGCTGAGGAGATCCATGATGATGGCGGCGTTGGGAGAGCCCATTCCGAAGTTTATCATCGTGATGCCGTCGGCGTAAGCCATTCGCATGTTGGCGTCGTAGGCGGGTGGCTGGATGTCGAAGTGCTCGCAGAAGATGTCTACGTAGTTGTTGAAATTGGTCAGAAGGACGAGGTTCGAGAAGTCCTCGAGCGGGTGTTTGGTGTATCTTGGTAACCAGTTTTCAACGATTTCCTGTTTTGTTTTCATTGCTTAAATAGGTTATTTCGTGCGCAAAGTTAGTACTTTTCGGTCGAAAAACGCGGATTCTTGTGGTATTTATTCGTCGAAGTGGCTAATAAATCGTATTTTTGCGGCATGAAAACAGATTTCGAGCAGAGATTTCCCCCTTTGAACCTCCCAGCTGCGCCACTTCAATTTGGCGAGAAGGGTGGTTGGCCTACTGTTTTCGATTCTTTGCGCCGCCGCTTCGTTCGTCTGACTCCAGAGGAGTGGGTTCGCCAGCATTTTACTTCGTATCTTATCCGCGAGAAAGGCTACCCTGCTGGACTTCTCGGCAATGAAGTGTCGTTGACGCTGAATGGTATGGCCCGTCGCTGTGATTCCGTTCTCTATGGGCTCGACGGCCAGCCCAGGATGATTGTCGAGTACAAGGCTCCCACGGTTCCCCTTACCCAGAAAGTCTTCGACCAAATTTACCGCTATAACCTCGTTATGCGTGTGGAATGGCTTGTTATCAGCAATGGCCTACAACACGTCTGCTGTCATCTGGATATAGCAGCAGGCACCTATGAGTTTGTCCCACAGGTGCCTGCTTATGAGGATTTGTAACCTCTGGAATCCTCGGTTGAGGATTCCAGGGCTCTTTCTTACTTCACAACGACCTTCTTACCATTGCTGACGTAGACACCAGTCTTGGCCGGGCGCTGGATGCGCTGTCCGTTGATGGTGTACCACTCTGCTGCCTGCTTGTTGGTCTCAGAAGCGATACTGGCCACGCCCACGTTCACAGTGCTGCTGATGAGTGCGGAGGTGAAGTCCTCTGCTAAAGCCGTCTTAGTGACATATCCGCGGAAGGCTTCCACCTTGCCGTCGGCCTTCACAAATGCCGTACCAGCGGCATTCAGCGTCAGAGCATCGTCAACGGTCTGTTGATACATCGATGGACGGAGCACGAAGTTTGCTCCCGTGTATTCGTTCGGCTGAAGAGCAGTCTTGCTAACGTTCGTGTCCGTTCCGTAGAAGGTCACAGCCTTCTGCTCAGTACCTCCTGCTACGGGGAATCCAATCAGGTAGGCGGTGGCGGCCTTCATCTCGCTTGCAGGCTTGAAGATGAGGTTCTGGCCGTCCTCTTCGTCAAATTCAACCAGACGGAACTTGTTGGTGTCCTCTGCATCCTCGGTGCGATACCATTCCAGAGCCTGTCCGTTGGACTCTATGCGCTGCACGTCGAAGGGCAGTGCGATGGTCTCCCAGCCAGCTCCTTCCTTGGTCAGACGCGGGGTGAACGTACGGGTGTAGCTGATAGCCTTGGCCTTAAACTCATAAGGTGTGTTGAAGGGATAGCCGTCTGTGATTTCCAGGCTGGTAGCCTCCGTGCCGCACACGACGTTCTTCGTGAATGCTGCAGGCACTGCCGTATTGGCGTCGAAGAAGAACAGCATGTTGGGGTTCTTTGCATCAACGCTCTTTATGGCGGTCGTGCTGAACTCAGCTGCGATGACATTGGCTTCGAAAGTCATATCCTCTTCAACAGGAACAGACTTCACATTGCCGATTGCATCGTACGTAACGATTCCAGGAATTACCTTTGCGATAAGGCGATAATTCAAGAACTCCTGAGGATTCGTCAGTAATGCGCCTTGTCCATACAAAATGGGGATATAATACCAATTCATGGGTAGCACGCCAGGAAGAACAAAGGGCACATCCTTTTCTGAGTTAGCCTCAATGCGTGCATACAGAGGTATCTCGACTCCTTGTAGTTGACCAATTCCGCCTCCATCGACAAACGAATAACCCAGGTCGTCGGTAGCTAAGAAAAGAATCGAGAGGAATCCATCGAAGGGGGAGCTACCGTTATTCTTGATATGGAACTTACCGGATAACATACCACTCATGACGTAGTGGGAGAAAGAATACGTAGCTTCGTTATATTCAAACGTTTCACAGATGCTGTCGGTATCAAAGGCAAAATCCGTCACTTCCAGCTCTGCGGCTCCGGCTTTCTCGGCGACCGTGATTTCATACGTACCAATCACCTTGTCCTGTTCAATGATGATGCCACCCTGTTCTGTAGTTGTAAAAGATGTCGAAATCAGAAGAGTGTAAGTGCTGGCGAGGGTCGGGATGTAGCTGAATGTTACGGTGCTAGTGCGTGCTGCCGGCAGACTTGCACCCTGAATGCCTACGAGGAGGACATCTCCCGATCCGGTACGAGCGTAGAGGTACAGCGGGCCATAGAACTCGTCGGCAAGGTTCTCTACATCAGCCTCTAACCAGAGCTGCGAACCTACCATGGGAGCTGTGAGGTAGTGGATGTCCTTGACGTTCAGGTACACTTGTGGGCGTATGATGTTTGCCTTGATATCTGATCCATTGACGGTCACTTCCAGATATGTGCGGGTGTAATCTAAGTAGCAACGCCACTTTGTTTCTGTGGACTGCTTGCAGATGGGAACTACGCGGTAGGTGCCATCGGCAAGTCCTTCATCAGGAATCTGGGTTGCCGTGTAGACGGGGAATCCAATTTCGCCATAACCAGCTTGGCGTACCAGTGAACCCGTCCTGAATGCCTCGCCGATAAGCTTGAACGTGCCATCTTGTTGAATGATGCCGATACCGGTATCGAAGGTGTTGTTACCTTCCAGCTGGCTGTAGTAGCTGCAGGTAATCCGCAGGACGTCGTTGTTGTCGCCGGCCATTCCAGTCTTGACGATATCACCCGTCATGGGCAGCATCGCCACTTCCATGGGTTGGCTTGATTTGGGCTGGATGCCGATGAGTGCATCCTGGTCGAAGTTGTAGCCACCTGCCATGGTGGGTCCTTCTTCATCCGTAGGATTGCAGATGGAAAGCAGGTAGTAGCCGTCGCAATAGCCTTCCCAACCCCAGTTGATATGGAAGTAGTTATCGCTGCTATATCCGTCGATGAGGAAAGCGTGGCCACCTTCCGACGAGTTACCACCTATCATCACGGGGCGCTTTGCTTGCAGTTCCTGGTATACCATCTCGTTCCAGGCTTCCGACGTGTAGTTTTTGCGCTGTACGTAGGCAAGGCTTTCGGCATAGCCGAAATAGTGCTGCAGGGCATAGACGGCGCGCAAGTTCGATGTCGATGATCCTCCATTGGTAGCATCCCGGTATTCCATTCCGACAGAAGCACCAGCTGCATGCATAAGTGTAGCAACAGCAGCATTGGCGGTTGCATTCTCACTATCGGAATAGACTAACAGCATATTTGCCCAATCCAAGGTGGTTCCAGCAGGAACGCCATCGACTTGAACGAAAATGGGGTCAGCACCAAATTCCATCGTATAACCTGTCGTACAGCTGTAGGCAGGAAGCTCATCCAGAGTAGCAGCAGGCCATTCATAATACTTCATGACCTGAGACATACACGTAGCCACACAGCCCGTCAGACTGCGTACGTCTGTCACGAACATGGGGCACTTGTCGTTGAAAGGTTCTGCCTGTCCCCAGGTGCTCTTCAAGAGGGGGGCAATGGAGCGCTTCACATTGATTTTACGCATGGCTACGGCCGAAGGATTCCTCTTGATATAGCTGATTTGCTCTGAATATCCGGCGAACCAAGCCTTCATTTGGGCAGGCATTTTGTCAAGGTCGAAGGAACCTTGGTCTGCATAGCCAAGAATCGAGGGTGTCCTGTCGTCACCACTGACCAGCACAAAGCCGTCTTCCGCACCGATGTTGAAAGCATAGAAGCCTTCGAGGGCGGGAACAGCAGTCAGCATCTGGCGGGCAGGGGCCTGCTTCATTGAGGACTGCGTGCTATTCTTCTGGAACAGGAATGCCCGGGCTGTGCTCATGGCAGTTTCCTGATCCACGGGAGCTGCCATAGCCACGAGGGTTGTCAGCATCATCCCAATAAAGGAGTAGAACTTTCTCATAATGATAAAGATAAAATGGTAATTAAAAAGTTATAGATACAATTTTGGGTGACAAAGGTACGGCATTTTGCTTCTACTGCAAAAAAAATCCGCAACTCTTTTGCGTTGCGGATTGTTTTTAGCCAATTTTTAACATTTTCAGAAAGAAACGTTCACTCCCACTCCGAAAACATCGTTCGTGCGGTAGAAGTCGTTATAGCCTAGAATGGCTGTGCCGAAGGTCTTGCTCAGGTTGTTGTAATCCTCGTAGTCCACGCGGTAGTGCTTGTAGAGTGTCTTGAAGTAGGAGACATCCAAGGATACCTGTTTCGAGATGTTGAAGCGGGCTCCCACCCCCACGGTGTTGCTGTTCGTGACGAAGCTCATATCGCTGATATACTTGCTGTTTTCTCCCAACCCGTAGTTCGTGGTCTGCCATCCTGCGGAGACTGTCACCCAGTCCTCTATGTCCCATTCTATACCAGCCAGGATTTCCCAAGTCGGTCCGTCGAGCAGTTCCTGACGGTCGTCTTCCTGCTTGGCTTGCTTATCGAAGTAGAGGTGTCCGCCTACGTTCAGGTGCAGTTTTTTTATGGGGTTGTACTGTGCACCTATGGTTAGCAGGGCGGGAATGTCAGCCTCATGTTTCACACCGTCGGCATATGAGGGTAGGCCTCCGTCCTTGTTGTCCTTGACGGAGTTCTTCAGGTTCAGCTTGGTTTTGAACTCGTACTTGGCCGCCACGTTCCACTGGTCGTTGATGCGCCAGTCTACGCTAATAATAGGTGTCAGTCCGAAGTCCGACTGGGTGACATCCACTTCGCGGTCGGCAGCCATCGCTCCCTTTTCGCCCAGTAAGGTTGCTGCCGGAAGATACTGATCTGCAGGGATTCCCAAGGCCGTCTGCACGGCCGCAGGCAGGTCGGCAGCGGTGTGTACCTTTAGGTTACCGACAAAGCCCTCGTAGGCTGCTGTCGCAATGACACCTCGCAGGCCAGCGCTGATATTCAGGTTATCAAGCACTTTGTAGCCAGCTTGCAGTTGTAGTCCGTAGTAGTACTGACGCCCCTTCATCCACATGTCCATCGAGTAGCCGTCCACCGCGGTAATGGGAGAAGTTGCACCCATTGCTGCAAGTTTGTCGTTGATACCTGAATTGATGGCTATCGGAAGCATAGCAGCCAGGCTCTCAAACGATCCCAGACCATCGTCAAAGTCGCATTTTCCACCTCCACCCGTGAAGGCAAAGTGAAACATGGCGCTCCAGCGGTCATGCACGTAGGCCACGTCCAAAGCGGGAATTACAGGAGCCTGAGCGTATCCCTTGAATGTTTTCTCGCCTGCTCCGTTGGGGGTTCCATTGACGGTTCCCATGGCATAAAGACCGTAAGGGGTGAGGTTCTGTCCGAAGGTGCTGCTGACATCGCGGTGCTGGTAGGCACTCTGCACGTTGAAAGCCAAGTGCCATCCCTTATTGAGGAAACCGATACCGGCGGGATTCGAGTATAGCGCGTTGATGTCGATTTTGCCGTCCAGCGCAGGGTTGCGCCCGAAGGCAGCATTGTGGTTCGTGTTGGTAACATAGCCGCCAGCCAGAGCTGTGTGAGCCAAGGTGAGTGCGGCAGTAAGCATAAGTAATGTTTTCTTCATTTTTGCTTTCTGATTTTCAAGTTTTGTGGTTGTCTTCTTTAAAATCGGGTGCAAAGGTAGGTGAAAACATTGAAATATGCAAACAAATTGCACAAAAAGTTGTTCATTGTGTTGCACAAAAGGCTTTTTCTTGTGCAATCTGTAAATTCCTTGTTTGTGCTCAGGCGTATGGCTTCTTGCAAGTCTTCTCATTTGAAAGTCCAGAGAGCGGCTTCCATTTGGCGCATGATATCACGCTTGGGAGAATGGGGAGAGTAGACGAATGCTTCTGTGACAATGACCCTGTGAGCTGCAGAGTCCACACGTTCCAGAGCTACGAAGGGGCCTCCCAGGGCACCGTTGCGCATCTCCCAGAGTCCGTGGACTTGGAGGACTTTTATATTATTTATGGTACGCGTGCGCGCGATAACAAGTGGCCGTTTCTCTGTTGGAGTGGAAGAGGCATTGGTTGAAGGCGCGGTGGCTGTCTGCATCCATTGGTCAGGCCGTGAGCCAGGGATGTTGGCTTGCAGGATGCTGTCGTGCTTGGCTACGAACTGTTGCATGGATAGTGGTTGTCCATTCCAAGGATAGGAGTAGTACACGAAGTTCTGGTCCTTGTCGTTCAGGTTGGTGCCCGTCCAGAGGAAGTCGATTCCTCGCTTACTTGCTCGGAATGAGGACGGTACGCAGATGGTGTGGCCACAGAGTGCTCGTAGGGAGTCGTAGGTCATGCGGTCGTGTTTACGGCGCAGACAGGAAGCCTCGTAGTTCAGCTCGTGGTTCACAAATAAGTCCGTGATGCGCGTGCGGTGGGTGCCGAGGTAGAGGGCGAGGTCGTGAGGAGAGGGAGCCGTAAGGCGTATTTCCACTTGCGGGCGAGCCACGGGGTCGTAGGCTATCTGCAACTGGCTACGGGTCAGGTTACGGTCGATGTCCACCACCAGGCGGTTGCGCATCGTGCGCCAGGGGGTGAGGTTAGCGTCCGTGTACACCACATCCAGTCGGAACAGCGGTTCGTGCTGCGGCAGCAGGGGGGTGCTGCCCAGCAGAACGGCCTCCAGCGAGTCTTTCAGCTCGCCGGTATAGGCGGCGCGGGGGATGATGAGCACCAGTTCGTAGGGCAGACCGCGCGAGGCCGGACGGTTGACGGCCGCAGCTTCGGTGGCTCCCAAAGGGGTGTCGGTAGTACTGGCGCTCCTACTATTGCTGGTGTTTTCAGCGTCTTGCTTGCTGCTCCCGTTCTTGGAGGGGGATGAACAGCAGTTCAGTAGCAGTACCAAACCTGCACATAGAATCAGACGTGTTTTTGTCTTCATATCTTTGGCTTTTTGCCTTTTGCTGGGCGCAAAAGTACTACTATTCCTTCCATTTTACCAAATTTTTCCACCACTTTCTGAGCCTTTTTTTCCGCCCTTCGGCCTTTTTTACCTCTTTTCGCACCGCCCGATTCCCTCTTCCTGACACATTCTCTGTACCTCAATGGGCGATAAACTAAAGTTCAACGGGCGACAAACTATAGAGGACTCCTCCACCAGAAAAAATATATGTGACGTGCTGCGTGCTCTCGGCCTCACGTGCTGCTTCCTCGAAGCTCTCAGCCGATACAGTGTATTCCTGTGACTCTCCGTCGAGAAAACAAAAAGCACATTAGCATACA
>JAFXTO010000067.1 GCA_017535725.1 Bacteroidaceae bacterium
GAGGCCATAGAAGTCACCAAGAACTATTATGACGCCGTAGAAGCCTTGAAGGAGGAAGCCATCCACGTGGTGCGCAACATGCCGCGATGGGAGCCAGGCCGACAGAACGGCAAACGCATAGATACCTCTTTCATGCTACCCGTCAGTTTCAAGTTGGACAAGCCTTAACGCTGGCTATTTTTCCGGCATCGTCAGGGATTTTTCATTTATGTCTTTCATTTAAGCCCCTAGGCGCTTTTATCTGCATGGGGAGTGTAAAGAGGGAATCAAGGGGACCTGTCCCTTTGATTCCCCTTGATTCTATTGTCATAGATTTAATAAAGCAGACCAAAAAGCCAGAGCGGAATCTTCTTGCCAAAACCAATATCGATACCATCGCTTACGACATATCCATCTTCAACACTCTTTATCTGTTTGAATCCCTTGCTCTTTCCTCCCACTTCGAAGAGCCATTTGCCATCCACTAACAAATCGCCTTGGTTAGGCATCGAGAGTTTGTGACCAACGCCCACCTGTGAGGCGAAATAGGTCTCACGCACCGTTCCTGCTTCAGCATGTGGAGTCAGACAGTGCATCAGATTGGTGTTATAAAACAAAACCTTTTCAGGCTTCTTCAGCATATTCATCCCATTGTCGGCTGCGTATAGCCGGCGTACCAATGCTGACTTATCCATCAGGTCAATGAGTTTCAGCACATTATTGCGAGAAGCCTTTAGTGTGACACAGAGACCAGAGATATTTAAGGTATATGGCGAACTCTCTGCCAGCTCCGCCAACAGTTGCTTGGCCTTATAGACAGAGTCATATTCTATGTTACTTACCGAAGGAATCTCGCTGGTGACGATGGTTTCAATCACTTGCTGGAGACGGTCAGCAAAGCCGTCACCTTCTTCGCGATAGAAAGGATAATAGCCTGTCTCCAAGTATTTCTCGAAATGCCGTAGAACCTTTACTTTCGATGTAATCTGCGATGCCTGCATGAAATGGTCGTTCAGCACCGTCTCTAACGAAAGCACTGGCAACTGTGCTACTTGTTCCAATTGTAGATATTCTCTAAACGACAATCCCTCCAACGTGTACTGCCGATGACGACGCGACAGGTCACCCATTAGCGATTCTTCCAGTTTCAACATCGAAGAACCCGTCACAACGACGTGCAATTGTGGAAAGGAATCGTAAATGTTTTTGATTTCCTGCTGCCATGTCTTATATTTATGCACCTCGTCTAAAAACAAGTGAGTTCCTCCATGCGTATAGTGATATTCAGCCAGATCGAGAACAGAGTGATTGGCAAACCATATATGGTCAAGTGATGCATACAGTGCTTTTTGCTTATCCTCAAAAGAGCGCAAGATATGCTGAAGGAGCATTGTCGTTTTGCCAACACCCTTAGCACCTTTAATCACAATCAATCTATTATCCCAGTTTATCTTCTCATAGAGATATCTGGTGAAACTCAAATCTGTCTCCGCCAGCAAGCGGCCATAAGCCTTATACAATCTATCCATTTGTACTAAGAATTATAATTATGGCGCAAAGATATGTTTTTTACTTTGAAAAATCAAATTTTCTTGCTATTTTTTACTTTTGAAAGTAAAAAGTGTATGTTGTTATGAATTCATTAAACTTAACACCTCAGCCTGGTGACTAGCGATTTGATGGTGCCCATTCCTCATAGAACTGCCGCATTTTCTTAACCCACATTGCAGAGAGTGTGTAAAAACACTTCTTAAAAATGTCTAAAAACGGCTGTTTTTGAGCGGCAAGACTACTGTTTCGGTGTCCGTTATGCCAAAAAGTGCTAAAATCGTCAGGCTGTTCTGAAAAAACGTGCGATGTGGTACACCCCCGGATTTTTTACAATGGGGAAAAAGCCTTACCTTTGCGGCCATGTACATCTCAAAGGCGAAGAAATACCGGCAGCTTGAGGACGGCAGCATCGTTGCATACGACTACTACCGCCTGACGAAGAAGTACCGTGACGGCAATGGCAATCCCCGCAGTTGCTCGGTGCTGTGCCTGGGCACCTTGGAGGGCTTCACCAAGGCTGAGCGCAACGAGCTTGCCGACATGCTGACTGTGATGATAGAACAGGGCCAGAGCGTGATGAGCTTCAACCCGTCTTTGCGTGAGAAGGCATTGGAGCTGTACGTGAAGTACCGCGAGAGCAAGTGGGCTCGCGAGAACGACCCCGTCTTGATCGAGGAGGCAGCCAGGAAGGAGCGGGAGCGGATGCGTGACATGGTGACCATACGGCTCGACAGCCTGACCCAGCGCCATGCGCGCACCATCGGCCCCGAGGCCATATGCCGCTCGACGGCGTGCGTGCTCGGCATGAGGGAGTTCCTCAACTCCAAGGGGTGGTCCCGCGAGGATGTCGACCTTGCGCTGATGCAGATCATAGCCCGCGCCATATACCCTTTCTCCGAGTTGAAGACCGTGCGCTACCTGCAGGGGAACTCCGCCCTCCTGGAGATGTTCAAGATGGACAAGGCGAGGGTGACCAAGGACGCTCTCTATGAGAGTGCGCGGCGCCTTTGGGAGGTGCACAAGGACATGGAGGACTTCCTTCACGACCGTGTCCGCTCGATGTTCAACCTGGAGGAGAAGATTCTTCTGATGGACATCAGCAACGCATATTTCGAAGGGCGCATGGAAGGCTCCAGGCTTTGTTTCCATGGCCACAGCAAGGAGAGGCGCGATGACTGCAAGGTTGTTGTCTTGGCCGCCGTGGTGAACACCGACGGGCTGCTCGTGCGCACCATGATATACGAGGGCAACCGCCAGGACGTCACCACCGTGAGGGAAGTCGTCGGCTCGCTGGCAGCCGAGACCTCGCCCGATGCGAGGAAGATCGTCGTCATGGACGCCGGCTTCTACTCGGCGGCGAACGTGAGGTGGCTCACGGAGAACCACTTCGACTACATCACCGTGTTGCCCTCGGGCTATGCGAAGTTCACCGCGGACAGCGACAAGGTGGTGCGCCATGAGGACTGCCGCCACCAGGAGATACGCCTGCAGATGGGCAAGGTGGAGATTGAGGGAGAGAGCCGCAAGGCCCTTCTCGTCGACAGCGACACCAAGGCGGTGAAGGAGCGCTCGATGCACGACCAGGCGGCGAGGCGTTACGAGGAGGGGCTCGAAGCCATCAGGGCCGGCATCATGAAAAAGGGCGGCACGAAGAAGCGCGACGCGGTGAACAACCGCCTGGGCAGGCTGGACAAGCAGTACGGTGCAATCCGCAAGGAGTACGAAGTCACCTTCACCTACGAGGGCACGGGAAAGAAAGAGAAGGCCGTCGGCATGGAGTGGAAGCGGAAGCAGGACAGCATTGCCGCGAGGAGCAAGTTCCACGGCAAGTACGTGCTGCTGACCAGCCTCGACGAGAGCGACGAGCTGAACGTCTGGAAATTTTACAATGTGATCAGGACCGTGGAGGAAACCTTTTGCACTCTGAAAAGCGACCTTGACATCCGCCCCGTATACCACAAGACTGATGGCGGCATCAAGGCTCACCTGAACCTGGCAGTGCTGGCCTACTGGATTGTCTCTGTCACCAAGTACCGGCTGAAGATGCGGGATTACCCGAATGTCAGGTGGGATGAGATCATGAGGATAGCACAGGCGCAGGTGGTGGTCACCGCGGAGATGGAAACCGTTGGTGGTGACAGGATAAGGGTGAGGCAGAGCACGGAGGCCGAGGAGGAACTGTCCGTCATCTACAGCCTGCTCGATGTCAATGCCAATCCAATAGGAAAAGTCAAATCCGTGGTACACCCAAATCCGCCTCCAAAAAATCCGCCTCCTGAAAACCAAGGAATTACGTGAGGTTTAGCTGCAATGTGGGTTAA
>JAFXTO010000008.1 GCA_017535725.1 Bacteroidaceae bacterium
GTCTCTGCATTGTTGGGCCAGTAGAGCGGGCCGGCGTTGTCGCCGTTGTAGGTGTAGCTCCACGTGCTGCCGCTCTTGGCGAGCGTGAGCACGGGGTTCACCACGTCGTTGCCATCGGCCGTCACGAAGGTGCCGGTGACATCGACGGTAAGCGCGGTCAGGTTGTCCATCGTGATCTGAGCAGCACGTGTCTGCGTCTTCACCACGGGCACAATCTCCAAGGGTGCACTACCCTTCTGTGCGACGGATGCAATCTCGTCGCTGGAGCAGGCGGCCATCATCAGCGCCGCCACTGCCAAGGAAAGAAACTTGATTTTCTTCATTGTTGTTGTTTTTAAAAGGGTTAATAAATAATTTATTTAATTGGGTAATCGGGTAATCGGGTAATCGGGTAATCGGGTAATCGGGTAATCGGGGGGCGTTTATTCGGGGGGCGTTTAATCGGATAATCGGACATTCTTTCAATTTTCCAATTTTTCAATGTTTCAACTTTTTTCGCGGCCTTCGTTATCACGTTATTCCGACGATTTATCGGCCGCTTTCAACTCGTCAACTCGTCAACTCGTCAACTTTTCAACTTGGAAACACGTCCCATTCTTCGGTGATGAAATCTCCGATGTCGATGTCGAAGAGTCCGGTGGACGTGGGTTGGTCGGGTATGGGGATGTCATCGATGCGTATATTGATGACCACCTCTCCCGTCTGTTCATCGATGCTGCTGGAGCTGGGGTGCTGCATGTCCTCGGTGACATCGTAGGCGAAGCCATAGCGCGTGCCGTTGTCCATGGTGACGTAGAGCATCAGTTGGTTCGTGAGGTCTGCGGGCAGAGCCGTGTTCTCTTCTGGCGAGTGGCCGAAGACGCGCAGGGTGCCGCGGATGCTGGAGGCATCGACCTTGTGGAACGAGAAAATCTCGGCCACCTTGTAGTTGAGCGGACCATGCGCCGACGGGCGGTAGCACTCGGCCAGTCCGTCGAGGGTGGCGCTGATGCTGGCCACGCGGTCCAGGTTGGACACATTACGGATGAGGAAGGTATATTGGTAGGTGGCGGCCCACATCGGCATGGTCAGCGTCTGCTCGGTGTTGGGCAGTACGGGGTAGTCCTGCGCCGTGCTCACCCACACGCGCTCAGGCTCCCAAATGTATTTGAGGTCGTCGTCAAAGGGGATGGAGTCGGAGGGGGAGCGGTTGTCATCGCTGCGTGTGGTGCGCGTGCCGTCGCTGCGACATGCGCCGAAGCGGGTGAAGCTCTCGGCCTGTGCGCGGAAGGCGGTGATGAAACGTGATAGGTCGCGCGGCACGCCGCAGACCTCGTAGTCGTCGTAGCAGGTGCCACGTGTCTGCGTGGTCTCGGTGTCGCTGTTGTAGGCCACGAACCAGTAGGTGCCGCCCCATAGTGTCACGTCGCCGCCATTCATGCCCGCCAGCGGGTAGGTCACTGGGCTGCGGCCACCCAGGAAGGTCACGAGGTGCATCTCCGAGGCCGTGGGGTTCTGCGTGGCGCTCCAATCGAAGACGACTTTCAGGCGGCCGTGGTTCTCGTCGGCGCTGTCGTGGGGGTGGTGGTAGCAGAGGTCTTTTTGGCAGGAAGTGAATAATAAGAGGAGAAAGGCCTCACCCCCGACCCCTCTCCCGTGGGAGAGGGGTGAAGAAGCCTCACCCCCAGCCCCTCTCCAAATGGAGAGGGGAGTAGATAGATGGAGGGGGCGCAGGAGGGGGCGCAGAAGGGGGAGGAGGAGGGAGAGGAGGAATGAAAAAAGAGAAATGAAAAATGAAAAATATAAGTTTGCTCTGTGGCCTCTGTGTTGACGCCGTATGGCGGCAATATTTCTCATTGGGCACCTCCTTTCTTATTAAAGAGGGACCAGCGGGGGTACCAGACGAGGGTGATTTCGGCCTTGGTGGGGATGAAGAGGTGGTGGCGCATGGTGCGCTGCCAGACGTAGCAGCCTGCATCGGGGATGTACTCCTTGTGGGTGCCGCCGAGGTAGCCCAGGCCGATGCTCATGTCGAGAGTGAAGCGCTCTTTCCACTTGGGGAACAGACGCAGGGCATAGCCGTAGCTGACGCCGACGCCGTAGTTGGCATCGCCCATCCAACCCTCGCCGCCGAACTCGAAGTCGTAGCGGTAGAAACCTGCATAGAGGCCGAAGTGGTGGCCGGTGCGCACGTCGCAGGTCTGCGGCCGGAGCCAGTAGCGGCCTTCCACGTCGGTGGAGAAGAGACGCCAGTAGCGGTGGCGCATGTCATTCTTTGTCCAGATGTACATCACGTTGGCCGCCACGGACCAGTGCTCGTTGGCAAACCACTCCACGCCCACGTTCGGTACGACGACAAGGTCATAGAGGAGGTTGGTGCGCAGGGCGAGACGGGGACAGGAAAATGAAAAATGAGAAATGAAAAATGAAAAATCGGCTGCGCTGTCGAGGACGAGGGAGTCGGGGGTGGATGAAGAATGAGAAATGAAAGATGAAGAATTGGCGGTGCTGTCGAGGGCGACGTTGTCGGGGGTGGATGAGAGATGAGAGATGAAAGATGAAGAATCGGCTGCGCTGTCGGGGGCGACGCTGTCGGGGGTGGATGAGAGATGAGAGATGAAAGATGAAGAATCGGCTGCGCTGTCGGGGGCGAGGGAGTCGGCAGGCTCTTCTGTTACCGGCAGGGCAAACAACAGGTCCACGCGCCGGGCGTACTTGGCGGCGTTGGCTTTGTCTATACCATTATTTATAATAGGGAAGATGCGTTTGCTGGCTATGCCCCTCCGCATCAGCGCTTTCTTCACGGTCAGCAGCCGCTTGGCCACTAATCGGCGGTTGTACCTCGCGGTGCCGACGTTGGAGGCATAGCCCTGCAGTGCCACCGCGCCCGTGTCCTCACGTAGCAGCCGTGCCACCGAATCCACCTTAACAGCCTCGCGCCTCAGTCCGTAGCGGTCGTGGGCAAAGAAGATACTCACAAGGGTATCGCTCATGACACTCTGGGCCGTGACTGTTGTCAGGCTAACGCCCCACAAAAGGGCGACGAGTATCATCATGAGCCGCTTCATTCCTCTCCTCTCTGGTATTTCATGCGGTATTCCATCGGTGTCATGCCGAGGTGCTCCTTCACATACTTGCCGAAGAAGGAGGGGGTGGCGAAGCGAAGGTCACGGGCTATCTGCTGCATCGTCATATCGGTGAAACGCAGGCGATACTCGATAGCATTGATGGTGTAGAAGGCAATCATATCACTTGGTCTTCGGCTGATGGTCTCCATGAGTATACGCGAGAGGTATTTTGGCGTGACATGGAGCATTCGGGCAAATTCATCCACGCGGCGAATGCGGCCGTCGCTCTGTTCTACGAGCTGAATGAAGCGGTCGGCCAGCTGCTTGCCATGGAGCGAAGAACTTTCTACGGAAGTTTCTGCGCTGATATTGCTGTTACTACGCATAAGAGAGAGCATCTTCAGCATGAGCGAGCCTGCGAGTGAGCGCACAATGTCGCTGTAGAGCGGCACGTCGGTATCGCGCATTATGCGGCATAAAAGGAGGAAGTGGCTGTCAAGCAGGTCGGCCTGAGCCTCGTTGAGCGATACCTTGGGATTGTTCTTGAGAAACACGAGATCTGGCAGTGCGGTGTTGCTGTGGATGTTCATGTTCCACATTTCGCTTTGTGAGAACCAGAGCTGGCGACAGTTGAAATCGGCCGATGCCATGAAGTTCTCGGCTACGCTGTGGGCCATGTAGAGGAAGAGATCATTCTTGTGCAGCTGTATGGTGTGACCGTCATAGTCGAATTGCGCCATACCCTGAGTGCAGAACACCACGAGCCCGTGGTGTTCGAGCATGAGCTGTCCTTTGGGCAGATGGCCGAAATTCTCCATGACTACCAACTCGTCGTAGCCTTCGATGCGCAAGGTGTCGTCGCCATGTCTCGGTAAGAGAGATTGTATCGACATAATGTCCGTTTAGTCTTAATTCGGGCGCAAAGGTAGCGACTTTTCGGTATTTATCAATATCCGATTTTTCCCAAAATATGTCACGTACCTGTTTTTTCTATAAAAAAAGGTGGAAAAAACGACTATCAATTCATGTTTCCCACCCACAATAAATGGATGCAACACGTAGACGCTGTGGCGTCCATGTGTTGCATCCATACAAATAGGCTGTGCAAAACTCGAATTGAATGAATTAACTGCGGCGCTTTCTTGTGAGCTCCACGAGTCGGTTCATCTGGTTCGGGATGCGGATTTGCTGTGGGCACTTGCTGAGGCACTCGCCGCAATCCTGACAGGCGGTGGCACGTTTCTCCTCGGGGATGGCCTTGCGATAGGCATCGGTGTAGGCGCGCTGCTTCTCGGCGAAGTCCGGGGCCGTGGCGGCGGGCAGGGGCAGCATCCCCTTGGTGACGGCATCGTTGTAGAAGGCGAAGTTGCCGGGGATATCGACGCCATAAGGACACGGCATACAGTAGGCGCAGGTGGTGCAACCGATGGTCGGGAAACCGGCCATCTGGTCTGCGATGCTGGCCAGCAGTTCGTCCTCGGCGGGCGAACAGGGCTGCAGGGGCGAGAAGGTGGCCACGTTCTCTTCCAGATGTTCCATACGGTTCATGCCACTGAGGGTGGTCAGCACGTTCGAATGAGAGCCTACCCAGCGGAATCCCCAGCGGGCAGGGCTGTCGTCTGGACGTGCAGCCTGGAGCTGCTTTCGAATCTCTTCGTTTACGTTGGCAAGTCCTCCGCCACGGATAGGTTCCATGATGACTGCCTGGATGCCCAGCTTCTCCAACCGGCCGTAGAGGTACTCTGCATCGGCGTCGGAGCGGCGACGTCCACGTCCGGCGTGACGCCAGTCGAGGTAGTTCATCTGTATCTGCACGAAGTCCCAATGGTACTCGTCGTTGTGATCCAGCAACCAGTCGAAAGCACTGACGTCGCCATGATAGCTGAATCCAAGGTGACGGATGCGCTTGGCCTCACGCTCCTTGAGGAGGAAGTCCAGCACCCCGTTGTCGAGGAAGCGCCCCTTGAGGGCATCCACACCGCCACCACCGATGCTGTGCAGGAGGTAGTAGTCGATATAGTCGACCTGCAGCTTGCGGAACGAGTTCTCGTACATCTCCTTGGAACGGTCGAAGGACCAGAGGTCACGGTTCTGTGTGGACATCTTCGTAGCGACGTAATACTTGTCGCGCGGATAACGGCTGAGGGTACGTCCCGTGACTTCCTCGTTGCGTCCTCCTCCGTACATGGGAGCAGTGTCGAAGTAATTGACGCCGTGGGCAATGGCGTAATCGACGAGGCGGTCCACCTCCTCCTGTTCGCGCGGCAGGCGCATCATCCCGAAGCCGAGCAGGGAGATGGCTTCGCCCGTGCCATTCTGAATGCGGTAGGTCATGCGGTTTTCCGAACCCGAAACGGGGTCGTCGGGACGGGAGGGCATAGCAAGGGTTGAGAGGGGGCTCATGGCCACGAGGGCGGAGCCGAAGCCGAGGCGGCGGAGAAATTGCCGACGGCTGATTTCCTGTAGTTCTTTCTTTGACATAGCGTTGTCTGTTTTATTTGAGTTTTTGAGTTTTTGAGGGAGTTTATTAGTTTTTGAGTTTATGAGTTAGGGGGCGTTTTTTTCGGAATTACGGGATTTCGGAATTACGGGATTTCGGAATTACGGTAAAACGAATCAACGATTATACGATTATACGGTATAACGATATAACGACATAACGGGATAACGAAATAACGGGATAACGAAATAACGGGATAACGAAATTTAAAGATTTAAAGATTTAAAGATTTGAGGATTGGGGGATTGGGGGATTTCAGGTTTACTTTGGGAACTCCACGGGGGCGAAGCCGTGTTTGATGCTCTCCTCGGAGAGGGGGATGACGGTGCACCAGAGGGCGAGGTCCTGCACGCTGATGCCGAAGGGCTGGCCACCCGTGAGGGCGGCAATGAGGCGGCGATTCATCTCCAGTGTCATCTCTTCGTGCGAGGGGCGGCCTGTGTCACAGAGTTCGATGCGCCCGCGGGTGCCGATGAAGAGCAGGCGGCGGTCGTAGGGCTGTTGGGTCAGCACGTCATGGCGCAGCAGGATGGTGCGGCCGCGGCGGGTGCGGATGAGTGTGGTGGTGTGGTCGCCGTTCTGGAAGTCGGGTGCTTCCTCCTGCGTGCGTTCCTTATATATCTGAGGCCCCGTGAAGGCTGCCGAGTCCATGCAGACGAGGGTTTGCAGGTCGTCCGAACGCCCGATGTCCATCGCCTGACAGATGGGTCCCAGCTCGTGGGTGGGATAGAGGTCGCCGCGATGCCGGCGGTTGGCTTCGAGTCGCCAAGCCGTCCAACGGTCGTCGAGGCAGTGGTAGTAGTTGCCCTCGGCATGCACCAGTTCTCCAATGTCACCCCGACGGATGGCGACGATGGCGTCCTGCAGTTGTCGCTCGAAACAGGCGTTCTCCAACAGCAGGCACTGACGGTGGGTCTCCGTGGCCGTGCGCACCAGTGCCTGGATAGCCTCCATCGTCGTGGCAGCAGGCACTTCGATGGCCACATGCTTACCCTGCCGCATGGCTTCCACGGCGATAATCGGATGAGAATTCCAGTCGCTGCAGATGTACACCAAATCCACTTCCGGCAGTCGGCAAGCGGCCTTGTAGGCATCGGCACCGGAGAAGCAATGCACCGCACTTTCCCCTGGCAGCAACGCCCTCGCAGCCTCCACGCTGGCGGCGCAGACATCACACAGCGCCACGACCTCAGCGCCCTCCACAGGGAGCATCAGCCGCAACGCAGCACGACCGCGTTCGCCTAACCCAACGAAGGCCACTCGCACGTGCTGCAAAGCAAGGTCACTGGAAGTGGTTTTTGCCATAAATACATGCTTCGAATCGTAATTTCAGCGGCAAAAATAGTCCTTTTTAGCTTAATTCCCGCTTCCTAACGACAAAAAAACAACTCTAAGAAGGAGAAAAGGATTGTTTTTTGTACTTTTGCGCGCCAAAAAAGTACTTCTATGAAGAAAATCCTCTTTCTCGCCCTGCTGTTTCTCACAGCCCTCAGCACCAAGGCGCAGAACATTCAGCTCCACTACGACCTAGGCGCCAACCTCTATCCTACCGAGGAGGCTACACGCCAGGCCGTGACCGTCACCTTCGAACACTTCCGTCCCGACCGACTGGGAAATATCTTCTACTTCATCGACCTGGATTTCTACGCCAAGGGAATCAAAGGTGTTTACCTCGAATTCAGCCGTGAGTTCAATATCGGCAAGAAAGGCTTTGCCGTACACGGGGAGTACAACGGCGGATGCACTACGGGCAAGGACGCCACCTGGGCATCCCAGTTCCAGCACGCCGTGCTCATCGGGCCTGCCTACAACGGACACAACGCCGACTACAGCTTCACGTGGAGTGTACAGGCCCTGTACAAGCACTATATCAAAGGCAATACGTCCAAAGCCTATCCCAGCTTTCAGCTGACAGGTGTTTGGGGTTGGAACTTCGGACGCCAACAGATGTTCACCTTCTCGGGGTACATCGACCTCTGGCGCAACCACACCGCAAGCGACACCTACAACCTCATCCTCCTGTCCGAGTCCCAGTTCTGGTTCAACCTGAACAGCGTGACGAAGCACAAGACGAACCTCAGCGTAGGGACCGAGGCGGAAATCAGCAATAACTTCATCTTCACCGACGACGCCACCAGCACCAAGACCTTCTTCGTCAACCCGACGCTCGCCCTCAAATGGGCTTTCTAAGAAATTCTAGTTTCGCAAGTGGCAAAAGCGCCCTGAAAGGGCTTTAAGCACATAGCCCAAGGCAGCGCCTTGGGTATTTGGACGCAAAGGGAACCACGCCCTGTAAGGGCAGAAGCATTACAAAAAAACAATGCTTTTGCCCTTACAGGGCGAATAAATATATATCGCATTTACACCCAGGGCGATGCCCTGGGCTGACAGCTTGTCGGCCTTTTAGGCCGTATATACTAAGAAGCGGAGTAGAAACGCGTGAAGGCCAAGATGGTGTACAATTGGTCTGCCACGCTGCCCGTCTCGCGGCAGCTATGCATGGCCAGGATGGGATTTCCCATATCCACTCCCCGCAGAGGAAGTGATGACGTAAGGATGTTGCCAAGGGTACTGCCGCCTGCGATGTCGCTGTGGTTGACAAACTGCTGGCAGGGTACGCCAGCTTCGCGACAGATTTCGGCGAAGACAGCAGCCGAGGAGGCATCGCTGGCATATTTCTGCGCTGCATTGAGCTTGACGACAGGGCCACCGCCCAGGACGGGGTGGTTCGTGAGGTCGTACATCTCGCTGTAGTTGGGGTGCCAGGCGTGGGCGTTGTCGGCAGAGACCATGAAGGCGCGCTCCACCGCCTGATAAAACGCTTCCACCGTGCCACTCTGTGCGAAAGCGAGGCGCTGCAGCATCGAAGAAAGGAACGGACTGCCTGCGCCCTGCTTCGTCTGGGAACCTGTCTCCTCGTTGTCGAAGATAGCAAGAACTTTGGTGACATCGCCTGCGGGCGAACCCAACAGGGCCTCCAAGCCTGCATGACACATCGAAAGGTCGTCCAACCTGCCCGACGAGATGAACTCGTTGTGCAGACCAAAGGTGCAGGCAGGCGAGGCATCAGCCAGATAGAGGTCGAAATCCAGGATGTCCGTGAGTGCCGTAGGCTGCTCGCGGCTCAGTTCCTCACAGATGAGGTTGATGAGCTGGTTGCCGCACTCCAGTTCATTCGTCAGGATTCCCAGCAGCGGAAGCATATCCTTCTGCTTGCTGAGCTTCACGCCGTCGTTGACCTGACGGTTGAAGTGGATGGCCAAGTTACTGATTTGCAGCAGTGGCCTACGGATATGCAGCAATCTCGTCTGTGGATGCAAGGCATCCTCACCGCGTACGATGACCCGTCCGGCCAGCGTCAGTGGACGGTCGAACCAAGTGGACATGATGGGTCCGCCGTAAACCTCCGTGTTCAACTTGATGATGCCGCCCTCGCAGGTTATCTCCGCGTTAGGCTTGATGCGGAAGGTGGGCGAATCGCAATGGGCACAGATGATATGGAATCCCACGTCGGCCAAAGGCTTGCGACCGATTTCAAAAGCGTAGACGGACGAATCGTTCTTCGTCACGAACAGACGGTCACCCGCTGCCACCTCACCTATCGGCTCGCAGGGATTCAGACGACGGTAGCCTGCCTGCTCCAGTTCTTTCACAATATTGCTCACCGCGAGGAAGTTCACGGGTGAGGAGTCCAGAAAATGCAATAAACGTTGTATCATAGGAAAAAACTTGTTTGACGCCGCAAAGATACCTAAAATATGGCATATTCCATTCGGCTTGCCTCTTTTTTTGTGCCAAAGCAGCTTGACATAGCAAAAAACGCCCCCATGAGACGGGCTTAGTAACGGTTACTCAGCCGTTGACTTTGTTTTTCAGGATGACCCAAATGACGACGGGAGCCCCAAGGACAGGGGTGATGACGTTAATGGGGATGAGGCTGTCGGTGGGCAGCGTGGAGAGGAGGTTGCACAGGAGGGTCAGACAAGCTCCCGTCAACAACGTAGCAGGCAGCAACGTGCGGTGATCCGCCGTGCCCAAGAGCAGGCGGGCTATGTGCGGAACGGCAAGGCCCACGAAGGCGATGGGGCCACAGAAAGCGGTGCTGGTGGCGGTGAGCAACCCAGTACAACAGAGTAATAAGGTGCGGATGCGCCGCACGTTGACGCCCAGGTTGGCGGCGTAGTTCTCGCCCAAGAGCAGGGCGTTCAGCGGCTTGATTAGCAACAGGGCACAGACGATGCCCGCGCCCATCGTGGCCGCGAAGGCAGGCAGACGGTCGACGGTGACATTAGAAAAGGTGCCTAACCCCCAGACCATGAGTGAACGCACGCCCTCCTCCGTGGCACCGTAGTTCAGCAACGAGATGAAGGAGGAGGTGAGGTAGCCTATCATCACGCCCGCAATGAGCAGCATGGTGTTCGAGCGCAGCAGGTGGGAGAAGGCAATGAGCACCAGCATCACTAACCACGCCCCTAACATCGCAGCCACAATCACGAGCATGAAACCTGTGAGCGAGAAGGCACCGGCCATAAACGTACCGCCCAGCAGCAACATGGCTATCGCCACACCCAGATTAGCGCCTCCGTCAATACCCAGAATACTGGGACCTGCCAGGGGATTGCGGAACACGGTCTGCAACAACAGACCGGACGCCGCCAGTCCTGCGCCAGAGAAGACAGCAGTGATGGCCTGCGGGATGCGATTCTCGAAGAGGATGTAGCCCCAGGAAGGACGCTCTGCCACCTCTCCCAGCAGGATATCCGTAACGGCACGGGCGGGTATGTGAACAGCGCCGAAATAGAGGTTGGCGCTAAAGAGCGCCAGCAAAACCACGGCAAGGACCACTAAACTGATATAACTCTTCATAGGAACTCTAAACTAATTTTCAACGTTTCAACTTTTCAACTCAATCCTGCTCTCCCAGCGGCTTATAATACACCGTCTGCTGGCCGGGCAGTAATTCCGGGTGCAAGAGGATGATGAAGTCGCGGAGAAGGCGGTCTGGGTGAAACGGGGTCTCCTCGTAGAAGTGGTTGTGCGCCAAGTCACAACCGTAGATATGGCGCTGCTGGAAGGCTCGGAAGCGGGTGTAGGGCTGGTAGTCGCGCGCCAACTGGCTGTAGGTCAGCGGCTGCTGACTGTTGTATTTCACCAACCACAGGTCGGCATCCTGCGCCTCATCCAACACGGTTTCGAAGGAGAGGGCAGTGCTGCCGCTACCCTTACGGTTGCGGAAGAGGTAGTCGGCACCCGCATCGGCAAACATTTTTCCCATGGTACTCTGTCCGCAGGGGACGAACCACTGGCCACCGTAGAGCAACTCGGAAAGCAGGCGGGGACGGGTGGTGGCGGCTGTGGCACGCTGCTTCAGCTCCAGATAGTTCTGTTCCACGGCACGAAAGATGCTGTCGGCCCGCTCCTTAACGCCAAAGAGCTCGGCGTAGAAGCGAATCCACTCAGCACGTGCCAGCGGCGAGGATTCCATGTATTCCGCACATTCGATGATGGGAATCCCCAGTCGCTCCACGCGCCCATAGCCGCCGCTGTGCTCGAAGGGAGTGAGCAGCAACACATCGGGCGCCACATCCATGATGCGTTCGACGTTGGGATTCATGCCATTTCCGAAGTCGGCGATGCGTCCGGCGGCCAAGCCCTCTGCGACCGCAGGCAAATCGATATACTCCTTCTCACAGACACCGCTGATGGCGGAGGCCACGCCCAGCTCGTCGAGCAGGCCGCAGTGGACAGCGGTGGCAACGCCTGCGGAGCGGACAGGAACATGAATGACAGACACATTACCTTCCGCAAGGGAGGGGAGGGCTTGCATGAACGCCTCATCACTCATGCTGGAGGATGACTCACCCTCACGGGAGGGGGCGAGTCTTAGGATATATTGATGGAGCACCGCAGTTGTGTCCCAAGGATTGCGCAGCGTCCAGATGCTGTAGCCGTCGCCTCGCTCGCAGGAGAGGTGGGTGGCGTAGCTCAGGGGGACGGGGGAGAGGTCAGAGGTCGCCGCCCGTCTCTCGCCGCAGGAGAGGAGGAGAAGGCAGGAGAGGAGGACGAAGGCTGCAACTGAAAAGGCAGAACGGGTGATGGTATTCATTTCTTGTTAGTATTTTATGTCTAAGAACACCTCGAAGTGGCGCCCGGCCATTGGACGGGAGAGGACGGTGACGTACTCGGAGCCAAGGAGGTTGAAGACGACGGCCTTGAGAGAGACCTGCAGACGGCGGAAGCGGAACAGTTTTTCTGCTGTGAGGTCGCTCATGTAGTAAGGCTTCAGACGTCCTGTGATGTAGCCGACTTCGTTGCTGGTCGTGGTGAAACGCTCGCTGTAGGAGTACCACTGATAGAGGAGCGCCCACGTGCGCCATTGCAGGCGGGCAGAGAGGTTGACGGAGTGCAACGGGACGTAGACGAGTTGCTTGCCGTAGGAGGCATCGGCGGCGTCGAGGTCTTCGCTACGATTGAGGGAGGGGGTGTAGGCGTAGTTGCCAGCGAGGGTGAAACGCCAGTCGTGGGGCAGGCAGAGCTCTGCGTTGAGGGTGAGTTCAGTGCCGTAGTTGTGTACTTTCTTCAGGTTAGAGGGTTGCCAGTAGCCTTTGGCGTTAGGCGTCCAGAGGATCCAGTCGGTGATATAGGAGTCAAAAGCCGAGAGGTTGGCGGTCAGGGTCAGGCCGTTCTGCTGGCGGGGGGGCGGGGAATATTGGAGGGTGGCTGAATCTTGCGGGGCGGTGGTGGAATCTTGTGGGGTGGTGGAATCTTGTGGAGTGGTTGAAGATTGGGAGGTGGTGGAACGGAAGGGAAGTCGGATCTTGGCTTCCAGACCGCCGTCGTAGGAAAAGCCCCGTTCTGGGCGCAGGTCGCGGTTGCCGCCAGGCTTGAAGTAGAGATCGTCCATTGTCGGATAGCGGTAGTTGCGGGCGATGGAGGCTTTGAGGTAGAGGGCGGTGGAGGGGCCTTCGCCTGCAGAGGGCGACAACAGGGTGTACTCGCCGAAGAGGGCGGGAATCAGGGGCACGAGGTCGCGGCCGTAGAGTTCCTCGCGGAGTAGGGCGGAAAGGGTGAGGCGGGGGGTGGGGCGGTACTTGGCCGAGAGGCTGAGAGCAGTCTCTATGCGGCCTTCGTTGTAGTTGTCGCCGATGTGGAAGGGGCTCTGGTCACGGCTGCGGACGTGGTTGTAGGTCAGACCGAGGAGGGCACTGAGGAGCCAGGAGGGGGCGGGGGAGTAGTCGGCGCAGGCCTGGAGGCTGGCCTGATGGGAGAAGGAATGGGAGTCGGTGATGGTGGTGAAGACGGCGGACGAACCGCCGTCAACAGAGCTCTGCGAAGGGGAGGAAGAAGGGGAAAGGGAGGAGGAGGACCGGGAAGAAAGGGAAGGGGAGGAAGAGGGGGAAAGGGAAGAGGAGGACCGGGAAGAAAGGGAAGGGGAGGAAGAGGGGGAAAGGAAGGAGGAGGACCGGGAAGAAAGGGAAGGGGAGGAGGAGGTGGAAAGGGAAGAGGAGGACCGGGAAGAAAGGGAAGAGGAGGAAGAGGGGAAATGGGAAGAGGAGGACCGGGAAGAAAGGGAAGGGAAGGAAGAGGGGGAATGGGAAGAGGAGGACCGGGAAGAAAGGGAAGGGAAGGAAGAGGGGGAAGAGGTGGAAAGGGAAGGGGAGGAAAGGGAAGAGGGGGAAGGAGAGGAGGAAAGGGAGGAGGAGGTGCGGGAGCGGGTGGAGTAATCGTAGGCGAGGGACTGGAAGGTATAGCCAGCGTGAGCTTTAAGGGAGGCGGAGGGGCCTAAGGGCTGCTGCCAGGAGACGACGCTGCGCACAGCATCCTGCAGCTGTTCGTTGCGGAAATCACGGTCGTCGCGATAGTCCACGCTCAGGAAAGGGAGGCCACGGAGGCTATGGGTGTACCACACGGCAGCGGTGGCCAGGGCACCAGACACTCCCGCAGGCTTATAGGAAAACTCCTGGAGGGCGTGGAAGTCATGGAAATAGCCGCTGCGATTCTGTTCCGTGGGGTGGTAAGAGCGAACAATGGCACCGTCAGCGTCGCGTTCGTCCACCTTCTTGTCGTAGTTCGTGTAGTGGAAGTTGTTGTTGCTGGTGGCATACACCACGCGGGTGCTACTGCTCCAGCGTTTGCCGCCGTAGGTGAGACGCAGGAACTGGTCGTAGGTGTCGTAGGAGCCGATGCCCTGGATGTATTGCACGCCCAGCCCCGGCTGGCGCACGGGCTGGGTGTTGAGCTGTACGGCTCCCCCCAGTCCGCCCCCCAAGAGCAGCAACGACGAAGCTCCGTGGAAGAGGGTGGCCTCATCGACGAAGTAGGCGGGGATGGTGCTGAAATCCACAGTCCCTAACATAGGCGAATTGATTTTCAGACCGTTCCAGAGCACCTGCGTGTGACTGGGTGAGGTACCACGAAACTCAGCCGTTGATTCCGTGGCGCGGCCATAACTCTTGATGAACAGCGGGGAGTGCTGCGTGAGGATATCAGACATTGATAGGGCGACGTTCTGATGCAGCACGGCAGTATCCAGCTTGGTTTGTTGCACTCCCGCCTCGCTGAGACGTCGCAGGGCTGTTACGCGCACCTCATTCAGGGTGCTATCAGCGGCAGACCCTCTCTCCTGCCCCAACCTTGCTGGGAGGGGAATACATAGTATTGCATACAGAAGAGGGATCAAAAGATTCATGCCAAGTCAGGTCGCTACTTCCCGCCCGTTTCACAATGATAATCGCTGATATAATAAATCTCCGTGCTGATGTCACCCAAGTTGGGCGTACTTCCAATTTGTGCGGTCTGAATACGGATGAAGTCAATGTATTCGAGGTTGGCGGGCTGTCCGTCCCACGTGCGGGCATTGGCGAGCCGGAAATAATTCATCTTGCCGGCGGGACCATCGATGAAATCGCTACCCAGGTTATCCACGTAGCCCCAGTCGTATGGAGGAATGGACGAGACACCATTTCCGTAGGTACTGCGGTCAGCCAGTCGCGCTCCATAGTAGGTGTGTTCCGTGCCCTCTATCCACGGTTGCCAGTAGTAGTCGTGCGGGTTCCAGTAGCTCATGTAAGGCACGTAACCGGTGTTGCCTAAGCAGTCGCGCCAAGCGGTGGCGGACTTGCGCGCCTCGGGGCGATAGTAGGTGATGGCGTACTCCGCGAGGTGACGCTCCGTGCCATACTCCGAGCCAGCAAGCTCAAACCATTGGTCGTTGGGCAGTCCGTCGCCGTTGTCGTCTTGACTCACCCAGATGATTCCCGGCTCGGACTGGTAGTCGTAGGGATTGCCCTTGATACAGAGGTCGTAGTCTCCGCTGGAGTTGCGCACGCTATGGTCGAAACCAGCGATGAGGTAGCCACCCTGTGAGCCCAGACTCACAGACCAGCGGCGCTGGAAATGGGCTAGCACACTGTCACAGGCCTGTTCGTGGGTGCAATTTTCCGGGTAAGAGTCGCCGACGATGATGTAGCCATTGACCTGATGGCCAGGGGCAGGCTGGAAGGCGTAAACCTGATTGACCAAGGCCTTCCCCTCGAACGGACGCCGATAGGTGCCCTCGGGCGGACACACATTTAGGAGAAAACGCTGTTCCACCTGTGTGTCTGCATCTACGAGCCTGAGGGTTAAGTGATGTACGCCCACTTGTTCAGCTTTGAAAACAAAGGCATATTCGTCCGCAAGCCCAGCAGCTGGCTCGCCGTCAATCGTCCAGATGGCTTCGGGCGACGTTGTGTTGCCAAAGAGGAAGGCTTTCACCTTGATGGTGCGACCTTGGACGATATTGGTTTCCGTCCAGGGAACACGTAGGCAAAGGCCCTCAATCGGTGGCAGTTCTGGCAGTTCGGTGACCTCTTTCTCGATGACCGTGATCTTCACCTCGTCCTCTGCACTGCCGTAGCGGTTGGTGACCCGCAACTGGATGAAGTATTCTCCAGCGGCGGACGAGACAAAAGAATAGTGAGACTCGGTGCTGACCACCGCCCCGTCCCTCGTCCAGAGGTAGGTTGAGGTGCTATCCGTTCCTGTGAGGATAGGTACCAAGGTCAGCGTCTCGTCCGTATAGATGCGGAATCGTGCCGAGGGTTCGTCCCAGGCAATGGTGGGCGCGACACCCTGTGAGTCCTCCACCTCCTGCTCGGGCAAGGTGGGACTGCTGGGAGTCTCCTCGGAGCAGGCTGCGAGGAGGAATGCACCGACCACGAGAGCTTGCAAAGGCTGGAGTAAGATGAGTCGTCTTTTCATTTGAATGCGAACCCATTAGGATTGATACCCACGCGGAACTGGTCTATCAACGTACCGTCTGCTGTATAGCGGCGCACCACCCCCGACTGACTATAGTCCACCGCATCGGCCACGTAGAGCTCACCAGTATGCGGGTCAACGCCAATTCCATAGAGCTTGTGGCGCAGGCCGCGTTCGTTGCGCTCAGCAGTAATGAACGGTCGCACGGGCAGGTGGGCGTCCGTGATAGCCATCTGATAGACATCATTATTAATAAGGTATAGCACGGTTCCATCAGGATTCGTGGCCAGCTGTACGCTGCTCTCGTCGGTGTCTAGTGCCTGGTCGAGTTCGATGTGGTGTGTGGCGGCGTCGATACGGTAGAGGTGTGGTATGTTGTCGCTGAAGGAGTCCTCGTCTGTGGCGTAGCCTCCGTCGGTGACGACCCACAGCTTACCCCTTGCGTCGAGCACCATACTCTTGGGTTGCCAGCTGGATAGGAGGATGCTATCTTTCACGACATCGCGCTCACTATCCACGACGAGGAGTTTGTTGCTGTAGCTCCAGCAGTTGGTGAAGACCTCACTTCCGTACTGTACCAGCTGCTCCGTGCTGCTGTAGCCGTAGGCATCGGGTTGCAGGGTGCTGATACTGGCTGTATAGGTCATCCGCTGTGGGTTGAAAATGGTGATGAAGGGAGCGTAGAGGTCTGTCACGTAGGCTTTGGTATCCGACAGGAAATGGATGTAGCGGGGATTCGACATGTGCTGCGTCTGGCCTGCCGTCAGCTGTCCTCGCACCCGGAACGTTCTGGTGTCGATAGCCCAGATGATACCACTATTCTCTACAGCGATGTATGCCGTGGAATCATGCAGGCAGATGCTCTGCCCCGTGTCGCCCAGACGGCGGTCATTGGCGCGGCGGAAGATGGCGTTCTGCACCTCGCGGGTCTGGGGATTGTAGTAAGACAACGAGGCGTTGCCGGCGTTGAAGTTTCCCTCGCAGAGCACAAAGACACCCTGTTCCGAGGCCTCGAATTGTTCCTCCTCGGCACCAGAGTCTGAATTAGAGCAAGCTACCAGTAGCACTACGGCTACCAGCAGCTTGCACGTCCAATGTAGTCTACGCGGCAGGGACATTTAGAACTTCACAACCACGTTGTCGAAGGCGAAATAAGCGGGGGTATTGAGGTAGGTAGTTCCTTCCCAAGTTGAGGAGTCGCTGCCTTTCATGGTGAAGGTGAGCTTGTTGACTTCGCCCAGGCTGGTGAGGTCTACCGGCGTCCACTGCTTCAGCACTTCACCGTTGCGAGCCATATTTACCTTTACGGTCTTATCGTTATCGGCCGTGATAGTAAGTATAAGGGAATCACCTTCTTCTGTCAGATTTTTAGCATATTCATTTCCATAGTTTACAACGCCCAGCTCATAGGTGGTGTGGCCTATCTGCATGGACTTGATGAGGTGCTTCACACCTTCGGGGAACTGGATGGAGGCATCGCAGTACACGATGGCAAAGTTCTGGCTGTTGTTGCCCTCAGGAACAGACAGTTGATAATCAGGGGTGGCGTGTTCCTGAATATTGTGGTCGATGTAGTTGGAGACCACGACACCGCCTTCTGCAAAACCAGAAGAACCGCCGTAGGCAAAGGTTAACTTGCTAGAGAGGCCAGTAACTTCGTCAGTCCACAGGTAGTTGGCAGCCTCTTCTCCATAGATGAGATTGCAACCGTAGACCTGACTCGAAGGAATCCACTTGCTCCACTCGCTACCCTCGAAATTCAGGGTCTTCAGGTTTTCCCTTACAGTTACCTTGAACTCCTTGCGAGAAGTTCCAGCCGAGTTGGTCACACGAAGTACAATGATGTATTCGCCGTCGCTCTCGGGAGTATAGGTGAGGGTGGAATCGGTGCTGATAACTTTGTTGTCGATACTCCACTCGTATTTGGTGTTCGCGTCAACATCCTTGTAGGTCGGAGAAATGGTGACGGTCTCGCCGTCAATGATAATCAGGTTCTCCACAGCCGCCTCGGTCGTGATGGTTGGCGGCACAGGTTCGGGCTCAGGGTCGTCACTGCTACATGCGTTAAACACAACCATACTCATCAGGAGCACGGCGAAGGACAAAAGATACTTCTTCATTTTGCTTTGTTTTTCTTTATGTTGAACATTAAGTTTTGAATCATTCTTGCTTTCGGGGCGCAAAGGTACTCCAACTTTCCGAGACAGACAAATTTTTCTCTGAAAAAATGGTTTGTGTGTACCTCATATTGCCTCCTCTATTTCGCAATCTTCAGCACAGGAGCAATCTTGTTGCAGGGCTTGGGCAGGTTGACCACCAGACCCTCGGCAGTCTGCTGTGCTTTCACCTTGCCGTAGCCCAAGAGGGTGACGCTGGTGATGCGTTTCCTAAAATTGGTGTTGTCCTTGGCCAGCGACTTCACCACCAGACGACCGTCCTCTGGCCAACCCATAGCGGTGACATAGAGGTGTTTAGGAGTCTGGTTGAAGCGAATGTCACGATAATCCATATTTGAGAACTGTCCGTCGTTGAAGCCCTGGGCATTGATTTTAATGTCCTTCTCTGCCACGGGGCCTTCGCCGAACTTCACCCACGGGCGAGTACCGAAGATGCTTTCGCCGTTGACAGTCATCCAAGCCTCGAGGTCATCCAGGATGACAGCTTCCTTCTCGTCGTAGGTGCCGTCGGCACGAAGTGGAATGGAGAGCAGCAGGTTGCCGTTCTTCGACACGATGTCTACCAGTTGCTTCACCACCGTTGCAGCACTCTTGTAATGACCGGCTTCGTAGATACTGGTGTTGTAGTGCCAGCCGCCGATGCAGTTGCATGTCTGCCACGGTTCGGGGATAATCTCATTGGGAGCGCCTCGCTCCACATCCCACGTCAGCGCCTTGCGCTGATCATCGCTCAGAATCTTGCCGAAGACCACGGCGCGGGGGTTCTTATTGTACATGTGAGCGGCAATCTTCATACCGCAGTCACTCAATGGATAAAAGGGCAACACGGTGACATCGAAGTAAATAAGGTCAGGCTGGTAGCGGTTGATGGCATCCAGCGTGCGGTCGTAGAAATTGGTCACGAACTCCTGTGAGGGCGGGCAGGCTCCGTGGCTCCAGTCCCATTGTCCGTGACAGGCTCCGTTGTCCCACGAGCCCTTGCTCAGGGGGTGTGCCTGCTGGTAGAGCTGCTGGGGATCCAGTCCTTCCCACCATTTGCCTTTGCCGTCTTCCTTTCGCAGGTTACCATCGTAATACACGCCAGCCTTCGGTCCTTCGAGGTCGTAGCGCTGAGAGGGTTCGTACCAGTTCCACGCATGATCTGCATGGAACGAGATACCTAATGGCAGGCCTACCTTCTTGGCAGCCTTGGCCCATTCGTCCAGAATATCGCGCTTGGGACCGATATTCTGCGAGTTCCAAGGCTGATACTTGGAGTCCCAGAGGTCAAAGTTATCGTGGTGATTGCCCAAGGCAAAGAAGTACTGGGCGCCACACCGCTTGTATTTCTCAACCAGGGCTTCCGGGTCCCACCGCTCGGCCTTGAACAGCGGCAGGATATCCTTGAAGCCAAATTCCGACGGATGACCGTAGTGCTCCACGTGGTACTTGTACTCGCGGCCTCCTTCCATGTACATGGAACGCGCCATCCAGTCGCCAGTGCCTTCTACACACTGCGGTCCCCAGTGCGCCCAGATGCCGAACTTGGCATCGCGGAACCATTCAGGGGTCTGGTGGGTCTGAAGTGACTCCCAAGTGGGTTGGTACTGACCTGTCTGCATGGGCTCATGCTCTTCTGAAACGGGAATGCGATACTGCTGTGCCGTCACAGACACAATGGTCAGCAAGGTGCTGAAGCTGAGGAAACTGATGAATCTTTTCATGTTTATGTTACTTGATGATGATTTTCTTTCCGTCTTTGATGATGAAGCCCTTCGTGGGATGGTTGATCTGCAGCCCGTCCAGCGTATAGCACAGGTCGTCAGACTTGGAGGTGCAGGGAACCATGGTGACACCTACCGCTTCCTCATCGGTCAACGCATAAATACAAAGGTTGCTGATGGTGATTTCGTCGGCAGCGGTGGGACGCGTGAACGTGATTTTGTACTGTCCGAAGTTACTGTTGGTGATATCGAAATAGATAGTGGCATCCTCACCTACCGCAACGGTTGTATTAAACACCGACTTGGAGGGCTGCAGCCGCTGCAGTTTTACGCCGACGGTTTTACCCGCCTCGCCTTCGGAATGAAAGCACAACTTGTAGTGACCATTGGTGAACTGGAGCGAAGGATAGACATTCTGGTTGGCATCGGTCTTGGAACCCTGACCGAAGGACAGAAGCGTCTTACCCGTATTGACCGTCCAGCCGTGCTCCTTGGGGTTGAAGCCCTCGGTCTCTAAACGAGGCATCCATTTCAAGGTGGTGTCGCAGGGGGTGTCGAGGGTGTACTTACGGAAGAACTTCCACATGGTGAGCGACGAGTTGCCATCCTCAGTATTTTGGGTGAAATCGTTGTGACCCATACCATCAATCTCGTAGTAAATATAAGGGAAGCTGCCTTCCATGGCCTCATAGATGCTCTTGTCGTACTTGCCCTTGACCGTCTTCTTCACAGGGACTGGGTTGGCACCCAAGCGGGCCACCATCTCATCCACAATCGTCGGCATCAGCCTGTAGCGCACAAAGTCGTCGTTCTTGCCGTGGATATGCAGGAAAGGCACTGGACGCTTGCCGACATGCCGCAGGTGGAACTCGTTGAGTGGGAAGCCGCTGATGGCGGCGAAAGCGGCAAAGACATCGCTGCAAGCGTTGGACATCGCGTAGGTGTTCATGCCACCATTGGAGAATCCACAGCAATAGACGCGCCGGCGGTCTATCTCATAGTCCTCAACCAAGTCATCGATGATTGCCCGGAGGAAAGCAGCCTCGGCGTTGTCCTCTCCCGTGGCATCCCAGCCCGTGACGGTTCCTCCGAATACGGGGAAGTAGATGAGTTTGCCCTGCGGATAGGCCACTATAAACTTCGCAGTGTCGGCAATCTCATTGAAGCGAGGGCTCTGGTCGTCCTTGCTGCCGCTGGCGCCATGCATGGCGATAACCAATGGAGCACCAGCCTTGCAACCCTTAGGCACGTAGAGGCGGTAGGAGCGCGTCTCGCCTCCAACGGTGATATCCACCGTCTGATCAATGGTTTTACTTGCTGCTTTTAGGCTTGCCACAGAGACGACAAATAGTGCCAGTGTGAGCCATGTTTCTGCAAATATCCGTTTCATAAGTAGGTATTCAATATTAGTTTACATGATAATTAAAGGTGCATATCATGCCTCTTAGCTTCTCTTTGGCGCCTATTTGACAACAATCTTCTTGCCATTTTTCACATAAATGCCGGGACGGAGCGGACGAGTACCATCATAACGCTGACCACGCAAGTCAAAATAATTACCCTGTGACCAGTTCCCATTGTCAGGTTGTTGGTTGGTTTGCTTGACCTCTTCGATGCCATTCTCATCCTTGGCAATCATGAAGATATAGGTGTTCAGGCTGCGGGCTGGCATTTCTACAACGAGGTTGTTGGTTGGTTCGTCGATGGTGATAGGCTTCTCCTGACAAAGATTCTCGGTCTCATTGCCCGTTGACAATAGATGGGTGCCGCTTTTCACCTCGACAGGCAGTTTCAACTTCAGGTCGTAGGCCGTCTTGGTGGTGTCAATAGCCATCACAATAAGTGAGTCACCTTTGATGTATGCAGAAAACTCCATGGCAGCTTCCGATCCGGAGGACATTTCGCGTGAGGTAGTCAAGCGAGTGGAGCCGGTGACGTGCTTGGAGAAGTGGGACATCACGAAGGCGCGAGGCAGCAGCTTGTTCTTCTTGTTGTCTGTCCCGTACTTTGATTCACCAGTTCCTACGAAAGCCCAATGCGCGCGCATGTACCAATAAATATATCCTGTGCATCCAGCCATCATACATTCGTTAAGTTCCTCGGCAAAGAGAAGTTGTTCGTGCCAGTTGGGCAGACGATTACCGATATTGTCGGTCGACGAGTGTTCGGTCATCCAAACTTCCTTGCCGTACCTTTCGGCGAGGACGGCCGATTTCTTCATATAATCGAGGGGTGCATGGCCGTAGAGGTGTCCTGCCACGATGTCAATCTGCTCGCGACACGTTTTGTCTTGCATGAGCGGGTCGGTGTAGTTCTGAGTGAAGCCTAAGCTCTCGCCGCTAATCAGCTTGACCCCAGGATAAGTCTCGCGATCCAGCATATATGCATAGTTCTTGACAAGTTTGACCAAATCCTGAGGATCATAGAGACAGCCTGAATAGCTTACCCACCAGTCCGGCTCGTTTTGGATGGACACGGCATCCACTTTGACACCTTTGGACTTCATATATTTAAGATAGGAGTTCAGCCAGGGGAAGAATTTCTCATAACAGTCCTCACGCAGCTTGCCTTTTTGATTACCTTGACTATCGGCATTGCCACCCTGAGCCGTTCCGTTGGTCTTGTAATCACCTGGAGGCGACCAGGGTGTTCCGAAGACGATACCGCCACGCTGCTTCACAATCTTGGCCGAAGGCACACAGCCCTGCCAATTGTAGTTGCTCCAAGCCGAGTTCTCATCGCCCTTGAAACTGGGAGAAATCTCCATACGCATGATGTTCAGACCAATCTGGGAGGTTGGACCGTAGAGCAGTTTGACGGGCTGAGTATCTGTTCCGTACGGGCACATGGCACCATCGCAACAAGCAGCACCGAAGCCTGTGATGGTCTGCTTGCGGGTTTTGTTCACCACTAAGGTGGTGGTTGCTGCCTGCATAGCTGTAGCCACAAACAGCATCACAAAAGGAATAATGAGCTTTTTCATTACGTAATACATTTCTTATGATTCGTATTTTATAGGTTAACGACCAAATATCATCCAATTTCGGGCGCAAAGATAACGAAAAATGTGCAACAAGAGAAATAAATCGTTGAACATTCTCGAAAATAGGTTTCATTCCAAATAAAAACTACCCAACCGATATGTTTCATGATGTGTTCAGACCGAAAGAATGACCCAAAAAGGACGTTACAGAGAGAAAGAGAAGAATAAGGTAGGTTATGCCAGTTGGGCGGTAGAAAGAAAAAAGGTAGATATGCTACCTCAGGCGAATTAAGAAAGAAGGGGAAGCTGCGGTTTGCTGCTTCCCCTTCAGGTGATGAGTTGCGGAGGTTGGACTCGAACCGACGACCTCCAGGTTATGAGCCTGGCGAGCTACCAACTGCTCCACTCCGCGATGTTTGTTTCTCGTTTGCGGGTGCAAAGGTACGGCAAAAAAGCGAAACCGCCAAACTTTTCAGATAAAAAGTACAAGAAAAACGCATTTTTTGCACACTTGCGCAAAAAGTGAGTCCCTTTTCTTGGAGAAATCAGTGAAAACAGCTACTTTTGCGCCGAAAAGTAGATTAATATTCATTATGCCTCAACAAAAAACCAGACAACTGCTGACTGACGTAGCACGCCAGTTATTCGCACGACAAGGTTTCGAGAACACGACGATGAACGATATCGCCGAAGCTTCGGGTAAGGGCCGGCGCACACTCTACACTTATTTCAAGAGTAAGGATGAGGTCTATTCCGCAGTCATCAATGGTGAACTGACACGTATTTCATCAACCTTCCTCGCAGTGGCTCGAAAGCAGTTGCCCCCACTGGAAAAACTGGTGGAACTGATGTTCGCACACCTGAGTCTGATGAAGGAGGCGGTGGAACGCAACGGAAACTTGCGTGCCGAGTTTTTCCGAAACATCTGGCAGGTGGAGCGCGTGCGTAAGAAATACGACAAGAAGGAACGCGATATCTTCGCCAAGATTCTGGTAGAAGGACAGCGAGAAGGCGTCTTCGACATCGAAAACATCGAACTTTATACCGATATTATACAAGGGTGCGCGCGAGGACTGGAGGTGCCGTATATCTATGGGCGTCTGGGCAGTGGCATGAACATCGGAATCACCCGACCCATCGTCACCAACCTCCTGCGAAAAGCACTGGGACGGGAGAGGAATCTGGTGTTGTGAATGAATATGAAAAGTGAATAGTTAAGATTTGTTGTCGATAGTTCGACATTCAGACATTTTATAAATCTGTAACTTCGTTAATCAAAATATGAAACTATTAGAAGGAAAGACTGCGCTGATAACGGGCGCAGCACGGGGCATTGGCAAGGCCATCGCTCTGAGGTTCGCCTCCGAAGGCGCTAACATTGCATTCACAGATCTCGCAGTAAACGAGGAGACTCACGCTGAGATAGCAGCTTTGGGTGTCCAATGCAAGAGTTATGCTTCCAATGCAGCCGACTTTGCCGAAACGGATGCATTGGTGAAGCAGGTGCAACAGGACTTTGGAAGCATTGATGTACTCGTGAACAACGCCGGTATCACTAAGGACGGACTGATGCTACGCATGAGCGAGGCCCAATGGGACGCCGTGATTGGCGTGAACCTAAAATCGGCCTTCAACTTTATCCACGCCGTAGTGCCCATCATGATGCGGCAGCGCGGTGGTTCGATTATCAATATGGCCAGCGTCGTAGGTGTTCACGGCAATGCAGGTCAGGCCAACTACGCTGCTTCGAAGGCTGGTATGATAGCCCTCGCAAAAAGCATCGCTCAGGAGATGGGTCCCAAAGGAATCCGTGCCAACGCCATCGCTCCTGGCTTCATAGAAACCGCCATGACTGCTCAGCTGTCAGAGGCCGTTCGTGAGGAATGGAAGAAAAAGATTCCTCTTCGTCGAGGTGGAACTCCTGAAGACGTGGCCAACGTAGCGCTCTTCCTCGCCTCCGACCTCAGTTCTTATGTCAGCGGGCAGGTCATCCAGATTGACGGCGGAATGAATATGTAATTTCGTTGACAAGTTGACGAGTTGACAAGTTGACGAGTTGACGAGTTGACAAGTTGATGAGTTGACGAGTTGACAAGTTGACGAGTTGACAAGTTGACAAGTTGACAAGTTGACAAGTTGACAAGTTGACAAGTTGACGAGTTGACAAGTTGACGAGTTGAAAATGAGGATTGAGAATTGAAAGTTCTCTACGAAGATAATCATGTTATCATCGTCTCGAAGAGTGCGGGCGAGATTGTCCAAGGGGACAAGACTGGCGACACCCCACTCTCCGAGACGGTGAAATCGTATATTAAGGAGAAGTACCAGAAGCCTGGCAACGTGTTTCTGGGTGTCGTCCATCGTCTGGATCGCCCTGTTAGTGGCGTGGTGATATTCGCAAGAACTAGTAAGGCGCTGGCGCGACTTAACGAAATGTTTCGGACGGGTGCAGTGCAGAAGACCTACTGGGCGCTGGTGCAGAACCTTCCTCGAGAGGAAGAGGCCACGCTGACACACTACCTTGTTCGCAACGAACAGAAAAACAAATCCTTCGCCTATTCTACCGAACGGTCTGGGGCTAAGAAAGCCGTTCTCGACTACCGCGTCATCGGCCACACAGACCGCTACCACCTCCTCGAAGTGCATCTCCACACGGGTCGTCACCATCAGATTCGCTGCCAGTTAGCAGCTATGGGCTGTCCCATCCGAGGCGATCTGAAATATGGTGCGGCCCGCAGCAACCCGGATGGCAGCATCAGCTTGCATGCCCGCAGCATCCGCTTCGAGCATCCCGTTTCGCATCAGATAATAGAAGTTGTAGCCCCCTGCCCTACCGAGGGGCCTTGGCTCGCCTTTACAAAACCTGAGGAAAGCCAATCTCAGGAAACTTGAACACGCTCTTATTTAGTGAGGTATCGTGTAGTGGTAACTCACCGCTCCCATGAATCCACTTCCATGTACCAAGACTGCCTGCATGAACAGATGTCGCCAAAGCAACACATCGACACCTGCATTCACTCCGAGGCCGTCCCATTCGACGACTGCCCGTAGTGGTCGGTAGAAGGCGGGACGTACGGTCACGCCACCAGCCACACCCCGACGGTCGCTGTTGTTGTTTCGGGTGTAATACCGGTAGGCCAGATGAGCGCCCAGTTCCCAACCCTTCGCATCAAAATGCTTAGAGGCTACGGCATAGATATTCTGGAAGTAATTGTTCGCACCCACTCCAGTCTTGATATTCTCCCAGCGACCTACATCCTCCATACCCAGCGCGATGGCCGGCCACCATTTCCCCTCATAGAGCGGAGTGACTTTCGCATTCACTCGGCGGTCTTCGTTGAAATAGCCCATCTCTTGCTTGGAGTCGCCGTTCTTGTGCATATAGAGCATGACTGCACCATACGAAATTTCCATCCATCGGAACGGCGTTATACCGATGACATACCCAAAGGAACTCTTATCCTTCTTACGTAAAAGTGTCGGGAGGAAATTTTTGTCCAAGTAAGAGAAGCCACCGCGGAACGTACCCACCGAGTCCGTCTCTGCACTCGGAACGTGTATCAGTCCCGTCAAGCCCTGATATTCCTGACCCGTTGCACAGAACGACGTTAGAAAGAAAACGATACACAGACAAATCCTATTCATACTACTATCTATTATTAGACAAGGTGATTATGCATTCTGGCCATATTTCCTCTTGGCCTCCTCGTATGTGTCTAAAGAACCAATATCGAATCGTTCGCCGGGCATTTCCCACGCATGAACAGGTGTCTTCGTGGACAGCCAAGCAACGAAACTACCTGGTGCATCCGTCCCGCAACCTTCGTCGATACCTTTGGGCACAAGCTTCAGGTCTTCTTTTCTGTAGCAATAGAAGGGCGGACAACACCAATGACTCTTTGGCTGAGCCGGTTTCTCTTCCATCGAGAGCACCAGCCCGTCGGCGTCGATTTCCACTACGCCGCACTTGTGGAGCCGGTTCTCGTCGGGTTCATAATAGCGCATGATGCAGGAGGTTCCTTTCTCGCGGGCATAGTCGATAAAACCTTTTAGGCTGAACGACAAGAGGTTGTCTCCTGCCATGACGAGCAGGTCATCATCCACGTTCCTCGTTCGAATTCCCAACTCGATATCCCTCACCGCTCCCAGACGAGTCTCGTTAGTACAGGTTCCATCGTCCACAATATGGATGGATCCGTGAAGGTCAGCAGCGCGTTTCTCGGCCCAGTCCTCGAAGATGGAGGAAAACCTGTGGTTGGTCACCACAATGTATTCATCTATGAGCTGGCTCTCGTTGAGGTCGTCAATCAGCCAGTCCAAGATCGTTTTGTCCCCCACCGTCAACAGGGGTTTGGGAAAATTCTCCGTCAGGGGATAGAGCCGTGTGGCATAGCCTGCGGCAAGGATAAGACACTTCATAATACGTCAATTATAATACTACTCCATCTGCACTATCGCAAATATAGACATCATATTTTCCTTTCATCTCAGGGAAGGCTTTCAGGTACTGCTCCGTCACCGTCCGTCGGATGCTCTCTTCGTAGGCGGGATCGATGAGTGCCATACAGCACCCCTTGAATCCAGCTCCAGAGAAGCGTCCGCCGTAGATGCCATCGGTCTGAGTCATAATCTCATAAAGTCGGATTTGTTCCGGAGCACCTGACTCCCAGTTGTGGATGCTGCTCCATCCGGATTCAAAGGAGAGTCGTCCATATTCCTCGATATCCCCTTTTCGCCACGCTTCGGCACCCTTCTCCACACGCTCGTACTCGGTGTACCAGTGTTCACAGCGCTTGGCCCAGGGTTCGGGCAAACGATCCTTGTACTGCCTGTATATCTCAGGGGCGACATCGCGGGCCATCGCTTCCTGGAACTTGCCGTAGTCCAATCCGGCAAAGGCCTGCAAGGCATAAACTCCCGCACGCAGTTCATCCACTCGCATGTTGAACTTGGAACTGGCCAGACTGTGCTCCAGCCCGGAAAAGAAGATGGCAATCCTGTAGGGCTTCATCTGCGGGTTCTGCGGAATCAACTCATACTGTCCGTCCTTGGTATCTAAGTAGAGCAGTTGGTTCTTCTTACAGAGTACTTCACAGCTTTGGTCGAGCTTGCCAACGCTCACTCCCACGTAGTTCCGCTCTGCATCGTAGGCTATATCAATGAGTTCCTGTGGTTGGAGGGTGATATTATTTACTTTGCATAGTGCCTTGAGGAAGGAGATAATCACCGCAGCAGAAGAGGATAGTCCTCCGATGGGCAGGCTTCCCTCGATGACTCCGCAGAGTCCCACGCCGAGATTGTAGTTCTTCTCCAGGGCCATGGTAGCACCGCGGAGGTAGTCGGCCCAATCGCCCTGTTTCTGAGCAGGAATCGAGTTAATATGCCACTGGGCACGCTTGGGGAATTGCAACGACACGACCTCCACGACACCGTTATGCTTGGGTGCGTAGGCGATGTGGATTCCCTTGTCGATGGCCAGTCCTGTTATCTTCCCGAGATTATGGTCCGAGTGGGCACCAATGGGGCAGATACGATAGGGGCAGAAGGAGATGTCTGCTGGCTCGCGGCCATATAGTTCCTTGAAACGTTCTTCGCTTTTCATCTGTTTTGCACTTTACTTTTTCAACTCTGATAATATTCTTTATACCATTCAGCGAACTTCCTCAACCCCTCCCTCAGCGTGATGTGTGGGGTGAATCCGAAGTCACGTTCGAGGGCGGTAGCGTCAGCGTAGGTGGTGGGGACGTCGCCCGGCTGCATGGGCACAAGTTCCTTGTGTGCCTCGAAATCGTAGTCAGCGGGCAGGACGCCAGCTCGCAACAACTCCTCCTGGAGAATGTTCACAAAATCCAACAGGTTCTCCGGCTGACCGCCACCTATATTATAGATGGCGTAGGGCGGTATGGGTAGGCCATCGTCGCCTTTATGGCGTTCAGGTGCCTTGGCCATGACGCGAACAATACCCTCCACAATATCATCCACGTAGGTGAAGTCGCGACGACAGTTGCCGTAGTTGTAGATTTGGATGGTCTTTCCGGCCAACAGCTTGTTGGTGAAGCCGAAGTAAGCCATATCGGGACGACCGGCAGGGCCATAGACTGTGAAGAAACGCAGGCCAGTGGTGGGGATGTCATAGAGCTTGGAGTAACAATGGGCAAACAGCTCGTTGCTCTTTTTCGTGGCGGCATAGAGCGACACGGGATTGTCCACGCGGTCGTCCACGCTGAAAGGCACCTTCTTGTTGCCGCCGTAGACGGAGCTGGAGCTGGCATAAACCAAGTGCTCCACGGGATTGTTGCGGCAGGCTTCCAGGATGTTGTAGAACCCGATCATGTTGCTCTGGATATATGCATCTGGATTCTCTATGGAATAGCGCACACCCGCCTGTGCTGCCAGATTGACCACGATGTCGAACTTGTGCTCTGCAAAGAGGTTGTCGATAAGCGCTTTGTCGGCGAGGTCGCCGCGCACAAACTGATAGCTGCGGACGGTGGGGTTCGGCTGTTGCGCCTGCAGGTCATATTTCTCCTGAATCAGGCGCAGGCGGTATTCCTTCAGCGAGGGGTCGTAATAGGAGTTGACATTGTCCAGTCCCACAATGCTTAGGGGCTCTTGGCCGAAGCCTTCGCCCAGAAGCCTGAGTACAAAGTTGGAACCAATGAAGCCGGCACTACCGGTAACGAGGATGCTACCCATGGAGGAGTTGATGAGTTTATGCGTAGATGAATCTTATGAGTTAATCGCGCTTGAAGATGTCGCGGGTGTACACCTTGTCGATGACGTCATCCAAGCTGGAATCATAGCGGTTGGCGATGATGGCATCGGATTGTGCCTTGAAAGTGGCAAGGTCGTTGACCACGCGGCTGCCGAAGAAGGTGGTGCCGTCCTCCAGGGTGGGTTCGTAGATGATGACACGGGCGCCCTTGGCCTTGATGCGCTTCATGATGCCCTGGATGGCACTTTGGCGGAAGTTGTCGGAGTTGGACTTCATAGTCAGGCGATAGACACCAATGGTGACTTCGTGTTCCTTGGCGGTGTCGTAGTCGCTGTTGGCGCTGTAGTAGCCAGCCTTGCTGAGCACCTGGTCCGCGATGTAGTCCTTGCGGGTTCGGTTGCTGTCCACGATGGCCTTGATAAGGTTCTCCGGCACGTCGTTGAAGTTGGCCAACAGCTGCTTGGTGTCCTTCGGCAGGCAGTAGCCGCCGTAGCCGAACGAGGGATTGTTGTAATGACTACCAATACGCGGATCGAGGCACACGCCTTCGATGATAGCCTGTGTATCAAGGCCTTTCATCTCGGCGTAGGTATCCAGCTCGTTAAAGTAGCTGACGCGCAGGGCGAGGTAGGTGTTGGCGAAAAGCTTCACGGCCTCGGCCTCGGTGCTACCCATGAAGAGGACGGGCACGTCCTCCTTGATGGCCCCCTCCTTAATGAGGAAGGCAAAGGTGTGGGCTGCTTCCTCCAGCTCCGGCTCGTCGTAACCGACAATGATGCGGCTGGGATAGAGGTTGTCGTACAGCGCCTTGCTCTCGCGCAGGAACTCCGGTGCAAAGATGATTTTAGGGGTGACGACCCGCATCGTGCCGTCGGCCAGCCGCTCGCGGTAACCGAACTTCTCACGGGCGTGCTGCGTGTAGCCCACGGGGATGGTGGACTTGATGACCATCACGGCGTCAGGGTTCACCTCCAGTACGAGCTCGATGACTTCCTCTACGTGGCGGGTGTCGAAATAGTTCTTCTTGGGGTCGTAGTTGGTGGGAGCTGCAATGACCACGAAGTCGGCATTGCGGTAGGCGGCACGTCCGTCGAGAGTGGCCGTGAGGTCCAAATCCTTCTCTGCCAGAAACTGCTCGATATAATCATCCTGAATGGGAGACTTCTTGTTGTTGATGAGTTCCACCTTCTCCGGGATGACATCCACGGCTGTGACGGAGTGATTCTGCGCCAACAGGGTAGCAATGGACAGACCCACATAGCCCGTTCCTGCCACCGCTATTCTTATTTTTTCGTTGTTTTCCAAATATCTTAATCTTGATTATTGAATAACTTATCTTTTCTTTCGGATGGTCTCCAGACGAATGTCACCTGTCTGTATATTCTATCTCACAGATAAATGAATTCGGTGCAAATGTACGGATATTATTTGATGTACAGGCCACAGAGACCCAGAAAACTTATATTAGCGCGCGTATTTTAACACTTTTAACGACTCGGACACTATTTCCCCTGAACACCACCCGCAGTCTATCCTCACACGCATGGCTTTTTCACGATTTCCAGCAACTCCTCCCACGACTCCACGATATACTCCGCATGGTACAGCTCCATCTCCTCCCGTGTGCCATAGCCACCCCAGAGTATTCCCGCTGCTGGCATTCCCACCGCGTGCGCCCCTTCCACATCGTGGCATCGGTCGCCAATCATCAGCGTCGTTGCAGGGTCCAAGTGGTGCCGTTCGATGGCGCTCCGCAGGACGTCGGCCTTCGTGTGCAACGTACCCGCCTCATCACGTGCGGCCTTGAAGTCGAAGAAGCGATCGAGGTCAAAGTAGCGGAGCACCTCGAGCACCATAGGCAGGTTCTTGCTCGAACCGATGCCCATGCGGAAACCGCAACGCTGCAACTCTGTCAACGCCTCCACCGTACCTGGATATACCTTATTTTCATATACACCCGTGGTGAAATAACGTTCGCGATACACCCGAACGGCCTCGTCGGCCTGCTCCGATGTGAAACCAAAGAAGTCGATGAACGAATCCTCCAAAGGAGGACCCACAAAGCATCTCAGCGACCTGTAGTCTGCTACTTGGATGCCGAAATGAGCCAACGCATACTGCGCACAACGCATGATGCCTTCACCGCTGTCCGTCAGCGTGCCATCGAGATCAAAGAGGAGGGTGGTGAACATGGGGCGGGTCTATGAGTTTGTAAGTTTATGAGTCTATGAGTTTGTAAGTCTATGAGTTTGTAAGTTTGGGAGTTTGACACCTTGTACATTATTTGCGGCGCAAAAATAAGCAAAAAGTATCATAAAAGCCCTTCCGAAGCACAAAAATTTTCTGCTTTCTACATTTTTTTCGTTTTTCTCTTTTCTCTTATCATTATTTTCCATACCTTTGCACCCGCAAAAACGAAAGGAATGTCGGAATCCACTATCTTAGAACGTTGATTCCCCTTCCTGGAAGGATGGCAGAGTGGTCTATTGCATCGGTCTTGAAAACCGACGTGCTGAGAGGCACCGGGGGTTCGAATCCCTCTCCTTCCGCAGAACATCCTCCTATCATATCTTTTCCGCATAAGAACAAGGAGGGTGCTTTTATGGCACAAGATAGACTTTGGAACAAGAACTACTGTAGGGTGATGACGGCGAACTTCTCGCTGTTCTTCGCCTTTTACTTATTGACCCCGCTACTACCTCTTTATCTCGTCGAACGTTTCGATGCCACGAAGGATGTGGTGGGGCTGGTACTGAGCGGCTATACACTCACGGCCCTGCTGACTCGCCCCTTCAGCGGCTTCCTCGTCGACACCTTTCCGCGCAAGCGGGTGCTGATGATTTGCTTTGCACTCTTCTTCCTCTTCTTCGGAGGATATCTGGGCGCTTCGTCGCTGCTGCTCTTCACCATCGTCCGCACGTTGCATGGTGCTCCCTTTGGGGCGCTGACGGTGGCGAACTCCACAGTAGCTATCGATGTCCTGCCTTCCTCGCGCCGCAACGAGGGCATTGGTTACTACGGGCTCTCGAATAACCTCGCAATGGCCATTGCTCCTACCGTCGCCATCTACCTCTATCGCCTGACAGATAACTTCCAGTTGCTGTTCTGGCTGGCGCTGGTGATTGCCGGATTGGGAATGGCGGTGGTGAGCCCCCTCCCCTCCTCCCCCAAGGCTGAAAGGAACAAGTCCCCAGAAAATCATACGGATACAAATCCCCGCTCCCTTGAAGGAGGACGAAAGAGGGCCGGAGCCATTCTCCGCCTCGACCGTTTCTTCCTCTTGCGTGCCTGGGTGCTGGCCGTGAACATGGTGTTCTTTGGATTCTGTTTCGGTGTGATAAGCAACTACTTAGCCATCTACAGCCGACAAGTAATGGGCATCACGGGCGGCACGGGCACGTGGTTCCTACTGGTGGCCGGTGGACTCATGGCCTCCCGTCTGCAAGGCGCCAAGGCGCTGCGCGAGGGCAAACTCGTGATGAATGCTGCCGAGGGAACCATCATCTCGTCTGCGGCCTACCTCCTCTTCGTACTCCTCCCCAACGAGATAGGCTATTATGGCTCGGCCATCCTGCTGGGCTTAGGCAATGGGCACCTATGGCCTGCCTTCCAGAACATGATTATCTCCATGGCGCACCACAACGAACGTGGCACGGCCAACTCCACCCTGCTCATCTCCTGGGACATCGGCATCGGACTGGGCGTACTCGCCGGTGGCTTCGTCAGCGAACACCTCAGCTACACCGCCGCCTTCTGGATGGTAGCCATCGCTCAACTCCTCGGCACCACCCTCTTCTTCCTCGCCACACGCCTGAACTACTTGAGAAAGAAGCTGTAGTATTGCATAAAACAATTTCACCCATTAGAGTATCCCAATTTCGGGTGGACAAGCAAACGCCGAAACATCTTGCGGGATGTCTCGGCGGATATAATCTGATGAGAATCGGAGCCCCGTCCCCTTCAGATGTACTAAAGCAGGCTGTCCTTTTCTTAAAGGAGACCGTTCATTCGCATCCAACGTCTGCCCGAAGGAGTCAGCCACAAATAGATGAGTGCTAACAAGCACGGCAGACCGACAAAAAGTCCTACTAAATACATTCCCATAATATTAGTCCTTTCTTTTACTTGTTAAAGTTAATCCTAACAATAGCGTCGTGCACACAACGCCCAAGCCTATTAAATAGATAGTTGTCTTATCCGTGACATCATTAAAGAGCGACGTGATGACCACGCCCGTAAGTACGTATTTTGAAACATCAATTAAGAAGTCGGCAAATTTTTCCTTTCGCTGGTTCACTATCGGCTTCTTTTCCGTCGCTTCCACCGCTTCCAGCTGCCTGTTGATTTGCGGCTTCTGCGGCTTCGCCTTCTCGCGTCTCGTTGTCATTATCTCGTTGTTTTACGTTTTGACGCTGCAAAGATAAGCATTTTCCGCGAAACCTGTTTCTTTTTCATACGAGATTTGTCGAAGACCCACGAATTTATGAGTAATTATTACGAGAATAACACCGAATTAACCATAAATTCATGGAAAATTCTTGCTTAGGCAAGCGATCAAAGGTCAGAAGAGGTGGCTAGTGGCCACGAAAAGTTAGTCTTCATTATAGATGACTCCTTGCCCTTTTTGTTGAGCAATTGTGAGCAGGATGTCGCCAGCTTGCAGTTCAAGTTTGCCGTTGGGTACAATGAAGGGAGTGCAGAAAGCTTGCTCTATGCTGAGGCGCAGCCTGTTCTCGCGGTATGATATTAAATCACGCCGCAAAGGTACGGCCTTTTCCTGTGCTGACAATGAAATAAAACGGACGGAAATGTCACTTTTCGGGACATTACGCGAACGTAGGGAGCGAAATGCCTACAAAGACATTACGCGACCATAGGAAGCGAAATGTTATCAAAGAATAGTGATGTCATTCTAAGAGCACAAAAGTAGCAAAAGTTGTCAACCCTCTTCTTCTGTGTTTTTATAAGCTCCTTTTATATTCAAATTATCCAGAATCTCCTGCACTTCTGTCTTATACTTGCGCGAAATAGGAAGACGGAGATCGTTTAGCACGATGTTCTCGCTCTCACGGCCTTGGCAAGCAGAGATGCGGACAATATAAGAGCGGTGGATGCGAAGGAAGTCGCGGCCCAAGAGGTCGGCCCATGCGGAGATGGGGCGCTTGTTGCGATAGCGGCGGTCGCCTGTGGCATGAACCCATGTCTCTGTGTCGCAACTCTCGACATAGAGAATTTCCTTCCTTGTAAGGGTCACAGGCTGACGGTCGCTGACGAAAGTTATTGTCTCTTGGCTCTCGGGCAGATGTCGTTCAATAATACGTCCGAAGAAGTTGTCACCTGCGATGAGAAGCAGGAGCATGGCAAGGAGGAAGACGGGATTGAGTAGCATCGGGGGTACGCCGAGCTCGGTAGTCGGTATTTGGTGGCGGAGGGTGAGGACGGCGGTGTGAGCCAGATGGATGATGAGGAAAGCGAGTGTGAGAATGAACAAAGAGAGACAGCTCAGTTCCCACAGGCTCTGCCGACAGATACCAAAGCGAATATGAGCCAGCAGGTAACGATACAACACGGCGACGGGTAAAAGCGACGTGCCGAGAAAGAGCGCATCGGGCAGTGAATAGCCTGCGCTGCAAAGGATGACGGCAAACATGAGCAAGGCCATCGTCCAGTAGGTCAAAAGGAGGATGTTTCGTTTCATCGCGCTGCAAAGATAGTTCTTTTCTTCCATTCAAAAGCCATCATAGCAACGTAAAATCCGTTTATAGAGGGTTTCTGCACGCAAACAAGGGGTTTAAACCGCAGATTTTTTTGGCAACCCTGCTGAATCGCCGTACCTTTGCACCAGCAGCTGCAAAAAAACTATTGTTTAACCTAAAAAAGTAACAATTATGACTACACTATCTGAAATGTTTCTGTCGGGCAACATCCTCTTTATGTCCGTCCTTACCATTCTGTTTGCCCTGACGTTCTTGGCAACATGGAAAGCCCCTGCCTGGGTTCGCAACGTGGCCGCATCGCAGCATCCTTTGGACTGTTTTTCGGCCTGCTTGGCCTAAGCCAAATATATGGCTATTTGCAGCAGGCTGGCGATGTCGCTCCAGCCGTTCTCTACGGGGGTTACAAGTGCGCCATCATTCCCGTAGCCTACGGTTTTGTCATCTACATCGTCTCCCTCATCCTCGACACCTGTAAGAAGCCGAGGATTTAACGAGACAAGATTCTACATGTGTGGGAAACAATGTGGGGATAGGCTGCCGTTATACAGTCTATCCCCCAATTATTATAGGAATAAACGGTAGTACCGTCTGTATATCCGCTCATGTGTTATAACTTTATGATATACTACAGCCCTTCGATTACTTTTCTAACACCTATTGCCACAACGGTTCGTTCTCCCATCCATGGGGAAAGCCCATTTTCTTGACGTTGATTTGCGGATAGGCTTTGAACAAGTTCAACAGCCAGTCTTTAATTTGACTATTGGGTGTGATGCTTTGTTCAAGGTAGAGCAAAGAACATAGCTGTGCGTATAACTTCATGGGTCGTATGTGCCGTGTGTCAACCCATACAAGCGGCAATCGGCTTGGCATCTGGGGCATGGCGGGATAGCGGCGGTTCCATGCACTACCATGGTGAGCACAGCAGTTTCGTAGTACTGTGAGACTACGCATCCAACTCTCCAAGTGAATGTATTGTATCATTAACAATGAGACCACGCTGTTTCAGCATGGCAAGCTGTGTGGTGATGTCCGTTGGTCGTTTATTATAAATCATATCCATATAAATGACGAAGTCCCGCCGTGGTACGCATTGTTAGGAGGCGTGGCGGGAACTATTGGAGCAAAGATAGTGCTTTTCATTGAAACAGCCAAATATTTTATGGAAAAACTGCTGTTTGCGGTTCTTTTGCCCGTTAAAGAAGCAAAAAGCGGGCAATAAATCCCCGTTTTGTCACCTTCGCCCGCCTAAATTATCCCTCCTCGCCTTACATTATATATTGACGTTTCAGGAGTTAATTAGTGTGGATAAACGGCGCAACTGCTTTTAATAAATCAACCAACATCGCTCAGAAATAAATCCTGAAAGATTCATAAACATTTGATATGAGAAGGAAGAACGGAAGCTGTAGGGAGCTTAGGGAAAGAGATATGGGCGTATGGAACGTTTGACAATTGTCAAACGATTCACTCGTCCGTACGTGTTTGCCATCACGTCCGTACGTGTTTGTGATTTCGTCCGTATCTTATTGGACTTACATATGTATCTTATTGGACTTACATACGTATCTTATTGGACTTACATACGTATCTTATTTGTCTAAGATACTTATCTTATTGACCTTACTTCCGTATGTAATTATTCTATGGTTATTCGCGTACGCGCATACGCGCGCGGGCACGAAAGAAAGAAAAATCCCGTCACTTCGTCACAAATGGATGTTTTAAGGTCTCTAATTGTTGAATATTAGATGTTTGAAAGTGTGACGAAAGGTGTGACGGGGCGTGACGAAGTGACGAAAACGCCCAAAAACGCCCTAATTCATGATAAATTCATGGATCAATTTGTGATAAATTCGTGTAAAAATGAATCCAATACATCAGCAAATCTTCTTTTTCTTTCTCACATAAATTATCCATGCGCTCGGCTCGAAGAGACGCTTGACACTTCAAGAATGAACCCACGAATTTCCCATGAATTATTGCTGCGCAAAGTTGACAAAAGACAACGAATTATTGTGCATATGTGACGATTTCGTCACTTCGTCACGCTCCGTCACGGTCTTCGTCACACATTATTTCGCTGGAGCACAAGATGTTATACCAGAATGTGACGAAGTGACGAATTTTTCAATGCTTTCGTGCCCGCGCGCACGCGTAGAGTTGGTGACGGGTGCGCAATACCCTCGGAATGCCCGATGACAGAAATTATGCACCCTGATGATGTTAAGGGGAAAAGGAACATGCAGGTGAAGGCCAAGCGGCTGTAGCTGGTGGAGCTAAAAAAATGGCGGAACTGAGCGTATGAGAAAGAACAGCTTATCTTTCCCTCCAGTTCTCAACTATCAACCCAGGAATGCGGCTGAAATGTTTGATATTATCAGTGATAACGATCAGACCCTCAGTGAGCGCCTGGCCAGCAATAATCATGTCAAATTCATCAATCAACAGCCCTGTCTCTCTCAAAACATTTTTAATTTCTGCGTATTCATCAGCATTCTTAGGCAAATCGAGGACAGAGAAATGTTCGAGCAATTTGTTAATCATCCTCATTTCCTTCTCATAATAATCCTTCTTTATTCTTTTTGCATAATATGCCCCATAATAAAGCTCATGAAGGGAAACAACAGACATACAACACTTTTCCGCCCCAACTGCCAAAACATGATTAAGAACAGAAGGGGTGCCTGCGTTGAATTCAATCAGGGTATTAGTGTCCAAAATGTATTGTTTATTCTTCATCTGTGTAGTTATATCTTATGTTGCGGCCGACAAAAGATCGACTCTCTCTTAAGATTCGTTTTTTTTCTTCAGCACTGGGTTCGCCCTCATAATGCAAAGCCTGAAGCTCGCGAATCCACTGTTCATCGCGTTTTCTCTGCAATTCACGCTCGTTTTCGACCTCACTTGGTTCTATCAGGTGCTCTGCCAACCACTGACGGTTACTCAAACTAAGGCCTTTCAACATCTCAAGGATGCTTTCCAGGGAAAGAGATTCATTCATAATGACATGTCATTTTATGGTTTCTGGGCGCAAAAGTACAAATAATATTTCATAAACAAGCAAATAATAGATAAAAAATGAGGTAACAAAGGATGTAAGAGTGATATGACAATAAAATAAGGGATTCAACGTTAATATAATAAATTGTGGAATCGAATAGTCGATTAAGCGAGGAAACGAAAAAACGATTAGATGTTTAACTGATTAATCGTTAAAACGACTAATGACCGAGTTGGATTAAACCTTTTTGTGGAAATGGTGTCCAAGGATTAGATTACACAAAATGGAATATATGAATATGGAAAAACTAATTATGAGAGGATGGGTCGGTAGGACCTGCTGGATTTGCTGTGCCTTTGTAATGGCCCTTTTGTTTATGAGCCTCCGCCCCGCCGAGGACGTCATCACGAAAGAGGATGGTATGGACGTCATCAATACCGCGTCGCTGGCAGAGGACGTAGAGGGCTATGCCGGCACCACCCCCCTGAAAATCTACGTCAAGAAAGGAAAGATTGAGCGCATCGAGGCCCTCAAGAACGTCGAGACACCCAAGTATTTTGCTCTCATCAAGCGCGATTTGCTCAATAAGTGGAACGGCCTCACCGTGAAGAAAGCTGCTGCACAGCAGGTTGACGTCATCACCGGCGCAACCTACTCCTCTGATGCTGTCATCGAGAATGTGCGCCGCGGACTCGAATTCTACCAGAAAAATAAGAAATGACGAAAGAAATATTCGATTATTCGATTAAACGATTGACCGATTAAGCGATTAAACGATTATTCGATTTAAAGATTTAAGGATTTAATAAGGAAATCGTCTGCATGACTGCCAAGGAGTGGTCGAGCAGGCGATTCATTGTATCGTAGTCCTGACGGTGGAAGATGTCGGCGAAGACGCTGAACTCTGGGGCGAGGCGGTGGGTGACGGGCGGCAGGGGTATCAGGCGGGGCTGCTGACCGCGCAGGCCGAGGGTGATGGAGGAGAGGGTGCTGACAGGGCCGTCGATGCGCAGCCAGCCGCGGTCGCCCTGAATGAGACCGAAGCTGGGGGCGTCGGTGGACTTGGAGCTGGTGCAGAGGGCCAGGAGGTGCTCGTGGGGCGTAGGGGGCTCATAACTCAACAGGGCTGTCCCGCTGAGATCTATGCCGTTGAAGCCTCGGGTGCAGAAGTAGGTGGCATGGTGAGGACGGCCGAGGAGGGTGTGGGCGAAATGGATGTTGTAGATATTCAGGTCCATGAGCGCTCCACCACCGGCAGCGGGGTCAAAGGCGGGCAGCACCTCGCCGCGCAGGTAGGCGTCGTAGCGGGAGGAACGCTGGCTGTAGTTGCACTCAATATGGCGTATGGTGCCCAGCTGTGGCAGGAGCTCGTCGCGCAGGATGCGGAAGGCGGGCAGGTGCAACAGGGTCACGGCCTCGAAGAGCATCAGGCGGCGGGCGCGGGCTTCATCCACTAACTGCTGGAACTGGCTGGCAGAGAGGCAGGCGGGCTTCTCGAGGATGACGTGCTTGCCTGCCAGGAGGGCGCGCAGGGCGAAGTCGTGGTGGGCGCTGTTGATGATTGCGATGTACACGGCCTCTACCTGCGGGTCTGACAGCACTGCGTCGTAGTCGGTGGCTACGAGTGGAATGCCGTAAGTCTCAGCAAGTGCCGAAGCTCGCTCCAGCGAGTGTTGTCGTGCGAGAATGCTGCGAACGAAGATGCCGTCAGTGGCAACAATCACAGGCAGTGCCTCTTGGACAATCTTGCCTGTTCCGATGATGCTGATGTTCATGGGTGGAAGGGGTGGAAGGGTGGTGGTGTGTGCAGGTATCGGCCAGCGGACAACCTTCGCAGCGTGCGTCGGCGGCAGGAGGGGCTGTGAAGCGGTGCCAGAGGCGGCGCACGGTGTAAACGACGCAAAGGGCGAGGATGAGGGTGACGAGGAGGGACTGCACGGAGGGAGGAAAGTTGAAAAATTGAAATATTGAAATATTGAAATATTGAAAGCGGCCGATAAATCGTCGGAATAACGTGATAACGGAATAACGTGATAACGAAGGCCGCGGAATGATGAAAAATTGAAAAATTGAAATATTGAAAATTAGAAATTAACGATTAAACGAATTATCGATTAAACGGGATAACGATTATTCGATTAAACGAGATAACGACTTGATGATTAATTTTTTCATTCTTTCATTCTTTCATTTTTTCATTCTTCAAAAAATCTGTCCTATCTGTACGACTGCGGCGGAGACGAGCCAGGCGACGCAGGTGGTGTAGGTGGCGGAGAAGAGAGCCCAGCGCCAACTGCCGGTCTCGTTCTTGATGGCCACGATGGTAGCCAGACAGGGGAAGTAGAGCAGGATGAAGAGTAGGTAGGCGTAGGCGGTGAGGGGCGTGAGGCCGTCGGCTGCCATGAGCTGGTGCAGGCGGGTGAAGCGCTCTGCCCCCTCGGAGCTGTCGGTGGTCTGTGACATGCTCGTCAGCTCGCCGAAGCTGTCGTCGCCCGAGTAGAGGACACCCATGGTGGATGCCACAATTTCCTTGGCGCCGACGCCTGCGATGAGGCTCACGTCCAGCTTCCAGTTGAAGCCCTGCGGGGCAAACACGGGTTCGATGGCTTTGCCCATAAGGGCGAGGTAGGATGATTCCATCTCGTCAGCAGCTGAAATGTTGAAGAGTTGACAAGTTGACGAGTTGACAAGTTGACAAGTTGACGAGTTGACAAGTTGACGAGTTGACAAGTTGACAAGTTGACAAGTTGACGAGTTGAAGAGTTGACAAGTTGACGAGTTGACGTGTTGACAAGTTGACGAGTTGACGAGTTGACAAGTTGACGAGTTGTCTTGTTGTGAGCTCGACGGGCCAAAATAACTCAGCGCCCACACGATGATGCTGGCGACGAGGATGATGCCACCCATCTTCTTCAGGTACTCCTTGCCCTTCTCCCATGTGTGGCGACCGATGGCCTTGGCCGTCGGCCAGCGGTATGGCGGCAGTTCCATGACGAAGGGTGTGTCCTCGCCGGGGACTACGAAGCGCGAGAAGAGGCGCGAGAGGACGACGGCCACGACGATGCCCATGACGTAGAGCGAGAGCATCACCCATGAGCGCAACTGCGCCGCAAAGAAGGTGCCAACCACCATGATATAGATGGGCAGGCGCGCGGAACAGGACATGAAGGGCAGGATCATCATCGTGATGATGCGCGATCGGCGACTCTCGATGGTGCGTGTGGCCATCACGGCGGGCACGTTGCAGCCGAAGCCCATCACCAAGGGGATGAACGACTTGCCGTGCAGGCCCATGCGGTGCATCAGCTTGTCCATGATGAAGGCGGCGCGGCTCATGTAGCCCGAGTCCTCCATGAGCGAGATGAAGAAGTAGAGTATTAGGATCTGCGGCAGGAAGACAATCACGCTGCCCACACCGCCGATGACGCCGTCCACGAGCATCGAGCGCAGCGGCCCCTCGGCCATCGAGCTGCCTATCCACTCGCCCAGCCATGCCACGCCCGCCTCAATCCAGTCCATCGGGTACTGGCCGAGGGTGAAGGTGGTCTGGAACATGATGAAGAGGATGAGGAAGAAAATGGGAAAGCCCAGGAAACGATGCGATAGCACATGGTCAATGAGGTGGGTCACGCGGTAGGTATCTTCCTTGTTGCCCGTCTGGAACTCCGCTTCGGCCAGGGCGCCGTGGATGAATCCGTACTTAGCGTCCATGATGGCCGTTTCGGCGTCGGTGCCCGTTTCCTCCAGCACGCGCATAGCGGCGTAGTCGCGGGCGGCGAAGAGCTTCTTGCGGTCTGCCGTGTTGTGCTCTTCGGTCAGGTGCTGGCCGATGTATTTCGTGGCGTGGGTATCGTTCTCCAGCAGCTTGATGGCCAGGTAGCGGGTAGAATAGCGCTGTGCGATGTGCTCGTCGGCCTTCAGGTAGCGCTGGATGTGCTCGATGCCATTTTCAATCTCGTGACCGTAGTTGATATGCAGGTGGCGTGCCACTGCGTTCTGTCCCTCGTAGACGGAGATAACGGTGCGGAAAAGCTCGTCAACACCCCGGCCGCTCTTGAACGATGTAGGCACCATGGGCACCCCGACCAGCGTCTGTAGCACGTCGATATTCACGTGGTCGCCGCGCCGCTCGAACTCGTCGAACATATTCAGCGCGCAGACCATGCGCACATTCAAGTCCACCAGTTGCGTGGTCAGGTAGAGGTTGCGCTCGAGGTTGGAGGCGTCGATGACATTGATGACTACATCGGGCATCTGCTCCGTAAGGTGTTGGCGCACATAGAGTTCTTCGGGAGAGTAGCAGGAGAGGGAGTAGGTGCCGGGCAAGTCGGTTAGGTTGAATGTGTAGTCCTCGAAGGTCGCCTTGGCCACCGTGGCATCCACGGTGACTCCCGAGTAGTTGCCCACGTGGGCGTGGGCTCCGCTGGCGAAGTTGAAGAGCGATGTCTTACCGCAGTTGGGGTTGCCCACGAGTGCCACGTTGATGGTGTGGCGGTGACGGCGTGCGGCAGCGTGCAGCTCCTCCTGGCCGATATGCTCCAGGGTCAGTGGCTCGCGCCCTTCGTTGGCCGTCTCCTTCCCTGCCTCGTCCGCGCCCACGACCTCAATCATCGCAGCCTCGTCGTGGCGCAGACTCACCTCGTAGCCCATGATGCGGTATTTCACGGGGTCTTGCAGCGGGGCGTTGAGCAATACCTCCACGTCCTTGCCTGCAATGAAACCCATCTCGATGATGCGCTTGCGGAAACCGCCGTGACCGCTCACCTTGACAATCACGCCGTGCTCACCTGTCTGTAAGTCTGAAAGTCTCATAACATTGTCGTTTATTTTTGCGGTGCAAAAATACAAACTTGTCACCAAAAGCGCAAGTAATCACTCCCCAAGAAGCAGCACGAATACCTGCTTTTCACCAAAAAATCATCAAAAGTAGGTATGATTGTTCATTTTTAATTTACACTCATCTGAAAGGTGGAGGCGGGCAGGCCTTGGGCGTTGCGCAGGTCGGCGTCGGTGAACCCGCTCCAGCCGTAGCGTACCACCACAGGATTCTTTACAGCAGGCGATGAGAGCAGAATCTTGTCGCCTTCTATCTTTATGTCTGCCGGATAGAACAGGCCGTCGGACGATGCCAACTCGAAGCCGCGGGAGCAGGTGAGGCCGTCGGCGTGGTCGAACCGCAGTACCAGGGTGTGATTCTGTCCTCGGACGGCAGAGCGCGGTGAGGGGCCTTCGCTCACGAGCGAGTGGCCATAGGTGTGGTGCAACGCCTGCAATGCCAGGCGTTCGCCAACAGGCCGTTTTGTGCGGTAGTGTACATCGGCCGAATCACCGAGGTCGGTGGATACCGCCATCCATGTGTTGGGCAACTCATCCGCAAGGCGGCGCTGGCTGTCGCGGAAGGCCGGCCACGAGGAACGCGGCAGGCTGGAGAGCTGGACGACATAGAAGGGTAGGACGGGTTTCTTCTGGAACTCGCAGTTCCAGCGGCGTGCAAAGTGTTGGCGCCACGATTGTTCCAGCAGGCGGAACAGGTGCTCGTGGACTTCGATGTTGTGGGCGTTGCTCTCGCCCTGATACCAGAGGACGCCCTTGATGGGCAGGTGGCCGAGGGGGGCAATGGCGGCCTCGAAGAGGTAGGCGGGCTCGTAGGGGTGGCGCTGCAGCGCGTTGTAGGCAGGCGACTCCTTGTCGAGGGCGTGGGCGATGTTCTGGGTCATGCGGCCGCGAGCCCAAGGCTGGCCGAAGTCGCCGTTGCGCCAGTCTCGCAGGATGTTCGGGAACTCCCATTCCAACGTGGTGCGGTCTGTCCAAGACTCTGTCGTAGAGCCGCCTACGGCGTTGCAGATGATGCCGATGGGAACATCTGGCAGGCTGTCGCAGAGGACTCGTCCGAAGTTGAAGGCCACGGCAGAGAAGGCACGGACGGCCTCGGGCGTAGCGGTCTTCCAGCCCTGGAAGTCCATGTGGCGGAGTTCGTTCGTGTAGCGGAGCACGCTGTCGTCCCATTCTACGGCATCCGTACGGGCACGCGCGGGCATATTATAAAGATGTAGTCGCTGTCCGAGGCGGGAGGCAGCGGCCAGATCCTCTTCGAGGGTATTGCACTGATCCACGCGCAGCTCCATATTCGACTGTCCGCTAGCCAGCCACAGGTCGCCGAAGAAGAGGCTGTCGATGGTCAGCGTCTGCCCGGCACCCTTCGTCAGGTTCTCCAACAGGAAAGGATAGTTCGCGGGATAATAGAAACGGTAGTCATCGGGAGGCAGCGGCGTAGCCGTGAGGGTGAGCGTGTAGGGTCCTCCGGCGGGCATGTGAGGCAGTTCCATCCACCACGAGCCGTCGGCGCGTGTGAAGGCAGCCCCTTCGTCCACCACCTTTCCCTCCTTGGTCAGCACGCGGCGGATTTGGCGTCGCGCGTCGGCACGTCCTTCAATCAGCAGGTGCTCGTCGCGAGGCAAGACCATGCCGCTGGAATACACAGGCGGCAGGCAGAGTCCACCGTAGTTCCCCGTTAGGGCGCCGTAGATGGTTCTGGCCAGAATCATGGCGCCTTCTGGATTGGGATGCAGTGCATCGGGGAAGAGGTCGGGACGAGAGTGCAGTGGCGTGTTGAGGTCAACGAGTTGGACGCCAGCTCCCTGTGCCACTTGTCCGATGGCCTGTTGAATCTGTGCGTGCCAGTCGCGTGTGCCGCTCTGGAAGCGGGAGTGACGGTCGAAGATGGGGGTCATCTTGCAGATGAGGATGCGTGCCTCGGGGTTCACCAAGCGGAAGGAGTCAATCAGGGCGCGGTAGTTGGGGATGAAATCCTCTTTCCAGTCGGGCCAGTCCCGTGGGTCGGTATCGTTGAGACCCAGATGGATGACCACCCAGTCGGCCTTGAAGGCGAGTGCTTGCTGAAACTCCTCCGTTTTGATATAAGGGCGGTGGCCTTTATATAATAAGGTGGCACCGGAGCGCCCGAAGTTGCCCACTTCGAAGCGGTTGGCTCCGTAGGTGCTGTCGAGCATCTGTTGCAGTCTGACGGGATAGGCGTCGCGGTCGCGATGCTGGAGTCCATAGCCGAAGGTGACGCTGTTGCCCACACAAGCCACACGCAACGGGCGCTCCTCCACTTTCTTCTTGTGGGCGCCCCACGCAGGGGAGGTCGTGAGAAGGAACAGGACAAAAAGAATGGGCAGACGGAGTGCTGTCCGCCGTTGAATGATGCAGTCAATTCGTTTCATTTTTCATGAGCATTTTGTTTTTGGCGCGACAAAATTACTCACCAGCAACATTCCCTCCAAATTTTTGTTGATAAAAAGACTCTTGAAAGTGCTCTTCTCCCTAATTATTGTGTTGCAGCGGGCTTGCCTCCTGAATGAAACGGGTGGTGGCAATGATTTCGCCGTCGATGGCGTTGGGAGTGATGACGGAAACGGTGTGCTGGCCGGTGATGAACTTGCCGGTGAGGGGATTGCGGATGTGACGGCGGTCGGGAGTAGCGTTGCCGGAGGTGGTGAGGCACTGGCCGGAAGGGATGTCAGAGGGGTTCGAGCCGAGGGAGAGGATGGAGCTGTTGCCGAGGCTGATGAGGGCGTCGGTGATGCCGTATGCAGGTAGGAGGGGGCGCAGGCGCTCGAGGGCGTAGCCTTTCAGAATGCCGGAGAGGTCGAGAATAATAGGCCTCACCCCCGTCTCCTCTCCTATAGGAGAGGGGAGTGGCTGAGCATCGTTTGCCGGCTGAAATGCGAGTCTCCCCTGACGGGGAGAGATAGAGGGGGCTTCTGAGAGTCTTACCCTGTTGATGAGGCCGGGATAGAAGGCGGGGCTGTTGACGGTAATGTCGAAGAGGCCGCCGGTTTCGCGGTGAGCCTGAAGGCAGCGGGCGAGGAGCGCGTAGAGCTCAGGACTTAAATCAGATTCCAGTCCTTGATTGGCGGCCTGCACGGCTCTCGACAGTTCGCTGTCGGGGTCGAAACGGTTGCCCATCATTTCCACCGCGAGGAGTTCCTTGCGCACAGAAGCCTCCGCCGCCTCGAACTCCGATTCAGAGAGGGGCGCAAGCAGCAGGAGATCCACGCGGGTATGCAGCGCCTCGAACCAGGCGTAATAACGGTTCTGCGAGGGAGCAAGGTCTCCTTGGTCGGGGCGTTGCGGGCTGCCAGGGCGGAAGAGGTGGGGCATGGGGCGGAAAGGTGGAAGATGGGTGGAGGCGACGGAAGAGGGGAAAAAGAAGCCTCGCGGGAGAAAACCGCGAGGCATAGTGGTGGATTACAGTTCCTTGATTTTGATATTCTTGAAATGAACTTCGTCGCCGTGATCCTGCAGGAGAATATAGCCTTCGGTAGCATTGCCGAAATTAGGCCAGTCTTTGTACTTGCTGTAGGCCACGAGGGCATTCCACTCCTGGTCGTCGCGGTTGTATTCGAGGAGTTTCACGCCGTTGAGCCAGTGCTCCACGTGCTTGTCCTGAACGATGATGAGTGCGGTGTTCCAGACGCCGATATGGAAGGGCTTCTGTTCGGGTGCAGGGATAAGGTCGTAGAGCGAGCCGAGGCGGCGGTTGCCCTTCACGCCCAGCTTGGCGTCGGGGTGTCGCTCGTCGTCGAGGATCTGGAACTCGCAACCGATGGCCGAGCCTGCACCTTTATTCATCTCCGGATCCACGAAGTACTTGATGCCGCTGTTGGCGCCGTTGGTGATTTTGAAGTCTACGGACAGCATGAAGTTGCGGTAGGTGCGCGTGGTGACGATGTCGCCGCCATTGGTACTCTCGCCACCTCCAGCTTTGTGGACGATGAGTTCGCCGTTCTTGATGCTCCAACCCTTCTCGGGGAAGTGGTCGAGACGGGCGCCGCGCCAGCCGTCGGTCGTCTTGCCGTCCCAGAGCAGCTTCCATCCTTCCTTTATCTCGCTGTCGGTGAGGGCGTTGTCGATGGCATAAATCTGGGGAGCAGAGACATCAGGCGGATTCTGCGAAAAGGGGACATCGGGGGTGGAATAGAGGTAGGCGTCCTGCGTGCAGATGCGGATGTTGCGCCAGCTGATGGTCTTGCCTTCCTTGGAGGTGTCGTTGCCGATGGAGTGTACTTGCAGGGCGATGAAGCCGCTGGCATCCACCTCGTCGATGAGGTCGGCGCAGTTGATGCCGTTCACCCAGGTGCGGATGCGGCGGCCTACAGCCTCGATGCGAACTTGGTTCCACTCGTTGTTCTTGAAGGCGCGCTGGGCGGGTACGTTCTTGATAAGCGGGTAGAGCCATCCACGACGGGCCTCGTCATAGATGCCGCCCGTCCAGGCACGTGGGCTGGGGTCTATCTCAAATTGATAGCCGTGTACGCGACCGTTCTGGTAATCCTTCGAGCTGTGACTGCGTAGCTGCACGCCGGAGTTCAGGGCGTCGTCCACCAGAAACTCAAACTCCAGGATGAAGTCGCCGTACTCCTTCTTGGTGCAGAGGAAGGAGTTCTCGGTATTGGTCTTGGAGTAGCCGACGATGACCCCATTTTCCACTTTGTAGGTTGCCTTGCCGCCGCGCTGAGTCCAGCCGCTGAGGTTCTTGCCGTTGAAGAGGGGAGTCCAAGAAGACCCACCCCCATCCCTCCCTGTGAGGGAGGGAGCGGTTACCTGTGCAGACAGGGAGAAAAATTGGGTAACGGCGAGGCCTATAACTAATAAGAATTTATGTGTTGTTTTCATTTGTAATGTTGTTTTAATCAGTGAGTACAATTTTTAGAAGGTGACTACTCCCTCCCTCACAGGTGGTTCGAAGCCGGAACTATTAAGTGTTCCGGCTGGAGAAGCTGTGAGGGGTGGGTCTTTATCCTTTATAAAACTCTTCCCACCCCTTGCGTGGCGGCAGACCACCAGCCAAGAGGGCGTTGGCGAAGGCGTTGTTGGTGAACTGCTTGGTGCGTGGGTCGAAGAAGAGCTGGGTGTTCAGACGCTGGGCAATGACGCCGAGACAGAAGACCTGCGAGAGTACGCCATTGATTTCGAAGGGCGAGCGTGTCTTCTCGCGCCCCATGCAGGCAAGAAGGAAGTTCTGCTGATGGTTGCTGGGACTCTTCGGTACTTCGGGCAGTCGGCTCTGCATCTCGCGAGCCTTCTCTTCGGGGATGATACTGAGCGTACTGCCATGACTGCCGCCTTTGAAGATCAGGTCGCGGCTGTAGATAATCTTACCGGGGTTGAGCTGTGCGCGGGGCGTGTCGCCCTGATTGGTCGATGGAATATTCGCGTTGTACTCCGAGCCGCCATAACCCTCGGGCAGGGGCGGCAGGTTGTCGAGACCGTCGTACCAGGTGATATCCACGGGTGGCATATTGCCACGGGCGCCGAAACGGAAGAGGATGGTGGAGCTGTAGGGGTAGAAGAAGTCGTTGTGCGCCTTCTGGTTGAGCAGCGTCACCTCGTAGGGTAGGCCGAGGTCCAGGAACTCATGGACGGTATCGAGGATATGCGCTCCCCAGTCGCCCAAGGCTCCCATACCGAAGTCGTACCACGAGCGCCACTCGCCCTGATGGTATTTGCTCGAATAATCGTGCCACTGCGAGGCGCCGAGCCAGGTGTCCCAGTCCATACCCTGCGGCAAGGTCTCTGCCTCGGGCAAGTGCTTGATATTTGGGTCGAAGCGGTGCCAGCGTCGGCTGTTGTTCATGTGAGCCGTGACGGCGGTGACATCCTTGATGATGCCGGCCTCCTGCCACGCCTTGAACTGGAAGTAGTTGGCTTCGGAGTGCCCTTGGTTGCCCACCTGGGTGGCCAGCTCGGGATGACGGCGTGCCATCTGCATGAGGAGTTCTGCCTCGAGGAAAGTGCGCACCATGGGTTTCTCCAGATAGATATGCTTACCGTGGGAGAGGGCCATCATGGCGATGGGGAAGTGGATGTGGTCGGGGACGGCAGCCACGACGGCCTCGAAGTCACCGGCGGCCTTCTCGAACAGCTCGCGGAAGTCGCGGTAGCGCTTGACGTTGGGGTACTGGCTGAGGACTTTCTGGCATTGCTTGCCGTCGAGGTCCACGTCACAGAGGGCGGTGACTTCGACCATTCCTGTGCGCATGAAGTCGTCGAAGTCCTGTTCGCCGCGATTGCCGATGCCGATGAAGGCGACTTTCACCTTCTCCTTTTTGGCGTCAGCCGTTTCGCGCGATGTCATGAGGTGGGGCGTGGTGGCAGAGGCCAGAGTCTGCACACCGCCGAGGGCCAGACCGGCAACTCCAGCGCCCATGGTCTTGAGGAAGTTTCTGCGGGTTGTCATGAGGGTATTTAAAGATTTTACGATTTAATTATTTAAAGATTTACGATTTAACGATTATTCGATTAAACGATAAATCGAGAAAACAATAATTCGATTTAATGATTTATGGGTGTTGGTGTGAGCGGTACCCGCGCTGATGGCGGTGGATGATGTACTGATGGCGTTGCTTGCTTTTCGGCTTGCGGCCGATGAGGCAGAGGAAACCGTAGACGAGCAGCCGCAGGACGACCCATACGGCGTAGAGTACGAAGGTGGCTTCCAGAACATAGAGCATCGATGTCCACAGCTCAGAGAACGGGGCGTCGTAGTGAATGATGGCGTAAACATTCAATCCTACGGCTATGAGGAAGCAAACGAGGAGCGACAGGCTCTCTTTGCGGATGCGGCGGGAGGGGAGGTAGAAGTAGGGCATTATTTGAAAAATGAAAAAATATAAAAATATAAAAATGAACAACTCGTCAACTTGTCAACCTTTCAACTTTTCGCGGCCTCCGTTATTCCGTTATCACGTTATTTCGTTATTACGACGAATTATCGGCCGCTTTCAACTCGTCAACTCGTCAACTTGTCAACTCGTCAACTCGTCAACTTTCGTCCCATAAGGCACATAGTCAATCTTCATCTCTTCGGGGAAGGGTAGGGGAGTGCCTTGCACGATGGCCTCGTGACCGATGAGGCAAAGCTGGGTGGCATAGTAACCTTCTTCGGCAATGCGTGGCGGCTGTTTCTGGGTGCATACCGCTTCCACATAAGCTTCGGTGAGGAGTGAGGTGCCGTCGGTTTCGGGTGCTTTGCCGAGGATAAATTCACCTGGGTTGTTGCGAGCGACTTCGGGATCCCAGCTGCTGCCGGCGAAGGTATTGGAACCCCAGATTTTGTCTTCCCACTCCATCAGCATCTGTACAAAGGCAGGAGCGGGGGCGGGGCCATAGTCCTCGAAGTAGAATTTGCCGCGCTCGGGTTCCACGGTTCCTTTGTTCCCGAGAATCTGCTCCTCCAGACCATAGAACTTATTGCTGATGACGGAAGCGTAGGTCATCTGTCGCCCGTCGTTGAATTCATAGATACAGTGGACGTTGTCATATACCTCGCGGCCGTCCTTCCAATGGGTGATGGCGCCGCTGCCCATGACGCGTGTTGGCAGTTTGCCTAGCGCCCACGTACCCACCTGCAGCTGGTGGCAGGCCAGCTCCGTCATTAGCCCCTTGGACGACTCCTTGTAGAGGCGCCAGTTGATGAGACGTTCCAACTCGGGAGAAGGCACCTCACGCCGCCAGTCGCCATTGCGGTTCCAGAAGGCGTGGATGGCGTTGATATCACCGAAAAGTCCTTGGTGAATCATCTCCATGACCTGAATATAGCGGGGGTCGAAGAGGCGCTGCTGGCCGGTGAAGAAGATACACCCCGTCTCGAGGTGACGGCGGTAGAGGGCGAGCGTCTCTTCCATCGTGTAGGCAATGGCCTTCTCGCAGTACACGTGTTTGCCTGCATCGAAGGCGTCCATCGCTATCTGGTAGTGTGTGTTCAGCGGGGTGGCGATGACTACTCCGTCGATGTCCTTGTCCGTCAGGAGCTGGCGATAGTCGTTGAAAGTCTTTGCCGATGGCACAATTTTCAGCGCCTCGTCTAACGAGGGCTGATAGATATCTGCCAAGGCCACGACCTCGCATTTAGGGTTCTCTGCCAGGAAACTGAGGAGGAACCGTCCACGAGAACCAGGTCCGATCATGCCCAACCGGCAGCGTTCCTTGGCGCTGTCCTCTACCGTGGCAAAGGTGGACAGCCACGGGCTGGTGGCGGCGAGGGTCGTGACCCCCATCAGCCCCAAGTTCTTCAGGAAATCTCTTCTGTCCATTATCTATTTAATTTCCATTTTTTCACTTGTCAACTCGTCAACTTGTCAACTCGTCAACTTGTCAACTCATTTACTTTTCAACTTTTCAATTTTTCAACTTTTCAACGTTTCAACTTTCCGCGGCCTTCGTTATTCCGTTATCACGTTATTCCGTTATTACGACGATTTATCGGCCGCTTTCAACTCGTCAACTCGTCAGCTCGTCAACTTGTCAACTTTTCAACTTTCACGAAATGCTGCTCCAGTCGACGGCATTCTTATTCAGTTCTCGCAGATGTGACCACATTCTTGCATTCTCTGGCAAGGACTGATTCGGGTCCTCGTCCAAGATTTGGTTGGCGGTGTCGCGGGCCAGCTGCACCAGCTGTCCGTCGCGAGCGAGGTTGGCAATGTGCAGGTCGAAAGCCACGCCGCTCTGCTGCGTTCCTTCGAGGTCGCCGGGACCGCGGAACTTCAGGTCGGCCTCAGCAATCTCGAAGCCATCGTTTGTCTCGCACATGATGTCGATGCGACGTTTGGTGTCCTGCGAGAGCTCGTACTTCGTCACGAGGATGCAGTAGCTCTGGTCGGCGCCGCGACCCACCCGGCCGCGCAGTTGGTGCAGTTGTGCCAGTCCGAAGCGTTCGGCATTTTGAATCACCATCACTGAGGCATTCGGCACGTTCACGCCCACCTCGATAACAGTCGTGGCCACGAGAATCTTTATTTCTCCATCCACGAAGCGCTCCATCACGGCATCTTTCTCTGCGGGCTTCATCTGGCCGTGAACCTTCGCGATTTGCAGGTCGGGAAAGACTTCACAGAGTTGTGCAAATCCGTTTTCGAGGTCTTGCATATCGCTCTTCTCGCTTTCTTTAATGAGCGGATAGACGACGTACACCTGTCGGCCTTTCTGCACTTCACCGCGGATCCCGCGGTAGAGTGCTTCAGGCTTCTCGGTCCAGAAGTGGCGTGTCTCAATGGGTTTACGGCCGGGAGGCAGCTCGTCGATGACGCTAACGTCGAGGTCGCCGTAAAGGGTCATGGCCAGGGTGCGGGGGATGGGCGTCGCTGTCATCACCAGCACGTGGGGCGGCACCTCGCTTTTTTTCCAAAGGCGGGCGCGCTGCGCTACGCCGAAGCGGTGCTGCTCGTCGATGATAACCAGCCCTAAGCGTGAGAACTCTACCGTGTCTTCCAGCACGGCGTGAGTGCCGATGAGGATTTGCACTTCACCCGTGCGCGTACCTTCTATAATAGGATTGCGCCGCTTCTTGCCCTTGACGCTACCTGTCAGCAGTTCTACGCGAACAGGCATGTCTTTCAGGAACTCACGGAATGTGGCAAGGTGCTGTTCCGCCAGAATTTCCGTGGGTGCCATTATGCAGGCCTGATAGCCGTTGCCTACGGCGATGAGCATCAGCAGTAGCGCCACCAGTGTTTTGCCGCTGCCCACGTCGCCTTGCAGCAGACGGTTCATCTGCTTGCCGGATTTCATGTCGTTCCACATCTCGCGGATGACCCGTTTCTGGGCTCCCGTAAGTGGAAATGGAAGATAGTTGGAATAAAACGAGTTGAAGTAAGAACCTACCGTGGAGAAGACATAGCCGCGGACTTGCTGTTGCCGCAGTCGGGTGAAACGCAACAAGTTCAGCTGAATGAAGAACAATTCCTCAAATTTCTGACGGTAGGTGGCGCGGCGCAGGGCTTCGGCACTATCGGGGTAATGCAAGTCGTGCAGCGACTGTCCGAGGGACACAAGGGCGAGCCGATGGATGAGGCTCTGGGGAAGGGGTTCGGCGAGTTGGGTGTTTATATTGCAGCCTGTAGGAAACACCTTGGCAATCAGCGTGCTGGTCAGGCGTTCCATGGCGCGGCTATTCAGTCCCACCTTTTTCATCTTGTCCGTCGTGTTGTAGTAGGGCTGCATCCCCATGGTTCCTAATTGCAAGGTCTCTGCATCATCTACATCTGGATGCGGAATATTGATTCGCCCATTGAAGACTCCTGGCCTACCGAAGACGATATATCGCTTGCCGATGAGGTAGTTCTTCTTGATCCACTTGAAGGCACCCGATTGGAACCAGACCAAATCTACAATACCGTGGCCATCGGTGAAGTGAGCCAACAGTCGCCGCTTGCGGCCCCGACCCTCCTCCTCGAAACTCAGGATTTCACCCAGCACCTGCACAAACGGCATATCTGCCGTCAACTCATGGACAAAGTAGAGACGCGTGCGGTCGATGTGCTTGTAAGGGAAATAGTACAACATATCGTGGAACGTCGATATGCCGAGTTCCGATTCCAGTATTTTAGCCCGTTGCGGACCGACGCCTGGCAAATAGGTTATAGGAGTCGTTAGGTCGATAGGCGAGGGGGTATCCGCCTGCAAAAGTACGATAAATAATTAAAGGTTCTGCGTTCAGCAGGACGTAATTAACGATGATTAACAGAAAGGGCGCCCGAAAGTATGGAAATAATGCTTACTTTTGCCCTGCAAACCTCCAGTTCGCGTATGAAATAACATCATTCACCCTTTCCATATTTCAACTTTTCCATATTTCAACGTTTCCGCGGCCTTCGTTATTTCGTTATCACGTTATTCCGTTATTACGACGATTTATCGGCCGCTTCCCACCTTTCATTTTTCATGTCCATGTTTCATTCTTCATTCTTTTATCTTTCATTTTTCATTCTTTCATTTTTCATTTCCAATATTTCATTTTTACACCAGGGCAACGTCCACGAACGTTCCTCTGAATACCAGTGGCCCACTGATTCCGCTGTGGTGAATAAGCTCCGTTTGTGGCAGGATCAGAAGTTCGGCGTCCTCATCCACTGGGGATTGTATTCCGTGCCCGGAATCGTCGAATCGTGGTCAATCTGTGATGAAGACTGGATCACGCGCGACACAACGATGACCTACCAACAGTACAAGGACTGGTACTGGGGCCTGGCCGACGCTTTCCGTCCTGTGGACTTCGACCCCGGACAGTGGGCGAAGGTAGCGCAGGAGGCAGGCATGAAATACATGATATTCACCACCAAGCACCACGACGGTTTCTGCCTCTGGGACAGTCGCCAGACGGACTTCACCATTGCCCGCCACGTCTATGCCTCCGACACGCGCCGCGATGTGCTCCGTCACGTCCTCGAGGCCTTCCGCACCCGCGATTTCATGATTGGCACCTATTTCTCCAAACCCGACTGGCACTCCCAGTACTATTGGTGGGACGTTTATTCCACCAAGGGTCGTAATGTCAACTACGATGTCAGCCGCTATCCTTGGCGTTGGCAGCAGTTCCGCGACTACACCTATTGTCAGCTCGAGGAAATCCTCTCCGGCTACGGCACCGTGGACCTCCTCTGGTTAGACGGCGGCTGGGTGTGCCCCGAGAATCGGGGGCAGGATATCGACATGCCACACATCGCCAAGATGGCCCGTCAGCGTCAGCCCGGACTCCTCATCGTCGATCGCACCATCCACGGCCCCTACGAGAACTACCAGACGCCCGAGCGTACGGTGCCCGAAGTCCAGCTGCCTTATCCCTGGGAAAGCTGCATCCCGCTCAGCGACGACTGGGGCTGGGTGCCCCAACCCCGATTGAAGACCCCGCAGCACGTCATCAATACCCTCATCGAAGTGGTTGCCAAGGGAGGTAACCTTGTGCTCGGTGTTGGACCTACGGCAGAAGGTGTCCTGCAACCCGAAGTGGTAGAACGTCTGCAGGCCATCGGCCGCTGGCTCCGCACTTATGGTGATGCCATCTACAACACCGTCCCCGTCCCCGAATACCATGCCACCCTCCTCCCTCCTTCAACCTTTCAACGTTTCAACCTTTCCGCTCGGCGCCTTGCGACGCTTGACACATCAAGAACGTTTCAACCTTTCTCCCTCTGGTTCACCGGCTCCAAGGACGGCCGCACCCGCTACGCCCTCCTCGCCCTTCCGGACGGTGAATCCCTTCCTACCGAACTCCGTTGGCAGGGCAACAATCCCCGTCGCGGCTCTGCCATCCGTCTTCTCGGCAGCGGTCGCAAGCTGAAGTGGAAACAACAAACCGACGGCATCGTTGTCGTCAGTCTGCCGGAAGACCTGCCCCAAGAGCCACTCGCCCTGGAATTCACGCTACAATAAAAGGCTTGTGATACCCGCGCGCGTGATAAAAACTTGAAAAAATGAATTGAATCTACTGCAAAGCGCTATATCTTATTGTGTAGTAATAGGTTACTTTGCAGTAGATTTTTTGAAAAAGGGGAATTTTGCAGCAGATTTTTCCATGATTGGGAATAATTGCTGTTCATCTTCCATCCATTTTGTGCTTGGGGTCGAGCCGTACTACTCCTCAGCAAGAGCCGTCAACAAAGAAGCATTGATTAGGAGTTCCAGGAAATTCCAAGGCTGGAACTCGTGAGTTCCAGCAGTGGAACTCGACAGTATGCCCTATCTGCAGGCGGAGAATATGATGCGCTGAAGTGGTAGTCTTGCTACATCTTTTGCCACGATTCAGCTGAAAATCTACTGCAAAAAGCCCCTTTTTCAAAAAATCTACTGCAATATATCTCATTATATTTCAGCATATTGCGGCGTTTTGCAGTAGATTCAGTTCATTTTTTCATGTTTTTAAATTTATTGCGCGTGCTCGCGTGGAATCATTAGACCATCGATTTGTGTTACAGCTGTGTCTTCTCCACCACCATACCATCGAGCAGGTTGATGGTTCGTGTGGCGAAGGAGGCATCGTGTTGGGAGTGGGTGACCATGACGACGGTGGTGCCCTCGGCATTCAACTGCGTGAGCAGATCCATGACTTCCTTACCGTTCTTCGAGTCCAGGTTTCCCGTGGGCTCATCGGCGAGGACGAGCTTCGGCTTGACGACCACGGCACGGGCGATGGCCACGCGTTGCTGCTGACCGCCCGAGAGCTGTTGGGGATAGTGCTGGGCGCGATGGCTGATTGCCATTCGCCGCATGATCTCCTCCACACGTTCCTTGCGTTCGGCAGCTGGTACGCCGAGGTACTTCAGCGGCAGTTCGATGTTCTGCTCCACGGTGAGTTCGTCGATGAGGTTGAACGACTGGAAGACGAAACCGATCTGTCCGCGGCGCGTCAGTGTGCGCTGGCGTTCCTTCAACTTACCGACCTCGACATTATCCAGCCAGTACTCGCCCTCCGTGGGGTTGTCCAGCAGACCTAAGATGTTCAGCAGCGTCGATTTGCCGCAACCCGAAGGACCCATGATGGCGACGAACTCGCCGTCCTTCACTTCCATGTTGATGCCCCCGAGGGCAGTGGTCTCCACCA
>JAFXTO010000009.1 GCA_017535725.1 Bacteroidaceae bacterium
ACCAGCATCTCGTAGTCGAATGATGAATGTTTCTTTGCCATGGTGCAAAGGTAACACTTTTAAACGACATTTGTTCCGTTGTGGGAAGATTTTTTGGTTAGGCTATGGGGCTATCCACGGAAAATCACACCTGCGCCCAATATTGAGGAGTTCCAGCCAATGGGTATAGCCTTCCCCTCCGAGAAATCCGTAAATAGTAAATCCGTAAATGATAAATCCTTCGACCTCTCCGGCCGCCGCCTCCCCACTCTGCCCACCCAGAAGGGAATCTACATCAAGGACGGACGAAAGGTTCTGATTAAGTGAGCGGAATGCAAGCTGGCTTTCAGATGTCCGAAAGGAAGAAACGTATGAAGGGGGGATAAAGTGAGTGAGAAGAAAACGTATGTGCGATTCCCCTCGGTGGGTAAACATTATTTTTGACTATCTTTGCGGTATATTATAAAAACAAAAGAGCATGCATATGGGAAATACTATGAGAAAATTGTTGATGGCGATACTTTTTACTGTACTTGCCAGTTCTGGCACCTGCGCCCAGACATCAGGTCAAGTTCTGAACCTTCTCCTGAAGGACGGCACCGCCTATCATTTTCTTCTTGCGGACCAGCACCCTGTGCTGACGAGCCGCAACGGACAGCTTTACGTAACCTACCGCTATGCCGAAGATGGCAGCCTCGCTCCCCAACTCTGCTTCGAGCGCGACGCCGTGCAACGCTTGACTTTCGGGGCGCAGGATCCCGTAGGTGTTGTTACGCCCACAGAGAACACCTCTGCGGTGCGCTTCGACCTCGTCTCTCCCAATCGGATTCGTGTCTGCGGGCTGAGTGAGGGCGACCGTGTGGAAGCTGCCAGCATGGATGGGCGCAGTGCCGTCCCTGCCCGCCGCGCCTCGTCCGGAGAACTGACGCTGGACCTCTGCCGTCAGCCACGTGGCGTATATGTCATCAGCGTGAACCATCGTTGGACTTTTAAATTCGTGAAGCCATGAGACGCCTGTTTATCTTTCTTCTTTTGACAACCATCGTGGCCATCAGGAGTACAGCCCAGCAGTTCATCGTTTTCGATACACCAGACGGCCGCACCGTGGTGGATGCCTCCGACGTGGAGAGCATCACCGTGGAGCGCGACGATGCCTTCTATGCGCGTCTGCTGCCAGAGGCCATCGCCTCCGACCCCTCCACCTCCCTTTTCGGGCAAGCCCTGAAGCGCACAGGCCTTGCCGACTCGTTGCGCGCCTATGTGGACGAGAGCTACCCCATCATGAGTGAAGAGGAACGCACCCGCCACTTCTTCATCGGGGCCGCCTTTGAATGGCTCCGCGTTCCCGAGGTCCGCCGTCGCTGCTTCACGGCCTTCGTGGAGACCGATGCCGTCCTCGCAGCGCACGGAATCCATACGCTCTCCGACCTGGAGGCTTTTGCCCGCACAGTGTATGACGATGCCTTCCCCGAGGACGCCGCCGTCAGCGACCCCTCCGACCGCCGCCATCCGCTGAACCGTTTCATGGCCTACCACCTGCTGCCCTTCGGTTCCAGCTACGACGAGCTGACTCCGGATCCCATTCTCTTCTACCGCCACCTGACGGATGCCTGCGACTGGTACCAGACGCTGCTGCCCTGCGCCTCGCTGAAGTGCGCCCGTCCCCGCACGGACGACGGCATCTACCTCAACCGACGTGGCATCGGCGACGGCCCTGACCGCTACGGCGTGCAGGTGCGCGGAGCCCGCATCGTGCCCGGCGCAGGCGGAGAACTGACGCAGAGGGCGTCCAACGGGGCCTACTACTACATCGACGATGTGCTGACCTATGACCTGCAGACGCAGCAGGTGGCGCTCAATGAGCGCTGGCGCATCTCTGCCCTCTCCCTCTCGCCGGACTTCATGACGATGGGGATACGTTCCGTGAAGGAAGAACCCGTGCGGAGTGTGCCTACTCCGGTGTTCCTGAACGGCAAGGCCGACAACCTGCACTTCGCCGAACCCCGGGAGACGTACATAAGCTACCCCCAAAGACATTATTGGCAGTGGGAAGCGCAGGTGTGCTTCACAGGTGGGGCTGACCGTCTGGAAGGAGGCTGTGACCTCACTCTCGCCCTGCCATCGCTGCCCGAGGGCGAGTATGAGTTGCGCTTCGGCTGCACTTCCATGCCCTCCCTTTCGCGCGTGCGTTTCTCGCTCGACGGCTCCGTACTGGCAGAGGGCGTAGATTTCCTGAACTGGGATGATCATAAGTTCGCCGAGCGAACGGGCTGGCAACCTTACTCCACCGACTCCGCTGAAGTCTGTGTGCGCCGCGAGATGCGCCGTAGAGGCTGGTTGCCCGGACCGCAGGAGCGGGCTGTATGTTCTATCGGGCCTGGTGCACAATATGCCGAGCCGACGAGTGACAACAGCTTCCCGATGAGGGAATTCGCGCGGATGTGCCGGGCCATCGTGGGGAGGTTCCATAGCGACGGGCGCCATGCACCCATCCTGAAGATAGAGTCCATACCCTATTCCGCCAAGGAATATAAAGAAGTTACAGGGTCTGAAACTTACGACGGCTTCAAGGCCGAAGCCCCCGTCACCAGGCCTGTCATGCTGGACTATATAGAGCTCTGTCCCGTGTGGATAGCAGACAACGAGGACATTCCAGAAATATAACCACTAACTCAATCAAGAACAATGAAACGCTATATCCCCATATTTCTCTGGCTGCTCTGCACGCTGGTGCAGGCACAGGACGCCTATGTCATACATTACAAGGATGGTAGCACCCAGCGGATTCCCCATGGCATCTACCCCGGCAACCTTTCATTCTGGGGCGATGCTTCTGGTGAGCAGGGGCTGTCAGCCCTGAGGAACCAGGCGGGACAGCCGGGCTATGCCCAGGGCCTCTCGCTGGTGACGGACTATGCCAAGGACGATGCCCAGCCCACCCACTACTCCATCTTCATTGCCCTGAAGAGCGAAGCACCTACCACCCGTCCGCTGGAGTTCTGTCTGGGGCGGCAGTCGGGAGTGTCCCTGGAGCAGTGCGACACGGTGCTCACCTTCCAGTTGCCCGACAACTCTCTCTCGAATCTATGGAACAACGTCCTGGCCTTCGGCGATTTCAACAAGGCTCCCACTTTGCATGGAACCGAGACTCCATGGCACGGACCAGCCCTCCACCAATGGCTGAGCGATCTGAAGTACCATTGCTTGCCGCTGGCCCACGGACAGACCTACTACTACCGAACCTTTGCCCGTATCCCAATATTGCAGTCGGACGGACGCCGTGACACCATAGTCGCCTATGGCCCGGAACTCTCGTTCCGCATCCCCGACCTGGCAGAGGAGGGCGGAGCCGTACCTCCCGAAGTGGTGCAGAAGGAACTGAACCTGCCTTCCGTGGAGGCGTGGCGACAGTTCCTCGACTCCAACTTCCCCGACCACGCAGGCCTCACCTCGCACCAGGGAGTGTGCGAGCTTTGGGCGGAATGGCTGCAGACCGACGAGGGACGTACCTCTGCCGCGGCTCTGCCCACTACCCTTCATGAATATGACGATGCCCGGGTGACTTTCTGCAGCAGTGTCCCCACGGAGTTTGCCGCCTGGATGCGACAGCACGAAATCGTATGGTCGAAACCGGAGGACTTCCTGGTGCAGACCGTGGGCGTGAGGCCCCACGACGACTACAAGAGCGCCCCCGCTACCATCATCGAGCAGGTCGACGATACAGACTCTGATTGGGGCAACCCCGTCGACAGCTATCTGCGTTTCTTGCCCACCACGCCTGATGGCTACTCGCAGCAGGTCGTTGCCGCCAAAGCCTTCGTGCCCCTGCACAAAGTCGTCCCTGGAGTGAGCTATCGTCTGAACATCACCTTTGCTCCTGAAACCGACACCCTGAACTACCAAGCCCTGCCCACACCCATGTCCATCGCACACTGGTCGCAGGACTACGGCTATGTCTTCGAACAGGATGTGCCGGAGAAGACCCAGCTCTACAGCAACAAAGGCAGCGATGCCATCTCAGCCACGGAACCCACCACGCTCACCTTCGACCTGGCACCCAACGCCCTCCTCGGGCGCATCCTTCATGTGGGCAGCAACGTCACTCCCGTGAGTATCCGGCTGCGCAATCAGAGCGGAGTCTTCCGCATTGCCGAGGTGAGGTTGACGCCCACGGATTAGCGCGGAAGCATCACCTCCCCCCTCCGAGAAATCCGTAAATAGCAAATTCCATGACCTCTCCGGCCGCCGCATCCCCTCTCTGCCCACGCAGAAGGGCATCTACATCAAGGACGAGCGGAAGGTGATGATCAAATGAGGCTGCGGAATTGAAGGACTTGTCGGACTTATTGGAGTTCAGGGTCAGGTTGATGAACAGCTATGAAGTCCTTGGAGTCTGAGGTGTCTGTAGCGCTACACCGCCGGCTGGAATGGATGAGAAATGAGATGGGAAATCTCATGGAGCGATGGCGTGGAATCGAAAGGGAATGAAAAGGCGAGACGCAGAAATAATCCAGAAGTTCTGATACTTTTTTGCAGTAGAAATGGACGAACGACGTTATCTCCAAAGCCTCATCAAGGAGGGAGAACACCAGCAGCAGGACTTCAAGTATCGGGTGTCCGACGCACAGAAGTTGGCGAAATCAGTATCTGCATTTGCCAACACGGATGGCGGACGCCTACTGATTGGCGTTCGGGATGACGGCCACCCTTCTGGTGTTCGTTCCGAAGAAGAAATCTACATGATGCACCAAGCTGCCTATCGCTATTGCCGACCGGAGGCCAGCATCAAGTTCGACACCTATCACATAGATGGCCGAACCATTGTGATAGCTACGGTCCCGCCCTCCGACCGACGACCCGTCTGTGCACTCCATGATAACGATAAGCCCTGTGCATACATCCGCATTGGCGACGAGAATATCGTAGCATCGCCGGTCCATCTGGCCATCTGGCGCGAGTCACAGAACCCGCAAGGAAGCATCATGACCTACACCGATTCCGTAAAAAAGCTATTGGATTCCCTGCAAGACCATCGTCTGACCCTCAACCAACTCGTCCGCCGTTCATCCCTCCCTCGCCACAAAGTCATCACCCTCCTGTCCCGTCTCATCCGCTTCCATCTGGTCCAATGGGAATACTCCGAACAGCAGTTTCTGTTCAGCGCCTGTTGAACCTACCTTAGTAGGTATTCATAATCATGTAAACTAATTTTGAATACCTTCTTGGCTATTTGCCCTGCAGTATTCGCTTGATACTGTCCAGTTTATTGAGGGCTTCTATGGGAGTGAGGCTATTGATATCAAGTCCAAGGATTTGGTCCCGTATCTGGCAGAGGACGGGGTCGTCAAGCTGGAAGAAGGAGAGCTGCATGTGATCCGTCTCGGGGATGTTTCCGATTTTGGCGCCCGTGCCCAGTCCTTCGCGGTCGGCACTGCTCTCCAATTGCTTCAGAATCATCTCTGCCCTGCGCACAATATCGCGCGGCATTCCAGCGAGCTTGGCTACGTGGATACCAAAACTGTGCTCAGAGCCTCCTGGCTCCAGCTTGCGAACGAAGATGACCTTGCCGCGCAACTCACGCACACTGACGTTGAAATTCTTGATGCGGGCAAAGTGCTTCTCCATCTCGTTGAGTTCGTGGTAGTGAGTGGCGAAGAGCGTACGGGCGTGACCACGTGGACTCTCGTGGATATATTCGACGATGGCCCATGCGATGCTGATGCCGTCGTACGTGGAAGTACCCCGCCCAAGTTCATCAAAGAGGATGAGGCTTCGCTCGCTGAGGTTGTTCAGGATGTTGGCCGCTTCGCTCATCTCGACCATGAAGGTACTTTCACCTATTGAGATATTATCACTTGCGCCCACGCGCGTGAAGATTTTATCGGTCCACCCTATTCGAGCACTCTCGGCTGGTACGAAACTACCGCACTGAGCCATCAGGGTGATGAGAGCTGTCTGGCGCAACAGGGCACTCTTACCTGCCATATTGGGACCCGTAATGATGAGAATCTGCTGGTTCTGAGTATCTAAACGGATATCATTGGCTACATAGCGCTCCCCCAATGGCAGTTGGCACTCAATGACGGGATGGCGTCCTTGGTGTATCTCTATTTCGGTGCTATCGTCAACCACCGGACGGATGTAGTTGTGCTCGGCGGCAGAGAGGGCGAAGCTGAGCAGGCAGTCCAGTTCGGCTATGAGTGTGGCGTTCTGCTGAATAGCAGCTGTGTACTCGCCCACGGCAGCTACGAGCTGTGTGAACAATTGTACCTCCAAGGAGAGAATCTTCTCCTCTGCGCCAAGAATTTTCTCCTCGTATTCTTTCAGTTCCTGGGTGACGTATCGCTCGGCATTGACCAGCGTCTGCTTGCGCACCCACTCGGCGGGTACCTTATCTTTATAGGTATTACGCACTTCGAGGTAATAGCCGAAGACGTTGTTGTATCCAATCTTCAGGCTCTGGATGCCCGTGGCATCAATCTCGCGCTGCTGAATCTGGAGGAGGTAGTCCTTTCCGCCCCAGGCAATCTGGCGCAGCTCGTCGAGTTCGTCGTTGACGCCATCCTTGATGACGCCTCCCTTCTGAACGAGCAGAGGCGGGTCTGGTTTGATTTCCCGAGCAATGCGTTTGCGGATAGTGGTACAGGGATTCAACTGTTCGCCGATGTGCTGCAAGGCGGGCAGGTCAGCGGCGAGGCAGGCTGCCTTGATGGGTTCTATGGCTTGCAGCGCCACGCGCAATTGTACGATGTCTCGCGGCGAGACCCGTCCTACAGAGACCTTGGAAGTGATGCGTTCGAGATCACCAATCAGATGCAGCTGTTCCCCCATGAGTTCGCGGAACTCAGGATGGCGGAAGTAATGTTCCACAATATCCAAGCGACGACTGATCTGCAGCGTGTCGCGCAGGGGAAATAGCAACCAGCGATGCAACAGACGGGCACCCATAGGGGTGATGGTGCGGTCGAGCACATCCAGGAGTGAGCTTCCTCCGTCGTTCATGGGTTGCAGGATTTCGAGATTGCGCACCGTGAACTTATCCAGTCGGACGTAGCGCTCTTCCTCGATGCGACTGATGGTGGTGATATGCTGCAACTGGGTATGCTGCGTGAGCTCCAGATACTGGAGGATGGCTCCTGCGGCGATGATACCTGCACGCAGCTGGTCGATGCCGAATCCCTTGAGGTTCCGGACTTCGAAGTGGCGTGTGAGCTTGTCCGTGGCGGTCTGCGAGGTAAACACCCAGTCGTCGAGTTCAAAGGTGACGAACTTCGTACCGAAGCAGCCTTGGAACAGCCCTTTGCGACCACGCTCATAGAGCACTTCCTTGGGAGCGAAGTTGGCCAGCAACTTGTCCACATAGTCCGCGGGACCTTCGGCCAAGAGCCATTCGCCCGTGGAGATATCGAGGAAACTGACGCCGACGAGGTCTTCCTTCATGAAATGCACGGCGGCAAGGAAGTTGTTCTCGCGGTAGTTCAGGACCGTATCTGACATGGCAACACCTGGCGTCACCAGTTCTGTGATGCCTCTCTTGACGAGTTTCTTCGTCAGTTTGGGATCTTCCAGTTGGTCACAGATAGCCACGCGACGCCCTGCCCTCACGAGCTTGGGCAAATAGGTGTCGAGGGCATGATAAGGAAAACCAGCCATGGCAATGGGTTCACCCTCCCTGCCGCCGTTGTTGCGCTTGGTGAGGGTGATGCCAAGAATGTCTGCCGCCTCCACGGCATCGTTGGAATACGTCTCATAGAAGTCTCCGCACCTGAACAGGAGAATTGCATCTGGATGCTTCGCCTTCAGGTCGAAGAACTGTTTCATCATTGGAGTGATTTCTGCCATATCTCTAAGCTTTTATCCCAAGACTTTTCTATTGTACGCGAACCTTGTACGTGCGCTTGCCGTCCTTGACGACATAGACGCCTGGCTTGAGGATGGAAAGATTCACAGAGGCGGAGCCGTTGGTGCCAGCAGTCTGGTGAACGAGGCGACCGGAGAGGTCATAGATTTGCAGACTGGAGATGTTGTCGCGCTCCACGAGCGTGGCAACGGCGTCGGGCAGGTCTTCGAAGGTGAGGCGCTCGACTTCGTCGAAGGGAAATTCCACGGTCAGCTTATCGCTGGTGACCTTCAGTACGGAGGGTGAAGTGAAGGTGATGGTGGGTTTCTCGGCGAAGGCGATGCTCACAGTACCCTTCGTGGTGGTGTGGATATTCAGGGTCTGCTGGGCTTGAACCAAGAGACAAGCCAGCAGGCAAGTGATAAGCAGAAGACTACGTTTTACCATAATTCAATGGAGTTGGGATGAGTGAGATGACGATTGAGCAAGCGCGGCGAGACGCCGATATCAGTGCTGCGCCGAATGAAGGCAGGCGGCGTGTAGGGCTTCAGGCCTTCGCGCAGGTAGGGAGCAGCGGCTCCAGGGTCAACGATACGAGCGTCGATAGTTTGTACGATAGTGCGTTCATCGGGAATGAAGAGTTTGCCATCGACGTCCTCTATGCCCCATGGATTGCGCATCACAAAGAGGGAGCTTTCATCGTCGGCAAGCATGAAAGTGAAGGCATGACCCGTTACGGTCTTCAGCTTACCACATGGCAGGTCTCCGATATTGAAGCCTCCGATGCACAACTTGCCTTCACCCAGACAGTACTCGATGGCAAGTTTGAACTCTGAGTTGTGCAGGGAGTTGGGCGAGAAAGCGAAGCTGTCGCCACAACCCGTGAACAACGGTGCCACGTTCTCTGTTCCAATACCCTCGACATCCTCGTCCACCTTGTACAGCGTCTGCCATTTGATGAGCGCCTTTTCGAGGATGGTGGCCCACGTGATGGCGTTGTTCTTACCCGTCAGCTGGCCGATGGTACCCCCGCTGTCGCAGAGGATTTTGTTGCTGACGCAGACGTCCACGGGCTGCCCTTGTGGGTCGTACATATTTATAGTATAGGTGCCGTCCTCATTGTCGGTGATGATGTGCTTGATGAAGTCTGGATAGAGATAGGCCAGCGAGGCAAAGACGGCACAGGCGCAACAATCGCCGATGGCATGTTGATTCACGTCGGCTGGGACAGGGTCGCCGTAGGGATAAAGCTTCACGGTCTTCTTCCTCCACAACGCCAGACCTGCTATGGCATTCGGCTCGTTGGCGGGATTCAGCAACCAGGCGCGGTCGTCGTCCGTGGTGACATGACGATTCTCAAAGTGCTTTCCCATGGGAGTGACACTGGAATTCGACTTGCTGCCGCCGTAGCGCAGTATGATGTTGATGTTACTCGTCTCAACGTGCGACGGATACTGCTCCATGATAGCCTTGTCGGCCTCTTCCTTTGTAGGGTAGAAGTAGCGATATACGTCGCCGTCGCGCAACACCAGCAATTTCTCCGTCTGGCGATTGACGTACCAGCGCAGGACATCGGATTTCCTTTTGACGTTCGTGGCCACGAAGTACTTGCTTCTGGGATAATATTTCATGCTATAGGTATCAGGGTCGCCTCCCTTGCCACCCCAGACCATTTCCTTTCCGGCAAAAGCCATGTACTCCGTTCCGTCGTACTTAATGACGTTATCCCCGTTCTTCCAGAATCCGAGGTGCCACACTCCAAAGACATAGCAGTCCTCCTCCTCAACCATGCTGATATGGTCAATCTTAGAGGAGGGAATAATGGTCATAGCCCCATCCGTCTGGTGAACGACAATACCCTGAGCACTGGCCTGCATGACAAAGGCAGCGGCAAAAGCGATGAAAAGAAGATTTTTTCTTATCATTCAGAATAGATTTTATACTTCTGGGCGACAAAGGTAGGAAAAAATGTAAAATCAACCTATCAAAAGTGCAAGAATGTATTAAAAAAACAGGCTAAAGTAGAAGTTTTTTGGCACTATGTTTCTTTTTTCCAACGGAAAACACTACTTTTGCGGCGCTAAGTAAGCGAATTCGATTTTTTAACCCCTTTAATATTACAACACAATGGCAAAGTTTGATGCTTCCATTTTAGAGAAGTATGGCATTCAGGGCAGCACCGTGATTGCCTACAACCCTTCGTATGAATTCCTCTTTGAGGAAGAGACCAAGGCTGGTCTCGAAGGCTATGAGATCGGTAAGGAAACCGAGCTCGGCGCCGTGAACGTCATGACTGGTATCTTCACCGGCCGTAGCCCCAAGGACAAGTACATCGTTGACGATGCACAGAGCCACGACAAGGTATGGTGGACTACCGAAGGCTACAAGAATGACAACCACCCCATGAGCGAAGAGGTCTGGGCAAAGGTCAAGGACATCGCCGTCAAGGAACTCTCTGGCAAGAAACTGTATGTCGTTGACGCTTTCTGCGGTGCCAACGAAGCTACCCACCTCGCCGTCCGCTTCATCCTCGAAGTAGCATGGCAGGCTCACTTCATCAAGAATATGTTCATCCAGCCCACCGAGGAAGAGCTCGAGAAGTTTGAGCCCAACTTCGTCATCTACAACGCCAGCAAGGCCAAGGTAGAGAACTTCAAAGAACTGGGTCTGAACAGCGAGACATGTGTGGCCTTCAACACCACCAGCCGCGAGCAGGTCATCATCAACACATGGTATGGCGGCGAGATGAAGAAAGGTATGTTCTCCATGCAGAACTACTACCTCCCCCTCCAGGGTATCGCCAGCATGCACTGCTCCGCCAACACCGACATGAACGGCGAGAACACCGCTATCTTCTTCGGCCTCTCCGGAACAGGTAAGACCACCCTCTCCACCGACCCGAAGCGTCTGCTCATCGGCGACGACGAGCACGGATGGGACGACGAAGGCGTGTTCAACCTCGAAGGCGGATGCTACGCCAAGGTCATCAACCTCAGCAAGGAGAATGAGCCCGACATCTATGGTGCCATCAAGCGCGACGCCCTCCTCGAGAA
>JAFXTO010000010.1 GCA_017535725.1 Bacteroidaceae bacterium
GGCTGAGTCATTCAATTCGAAAATAAAGGGACTGAGAGCACAAGTGCATGGAGTCAATGACCTTGCCTTCTTCATGTTCCGTTGTGGGAAGATATTTGGTTAGGCTATGGGGCTATCCACGGAAAATCACACCTGCGCCAACATATCGGAGATTTAATTGAAGTGGCGGTTACTGCAAAACCAGAACCGATAAAACCAGGATTCCGGTTCTTGGATGAAACAATCGGCGGTTATTATCCAGGAGAGTTGACTACGTTATGTGGGTTTGAAGATAACGGAAAAACGGCATTCGTCATAACACAAATTAACCGCATTGCCGTGGATCATCATATTCCTACATTACTGGTGTTGGATAATATGAAGCTAGAGACTTTCATAGCATTGATGGCATCATATTATTGCGGGATAACAACCAAAGACATTCATTCCGTTCTGACCTCTCCACTATATAAGGATAGCGTAAGTGAATATTTGGATAAACTGAAGGCTGCACCTTTATATATTTGGGAGGAAAATTTTCTCTCTACAGAGAATATCGATATCAGTGCTATTGAGTATATTATCAAAGAACAGGATATTCGTATTGTCTTTTATGACGAGGTAATGAACTATTATGATTATAACAATGCTAAAGCTGGTAATATCCTTAAAAGATTGGCACTGAATACAAATGTACCTGTCGTTGCTACATGTAGCATTGTTAGAGATCAAGACTCCGAGTACTCAGCAGAAATAACATTGTCAAGTTTCTGTAGATTCGGCGGCTTCCATGGGTCTGACGTAATAATAAGCATCACGGATTTTGAGAAGATGGAGATATACACGGATGAACGTGGGCGTAGATTAAGGGGAATCATACAGCTGAAAGTATTAAAGTATAAAGGAACAATAGAAAGGAAACGTGGTCTTTTCGATAGGAAAGCTTTATTAATGCGTAAGGCTGCAATAGAAATGAAAAAACTAAAACTTATGAAACAAAATGCAGGTGATAATATTCTATTGAATAAATTGATAGAAGATATGGGAGGGGACATCATTGAAGATTCTTATAAAGATGAGTTTGATTGATAACTAAATATAATTCATTGAACTATAATTGAAAATGTAAAATTACTGATATGAAAGATTTTGATTTACAATGGGACATATACTTTAATGTTTTCTGCTCTCACTTGCTGATGAGAGTCGTTCTACAGAAGAGTAACATGGCGTAAACGCCAATATCATCATGTTCCAGCTGCCTGTCACTGACTAGTGTGACGTGTTGAGGGGGAATACAACTGCCGCAGATGTGATACTGGACCGTTTTGGGCATATATTTGTCCGCTTTGAGCTAAAAATAACAGCAAAAGACGAAAAAACAGCAAAAAAGTATCTATCCGTAGAAAAATGACTAAATTTGCAGTGCCATTAAGCAAGCAAGACAGAAAAAATGAACAGATATCACCAGAATTGGTGAACGGGCATCAACCGGGATAAGCAAACAAGCAACCTTTAAGCAAAATTTATGAAGACATATCTGGAACTAAAGGTTCCTATTCAATATGATTCAACCTGGTTCGCTGAATTACGGAAGGCTCTAAATGACATCTCCGTAAAATGGCAGAAAGGGTTCTTCCATATCACGATGGTGTTTATTGACGAAACACCTAAGGATGTGAATCTTATCAGTATAGTGGATAAGAACTTAAAGTTTTTTGCTGCGCCAAGTATAGTATTTGACATGTTAGATGTCTTCAGCACAAAGACTGGAATGCATATAGTAAACTTGACTTCATCCAAAGTACCAGATGCCTTCCTTTCGCTCATTCAAAATATTCGGAGAGAGTTGAAGGCAGCCGGTTGCTTAATCTTATCAGATTTCCGCTTGCACGTAACATTGGGTCGGGTAATCGATTCTAACGTCCCATTATCCAAACTTGATAATATAATTAAAACTATTGCAATACCAGCTGCTAAAATGACTTTGAATGATATTGATTATAGGGAATTCCGAGGAAAAGTATTATACTCAACAAAACTAAAAAACTATTCGTAATGAAGCCTAATTGCTGGCGAAAACGGAGCATACCCACCCACTCGGAGCGGTTCAATCCACCCACTTTTGAGTCGAAAATTGGCATGTAAATGGCCAAAAAACGGAGCATATCCGTTCAATATCGCCAAAAGCGCCGAAAAACGCTCAAAAAAACGGAGCATTGCCGTTCAGTTGAAGAGTGACATAGCGTAAATGCCACTATCATCTCCCAGCTGCCTGTCACTGACTGGTCATCTCACCAGTGAGACATCCCCACACAACCTGCTGCATCCCTCCACACAACCTGCTGCATCCCTCCACACAGCCTGCTGCATCCCACTACACAGCTTGCTGCATGCCCGACCCCACCCTTCCCACCTGACTGCCCCATTTTCTGAGCTAAAAAATCACTTTGGTCGAAAAAGTTTGCCAAGTTTGGAGTTCAGGAGGTTGGGAAGGCTGGAGAAGCTGTGGCAGTCTAAGAGCAGCACGGGACCTTGTTTCCTGACAATCTCCTTTGACATCGTTGCGTGGTGGTCTGCATACAACTCGAAGGCTGACGATAAGGTGCTGAATGAACGGAGTGTTTGAGGGAGGTCGCCCGTGAATCGACGATAGGATATTCTTTAAAAACAGTTAGTTTTCTTGGCCGAGCTAGACTATCTGGGCGGCGGGCTGGAAGAACTGTCCGCGACGGGCGAGGTAGTCTATTAGGACGTTGGTGTCGAGGAATACTTTCTTCATCATCCGTGCTTCTTTAGAAGATACTCCAGCCGTGCCTTGTCGTAGTCGAAATCATCGGGCAGCGGCTCAATGTCTTCGACGAGTTTCATCACTTCGGGCGAAATGTGCATGTCCTCGCGGCGGATTTTCGGCCATCCGCTGGCAGTTGTGGCGGCTTCACGTTCGGCCTTCACTTCCTCGTACAGGTGGTCGGCGAGCCACTGCTTATTGCTCGTCGAGAGTGACATCGAGTGCAGGAAGTTCAGTATCGTGTTCATTGAGATTGCCAAGTTCATAAGCGTCTTGTTTTATTTATAATTGCGTGTGCAAAGATAACCATTTATTTTGAATTACTGTTTGTTCTCCCCGAGAAAATATACAAAAAGCGGGCGAAGATGTATCATTTTGTCATCTTCGCCCGTCTAAATCGTCGACGTCGAGACTTGTAAAGGTTATTACTTCAATATCGTCGCCGGCTTCTTTCGTTTCGATTCGATGATTTCGACTTCTTACCTTATTATCTTTACAGTTGCATTTACAGTTGCATTTACAATTGCATTTATCGAAATTCTCCACAGTTTTCTCCCTAGTTTTCTCCCTAGTTTTCTCCACAGTTTCTGGCTCACTAGTTAAATCCAGTGTTTAGATGTTCACAAAAAACCTCAAAAACCCTCTGCTACAGTCTGCGACCGACGGTCTTCATTGCCGCCTCGCTCGTTTGTGCCAGAGAGCCAGCTCTCGCACAACGACCAAGTCACCAATGGGTTTGTTTCAAACCGCAGACTGCATCAGAGCAAAAACCTCGCGCTTCGCGCTAAAAAACAAATATTTGAACTTTTACACTTAGCACATGAACTCTGAAGGAGCTACAAACATCCAAAAGGGTTTTTCCAGTTTTTTTCTTTATGGTGGGTTCTATAAATTAGCTTTGATTTGATCTTAGACAATTTTTGCGTAGGTTTGCATTCAAGGTCGCAGGGGCATAGCGGGCTATGTCCCAAGAACTTGGAAGCAAAGATACCAAAAAGAGGCAAGAGCAAACAAAGATAATTCATAGAGAATTTGATAATTAATAGAACACACCTTATAGCTTTTATGTTTTATTAGGGAACATAGGGCTCGCCGTTGTAGGCTGGAGTGTCCTCTGCCACATAGAGTTGGTCAAAAACTTCTGTGCCGTATTCATAGATTGTATCACTGGGCAAGTCTATTTGATCATTCCAAAAGATACAAGTACGGCTTGTATCAAGTTGTGCATTTTTGAACAATCCGAATATCGTTGCCAAATCCTTGAATGCGGGAATCTCTCGGATGTCATCACTCACATCGTATTCCACGACACGCCCATCATCGAATGTTACCAACAACCGATAATTATCTAAAGTTACAAATGTCTTAATGCGAGGAATCATATTACAATGGTGGAAGTTTAACGATAGCTTGTTAACTGCATTTCCTGCGTGAGACGGGGCAAAGATAAGGAAAATTTGGATTCGTGCGAAAGGATTTGCGGTTTTTCTTTCGCTGAAGGGTGTTTTTTAGGAAGCATTCGGTCACTATGGGGCAGTTCAGATAGAATTTCACTTGGTTATTACTTCTATATCGTCGCTGGCTTCTTTCGTTTCGATTCAATAATCAAGACTTCTTACCTTATTATCTTTACAGTTGCATTTACAATTGCATTTTCTGGATGCATTTTTCGAAATTCTCCACAGTTTTCTCCCCAGTTCCTGGCTCAACAGTTAAATCCAGTGTTTAGATGTTCAAAAATAACCTCAAGAACCCTCTGCTACAGTCTGCGACCGACGGTCTTCATTGCCGCCTTGCTCGTTTGTGCCGATATTCTTCTATGTACTTTTCTGTGTACTTGGGGAAATGTGCATGTTGTCTTGTTGTGTGGTCTCGCGTAATAATTTCTTTATATATGCTACATAAATACATTAATATTTTATTAGTGTATTGAATTACAGTGATATAACTTTGTCAAATTTATGTAGTTTTCTTTAAATTTATGTAGTTTTTATGATAGATTTATGCTTTTTTGATGTAATTTGATGTAGTTTTCGGCAACTTTTATGTAGTTTCGAGGGTTCTTATATGCTTTTTTTAAGTCGTTTGTTCTTGATTTCTTCGAAGCGCCGACCGCTTTCATTTCCTCTCATATCACTCTCCTTTGCTTGTGGTGCCTTGGGACTACAAGCGGAAGATAAGGATGTGTTGCGAAAATCGACTGGATGTGTTGCTTGTAGTCCCAAGGCACTACAAGCAGCGCTTCATGTAGTTTCCTCAAAAAAGCTCAGAGTCTCTGCGCCTCCGCGCCTTTGCGTTAAAGTAAAGACCAGCTTACATAGGTTAATTTCCACCAGTTATTCCTTTTTTTCAACGCAGATTCGCAAAGGCGCGGATATTTTTCGAGACATTTAAGGTTGTGTCCTGAGCATGTCCTTTGACCTATCGGTGAGGCCGCCGAAGCAGTGGGAACGCTACGCGGGTTCCCGCTGCGCAGAGGCCGCTGAGGCCTACGGAATGAAATTTGAAACAGATTCAATATACGAGATATAACCAGTAAAAATTACATAAAAGGATAGTGAAAACTACATTAAAATTAAGGATAATGGTGGATTATCGTATGGAAAACTACATAAATATTGATAAAACTACATAAAACATTTAGTTTTAAACTGCATATTATCAATCAAATAAGTTTTTATTTATGTATTTATGTAGTAATATTAATTAATATATTATTTCTCGCCGTTATGATTTGTGTCTCACAAAAGAAGGCATCTTCGCTCAAGACGCTTTAAGCGTCTCCGCTCAGTAACCGGGGGGGCGCAGTACCCCCGGAATGCAAGACGACAGAGAAGATGCACCCTAGAAGGGTGCCCCAGCACGCTGTTCGGCGACCCCTTTGGGGTCGGTGTTACTATCGCCATAAAATCCGCAGGTCGTGCCGACCTACGGTTACTGAGAGGTGACGCCTTTGGCGTCAATGTGTTGCATCCATTTATAAAAAGGGAAAGAATGGTCGCGCCAGAATCATTTTTTTCGCTTTTTTGTGTGGATTCTCATATAAAAGATGTACTTTTGCAGAGAAAATCAAATAATGACTCCAATTATTGATGGACAATGGCAAAGAAAGTATTTGTATCGGGCTGTTATGACTTGCTGCACAGCGGTCACGTGGAGTTCTTCCGACAGGCGGCGGAGTACGGTGACCTGTATGTGGGCATCGGCAGTGACGCGACGATTCAGGACTATAAACACCACAAGACAGTGTACAGCGAACAGGAACGGCTGTTCATGGTGAAGAGCATTCGCTATGTGAAGGACGCATTTATCAATCAGGGGAGTGGGGTGATGGATTTCATCCCAACAGTGGAGGCACTGAAGCCGGATATCCTGGTGGTGAACGAGGATGGGGGTAATGAGGAAAAACGGAGGTTCTGTGAGGAGCACGGGATGCAATACGTCGTTCTGCAGAGAACACCGCAGGAGGGCTTGGAAGCACGGAGCTCAACGGAATTAAAAAAGGTGTCCTCACAGATACCGGCCAGACTGGATATCGCGGGGACGTGGATTGACCAGCCATACGTCTCGCAATATGCTCCTGGATGGGCCATCACCATCTCATTGGTACCGACCTTCGAGATTCGGGAACGGTGTGGATTGAGCACGAGTACAAGGAACATGATCAAGAAGATATGGCCGTACCAGTTGCCGAATATGGATCCTGAGATGTTGGCTAAGCTGGTGTTCTGCTTCGAGAATGATCCGGAACGGAGCGACGGCATCATCAGCGGGGCACAGGACTCGATAGGGATTTGTGTTCCGGGGTTGTGCAGGCACTTCTATGATGGGCGGTTCTGGCCAGAGAAGATTGAAAGTTGTTCCTCGGAAGATATCCTGGCGTGGTTAGAGAGCAAGCTGGTGCTGGTTCCCATGGAGCCACGGACGCCGGGGTGCTCCGTGGTGGAAGGAAAGGATGTCACAGAACCCAAGGTCCGGGCTTTGGCCAAAGCTGCTGATGACTGCTGGGCTGCCATCATGAATAAAGACCTTGATGCCTTCGCAAAAGCATATCGCGATTCTTTCGAAGCTCAGGTAGCGATGTTCCCAGGGATGGTGAATCCTGTCCAACGTTCAACTTTTAGAGCGAAGGGAGCGGAACCTGCGGAAGTAGTCCAGAATAAAAAGAGCGTTCAAGATTACATTGATGAATATTCTGCCATGCCAGAAGTACTCGCATGGAAAATGCCGGGTGCTGGGGGAGGAGGTTATCTGGCGTGTGTGGTACAGGATGCATCGGCCTTTGTATCGGAACATCCCGAGGCAATAAGGCTCGTGATACGCAGGCCTGGAATGTAAATAAGTAGGTATTATATTTATGGAAAAGAATTCAAAGATTTATGTGGCAGGCCACCGGGGCATGGTGGGCAGCGCTATAGTGAGGGAACTGCAGAGGCAGGGCTATCATCATTTGGTGTTACGGACTCATCGGGAGTTGGATCTCACGAGACAGGATCAGGTGGAGACCTTCTTTGAGCAGGAGAAGCCGGAGTATGTGTTTCTTGCTGCGGCGAAGGTTGGCGGCATTGTGGCCAACCAATCCGCGCTGGCGGACTTCATGTACGACAACATGATTCTGGAGATGAACGTGATACATGCTGCATGGAAGAATGGCTGCAAGAAACTGGAGTTCCTGGGGTCGTCGTGTATCTATCCGAGGATGGCACCACAGCCGATGCCTGAGTCCTGTCTGCTCACGGGTGAGCTGGAGAAGACCAACGAAGCGTATGCACTGGCGAAAATCAGCGGCCTGAAGTATTGTGAGTTCCTGAACAGGCAATATGGAACGGATTATATTAGCGTGATGCCGACGAACCTCTATGGCCCGAATGACAATTATCATCCAGAGCATAGCCACGTCTTGCCTGCGCTGATTCGAAGATTCCATGAGGCCAAAGAAGCTGGACTGAAGGAGGTTACTTGCTGGGGCGATGGCTCGCCGTTGCGGGAATTCCTCTATGTGGATGACCTGGCGAACCTGTGTGTGTTCCTGATGAACAACTATAGTGGGAACGAAACGGTGAATGCCGGCACGGGTAAGGAGCTAACCATCAAGGCGCTGACCGAACTGGTGGCAAAGGTTATCGGTTATGAGGGCGAGATAAAGTGGGATACGACTCGGCCCAACGGAACTCCACGGAAGTTGCTGGATGTATCCAAGGCTGCTGCCTTGGGGTGGAAGTACAAAACGGAACTGGAGGAAGGTATCCGGCTGTCGTACCAGGACTTCCTGAACAATCCTATGCGGGCGGAGAGGTGACGAGTTGATGGGTTTGTGAGGGGAAAAGTGAAAAACGAAAAGTTAAAAAGAAAGAAAATGGGTGGATTTGGTACACCTTAATAAATAAAAGTGGCGAAACATTTGGGCTTCTAAAGGATTTGAAGTATATTTGCGCTCGAAATCATTAAATAAGTATCTCTTTCAATAACAACAACATGCTTAAACTCGACATTACCAAGACCGCTCCCTTCGTGAGCGCAGAGACTATCAATGGTTATGCATCCCGCGTGGCCGCTGTACAGAAGACCCTGGAGTTAGGCACCTGCCCAGGCAATGATTTCCTCGGATGGCTACATCTGCCCACCAGCATTACACCTGAGTTTTTGGCAGATATCAAGGCTACCGCTGCCACGCTCCGTAAGGAGTGCGATGCTGTGGTCGTAGCTGGCATCGGCGGCAGTTATCTGGGTGCCAAGGCCGTCATCGAAGCGCTCAGCAGCAGCTTTGAGTGGCTGGCACGTGATGGCAAGTCTCCCGCCATTCTCTTCGCAGGAAACAACATCGGAGAGGACTACCTCTATGAACTCACCAGCTATCTCCGCAACAAGCGTTTCGGCGTTATCAATATTTCCAAGTCCGGCACCACGACAGAAACAGCTCTCGCTTTCCGTCTGCTGAAGAAGCAGTGTGAGGAGCAGTGCGGTAAGGAGGTGGCCAAGAAGGTTATTGTGGCCATCACGGATGCCAAGCGCGGTGCAGCTCGCACATGTGCCGACAAGGAAGGCTACAAGAGCTATATCATCCCCGACAATGTGGGTGGCCGTTTCTCGGTGCTGACACCTGTAGGTCTCCTGCCTATTGCCGTGGCTGGTTTCGATATTGAACAGTTGGTACGTGGTGCGCAGGACATGGAGCGTCAGACTGCAGAAGGCACTCCCTTCGAGAATAATCCAGCTGCCGTCTATGCTGCTACTCGCCACGCACTCTATACTTCCGGCAAGAAGATAGAAATACTGGCTAACTACCAGCCCAAGCTCCATTATATCGGAGAATGGTGGAAGCAGCTCTACGGCGAGAGCGAGGGTAAGGATGGCAAGGGATTGTTCCCCGCCAGCGTGGATCTCACCACCGACCTCCATTCCATGGGACAGTGGATTCAAGCGGGCGAACGTACCATCTTCGAGACGGTCATCAGCGTGGAGGCACCCAAGTACAGCCTGCTCTTCCCCTCGGACGAAGAGAATCTCGATGGTCTGAACTTCCTGGCTGGAAAGCGTGTGGATGAGGTGAACAAGATGGCTGAGCTCGGCACACAGCTGGCTCACGTGGATGGTGGAGTTCCCAATATCCGCATTGCCATTGATTGTTTGGACGAGTATCATCTGGGTCAGCTTATCTACTTCTTTGAACTGGGCTGTGGCATTCACTGCAATCTGCTTGGTGTCAATGCTTTCAACCAGCCTGGAGTGGAAGCATACAAGAAGAATATGTTCGCCCTGCTCGGCAAGCCAGGGTATGAGAAGGAGACTGAAGCAATTCAGGCTCGACTGAAATGATGAGCGAATCAACACACCAGCCGCTCTCTTCCAAGTTGGGAGAGAGCGGTGGTGCTGCTATCAAGGCTGTCTTGTTCGACATGGATGGTGTGCTGTTTGACAGCATGCCTGGTCATGCCTACGCTTGGGCAAAGGTGATGACAGAATATGGATTGCCGATGACTCCGGAGGATGCCTTTGAGAATGAGGGGCGCACGGGCATCGGCACCATCAGTATCTTCACGCAACGCTATTGGGGACGACCTGCTACGGTAGAGGAAGCAAATGAGCTCTACCGCCTAAAGACCATTGTCTTCAACGAATATATGGCTGCGCGTGGAGGGGAGGCACCTGAGATTCCCCATGTGGCTGATGTATTAAATAAGGTTCGCGCGCGTGGACTGATGCGGGTGCTGGTGACGGGATCTGCACAGCAGTCGTTGCTGAGCCGACTGGAAAAACACTATCCAGGACAGTTCTCCGCATCGCTCATGGTCACTGGTGACGACGTACGCTACGGCAAGCCAAATCCCGAACCTTACCTCATGGGATTGAAGAAGGCAGGGATTACTGCGGATGAGGCTCTTGTTGTGGAGAATGCTCCTCTTGGTGTGCGTGCGGCCGTGGCTGCAGGTATTCGAACGATAGCAGTCAATACTGGTCCCTTGCCGGATCACCTGCTTACGGACGAGGGAGCAACCTGGCTTTTCTCATCCATGCAAGAATTGTCTGAAGCGATAGATGACATCATCGGGGGTTGATGACCAAGAGAGAAATAAATGAAAAATGAAAGAATGAAAAATGAAATATTTAAGTATCTCTTCGTATACCAAACATTTCATTTTTCATTCTTTCATTTTTCATTTGTTACTAGGTTGAGGCCATCCATCTGCTGTCCAGCTGATAGGATATTGGATAAGTATGGCCGCACCGTTTTGTGTGGCACTATAACCATGACAGATGAAGATGTCCTCTCCGTTGAAGTTGTATGCAGCACAGTGGCCTGCGGCTTCCCATTCCTTCTTGTCACCTTCTAAGAATCGTGTGCCACCGCCCATGAGCATGTCCTTGCCCTCGCGGTCGAGGTACGGTCCGCTCACCTTCTTGCTGCGTCCTACGGCCACACGGTAGTTGCTCTTGGCTCCCCGGCAGCAGTAGTCCCATGATACAAAGAGATAGTAGTATTCGCCATGACGGAAGATGAATGGAGCCTCGATGGCATTGCGTCCGGCAAAGCGCGAGGTGGGGTTTTCAGAAGCATTGGGGTCGCCAGGACGATACCGGCGGGCGATGGTCACAGGTTGTGTGGCCAAGTGCATGGTGGAATCGAGGCGTGCCAGTTGTATGCCATCCCAGAAGGAGCCCCATACAAGCCAGGGGGTGTCTGTGTCGTCGATGACAAAGTTCGGGTCGATGGCGTTCCAGTTATCGCCTGAGGTGGTGCCGTCGGCATTGACTTTCCAGTCGTGCGAGGCTACGATGCATCCCTCATCCTTCCAGATATTGGCGGCTAACGAGCGACTGCTGAGCAGACCGATGGCAGAGCTGTTCTTGCCGAAGGTGGAGCAACTATAGGCCAGCCACCATCGGTCGTGCCATCGGATTACATCCGGTGCCCAAACATGAGCGCCGAAGCCGGGCACGGAGTCGGTAGTCCAACCAGGGATGACGGTCATCACTGGTTGTGGCAGCACGGTCCACGTCTTGCAATCCTTGGAAGTCATTTGTTGAATGCCCATTCCCGTAGCGTAGAGATAATAGGTATCTCCCTCTTTGGCCATCACCGGGTCATGAACCATTGGACGGTCTGTCTGGAATGCTTCGCGGTGGTGCCGTGGTCGGCGAGCTTCCTGTGCTGAGGTGGTGGAGATGAGGGCCATGAGTGCCCAGGTCAGAATCGTTCGTTTCTTCATTTTGGTTTGCGTTTAAAGTTTCTATTTATTGCTAAAAGTACATAGGTATCCGTCTCATTGCTTTATTGTTCTGCCTTACCCGGCTTACACCGAAAAGGCCAGATCATCTCCTTAGTCATAGAAATTCCAGGAGATGCCGAAGTGAATGCTGAGGGGATCGATGGGGTAGTGGGGACCCCAGAAATAGTTTCCTGTACCTTGGTTGAAGTGGGTGACGTTGACGTAGCCTCGAACACGCTTGATGGCGAAGTTCGCATAGCCGTTGAGGATGGGATAATGACCAACCTTTGTGCGGGGTTGGGAGGCATCCTGAATGGCGAACTGCTGGATGAAGGGAGCGTAGTCGGGGGCATAGTACTTGGTGAAATAGCGCATATCGACACCCAGTTCTACGCGCAGTACTTTGGCGATGTGGAAGACGATATAGGGATTGGTGTAGAGGCTGATGGTGGGGAGGGGGAGGACATCCTGGTTGGTGGATGTTTGCCAGGTGACCTCGTTGTCCCAATGGAAAATGCCGAGCTTCAGTTCCTGCTTCAACGTGGCGCTGAGTACCTGGATGCTTCCACTCTGCTGACGCACCTCGACGTCGTGGGAGTAGGAACTGATGGTGGTACCGTCGGTGGCGTAGATGGGTGTGAGGAGGGTGGCGAAGTGGGTGTAGTTCGAGATATTCTCCATGCCGAAGCGGAGGCTGGTGTGCGTACGGTCGAAGGTGAGCTTGCCTTCGAGACGGGTGCGTGTCTCCTTGCTGAGGTCGTTGTCCCACCAGTGCGTCTGGCTGTGGAATTGGGAGAGGTAGAACGTGGGCGTGATGTTCTTGAAGAAAGCGTTGGCTTCCAGACGCACGGTGTCTCTTCCGAGGCGGAAGTTGAGGTCGGCATTGCCGTAGATATCCACGTCGCCTGCATCGGGACCTATCAGCCAGAATTCTGCCCCCGCATTGTAGTGGAGGGTGTGTCCCATTCTCTTGGCAATCTCACCACCCACTGAGATGTGGTTCTCGTTGAAGGTGTCGAAGACGTCTGTCGTGTCGGTGGTGGCCAGGGATGGCTGCCTGAAATGCTTGAATTCATGGGTTCCAAAGAGGGTGATACCCGCCTTGGCCCACTTGTTGAATCCTTCGCGCAGTTGTACGCCGACGGTGTTCTTTATGCTCAGGGCCTTGGTCTCGTCGGTGAAGTCGGAATAGGATGAACGATAGTATGGGTCGTGGGAGAAATACGTTGAAGAGACGCCACCGGAATTGACCGAATTCTCATGGAGCAGCCGCCTGACATGAAAGGTGTGGAGAAAGCTGGTGACGGGAATGAACTCTTGTGGAGTCACTTGCTCGCTCTGCCATTGTTGGCGCAGGGAGTCGAGGGTGAGGGACAGGCGGAGTGTGTCTGCCTTGATGACATCACGCAGGCTGTCTGATTTGATTCGCTGGAGGAGTTCTTTGTCCTCGGGCATGACTGGTTTCAGGCTGTCGGGTACTTCGAGGTCGCGGTAGATACCTACGTTGTAGCGGTGGGTGAGGAAGTAGGTGTGCGGGTCATTACGGTTGAAGACGCCATTAAGCAGGGTGGGGATATCACGACTGCCGTAGCGCTGTGGAAAGCTCTGAGGGTTCGTGATGTACTCATCTTTCTCGATACCACCGTTCTCACTCATCTTCAGATGTTCCCACGAAGCCATCGCGTGCATTTCGTATTGCTCTCCTCGGTAGTAACCGAACAACGTTCCTCCGAACTGGGAGTTATGCTGGTTCATGTAGTAACCGCGGCCGTAGAGATAATCAATCTTGAAGCCGAGGGCTGCACGTTTGTTGATGTTCGTGGCGAAGTACGCTCTGAAACGGTCCTGGCCATTTTCGCGGGTACCGCAGGTGTGGTACTGCAGGTTGGTAAGGGGTGATTTCGTGTTGGTGAAGAGCAGACTGCCAGGTTCGGTGTGGAAATAGTCAAAGGGCTGCACGAACAAGAACTCACTAATAATATCTCGGTCCAGGAAGTTGAACGCCAGGCGCGGAGAACCGAAGTTGCCGAGAATGCTGTACTCTCCATGTAACCCCTCGGTGGCGTTAAAGTTCTGAAAGAGATGGGGTAGGGTGTCGTTGTATTCCTCTGGGATGACGGTTCCTAACCGTTCGTCGATGCGCCATTGGAAGAATTCGGTGGGCACCCACTTGTCGACCTTGGAGGTGTCACGTCCCCAGGTGCTTCGTTGCAGTCCGTCCTCGCCGGAGGTTCCATCATCCATGCCGTTTCCGAAGCCACCGCCGAAAGAGTTGCCCATATTACCGAGAACATCTTGTGCCCGCAAGGAATTTTGCAGGCACAGGAATAGCAATATGAATATGGGCTTTAGGCGGGACACGGGGAACGTTGAAAGGTTGAAAGGTTGAAAGGTTGAAAGGTTGAAAGGTTGAAAGGTTGAAAGGTTGAAACGTTGAAAGGTTGAAAGGTTGAAAGGTTGAAAGGTTGAAACGTTGAAAGGTTGAAAGGTTGAAAGGTTGAAAGGTTGAAACGTTGAAAGGTTGAAACGTGGCGGTCGATTATTTTTTCGTAATAACGTAATAACGAGACAACGGAATAACGTGATAACGAGGGCTCTCCTCAATTTTCAACGTTTCAACGTTTCAACATTTCAACTTTATCGGTTACTGGGCGGCGGTGAGTTCCATTCCTTTTCTCAATGCTTCCTCGTTGGCAGGGATGAGGTCGTGGTGGCGAGCGGGCAAGGTCTTACGCAACGCCTTCAGCACATTCTCCACCTGAACGATGGGATGCAGTCCGAGCAGCGAGCCAAGGACTATCATGTTGAAACCTTTGGGGTTTCCCATTTCGGCAGCAACGTCCATCGCATTGATCTCATGGATGTTAATGTCCGTGCGTTGGGGTGGAATGCTGATGCCGTAGCCATCGTAGATGAGAGTTCCTCCGGGCTTGATTTTCGACTCGAACTTCTCGAGGGAAGGTTGGTTGAGGATGATGGCGGTATCAAACGTGCTGACGATGGGCGAACTGATGCGCTGGTCAGAGACGATGACGGTGACATTGGCTGTGCCACCTCGCTGTTCAGGACCGTAGGCTGGCATCCACGATACTTCCTTACCTTCCATGAGTGCGCTGTAGGCGAGAATCTTACCCATGGAGAGGACTCCTTGTCCGCCAAAGCCTGCTATGATGATTTCTTGAGTCATGTTCTGGATTTAATGATTTAATAATTTTATATTTAAGGATTGAGGGCAGACAATCTTTAAATCCTCAAATCCTGAAATTTTTAAATACTCTTGAGGTCTCCGAGGTGGTAGTATTCGAACATGTGTTCTTCCATCCATTGGTTTGCCTCGATGGGTGTCTTCTTCCAGCCGGAGGAACAGGTGCTGACGATTTCCACAAGCGAGCTACCACGGCGATTGACGGAGTTCTCGAATGCCTGACGGATAGCGCGCTTGGCTTTTCGGATGGCGGCTACGGAGTGGACGCTTTGGCGCGAGACGAAGCATGTTCCTTCAAGGGTGGCGGCAATCTCTGTGATTTTCAGGGGGTAACCGTGGAGGTCAGCCTGACGGCCATAGGGGCAGGTTGCCGTTTTCATGCCCATCAGGGTGGTGGGAGCCATCTGTCCGCCCGTCATGCCATAGATGGCATTGTTGATGAAGATGATAGCAATGTTCTCACCGCGGTTAAGGGCATGGATTGTCTCGGCTGTTCCTATGCAGGCGAGGTCTCCGTCGCCTTGGTAGGTGAAGACGAGGCGGTCGGGCCACAGACGCTTGATGGCTGTTGCGATGGCGGGGGCACGTCCGTGGGCGGCTTCCTGCCAGTCGATGTCAATGTACTTGTAGGCGAAGACGGCACAGCCGACGGGCGAAACGCCGACGGCTTTCTCCTCAATGCCCATTTCCTCGATGACCTCGGCGATGAGCTTGTGAACCACACCGTGGCTACAGCCAGGGCAATAGTGCATATCGGTGTCATTGAGGAGGGTTGGCTTCTTGTAGACCAGATTCTCTGGAGCTATGATATCATTTCTTTCCATGATGCGGAATGTGGGTGCTTGGTTTATGTCTATGGGGGACAATTCAGAACATGAAGCGAATGAAGAACTCGACAATTTTCACCACCATGGCGATGGCAATAACAATCCAGCCAATCAGGTGATGCGCGGGAAAGGCAAAATAGAGAACCACACCGATTAATGCCAGAAGCAAGAAGACGGTGTTGAGGTTATTGCGGAGTTGTTCGCGGTTCTGCATTGTTAATATGAAGTTATTGGGTGATATGGAAATGATCCTTCAGGGTGGCGATGACTTCTTCTGGTGTGGGGACGATACCACCCATCTTGCCGTAGTGGGTGACGGGAGTACGTCCTTCAACAGCCAGTCGAACGTCTTCGACCATCTGTCCGGCATTGATTTCGAAGGTGAGAATGCCCTTGACCTTGGTGGAGAGCTCGCAGATGCGGTCGTAGGGGAACGGCCAGAGGGTGATGGGGCGCAGGAGACCTACGCGGATGCCTTCCTTGCGAAGGTCGTCGATAGCTTTCTGGGCGATACGGGCAGCGGAGCCGAAGGCCACAATGAGATAGTCGGCATCGTCGGTCATCGTTTCCTCGATACGCACTTCGTTCTTACGGATTTCGTCGTATTTGGCCTGAAGGTGGTGGTTGTGCTTTTCCATCGCTTCGGGTTGCAGTTCGAGGGAGGTGATGACATTGATGGGGCGTCCTGCCTTCCGACCCGTGCTTGCCCAGGGACAGGAAGCAATGATTTCCTCCTCTGTGCGACGGGGCTTGAAGGGAGGGAGAACCACTTTCTCCATGACCTGGCCGATGACACCATCGGAGAGCATCATGACGGGGATGCGGTACTTGAAGGCGAGCTCGAAGCTCAGGTCTACGAAATCAGCCATCTCCTGAACGCTGGACGGAGCGAGCACGATGAGGTAGTAGTCACCATTGCCGCCGCCACGGGTGGCCTGGAAGTAGTCGCCCTGTGAGGGCTGGATGGTGCCGAGGCCGGGGCCGCCGCGCTGTACGTTGACGATGAGACCTGGAATCTCTGCGCCTGCCATGTAGGCAAGACCTTCCTGCATGAGGGCTACGCCAGGGCTGGAGCTGGAGGTCATGACACGCTTGCCAGCACCGCCTCCGCCATAGAGCATGTTGATACTTGCGACCTCGCTTTCGGCTTGCAGGACGACCATGCCTGTGGTCTCCCAAGGCTTCTCGGCAGCCAATGTCTCGAGGATTTCGCTTTGTGGGGTGATGGGATATCCGAAGTATCCGTCACAACCGCAGCGGATGGCGGCATGTGCAACGGCTTCGTTTCCTTTCATCAGTAGTATTTCTTCTGCCATAACTTTTTTATTTAATGTTGAAACGTTGAAATGTTGAAACGTTGAAATGTTGAAACGTTGAAATGTTGAAACGTTGAAAAATACATTGTCAACTCGTCAACTTGTCAACTCGTCAACTTGTCAACTCGTCAACTTTTCAACTCGTCAACTTTTCAACTTTCAACTTTCTTTCTATAAACGGTGATACATCCGTCGGGGCATACGATGGCGCAGGACGTACAACCGGTGCATGCATCCTGGTTGACCTGTTCTACATAGCGGTAGCCACGGCGGTTAACCATCTTGTCTGCCAGTTCGATGATGTTCAGGGGACATGCGGCGACACAGAGGCTGCATCCTTTGCAGCGTTCGGTGTTGATGGTGATGGCGCCTTTCATTTTTGCCATAGTGCTTGGTCTTTTGTCTGTTGTATGGTTGTCGTGGTACGGCACCATACTTGTTGTTTGTTATTTAGGGATTGTAGTAATCCTTGCAGTAGAAGTCCATGATTTCCATAAGCATCGTGCGTGCAGTTCGGGCAGGTGATTCTGGGTCAAGTGCGGTGGCTTGCTCGTAAGCATTCAGAGCTTCTGCCCATCGTTGTTGCTTTCGGTGTGCATTGCCTTGCTCGTAGAGTAAGGCTGCTTGTTGCTTATTGGAATCTGATGTCACTCTATTTTAATTTTGGTTGCAAAGGTACTGCTAAATTGTCATATTCGCGAATAAATGAAAAGATATTTCAGATATTAACGTCTTTTTGCTTAGGTTCTTGACATAGGCGAAAGAAAAAGCCCACTTCGGGGGTGCGGAAGTGGGCGAGGGGGATATTATTTGACGGAAAATCGTTTGCCGATGGTACTCCCAGACGGGGAGTGGGCTTATTCCACAACGGTAGCCTTGGGGGCGGGAGCGGCGGTCTGCTCGGGTTCCTCGAAGGCATTGCGGGCGCCTGTGAAAATCTCATCGACACGGTCTATCGTCTTCCGACGGAATTTGCCACAGCGGGGATAGAGCTTGGTGCCTGCCTTGTTGACGGCAGCGGCATCGCTAATCCATTCCTCGGCCTTGTAGTTTTCGCCGCCTTTGCCTTCGTTGTCAAACATGTATTGATAGGAAATTTTGGTAATGGTGAGGTTGACCTTGGCGTCTGCAGTACACTCAGCGGAGATGTAATAGCGGAAGTAGCAGTGGTCCCAGCTGAGGAACCTCTTCTTGAAGGTCATAATCTCTTCGACGTTGGCAACGATGGTGTTGTTCTCGTCAGAGACAATGCGTGTTCGGAGGTCCTGTCTGCCATCGGCAACAAGCTGTCGGATGTATGCTTGCATGACGGAGTAAATGTCTGATTGTGTTTTGCCTGGTACGCTGAAGGTCTGTGAGAACGTGACGATGCCATTGCGTTCGGGTACAGCTCCACGGAGGTAGCGCGGGTCTTCGTTGCCTGCGATGATAGTGAGGACGGGCAGGCAGAAGAGGAGGGTGAGAAGGATTTTCTTCATTGCTTTATTAGGAATTGGTTGATAGTGATGGCTGTTGTTGAGGGGGCGTTATAAGGTGAGGGCCTTCCGGTGGGGTACCTCGCTTAAAAGCGAGGCCACGGTGGCTTAAAGTTTGTGGTTATTCGTAGCGGATGGCTTCGATGGGATCGAGGCGGGCGGCTTTCTGTGCAGGGAAGTAGCCGAAGCCCACGCCTATTGCCACGCAAACGGCAAAGCTGACGATCACACTCCAGGCGGGGATGACGGCAGGATAGCCAATGATGGCGTTGCAACCCCAGGTGAGCAGCGCTCCGAAGAGGACTCCCAGAATACCTCCGGTGAGGCTGATGAGGATGCTCTCGATGAGGAACTGGTTGCTGATATCCAGTCCTCGCGCGCCCACGCTCATGCGCAAACCTATTTCTTTTGTACGCTCGGTGACGCTGACGAGCATGATGTTCATGATGCCAATACCAGCTACGAGAAGCGAGAAGGCGGCTGCCACGACGAGGATGATGGTGATGGTGTCCATCGTGGAGGACATAGTCTCCATCCACTCCTGCTGCGAGCGGATGGTGAAATTGTCTTCTTCGCCATCCTTGAGCTTGTGGGTGCGTCGCAATATTTCAGTGAGATCTTCAATTGCATGGTCGCTGAGTTCCTCGGTCACGGCAGAGCAAAGGATGCTGTTGAAGTGGGTCTGTGCAGCCAGACGTTTCATAACAGTGGTGTAGGGCGAGACAATCACATTGTCCTGGTCCATACCCCAATTGTTATAGCCCTTTCCTTTGAAAACACCGATGACACGCAGAGGTATGTTCTTGAAACGGATGGTCTTGCCGATAGGATCCACATTGGGAAAGAGTTCCTTGACGACAGTCTGTCCGATGATACAGACCTTGGCACTCTTGTTGACATCTTCCTCTGTGAAGAAGATACCCTCTTCCACCTCCCAGAGGCGGATGCCAAGGTAATCGGGCGATTCACCGTAGCAAGTACTTGTGGTGTTGTTGGAGCCGAAGACTGCTTGTCCGCTGGTGCTCACTTCTGGAGATACTTTGTTGACGAACTTGGCTTCTGCGAGGATTGTCTCATAGTCGATTTGCTTTAGCGTCTGCATGGCCGATGGGTCGAGACGCACGCCGCCACGCATGTCAGCACCAGGGCGGATGGTAAGCATGTTGGTGCCGTTCTTCTGAATTTCCTCGCGTATGCTCTGCTTGGAGCCTTGTCCGATAGCCATCATGACAATGACGGCTCCCACGCCGATGATGATGCCGAGCATGGAGAGGAATGAACGGCCCTTGTTGCTGAGGATGGCCTTGAGGGCGATTTTGAGTAGGTTTGTGAAACTCATTTAAAGTTGAAATGTTGAAAAATTGAAACGTTGAAAGTCACATTGAAAGTTGAATGGTTGAAAAGTTGAAATTTTGTTCTGTTGAAACATCAACAATCTCCTTTTCATTGTTCCTATTTTAACTATCTTAGTTTTCGTTATCTTTGGCGGATTTTATTATTTTTGTTAAGATTGCAATAATGAACTTGTTATCATTATAGATGGATTCAAATTCATCTTTTGTAAGATAATCGGTTGCGAACAAAAGTTCCAGCCAAAAGCCTGTTTCATCAGCTTCTTTCAGAGCTATGTTTAGTTTGCTGATAAAATCAGCCCTACTTTGAGCATTTTTACTTTCTCTAACATTAGAGCCAATACTTGTTCCACTTCTAAGTATCTGTTGAGAAAGCACATGTTCATGAAACTTTTCCTTGAGGAACTGAGAAAGTCGAACAATTCGTACCGCATAGTCGAAGGTTTTTTTATGTATGAGGCTATTATCTTGTTCCATATTTGAAAAAGGTATCTTTCAACTTTTCAACCTTTCCGCTCGGCGCCTTGCGACGCTTGACACTTCAAGAACTTTTCAACCTTACTCGTCCTGTGGCGCGGGCAGGGCAGCGAGGGCCTCTGCGGCGTTGAGGATGTTGGGGTTATAAGTGTCTTCGCGGATTTTGCCATCGCGCAGGACGATGTTTCGGGAGGAGTACTGTGCGATTTCGGGATTGTGGGTGACGAAGATGATGGTGCGGCCTTCTGCGTGTAACTTCTGGAAAAGGACAAGAACCTCGTAGGAGGTGCGGGTGTCGAGGTTACCGGTGGCCTCGTCGGCAAGGATGACGGCAGGGTTGTTAACCAGGGCGCGGGCAATGGCCACGCGTTGCATCTGACCACCTGACATCTGGTTGCTCTTGTGTTCCAGTCGATCGCCAAGTCCCACGGCCTGTAGAGCTTCGATGGCTGCCTGACGACGTTGCTTGGCGGTGTAATCCTTATTATACATAAGAGGGAGTTCCACGTTTTCAACGGCCGTGGTCTTAGCCAGAAGGTTATAATTCTGGAAGACAAAGCCTATCTTTCGGTTGCGCAGGCGAGCTCGTTGGCTACGACGCATGGTGCGCACGCTGATACCATCCAGGTAGTATTCACCGCTGGTGGGGGTGTCAAGGCATCCGAGTTGGTTTAGCAACGTGGATTTGCCGGAGCCTGAGGTGCCCATAATGGTGACAAACTCACCCTCGTGGATTTCAAAGGAGACGCCTCGCAATGCCTTTACCGTCTCATTTCCTACTTGGAAATTTCGGCGGACATTCTCGAGCTTTATGACAACTTTCTTTTCTTGTGGCATGATTCTTGCTTTCTTTTCGGAGGGTAATCTACCGAATACGCTATTTCTTTGCAGCGCCTTGGCCGGACTTCTGGTTCCTATTGTTATTGGGTCTGCCCGGCATAAACGGATTCTTGTTCTGATTGGTGTTGTCCTCTTCCATGGGTGTTCCAAATACCATTTCGGAAAGTACTTCTGTACCGGCCTGTATGCCGCTGACAATTTCCGTGACTGTACCGTTGGATACTCCTGTCTTTACGGGAATGGCTTTGAAAGTCTTGCCTTGCAGCACCCACAGTTTCTGTCCAGGCTTGTCGGTGTCTTCTATCGTTTCGTCTTCTGCAATGAGCTCCTGCTTGGGCGAGAAGCGGAGGGCCTTGGAGGACACGGTGAGGACGTTGTTCTTCTCCAGTGTGTAAATGGTGACATTGGCGGTGAGGCCGGGCTTCAGCTTCAGGTCGGCGTTGGGGGCACTGATGACGACTTCGTATGTGACGACGTTGCTTTCCGTGGTTGCCTGCTGGCGTACCTGAGTGACGAGTCCGTTGAAGATGTCAGCGGGGAAGGCATCGACGGTGAAGCTGACGCGTTGTCCTTCCTTGACCTCGCCGATGTCGGCTTCGTCAATGTCGGCGATGACGCGCATGTCGGTCAGGTCCTGGGCGATGGTGAAGAGGGTAGGGGTGCTGAAGCTGGCAGCCACGGTCTGCCCTTCTTCCACGTCCTTGCTGAGGACTACGCCATTGATGGGCGAGGTGATGGTAGCATAGCCGAGGTCGGTTTCAGCCCGCTTTACGCTCTGGCGAGCGGTGGTCACCTGCTGTTGAGCCTGAACGAATGAGAGACGAGCTTGCTCGAAATCGTTGGCACTTATCAAACCTTTGTCGTACAGGATCTTATAGCGGTTGTAATTTGCCTTTTGGAATTCTAATGCACTCTCTTGACTGGTGAGATTGGCTCGTTGGCTTTCAAGGGTGCTTAAGAGGTTGGTGCGGTCGAGCTCGGCGATAACTTGTCCTGCCTTCACTTCGGAGTTGTAGTCAACGTAGATCTTGGACACGATACCGCTGACCTGCGTACCGACTTCCACTTTGGTAACAGGTTCGATAGTACCAGTAGCGGTTACGGTGGTTGCGATGTCGCCTTTCTCAACTGTCGTGGTTTCATACTCGGCTTTGGGCTTGGAGTTGCAACTCACGAAAAGGAGCAAAGGCAAAAGCAGGGACGACCCACCCCTCACCCTCCCTGTGAGGGAGAGAGTAGCATGTTTTGAAAAATGGAGAATATTCATAAGTTTATTAGTATTGTTTTATGGATGCCTGATTTAATTCTATGTTTTTTGCTAACAACCACTCCCTCCCTTTAAGGAGGGCAGGGGAGGGCTACTAAATGGTCAGCTGTCCTCCCTCGTAGAACCTCAGCAGCTGTGTGTTGAGGATGGTCGTGTATTTGCTCTGGAGTCTGTTCTGCTGGGCTTGGAGTAGGTTGTCGCGAGCCTGCAGCAGGTCAACGATGTTCTTCAGTCCGGCTTTGAACTGTTCGTTGGTCAGTTCGTATGTGGTCTCTTGGCTCTGCACGGCTGCCTGAGCACTGCGGAATCGTTGCTGGGAACTGGTGGCCTGCAGCCAGAGGTTCTCGATGTTGCTGCCTAAAGTGGTCTGCTTGTCCAAGAGGTCGAGCTCTGCGGAAGTCTTGCTGAGACGGGCACGGCTGACGGAAGTCTTGTTGCGGCGGTTGTCGAAAATAGGCACGCTGAGGGAAAGTCCAATACTTCCGTTGAGGTTGCGTTTCATCTGCTCGCCTATACCACGGTCGTCTGCGCTGTAGTGACTGGCTCCCACACCAGCGTTGACTCCGATGGTAGGAAGGTAGCCACGTTTGGCGATGTTTAACTGCACGTCGGCAGCCTCACTTTGGAGCTGTGCTGCGCGGATTTCAGGACGGAGGTTGAGTGCTGCAGCGTAGACATCCTCTTTGGCGGGTACTGGCTCCAGGGCCCGACTGTCGTCCATCTCATCCGCTACGACATCGAAGTTCTCACCGATTCCTAACTGCAAGAGCTCCTTCAGCTGGCGTTTGTAACTGGCAATTTGTGTCTCGGAATTGACCACGTCGTACTCCGCGTTGGCCAGCTGAGCCTCTAATTGTGCCACGTCGGCTTTTGCGAGGTCACCTATTTTAAAGCGTTCGCGTCCGCGGTCGAGCTGTTGCTGAGCGGTCTCGAAGATTTTTTCGTTGACCTTCTTGGCTTCGGTGGTGTATAGGATTTGCACGTAGAGCTGGGCAATCTGTTCCTGAATGGTATTCAGGCTCTGTGCCGTCTGCACCTCTGCGATTTCTCCAGCAATCTCTTGTGCCTTGATGTTCTTCTGGTTGATACCTCCGTTCCAGACGGTCCAGTTGGCATTCAGTCCGTAGCTACCGTTCTCCGTCACCTTATTATTAGTTGTGGTGACCATGCCGTTCTGTACGATGTTTGTTGCTTCCTGGAAGGGTCGATAGCCGACGCTCTGGCTCATGGAGAAAGAGAGGCTGGGGAAGAGAGCCGCCTTTGCTTGCAGTAACTGTTCTTTGCTGTCTTCCTGACTGATTCGGCTCTTTTGGAGCTGAATGTTGTGTTCTGCTGCGTAGTTCAGGCATTGCTGCAGAGTCCAACCTGATTGGGCATAGAGTGTGCCAGTCTTCAACAGCGTAGCCGCAATAATGGCGGCAATGAGTGTCCATTTATTCATTTTCTTTTCGAGTGATGATTTCGATGTATGTTGTTTCTTTTGCGTTGCAAAGATACATGGATTTTTTCACATTGACCAATTTTCTGGCTTTTCGTTTAAAGACTTTAAGAGGGTTTAACACTTGCAGATGACTTTCGTATGCTTTTTGAACTTTGGTTATCCTACATTTTTATAATAAAAAGGTATTTTTTACACTTATACACTCTTATACGTCGTGAAAAAGCAGATGAAAGTATGTCCATAAAGTATGTTATTAAACATAAGTTGAAGACTTTTTAGCTTTTTTCTGCAGTTGTTAGTAAAAAAACCTATAATTTTGGCACGGTTTAGAGAAAAACGTCTCCAATCCCTCACTAATTAAGATGCCCTTAAGATTCATTTTCTGTTAGATAAAAACGTCTCAAAATCAAGAGAAAACATACTAATGGTAACTCATCCAAAAGGAAATAGAAACAATTACATATTTATTAACTAAATGGAAAACAGTATTCTCAAGCGAAGGCTCGCAAGCAGAGTGAGCCGACTGTTTGCTGCAACGCTACTCGTTGGTGGTCCGCTGGGATGGTCGTCGTGTACCGACGATTTGCTCACTGGCACCCCGACGTGGTTGGGTAGCAGCATTTATGAAGAGCTGGAGAGCCGCGGCGACTTTCAGACGACGTTGGATCTCATCAATGACCCGGATCTTTCGGAAACGAACTATCCCGACATGCTTCGTCGCACGGGTAGCCTTACGCTATTCGTTGCCGATGATGCTGCATGGTCGCGATTCTTGCAGAAACGCGGCGTCTCTTCGGTCAATGCACTGTCGAAGGCTGAAAAGAAGAACCTCCTGAAGGGTGCAATGATTAACAACGCGTACCTCATCGAATTGCTCAGCAACCGTCCTGGTGACCCACCAGCCGAGGGAACTTTCATGCGCCGCGAATCGCGTTTGGACATTTCCGACTCCATTCCAGTAATCATGTCCTCGGAGATTCCGGCACTCAACCCTGCTCGTGTGTCATACGATGCTGCTGGCAACGCAATAACTACCGATTACTGGGCTGCTGTACGTGGTCGTAAGAATCTATACCTTTATAAAGACAATACCACGCCGACGATGGTTCATTTCACTCCTGACTTTATGATTACGAATGACATCTTGACGGAGGATATTCAGAAGTTGACCAACGGAGAGTGTGAGGATGTGGATAGAAGCTACATCAACGGACAGCCTATCGCCAAGAACGAAGGCCGTTGGCCAGAAAAGGATGTGAATCCCGACGGCTCGCAGAAGAAGTTCCTTCAGGATATCACTTGTCAGAACGGTTATATCCATGTCTTGGAACGTGTGCCGGAACCCTTACCCAATATGGCAGAGATTATCCGCACGAAGCCCCAGTTCAGCATTTTTAGTTCCCTCTTGGAGCGCTACAGCTACCCGCAGTTCATAGGTACCCGTGAAATGGACGGAAAGGTGGACTCCATCTTTGTGAAGCGTTATTTCAACGAAGGTAATGAGGAACGCGCGCTGAACACTGTGACGGAGACCAATACCAAGCTTAGTGAAGTTTTGGCCCTTGATCCCGGATGGAACAACTACTGTATCAACACGAACTCCAATACAATCACATCGGGCAGCGACGGAGCTGCTATCTTCGTGCCCACCGACGAGTGGATGCAGTACTACCTTACTACGGGAGAAGGACGCGCCATCGGAGCCAAGTATGGCAATAGCTGGGATAACGTACCCGACGAAATCGTTATTCCTTTCCTGAACAACTGCATCAAGAGCAGCCTCATCTCCACGACTCCCAGTAAGTTCGAGAACGTGAAGAATACCCAGTCAGAATCAATGGGCCTCACCATTGACAAGGTGGACAGCTGCTTCATGGCTTGTAACGGTGTCGTCTATCAGATGGATGCCGTTTATGTGGCTCCTGACCACCAGAGCGTCTTCTTCCCCGTTCGCCTGCGTCAGGATCAGGACCAGAGCATTATGTACCGTTTTATCTCCGATACGCGGCACAAGCCCTCTGGAGATAAGAAATGGACCATGAACTGGACGGGTTATGAGAATATGGCATACGTCAACTCTATGGCTTCTACCTACAGCTATCTCCTGCCCAAGGATGATGCTTTCAGCGCCTTCATAGATCCTTATTCTATTTATGAGCGCAAGCCTGCAGGATACAAGTTCTATGTAGAGCCCTCCGACCAGAACTTCCCCGTTTCGGCAACGATTTATGAGGCCGAGTTGGATTCAGCAACGATGAAATATGTCGTCTCTGAGACTCCCACTACTTTCCAGCCTCGTACGTACGATACGACCTCTGGTAAGGCAGACGGTGGTCTGGGTCTTATCAACAACCGTCTTTCTGATTTCTTCGAGAACCTGATTATCGTCCATGGTCAGAAGGGCGCCGAGACCTTCCATGTAGGCCAGAGCATCTACCTCACCAAGGGTGGCAATCCTATCCAGGTTCGTTTTGATGGTGGTAAGGTGACGGGCATTGCCGGTAGTGCACAGATGGAAGAAGGAACCTTCCTTACTGTTTCCGATGTCTATGATCTCACGGAGAACGGAAACGGTGTCTCCTACCTCCTTGACGAACTTCCCACGACAACCCTGAGAACTCCTTACGAGGTCATCAACGATTCCGTGAAATATCCAGAGTTCACCCCCTTCGCAGACCTGCTCGCCAGTTCTTCCATCCTCAGTACAGAAGGCAGCTTTGACGGCACTCATGTCTGTATCGGCCGTGCGCTGAACATCCTCGGTAACTTCCACTATACCATCTTTGTCCCGAAGGCTGAGAAAATCAATGCGCTCGTGGCTTCTCACAAGCTCCCCTCCTTAGAAGAATATGACGGTTGGGCTGCTGTGCTGGATTCTGCCATTGCCTTTAATCGTGATGGTCTGTTGACCGATGCCGAATTGGATTCCGTCCGTGTCCTGAAGGATTCCTGCCAGAACATTATCCAGACGACCATCAATAATTTCATCCGTTATCATGTGCAAGACGGTTCTATTTATATAGGTGGTGAACAAGGCCAGGGTGTCTACGAGACCGCATCCTTCGATGAGGACGCAAGCCGTTTCCGCCGTCTCAATGTGAACAACACGAGTGCCGGTATCACCGTGACCGATGCCAGTAACAAGACTGTCAACGTGGTAAGCTCCGGCAGCAATATCGTATCCCGTCAGTATGTCTTCGATAAGACCACGCGCTGGTACTACATCACGTCGCCTGTTGTCATCCACCTTATCGACGACGTCCTCCTTTATTCCAACGACCAGCTGCTTCCCGACGGTTTCCCCTATCCCGTGCCGCTCACACGCGCTGAAGTAAAACGCAAATAAACAGGTCCGAAGATGAAAACACTAAGATATTACATAACGCTTAGCCTCATGCTGGTCAGTTCACTGGCAATGGCTCAGATTTCGCGCATCAGCGGTACTGTCAGTGATGACATTGATGTACTTCCTGGTGCCAGCGTGGCGGAAGTTGACGCATCCAATCGTGTCATCAACGCTACCGTGACCGATATGAATGGTAACTTCGTCCTTCCTATCAAGAGTGCGAAGAACCAACTGCGCATCAGCTTCATGGGCTACAAGACCCAGCAGCTGCCTATTAATAAGAATGTATTCAAGGTTACGATGCAGGATGCCACCAAGACGATGAAGGAAGTCGTCAAGACTGCCAAAAAGAAGATGAAGACTTCCGGTCTGGCCATCCCAGAGCGTGAGGTCAGCTTCTCTGCACAGGGCATCTCCGCCAAGGAGTTCGAAGGCCTCGGCATCACTTCCGTCGACGAAGCCCTGCAGGGACGTATCGCCGGTCTGGATATCGTGATGAACTCCGGTGACCTCGGTTCCGGTACCAGCATGCGTCTGCGTGGTGCCACCACCGTTTCAACCCTGACTTCCAACGAACCGCTGATTGTTGTCAACGGCAATGTATGGAGCGTAGACCTTTCTGACTTCGATGTTGCTACTGCTAACGATGAGAAGTTTGCACAACTCCTGAATGTCAACACGGAGGATATCGAGGATATCAAGGTGCTGAAGGATGCTGCCGCAACAGCTATCTGGGGTTCACAGGGTGCTAATGGTGTCATCGAAATCACCACCAAGCGTGGTCGCAAGGGCCCGCCCCGTGTGAATTACTCCGTGAAGATGACCATGACCCACCAGCCCGAAGGTATCAAGTTGCTCGACGGTGACCACTACACCATGCTTCTGAAGGAATCCTACTTCAACCCCCAGCAGCAGACCTACGTCGGTCAAGTGCGTGAGCTCAACTACGACGAGACCTATTCCGAGTTCCTGATGTTCAACAAGAACACCGATTGGGTGGATCTCGTCAAAAAGAATGGTCTGCGCCAGAACCACTACATCACCATTGATGGTGGTGACGAGAAGACACAGTTCCGTATATCAGGTGGTTACGACCATGAGACGGGTACCATCATCGAGCAGAAGCTCAACCGTTTCACCACTCGTATGGCTCTTGACTATTCCGTCAACGACCGCATCACCATCAACTCTAACTTCTCGTTGACATACACGAAGAACAACCGCAATTACGACGGACTTCTTGGTATCGCCTATAAGAAGATGCCTAACCTCTCACCCTATCGTTATGAATATGATGCCGAAGGTACAGCATACAATACCGGAGAGTATTACGTTGTTCCTCGCTATGCCTTCACGGATTATGGCCGATTGACCACCGCGCAGAGCAATAACTTCAACGACCAGCGTGACCTCCATAACCCGTTGGCAAGTGCGAAGTACGCCAAGAATGACCAGACGACCTACGACATCCAGCCGGAACTTATCCTGAACTACAAACTCCTCGGCTTGGACGACCAAAGCCATCAGTTGAACTACCAGGGTAAGGTGCTCGTTCAGGTTTATAACGAATACACCGACCAGAGTTTCCCCGGTTCGCTTGTCACGGATAACTACTGGGATACAGGTACAGCTTACAGTTTCTCGCGCAAGAACCTTGCATTCACCACCACGCACACCCTGAATTTCCAGCCCCACTTCAAAAACGAGGACCACTACCTCCTTGCCATGGGACGCTTCCAGCTTGTCAGTGGTAGTTCCAGTAACCAGAGTACGAATGTCAACCGTCTGCCTGCCGACCTTGAGTCCGTCACTTCCGGTGCTCACGTCACAGGCATGGGCAGTGGTTTCAACGAGTGGCGTTCGCTTTACTACACCTTCTCCACGCACTACAGCTACAAGAGCCGCTATATGTTTGACTTCTCCATGCGTCTCGATGCTACTACCAAGTTCGGCCCGAACAACCGATGGGGTTACTTCCCCGCCATCTCAGGTCGTTGGAATATCATCGACGAGCCTTGGATGGAATGGGCACGCGACAAGATAAAGATGAGTATGTTCAGCGTACGTCCCGGTTGGGGTCTTGTTGGTAACCCTCCAGGACAGGACTACCTCTACATGAACAGCTTCAGTCAGGGATCACGCTACCTGAATCAGGTGTCCATGAATCCCAGCGGACTGAAACTGACAGAACTCAAGTGGGAGAATATCTACACCTGGAACCTTGGTATCAACCTCAACTTTTTCGACGACCGTCTCAAGTTCGTTTTGGATCTCTACCGCCGCACCACGAAGGACATGCTTATGGGCAATGCCGGTATTCCTTCCAGCAACGGTTGGTCTTCGCTCGCTTACAAGAATGTCGGTGACATGAAGAACGAAGGTTGGGAGTTCCAGATCGACGGCGAGCGCTTGCTCAAGAAAGGTAAGTTCTATGTCGATGCATACGTCAACTTCGCCAACAACCGCAACGTCATCACTGCTATGGATCCTCAGGTCCTTGCAGGGTTGAACATCGACTGGACAGAGAACAACCGCAGCGTGCTCCAGCGCGTGCAGCTGAACAACCCCTTCGGTTCTATCTATGGCTTCAAGTACAAAGGTGTTTACATGTACAACTATGATACTGCCCGCAGGCTTGTGCGCGAGGATAACCGCAACAACAAGGCCAATGGCACCACGGTAGACCGTCTTCAGGAGAACATCAACAAGGGTTGGACTTATCCTATCGTTCTCAACTCCGACGGAACGTACGTCAAGGATGCACAGGGCGACCCCATCCAGATGCGCTTTGCCTATAAGACATCGTCTGGCACGGGCTTCAAGTTCAAGGGTGGTGACGCCATCTATGAGGATGTGAACAACGATGGTAACATCAACCAGCTCGACATCATGTACCTCGGCAACTCCCTGCCTCGTCTGACGGGTGGTTTCGGTTTCACGTTGCACTACGACCGTTGGGCCCTGCGTGCGAACTTCAACTACCGTATCGACTACGACATCCTGAACATGGCTCGTCTTGATATGGAGTCCATGATTTCCAACAACAACCAGAGCGAAGCCGTCAACTACCGCTGGCGCAAGGAAGGTGACATCACCACCATTCCCCGTGCAATGTTCGGTAACGGCACAAACTACAACACCCTCATCAGCGATCGCTTCGTAGAGGACGGAACCTTCCTGCGTCTGAACTTCCTGCAGATAAGCTATGGCTTCGACCCGAAGAAGCTGAAGAAGTGGCACATGAGCACCTTGAACTTCTATGCCAGTGCCAACAACCTCTTCTGCCTGACGAAGTATTCCGGCGTGGATCCTGAAATCGGTTATGGCGGCTACGGTGTGACCACCGACGGCTCCCAGACTCCGCGTTCCAAGTCCTACACCGTAGGTCTCACCATTGGTTTCTAACATCAAGCAAGATTGAAGATATGAAACACCTATATAATATTATAAAGAACGCTGCACTGGCCGTATGTGTCGGCCTGCTTGCAGCCAGTTGTGCCGACTTCCTCGAGATTGAGCCTCGCGACATCGTTACGGAGGACAACTTCTGGAACGAGAAATCTGACATTGATCAGATGGTGGCAGGTTGCTATGCATCCATGCAGACCGAGGATTTCATCAACCGCTGCATCGTCTGGGGTGAACTCCGCAGCGACAACATCTTCCCAGGCAACAATGTGCAGAACGACCACTATGACCTCTACCAGACCCTGCGTGAGAACCTGCTGTCCACCAATCAGTTCACGAACTGGAGCAGTTTCTATGCAGTCATTAACAAGTGCAATACCATCATTCGTATGGCTCCCGTCGTCAGCGAGAAGGATCCCTCTTATCGCGAGAGCGACGTCCGTGCTACCATCGCAGAAGTGACGGCATTGCGTTCTCTCTGCTACTTCTACCTGATTCGTGCATTTGAGGATGTGCCCTTCTACCGCGAGAGCGTACAGCAGGAGGACGAGGTTCACTACCTCGCACCCAGCTCCTTTGACTACATCCTGAAGGAAATCATCAAGGACCTCGAAGAGGTCAAGGGCGATGCTATTTCACGCTATCCTGTCACTGGTACAGATGCCATTGGCGGCACTTACAACAGCAATTGCAACCGCATCACCCGCTACGGTATCGATGCTATCCTCTGCGATATGTATCTTTGGACGGGCGAATGGGACAAGTGTATTGCTTGCGCCGAGGAAATCATGGACCGCAAGGCTGCTGACTACAAGGAGTTCTACGGCAACCAGACCAGCAGCAGCTCTTCGTCGGCAACGCCAAAGGAGATGAATCCTGCGCCTTACGGTAGGGTGGCTTACCTCTATGATAATCCACGTCAGAATCCGTCAATGGCCTTCAATGCTATCTTTGGAACGGGTAACAGCTTTGAGAGTATCTTTGAGCTGAGTTTCAACTGGAACAGCAATGCCACCAGTTTTGTGAAGAGCATGTCTCTTGCACGCTTCTACGGCTCTGGAAACACGAACACCTCTCTTGGTCCCAACAACTCTGGAGCAGGTTATCTCACCGTCAGCCCCAGTATCGTCAGTGATGTGAAGTCCAAGGCTTGGACCTACTTCCAGCATCAGTACGACCTCCGTTTCTACAACATGATAGGTCCGGAGAGTAATGACTACAGCACCGGCTTCATCCGCAAGTTGGTGGCCGAGCGCTTTAACATTACTGCTGGTGGAACCAGTGCAGACATTCCTTTCAGCAGTGCGTTCACCTTGGATAGGGAGTTCAATCGCAACTGGATTTTCTATCGCCTGACCGACGTGATGCTCATGGAAGCTGAGGCCCTCTTGCAGAAAGCTTCTGACGAAAGCGCTGCCGATTACACGGACCTCCTTCATCAGGCCTTCGACCTCATCTATCTGGTCAACCTCCGTTCGCTCTCCGACGAGTCCCGCAAGCTGGCTACCAACGCGCCTGCTCTGGCCACTCGCAACCTGATGATTACCTTCCTCATGAAAGAGCGTAATCGTGAGCTGATGTTCGAAGGCAAACGCTGGTTCGACCTCGTGCGCTATGCCTATCGCGAGGGTAAACCCGATATCCTGCGTGCCAACGTTCCTTCTTCCAAGACGACGGGTGGCAGCAGCTCCAACCGCGGCTTCCCCAGCATGTCTCATCTCTTCTGGCCCTACAACAAGGAAGAATTGAAGGTCAACACGAACCTCACGCAGAAGGCTATCTATAAGAACGAAGCCAGTGAGGGCATTGAAATGAATAAATAAAAACTGCATATTAGAAGACTATGAAAAGGATAAATCACTATTTCACACAGGTGGCAGCCGTCGTGGCTGTGGCCGTGAGTGCCCTCTCACTGACTTCGTGCAACGACGACATCGCCGTTGATGACCTGTACACCTACAAGGCCGAGATGCTTAGTGACTGGCTCCGAAACAACGAGGACTTCTCCGAGTTCGCTGCCATTGTGGAACGTGCTGGCAAGATGGACCTCTTCTCCACCTACGGCACTTATACTTGCTTTGCTCCTACGAACGCAGCCGTCAGGGAGTACCTGCAGTCCCGTGGTCTTTCGTCCGTGAGCCAGCTCTCCGTAGAGGACTGCGACACCCTCGCTTGCACGGCCGTTCTTGACCGCATGTACTTCACCACAGAACTGGGCGAGGAACTTGCTCAGGCAGCTGACGACGCTTCCTCCAATGTCGAGAAGACCGCCTGGATGGCTTCCACCAACCTGCTCGGACGCTATCTCAGTATCGAGGCTATTCCCATCACTGTGGAACAGGAACAGTGGGATGGAACCATTCAGGAAGTGGAAGCTACCACTTATCGCATCAACAAGACCGGCACCATCATCTATGCCCTGCAGAACGACTCCGTGGAGAATGGTGTGGTGCATCCCGTGGATGGCCTCGTGGCATCTTCCTCAGAGACCCTGCCCGTGCTCCTGAAGAACGACCCCAATATCAGCATCTTTAATCTCTGTCTTGAGATGACGGGCCTGACCCAGACCATGTATCGCACCAAGGATGCCAGCTATGATCCTTATTACTGGCGCGACGAGAAGAAACTCGAGCGTGAGGAGGGGTACTTCTCAGGTGCCCAGCGTGACTACTGCCACGTGCCTCAGGAACGTCGCTTCGGCTTCACCGCTTTCTTCGTGCCCGACAGCATTCTGGCACACTACAGCCAGTATGCTGAGGAAACCAAGTGGGTGGATGGCGTTGGCTGGAACCGCGACATTACCTCCTGGGAAGACCTCTACGACTACGCTTGCTTCGTCTATCCCGAAGGAGCCGGCTCCAGCTACTATGGCAAGGATGCAGAGGCCCTCAAGGATCCTCGCAACCCCCTGTATAAGCTCATTGCCTACCACCTCCTCAACCGCAAGGGCATGTACAACAAGCTTTATACCAACTGCTCCATTTACCACTCCCTGGTGAACTCCACCGAATGGTACAGTACGATGAATCCTCTTTCCACGCTGAAGGTGGAGCACATTTCTGCATTGGTCAACCGCTATCGTGGTGACTCACGTCCCAATACCCTCTACCTCAACCGTATGTATGATCCTGCTCGTCCTGCCTTGACCCATCGTGGTGCTATCGTCAGTCCCTCTGTTGCCAGTGGACTCACGCAGGAAGCCATCAATGGTGTGTATTACTACATCGACCGCATCATTGACTACGGCAAGGAGACCCACAGAACGGTGTTCAACGCACGTATGCGCATGGACCTTTATACACTCTTCCCCGAGTTTATGAACAACGACCTTCGTACGACGATTACTCACGGTGCAGGTATTCCGACGGAAGACCCCAATGCTCCCGCCAAGAACTACATCTTCCCTCCCGGCTACTTGGATAACGTGGAACTCTCGGAGGACGGTGACTTCTTCCTCCAGAACTGCCGCAACTACTTCTGGAGCTACGAGGGCGATGAGCTCAACCTGCGTTCGGACAACGACTCCTACGACATCACCTTCAACCTTCCCAGTGTACCCTCCGGTCAGTACCAGATTCGTCTCGGCTTCTGTGCTATGGCCAACCGCGGTATTGCTCAGTTCTATGTGGACAACATACCTCAGGGCATTCCTCTTGATATGCGTAACACGGACGATGCCATCTTTGCCCAGCGCATTGGCGGTTGGGTCTCCATCCCCGGTACCGGTACTCCTACGGGAACTCAGAAAGCTCGTATCGACCAGTCCAAGAAGGATATGCACAACCTCGGCTGGTACCATGCTCCGCGCTCCACGCGTTACTCCTGGACCAGTGGTAACCACCAGAGCCAAGTCTTGGATGACCTTCAGCTCAGAACCGACAACTCTGGTGCTGCTTCCGAGGCGGCGCGTAATGTCCGCAAGGTGCTCTTCGAAGGATATCTCGATGGAGCCAAGCAGCACACCATGCGCATCCGTTCCGTTATGGCCATCGGTGGAGCTGAGCTGATGCTTGACTACATCGAGATTGTTCCCAAGAGCGTCTACGGCGTCGATAGCGAAGATGCCGCTGAGGACGATAACTAAGGCTCTTTTAAACGTATCTTTAACCCGAATAACAATCAGCAATGAAAACATTCAGATATATAAACCTCCTGGCCATAGCCTTCCTGACAGCCGGTGCACTCGGATTCAGTTCCTGCGCCGACGAGTGGAACAGCCACTATGAAGGCGACGGCAGTGTGACGGCTGCCGATCAGCCCTCACTCTACGAGCTCATCAAGGCCGACGGCACGTTGAAAGAGTTTGTCCGTGTACTTGACAACACGGGCTATGACAAGGTCCTCAATGGTTCTCAGGCCCTCACCGTATGGGCTCCTGCTCTTACGACCGCACAGGCCGACAGCATTATAGCGCTCTACAATTCCCAGAAGCAGTCCATTATCACCATGCCGGATGGCTCCCAGCGCTACATTCAGGACAAGGACAACAAGGCCATCACCCAGTTCCTTCAGAACCACATGGCACTTTATGGCCGCACCGTCTACGAGGGCTATTCAGATTCCCTGCGCCTGATGAATGGCAAATACGTCATGCTCCATGAGAACGACGTCAATGGCATTCCTTTCGCCCGCAAGAATATTGTTGCCAGCAATGGCGTGCTCTATGTGCTCCAGAGTGTGCAGCTCTTCTCACCCAGCGTGCGCGAGAGCTTGGCACTTGATGCAGACCTTGATAGTGTCGCCTCATTCTACGAACTCCTTGACCAGTATAATCTGGACGAGGCTTCCAGTGTGCAGCGCGGTATTGTTGACGGTCGTATTGTCTATGCCGACTCCGTCCTTACGTTGTCCAATCAGCTGTATTCCACCCTCGGATGGATCAACCGTGAGGATAGTTCTTACCTCTTCCTCGCTCCTACGAATGAGGTGTGGGCAAGCGAGCTGGAGCGTTTCAAGCCCATGTTCCACTACGTTGCCGATATTCAGAACCGCGACAGCGTGGCTCTGTTGAATGCCAAGATGGCAATCATCGGCGGTCGCATCTTTAATATGAACGACCAGCGCGGCAAGACCGTGGAAGAAGCCGACACGCTCATCAATACGCTCTATGTACGCCATAAGGACTACTACGGTCTCAATGTCTTCGACAAGACCGCCTTGTTGGGTAGTCTGACTCCCTGGTATTGCTCCAACGGACGTGTCTACAAGGATGCAGAGGGACGTATCGATCCACAACGCACCATCCTCGAGGCTCGTTACCTCAGTGCCACCTCGCCCCGCGACTTCCAGGTAGCCAAGTTGGCCTATAACGGTGAGATTTTCCCCTCAACATCCGCTTCCAACCAGACCTTTATAGATACCGTGACGTTTGAAGGCGTTCGCTACGAGACCGAGCAACTGAAGAAGGAGAACCTGCTCCGTGGTGAAAACTTCCTCGAACTCGCTCCCCTGACTTATCAGGGCCTGTCGCCTGCCAACATCACCAGTCGCGTCTATTTCTATCTTCCCAACACGTTCGCGAACCTCTATTATAATGTCTATGCCGTGATGGTGCCGTCCTTCCTTGCGCTCGACGGCTATAACCCCACAGAGGTGAAGCCCGTACCCTTCCGGGTGTATTTCCACGAACGTCTGGAGACCGCCCGTGAGTCGTACGGCAACGACCAGAGCATGACGGACAGCGCCTTCCTCCAGCGGTATCCCAACGAGGACCTGCTCTACGAGACTCAGAACAAGGATGCCCAGCGCTATGATGCCGCCAAGGGTACTGGCCACATGCTTTCTGTCCCGGCCGACGAGACCCACAAGTACTCCGACACGGAATTCCTTGCTTCCGGTCGCGACATTGAGGTCATCTGTCTGCAGAAAGCCATGCATCCGCAGTTCTCCTCCTACAACTTCCTGAGCTATAACAACGATCCTGTTATCCGCTACAGCATTGAATCCAGCGCTACCACTGTGGGTATGAAACTACGCGGCCAGACGAATGTCTTGCGCATCAACCGCCTCATCTACATTCCGTTCGAGACTGAACAGGACGCCCTGAACTACCAGCTCGATTTGTCTAATCTGAAAGAATACAACTAACAATGAAAACAGTAGGATATATTTGTCTCTCCCTGTTTCTGGTAGCGGCTCCTCTTGCGGGCTTTGCGCAGGACGACTTCGAGGAAGAAGAGATCGACACCACCGCCATCCAGCGTGTGCGCAAGAATATCAAGAAACAGGAACCCACCCGCGAAATCACGGGTAGGGTAGTGAGCCAGCAAGGCCATACCCCTCTGGCAGGTGTGCTCGTTCAGTCTATTGCCGGCAAGGGCTATTCTGCCCTGACCGAGGAGGACGGCTCCTTCCGCCTTCAAGTTCCGCTCTACAGTTCTGCTGTGGATGTCACCCTACCTGGATATAATAAGGTACGCGTGGGACTCAATGATAGTGGCAAGCTCCGCGACATCGTCCTCCAGAGCGAAGCCGCCCGTGCTCTTTATGACGACGATGACAACATTCTCGGCCATGCCCGTGCCCGCAATTTCGACTTCTCCGGGGCTGCCAATATCTCCACCGAGATAGAGAACCAGCTCGGAGCCGAGGTGCGCACCACCGAGCGCAGCGGCATCAACGGCCTGGGAGCCTACATGCAGGTAAGCGGCGTCAGCAGCTATCTGCTCAATGCCCAGCCACTGGTTGTGGTCGATGGCGTCATCACTGAGATGCAGTACGGTCGTGAGATGATTCACTCCGGCTTCTACAACGATGTCCTCTCCAACTTCAACGTGGGTGACATCGAGAGTGTGGAGGTCATGCGCAACGGAACGTCCCTCTATGGTACCAAAGGTGCCAATGGCGTCATCTTCATCCGCACGAAGCGCAACACCTCTCTGGCTACGCGCATCGCTGCCAGTGCCTGTGTGGGCGTGGAATTCATCCCCCGGCATTACAGCATGATGGACGGTACTCAGTTCAAGACTTACGCCAGTTCGCTCATGCAGTCCACCGGCACCAAGATGCAGACCTTCAAGTTCCTCGACGAGCGTCCCTACAACGCTGCCGACCCATATAACTACAACTACTACTACAACAAGTACGCCAACAATACCGACTGGACGAAGGAAGTGTACAATGCAGCCGTTGCCCAGCGCTATGGACTCAGCGTGCAAGGTGGTGGTGACGTTGCTAACTACATGCTCTCCATTGGCTACCTCCATGCCAACGAGGTTATCCAGGAGATGAACTACAACCGTTTGAACATCCGCTTCAATACCGACATCAAGATTACCGATTGGATTGATGTCCGCTTCGACGCCAGCTTCAGCAACAGCACCCGCAAGCTCTATGACCTGGGTGCTCCTGAGGAGTACGACCAGAGTACGGTTACCTCACTGAACTTCCTGTCCTACGCCAAGTCGCCGATGCTTTCGCCTTACAGCTTCGTGTCCTCCAACACAGGTCCCGGTATCATCTCTAATGTCCACTTGGATATCGATGATGAAGACTATCTGTCGGAAATCTCGCAGCTGCGTAATGCCAACTATCAGTTGTCGAACCCCACGGCCATCCTTGAATACGGCACGGCTCAGAACAAGAACTACTTCGACAACTCGTACGTCAACCTCTCTATCACTCCTGCATGGCATCCCAACCAGCACCTGAAGTTCTCCTCCCTCTTCAGCTATTCGTTGGTGAACACCAATGAGAAGCGCTATATCCCCATGAACGGCGTTCCGTCCTTCTGGGTCGAAGCCTTCCACCAGAAGATGCAGAACATGATAGGTTCGCTCTATTCCCGTCAGAACAGCGTCCTCAGCGACACCAAGGTGGAGTGGAAGAACCGCTATGGTGCCCACAGCATTGACCTCCTTGGAGGCTTCCGCTACATGAACGAGGGCTACTACCTCACTCAGCAGAGCGGTTACAACACGGGTAACGACAAGACTCCTCAGATTTCCGGCACCGAGCAGAAGCAAATCGATGGTTGCCGTGAGAACTGGGCCGACCTCTCGTGGTACGCCCAGGCCAAGTACAACTTTGCCAACCGCTACTATCTGCAAGGTGACATCGCCATGCAGACTAACTCTCAGTTTGGCCACGACGCTTCCGGGCTGAAGCTCGCCGGCGTGGTATGGGGCGTATTCCCCAGCTTGCAGGCTGGTTGGGTGATGACCAACGAGAAATGGTTCGACGTGGCAGGCGTGGACTACCTCAAGCTGCAGGCCGGCTATGGTCTCAGCGGTAACGACGGACTGCCCTACGATGCCTCCAAGAGCTATTTCAAGAGCACCCTCTTCCTAAGCGCCACTCCCGGTCTCAGCTTCGAGAATATCGGTAATACCGAACTCAAGTGGGAGACCACACGTCGCTTCAATGCCGGTATCGAGGGTCGCTTCCTCAACAACCGTCTTTCCGCTGGCTTCAACTATTTCTACTCTTGGACCAGCGACTTGCTCACCCTGCGCAGTTCCAACTTCCTGACAGGTATTGCACAGTATTGGAGCAACGGCGGCAAGCTCGAGAACCAGGGCTTCGATGTCAACGTGGGCGCTCATCTCATCTCCGGCAACAAGTGGAACTGGAGCATTGGAGCCAGTATGGGTCACTACGTCAACAAGCTCACAGAACTGCCTGATGAACTGGACTATCAAGACCACACCGTCCTTGGAGCTACCATTCGCAGCCAGGTCGGCAGCAGCATCAACCGCTTCTATGGCCTCGAGACAGCCCAGACAGCCTCTGGTGGAATCGTCTATGCCACGACCGCCGAGGCTAATGCCGACGGACTCTACCGCCTGGCTTCCGACGGAATCACCAAGACCTACTTCCAGGCTGGTGACGTGAAGTACGTGGATCGCAACCACGATGGCAAGATTGATGACAACGACCGTACCATCATCGGCGATGCCAATCCCGATATCTATGGTAACATTTGGACGTCCCTGAGCTACAAGCGCCTCACGCTGGATATCGGCTTCAACTACAGCCTTGGCAACGACGTTTACAACTACATGCGCCAGCAACTCGAGTCCGGCTCCCGCTTCATGAACCAGACGACAGCCCTGCTGCAGCGCTGGAGCTTCGAAGGACAGGTCACCGACATCCCACGTGCCACCTATGGCGATCCCCTTGGCAACAGCGCATTCTCTGACCGCTGGATTGAGGACGGCAGTTACCTGCGTCTGAAGAACATCACGCTCAGCTACAAGCTGCCCATCAACAACACCTACATCCAGGGTATCACCGTCTGGGGCAATGCCACCAATGTCTTCACCCTCACTCGCTACCTCGGCTCTGACCCCGAATTCTCCATGGGCAACAGCGTCATCTCTCAGGGCATTGATGCAGGTTGGGTGTCTCAGGGTCGAACCGTCAACGTCGGTGTAAAGATTAACCTCTAATGTTTAATAGATATTTCGTTATATCGACATTTCGTTATATCGACATTTCGTTATTCCGATAATTTCGTAAATCCGAATCAATGAATATGAAACACTTCAAATATATCCTGCCCCTTGCGCTGCTGGCGATGATTGGAGCTTCCATCACCTCGTGCGACGATATGCTTGATATGGGCAATGATGATGTCCTCTATGCCGACGAAAACCATCTCACTCAAGGCACCGACACCGTCAACTCCTTCGTGGGTATCCTCGCCCAGCTGCAGAAGATTGCCGTTCGCACCAATCTCTATGGTGAACTTCGCGGTGACTTGGTTGTCGTCAACGATAACGCCGATGCCGACCTGAAGGCTATTTCCAACTTCGAGGTCTCGGATTCCAATGCCTACAACAATCCGCGTGACTACTACGCTGTTATCAACAACTGTAACTACTATCTGGCCAATGCCGATACCACGCTCATGGAGCGTCGTTACGATGCCACCACGCTCTCTGCCTACGACTTCCGCGTCTTCCAGGCCGAGTACTGTGCTGTGCGTGCCATCCGTGCCTGGGTCTATCTCCAGCTCGGTCAGGTCTATGGTGATAACATCCCCCTCGTCACGGAGCCTATCCTCTCGTTGGATGATGCCAACAACATCCTCGCCAACACCCAGAAGAAGTCCTTCCTTCAGATCTGTAACTATTTCATCGATGACCTCAAGCCCTACGTGTCCTGGTTCGCCTATCCCTACCATCACGAGACCTACGGCTACTCCATGCCCAGCCGCATGGCTGTTATGCCCATTCAGCTCGTTCTGGGTGACCTCTATCTGTGGAGTGCCAGCCTGAATGGTGGCGACCAGACCCTTGCACGCGAAGCTGCCAAGTGCTACTACGACTACATCAGCTGGCTGCCTACGGAACTGGGTGTGGACAACAACACGGGCTACAAGCAGAAGACCGTAACTTCCACTCACCGTTCCTATTGGGCCACCAACTGTTTCATCACCAGCAATTTCAATAGCTACACAGTAAGCAACGCCTACTGGAGTACCACTTCCTTCGGCACCTCCTCCGATGAGGTTATTTCGGCCATTGCTATGGACTCCTTGGCTTCCGAGGACAACTACAACGCCCTCCGTGTGCTGTACAACTACGACCGCGAGAATGAGAAGGTCGAGGCAAGCATTTCACCCTCCAAGATCTGCTACGACTATTCCGACAGTCAGGTCTATTCCCAGATGTACAACGATGGTACACAGAACGTGTCAGGCTTTGTTCCTCAGAATGCCCTTGAGGAAACCATGGTACAGCGCCACTATGTCGGCGACCTGCGTCTGGCTGCCAACCTCAACCTCAACCGTCGTATAGATAATGACTACGAATCCCAGACCATCTGGAAGACCTATATGGCACAGGATGTCATCGTCTATCGTGTCGGTCAGGTGTACCTCAATTTGGCGGAGGCCCTGAATATGGCAGGCTTCCCCAAGTTCGCCCTTGCTATCCTCACCGTAGGTCTGGACAATAACGTCATCGAGAACGAGGTCCTGCGCAACTGTCAGACCACTTCCGACAGTACTTTTGTGCAGTACTTCGACTTCCCATCGCGCTTCTTCCAGACCCGTGTGCTGAACTACACCATCACTGGAACCACCACCCGTGTGACCTACAACCTCGCTGAGAATGATGCCAACGTCAATCAGCTTGGTCTCCACGCTCGTGGCAGTGGTTTCAACCCGCTGAATCCCAACTACTATGCACCCAGCAACGACCAGCCCAGCGACCTCACCCTGGGTGGTGGCTATCCAGCCCAGCCCCCCGTCTATGTCGCTGCCGTCTCGTCGTTCAGTGCTTCTGAAAAGGACCTGAAGACCATCGTTGATGCCAATACGGAGTTCTTAGCTTGGGCAGGCGAGCATGATGGTATCGAGGTTATTGACCTTACGCAATATGCCACCACCGACCGTCTGGACGAGGTCAAGAAGTTCGATTCCCGGATGAAGGCTTACTCCGACAGCATCCAGGCCGACTGGGAGGAGGCTGCCAACGAGTGGTTCCATGTGTATGGATACCCCCAGGTCTATGCCCGTCAGCTCGTGGTTGTAGACAGCCTGCTCGATGTTGAGTCGGCTCTGGAGACTCCCTTCGAGGGCTTCCGCTTCGGCCGGCTCATGCGTGCTGCCTATCGCAGCAGCAATCCGGGAGCCTACATGTCTGCAAAGCTCTCCAAGCGTGATGCTTCTCTCGCTTCCGTGGTCTCTGACCCCAAGCGCTGGTTCATCAACTGGAAGGGTCTTATCGGACAATAGAACCCCGAGAAATAGTTCCTTGAGAACATAAATACTTGCAGAGGCACAGAGTCCCATCCGGACTTCCGTGCCTCTGCCTTTGTCAACCCCTCCTTACCGTGCCTCTTCCTTTTGTCAACTCGTTCTTACCATGCCTCTGCCTTTTGAGAATCTCCGTTCCTTTTCCTTATCGCCAACACCTCCTTTCCTCTTTACTTCTGTCCTCGCGCGCGGGCACGAGTGAACCGAAAATCTCGTCACTTCGTCACATCTCGTCATAATCTATTGTACTCCAATAAAATACACCGTGACGACGACCGTGACGGAGCGTGACGAAGTGACGAAAACGCCGTTCGTAATGGAAAGGCCAATTTGCATAGTTTTATTATCAACGCAGTTATTATCATTTTTATCTTCAACGCAGAGGCGCAGAGCCGCAGATTTTTTTGAGACATCCCAGGCTGTACTCAGAGCATTGCAGCTGACCTTCGGTGAGGTCGCCGAAGCAGTGGGAACGCTACGCGGGTTCCCGCTGCAAAGAGGTCGCAGAGGCCTTCGGACATGGGGCATTGAAAGAAAATTCGGGAAAAAGACATCTGTTTAAAGATTTATCGGATAAAATGTATTGCTTATTATGTAAAAAGAACTGTCTTTGCACCCATGAAACCACATACATAATGATAATGGAACTAAAGACAATAGAAGAATACAACGAATTGACGCATGCCATTATTGGTGCAGCCTTGGAAGTTCACAAAGCTTTGGGGCCGGGTTTAATGGAGGCGATTTACGAAGAGTGTCTTATAGCTGAGCTACAGATGCGGGGGATTAAGGTGGCTCACCAAGTTCATGTTCCAATCTTATACAAAGGGCAGCAAGTGGGCAATCCGCTTATTATTGACTTGTTGGTGGAGGACAGTGTTATTGTGGAACTGAAGACTGTTCAGGAATTGCAGGACATCCACTCGGCGCAGCTACTTTCTTATTTACGTCTGACGGGGAATAAGCTCGGTTTGCTCATCAATTTCAATACGGCGCATTTGCGCGATGGGTTGAAGCGCGTCGTCAACGGGCTTTAGTTGTTTGCGCCAGCCCTCAGCGAAATCTGCAGCGCACGAACCTTGGCGCTCGCGCCGTTCGTGCACCTCCTGCGTCCTCACCGAAGGTCAGCTGCAATGCCTCTGTTTCCTCGAAAATTCAGAGCCTCTGCGGCTCTGCGCCTCTGCGTTAAAGAGAAATCCTGCTGACTTGTTTGAAAGATGATCCAGCGTCAGTGGGTTAGAGCTTTACACAAATTTATCATGAATTCATCCATGAATTTATCAGGAATTTCGGTGCTTTCGTCACTTCATCACGGATTTATCACCTTCGTCACACTTCTCGTCACACTTGTAAATGTCTATAAATCAAGAAGTAGATACGTTTATTTCTCCATTTGTGACGAAGTGACGGCTTTTTTCTGTCTTTCGTGCCCGCGCGCGTACGTGCGCGTGTATGAGTGCGCGTGTTATATTATGGATAAGGACGTGAAGTCAAACACATCAGGTAGTGATGACCAATACATCAGGTAGTGATGACCAATACATCAGGTAGTGATGACCAATGTATTAGGTAGTGAAAGCCAATGCATTAGGAAGCATGAACCGTTTGACATCCGTCAAACGTTCAATTCGTCCATACGTGTTAGCCAACTCGTATATACGTGTTTCCCTTTTCGTATATACGAGTTTTCCATTTTGTATATACACAAAAAAAAGACTGCACCGATGATGTGATGAGAACTCCGAGTATGAATGATTTGAGTGCCTGCACCCTTTGTAATCTGCCGGCCTCCCAGTTAGAGAGGTTACCCCCGTAGGGGCGCAGCCCGCCATTGGAATGCAGAACGTTCTCGGTTTTCTGATGTTATTGATGAGTCTCCCGATCGAACCGATGCAGCCTAAAAGCTATGATTAAAGTGTCATTGAACGCGATTTGGTACTGCAAAGGTAGCGGGAAAGAATATTTCCAGCAAGCTTTTTCTGAAATAATTTACAAAGAATGTCTTTCTTTGAAACTTTATGCCTAAAAATTTGCACAGTCAGTAGATTTTTATTTACTTTGGGGCGATTTTGTGATTTTTTGATACTCCTTTTGTATATATGGAAGTCTCGCCCCTCATCCTGCTCTTTGCGGCACTCCTCCCCGCCGTTGTCCTTTTGTTGTTCATCCTCCGTCGCGACCGCGTGCATCCAGAACCCATTTCGCAGCTTGTCCGTGCGTTCTTCTATGGGGTGGGCAGTGTCTTTCTTTCTCTGGTCTTCTCCACCCCTTTGGTTGTTTCCGGCCTTCTTCCTCAGTACCACGATGCTTTCACGGCCACCATCTTCAGCTTTGGTGCCGCCGCCTTCCCGGAGGAGATAGCTAAGTTCATCATGCTCTGGCTCTTCCTGCGCAAGAACAAGGAGTACGACGAGCACATCGACGGCGTGGTCTATGCTGTGTGCATCGGACTCGGTTTTGCGGCTTTGGAGAATATCATGTACCTCTTTGATGCAGGTGAGGACTGGTTCGGTACGGCCGTCGGTCGTGGCCTGCTTTCTGTGCCGGGACATTTCTTCTTCGCTGTCCTCATGGGCTACTACTACTCCCTCGTCCATTTCGGCCACGACAACTGGCGCAACCGCCTCTTCGTCCTTGGCGCTCCCATCCTGGCCCATGGCATCTACGACGCCATCTGCATGACCACCGAGGTGACACCCGCGTTCCAAGGACTGTTGACTATCGCCCTGCTGCTCTTCTGCAACGAGTTGCGCAAGCTCGGCACACGCCACATCCGTGAGCTCGTGGAGGCAGATAGGGTATATAATCACTACACCTGATACTCCTTTCCTACATTTTTTTGCTTCCGCGTGGGTTACTTATTCCACGTTGTTGCATCAAAGGACAAATAAAAACGCTCAGCATTCCACCCAGGACGATGAAGAAATGGACCGATGAACAGATGGTCGCGGCTGTGGCTTCGCATAATGAGGCCATGATGGAACGTTTCTACCGCGACTGCAAGGCCTACTTCCGCAGCCACGCAGGAGCCCTCTTCGTCGCCGACGAACAAGTGGATGACCTCTTCCAGGAGGCGATGGTACATCTCTGGCGTGAGATTGAGACCCACCGCATCGAAGTCAGGGAGGGCGTCCTCTGCCGATGGAGTGAGGGACAGGCGGTGCCCATGACCAGCTCCCTCTTCACCTTCCTCCTCGCCATCGCCAAGCGCAAGCACTGGGAACTCCTCCGCAAGGATTCACGCCTGCAGTTGACCGACGAAGCAAACGTGCTGGATGTCTTGGACCGGAGCCGTTATGCCGACGACGACGAGGTGACGGATGAAACCGAGGCACGGGAACATGTGGTGGCCGATGCCGTACTGGGGATGAGTGACCGCTGTCGCCAGATACTGACACTCTTCTACTACGAACAACGTTCGCTCGACGAGATTCTGGCCATACGCCCGGAGAACACCTCCAAGGTGGGACTGAAGACCAGCAAGTACAAATGTATGCAACGCCTGCGGGACGTCGTCAAACAACGCTTCAGCCGTCTGCACATGAGCATCTGAAAGTAAACAATAACCAACAGACCTAAAGAAAGGAGTATTAAATATGGAGAACAAATACAACATCGAAGATCCCGAGCGGCTGGATGCCCTCGATGAACTGATAGTCAACGAATTGGCTGCCGAGCAGCGTCTGCGTCAGCAGATGCGTTCGTGGGACGAAGCGCAGCGTAGGCAGGAGCAACGTCGGCGTACACAACGCCGCGTGCGTCTGGTGCCCATCATTTCCAACATCCTCTCCGTGGCAGCCCTGATGACGGTGGGGTTCATCCTTCAGGCCCTGATGCCCAAGTTGGTCGCCAGCACGAATACCCTGCCTGCGGTCATCAATGCACCTGTCGGAACGCCCGCTTCCACGGCCGATGATGCCATCGCCCCCATCTTGCCTGCCGATTCCTCCATGCTGCAAGACTGATGTCCCGATAGCCCTGCGCTGGTGGCCCCCTCGCAGCAGGTGTTGAACGGCACGTGGCGACGACACCTTACTCCAGGCATTTACATCCTGAACGGAAAGAAAATACGACTATAGAAAAATCCCCGCCATCTGCTCGGTCTGAGATGGCGGGGATTTTATAGGATGCTTACCAGTTGCTTATTCAGTTGTTGCAGTCTTTAGTACTTGATGTCCAGCTCGCGCAGGATGGCAGAAATCTGTTCCATCGTGGTCAGACGAGTGGGCACCAGCGGCAGTCTCAGTTGATTCTCTATCATTCCCATGGCGTGGAGCATGGCTTTGACACCTGCGGGATTGCCGTCGACGAAAAGGAGCTTGAAGAGTTCGGCGAACTTGTGGTGGATGTGCAGGGCCGAGGCATAGTCGCCGCGGAGAGCCAGACGCACCATGCGCGAGAACTCACGGGGAAGGGCGTTGCCGATAACGCTGATGACGCCCACGGCGCCCAGGGTTATCAGAGGGAAGGTGATGCCGTCGTCACCCGAGATGACATCGAAGCCCTGCGGCTTGTTCTTGATGATGTCGTCCATCTGGGTGATGTTGCCGCTGGCTTCCTTGATAGCCACGATATTCTCGAAGTCGCGAGCCAGACGCAGCGTCGTCTCGGCGGTCATGTTCACGCCCGTGCGCCCAGGTACATTATATAATACCACCGGTACGGGCGATGCCTGTGCGATGGCGCGGAAATGCTGGTACAGTCCTTCCTGCGAGGGCTTGTTGTACATGGGACAAACACTCAGTACTCCGTCTATACCGCTCCAGTCAGTCTGCTGCAGTTCGTTGACGACGGCCGTGGTGCAGTTGCCTCCGCAACCCATGAGCAACGGTACTCGTCCAGCCACCCGTTCCACGAGCAGTGCCTTCAGCCAACGTTTCTCATCAGAGGTCAGGGTGGGTGTCTCGGCTGTCGTTCCCATGATGCACAGGAAGTCGGCGCCGTTCTTTATCTGGTATTCTACGAGGCGGATGAGTGCATCGGTATCAATGCTCCCATCGGCCTTGAAGGGTGTGATGAGCGCTATGCCCAGACCCTTGAATTTATTTTGTGCCATAGAGGGGGTTGTGTCGTGTGCGTTGTGAGATGATTGGTTGATAGGTCAGGCTTGTTTCTTGAAGTAATAGACGAATGTCGATATTCCTTCCAGCGCCGTCTTGCCGGTCTCCTTAATTTCAATTTTGAAGCGCATGCTCATGCGGATGGCTCCGCGCAGGTTGGCGATGGCTTCCATGGAGGTGACCAATCGTACACTCTGTCCGCTGAGTACGGGTTGTCCGAACTTCATCTTGTCCATGCCGTAGTTTACTAACCGTTCGAGGTTGTTGACCTGGATAATCTGGTCCCAGAGGTAGGGTAGGAGAGAAAGGGTGAGGTATCCGTGGACGATGGTCTGGTGGAAGGGGCTCTCCAGCTTGCAACGTTCCTCGTCGACGTGAATCCACTGATGGTCCAGCGTGGCGTCGGCAAACATGTTGATGCGCTGCTGATCTACCTGTAGGTAGTCCGAAGTACCGATTTCCTTTCCCAGTAATTGTTCGAAATCTTCGTAGCAATTGATGATGACTCGATTCATATTTCAGATGGTTATTGTGGCTTGAAAATCGTGTGTGAGCAGGGTCTCTCGCACTTTTCGGGTGCAAAAGTAGTTCTTTTTGTCCAAATAATCGGAAAGAACGGCGGTTTTTTGCTCGAAAACTTGCTCACGCGCGCGTTTTCCTGTAATTTTGCACCCCGAAACGCAGAAATGGGAGTCAAACTCCCTACTCTCAACTTAAAACACTGAACAGTCATTGGAACCTCTATTCATTGCAGGACCCTGTGTCATCGAGAGCGCTGAAGTGCTCGATGTGGTGGCCTCTGAGCTGGTCCGCCTCCAAAAGAAATATCATCTCGACGTCTATTTCAAGGCATCGTTCGACAAGGCCAACCGCACCAGCCTCTCTTCCTTCCGCGGACCGGGTTTGGAGCGTGGTTTGCAGATGCTGGCTGATGTCCGTTCAAAACATGGCTTGCGTCTGCTCACCGACATTCACGAATCGTATCAGGCAGCTTCCGTTGCCGAAGTCGTGGATGTGCTGCAGATACCGGCTTTCCTCTGTCGGCAGACGGACTTATTGGTAGCGGCCTCGCGCACAGGCAAGGTGGTCAATATCAAGAAAGCCCAGTTCCTCTCCGGCCAGGATATGCGATACCCCGTGGAGAAGTGCCGCGAGAGTGGCGCCTATGAGGTGTGGCTGACGGAACGGGGCAACTCCTTCGGCTACAACAACCTGGTCGTGGACTTCCGTAATATCCCGGATATGTTGCAGTGGACACCGCGTGTCATCATGGATTGTACCCACAGCGTCCAGCGTCCTGGTGCTGCCGGAGGAAAGACGGGTGGCAACCGCGAGTTCGTGCCATCGATGGCATTGGCAGCCAAGGCTTTCGGTGCTACCGGCTATTTCTTCGAGACGCACCCAGACCCTGACCACGCCCTCAGCGACGGACCCAATATGTTGCGGTTGGAGGACTTGGAGAAAGTCATAGTAAAGTTGAAAAGTTCTTGAAGTGTCAAGCGTCGCAAGGTGCCGAGCGGAAAGATTGAAAAGTTGAACTTTTGGAGCTGCGAGTGCCATGAAAGCTGGCTTTCAAATGGCCGAGTCGTGACAAAAGTCAACGAAGTTGAAAGATTGAAAATGTGGCGGCCGATTATTTGTCGTAATAACGTAATAACGATATAACGTAATAACGTGATAACGAAATAACGACGGCCGCAAAAAAATAGAACAGACCTAAATGAAATGGTAAATAGTATAAATGTACGTGACGTTGCCGTGCGTTGTCTGCGTGATGAGGCAGATGCCATCCTGAACATCATACCTCAGTTGGACGATGAATTTGACCGCGTGGTGGAGCTGATAGCCCAGTGCCAGGGCAAGGTGATTGTCACCGGCGTAGGCAAGAGCGGCCACGTCGCCGCCAAGGTCGCCGCCACCCTTGCCAGCACGGGAACCCCCTCTTTCTACCTCAATCCTTTGGACGCCTTCCATGGTGATTTGGGTATGATATCCACTTCGGATATCGTCATCGCCCTGAGCAACAGCGGTAATACCGACGAATTGCTGCGTATCATCCCTTCGCTTAGTGAACGCAAGATAACGCTCATCGGTGTCTCCGGCAATGCCGATTCCCTCTTGGCTCGCCATTCCGACCACCACGTCTTGCTTCATGTGCCCCACGAGGCTTGTCCCCTGAACTTGGCTCCCACCAGTTCCACCACGGCACAGATGGCGCTTGGCGATGCGTTGGCCATCGCATTGATGGAAGTGCGCCACTTCAAGGCACGCGACTATGCCCAGTTTCATCCCGGCGGCTCGCTGGGACGTCGTCTGCTGACCACGGCACGCGACGTGATGCGCACGGAAGACCTTCCTGTCTGTTCCACGTCCACTCCGCTGTCCGAGGCCGTTATCCTCGTCAGCCGTTCCCGTCTGGGATTGGTCGTTCCTGTGACCGCCGACGGCCGTGTGGCAGGTATCATCACCGATGGCGACGTGCGTCGGGCCATGGAGCGTCTGCAAGACCGATTCTTCAGCGTAAACGTCTCGGACGTGATGACGACCTCCCCTAAGTGCGTCCGCGAGGATATGAAAATCAACGAGATACAGCAGCTGATGTTCCGCTGCAAGATTCATGCCGTGCTGGTAACCGACGAGGAGCATCACCTTATCGGAATTGTGGATTCCTTCAGTTGTGTGGTGTAGATGAGACGAGTATTCTTGCTGATTGTTGCTTGCGTGTTGTTGTCGTTGGGCGGACGGGCTCAGGAACCGCTGGGCGAAGTGCTCTCCGCTGACAGCATTGTGCGTCGTGCTTTCGAACAACAGTTGGGCGTAACGTTTACTTCCAACAACAGCATCTCCCTCATTCATACGGGGCGCGATAAGTTTGAGGCCATGTTCTCCGCCATCCGACAGGCCAAGCATTTCATTCATCTGGAATATTTCAATTTCCGCAACGACAGCATCGGTCTTGCCCTCTTCGACCTCCTTGGGCAGAAGGCCATGGAAGGTGTGGAGGTGCGCGCCATGTTCGATGGTTTTGGCAACAGCAGCAACGACAGCCCTTTGCGAAAACGTCATCTGAACAAGTTCCGCGAGAAGGGCATCAAGGTGGCAGAGTTCGACCCCATGCGCTTCCCTTGGTTCAACCATGCCTTCCACCGTGACCACCGTAAGATTGTAGTCATCGACGGAGCCGTGGCCTACGCTGGCGGGATGAATGTGGCGGACTACTACATCCACGGCCGTCCCGAATATGGCGAGTTCCGTGATATTCACATGGAACTGACGGGCGACGTCGTGGCTCACTACCAAGCTATCTTTGCCCGCATGTGGTGGCAGCAGACGGGTGAGGTGCTGCTCAACGAGATTTATGCGCCGCAGGCCGTGGGTACCTCTTTCCTCCCAGAGACCGACCGGCTGTTTATACCACGAGTGCGTTCGGCAGAGGAGTTCCACCTCCTGCCCGACACGACCTCCACCGCAGGACAGAAACTCATAGGAGTCGTAGATCGCCGTCCCTACAAGGATTCCAAACGCATGCGCCAGGCCTATGTCGCCGCCATCGATGCCGCCCAGCATCACATACAGATTGTGAATCCCTATCCCACGAACGTGAAGAGCGTGCGCCGTGCCCTTCGCCGTGCGCTGAAGCGTGGTGTCAAGGTGGAAATCATGGTCTCGGCCAAGAGCGACGTGCCCATCACCCCGGATATAGTGGCCTTGGAGATGAAGAAGTTAGCCAAGCGCGGTGCGGACGTCCTATACAACCAGACGGGCTTCCATCATTCCAAGGTGATGATGATTGACGACCGTCTGTGTACCATTGGAAGTACGAACCTCGATGCCCGCAGTTTCCTCTATGACTATGAAGTTAACAGCTTCATCCTCGACCAGCCCACCACCCACGAGTTGCAGCGTATCTTCGAGATGGACAAGCAACAGTGCCTCCCCTTCACTGCCGACGACTATCGCCGCAACTATAACTTCGGTCACCGCTTCATCGGTCATTTCTTCAGCCTCTTCCGCGGGTTCTTCTGATAAATTTTATGCTTTTGCCCTTTCAGGGCGAATAGACTGTTCTACATAATAACCCAGGGCGCCGCCTTGGGCTGGTAGCTTACAGTCCTTTCAGGACTTTTTCAAATGGACTGTTACAGCATGGCTTCTAATTGCTGTACGGCCGACATGATATCCTCTCCGAAACGCTTGTGGTCTCGCAGGAAATCTGTTCTGCCGGCGGATATGGCGTCGTAGAGTTCCGGGCTCATATCATCCACATACGAACTGATGGCATATTCGATGTCATCCTTCTGCCAGTCGAGGGTGGAATGGAGGTAGACATTCTGCTTCTGATGCAGAAAGCTATATGCGGTCTCTATGCTGTCTTTGGTTATCATTGTCGTAGCGTGGGAGGGAGTAGTGTTTTACCGCTGTCCGTCCTTCTTCGATTTGACTGCGAAGAAGCGGGCAAAGAGTGCGCCGCTGATATTATGCCATACGCTGAAGAGTGCGCCGGGGATGGTGGCGAGGGGATAGGCGGCAAAATGAATGGTGGCCAAGCTGCTGGCCAGGCCGGAATTCTGCATGCCTACCTCAATGGCTATCGCCCGCTGCTTTGCCTCGGGCAGCCGTAACAACCGTCCGATGAGATATCCGAAGCCCAGTCCGCAGAGGTTGTGAAGGATGACCACCACCGCAATCAACAGGCCTCCGACCAAGAGGCGGTCTGCATTGTGCGAAACAACGATGCCCACCACGAAGGCTATGGTGAGGGAAGAGAAGGCTGGAAGGTAGGGGACGATGTGCTGAGTCATCCTTGGCAGGTAGCGCTGGCATAGCAGGCCGACGACAATAGGTGCAATGACTACATAGACAATGCTCAGTAACATGCCTGCGGTGTTCACGTTGACCATCGTTCCCGCCAAGAGCCAGACGAGTAGGGGAGTGAGCAGGGGAGCAAGCAGGGTGGAGGCGGCTGTCATGCCCACGGAGAGTGCCAAATCCCCCTTTGCCAGATAGGTGATGACATTGGAGGCCGTGCCACCCGGGCAGCAACCCACGAGGATGACACCCAATGCCAGCTCCTTCGGCAGGGAGAAGGCCCACGACAGTCCTAAGGCCAACAGGGGCATCACCGTGAACTGTGCCAGACAGCCTATGAGGATCTCCTTGGGGCGACTGATAACGATGTGCAGGTCGGAGGGCGACAGCGTCAGACCCATGCCAAACATGATTACGCCGAGCATTGGATTGATGGTCCTGGTGTCCATCCATGTGAATGCGGCTGGTATTCCTAACGAAAGGGCGGCGACCAACACCACGAGCACGCCCATGTATTCTGAGATGTAGTTACAGATCTTTTTCAGGATTCCGTCTGCTGACATTTCTTTCTTCGTTTCCATTTAATGTACCGAATTATTATTAAACGGTTACTTAGCTCTGAACTATTGCGTCCTGCATGAGTGCCAGCTCGTCCTTCGTGAAATGGGCAGCGAGCAGGTTGGTGGCATCCTCGTGGAATGCCTCTGTCCAGTGCTTGAAATGATGACGCTGGTTTTCCTTTGTGCGGTTGAAGGCGGCCACAAACTGGCGGTATGCTTCCACGGCTTCCGTGGTGCGTCCTTGGAGCCAAAGTGCGTGTCCGAGGTTGATGTAGTCTTCCCATTGCTTGCGCCGGGCTTTGTCTATGAGCTGGCGGTAGTATTGTTCCGCACGCTCGTATTTCCCCTGATGCAGGGAGCACCATCCGATGCCTCGCTGACTGACGGTGAGGTTTTGTCCCATGAACTCCAGCTTGAAGAATCGCTGAACGGCCTCTTCCCAGGAGTTAAGCTGAATAAGGCAGCGCGCTATCTCTTCGATAATAGATGCGTCCTTGCCCTCCAGCCGCTCGTCTTCCGTGATAAGGAGTGGCAGGGCGCTTTCCCAGTCGTGCAACGCCTCGAAGCAGCGTGCCATGCACAGCTCGGAGAAGGGGTCTTCCTCCATGAGCACGCGCTGCTGGAAACAGCCGATCGCGCTGCGCCACTGGCGGAGTGACATCAATGCACGTCCTTTCTGTTCCAAGGCGCTGGCCGTGGTGCCGAAGTGCTCCATCATGTAGTTCAACAGGATGATGGCATGTTCGTTGTCGCCCATTTGCAGGTAGGCTTCCACGCTGTCCTGGATGAGGCCGATTTCCATGAACACATCCTCGAAGATGGGGAGCGTGGGCAGGATGATGTCATCGGTGGGTGCAAAGGTGTAGTCGTATTGCTGGCCCACCTGCTGGCTGTGGAAGTATCGGTAACAGGTCTGGCAGAAGTTGGTGAATGGGTTCAGTTGGCTTTCCTCGCTCTCGAAGAGGCCGTAGAGGGCATCGTCGTCATCCTCCTTCATGCTTTCTATCTGGTCGCGCACGCTGTCGCTGATGGAGTGGCCTCCTTCGCGGCGCAGATATGCCATCATGGCGGCATAGGAGTAGCGGTCGCTGTCACAGAAACGGCTGTGGTTCATGATGTTGAGCGTCATCTTGTCCAGCTTGCCGTCGGGATGATGGAGGCCAATATGGATGATTGGTTCGTTCATGTTGAAGGGATAGAACCAGTGGGCGATGTGGTCGAAGAACTCGAACCGCTTCATGTGGATGAAGTTGCTATGGTTGACATCCATGTCGTTGCGGCGCATGATATCTACAGATGCGGCGTAGTTGGCCATTTTCTCGAACAGTTTCTTACCGGCCTTGAGCTCTATTTTCGCCACTTGTATATTGAAGCCTGGTTCCTTCTCTTTCTTCTCTTCGTCTTCATTCTCTTCGTGGTTTGAGCCAAGGAATGTCTGCTGGTTCTTGAAGGCTTCCTCTACGATGGGAAGGATGTCGTCCACGCGCTTGCCCACACGGTCTGTGAGTGACTGGCAGACAAAGGCGTGCAGCAGTTCAGGGGCTTTGGCCAGAACGAATTCAGAGTGGAAGAACTCATACAGCTCGCTATACGTGGTGTGGTAGAAAGGAAGGTAGTGCTTGTAGCGTTGTGCGATGAGTGTCAGTGCCACGAAGACCCGTACGAGGAGGTCGTTGCTTGCATTCTCGTCTTCGAGCATCTGGTCTTCGTTGGCGTCGATGTCGCTCCTTCCAAGTGTTTCGTCGACCATATTGACCATGCTTAGCAGCACATTGATTTTATCTATGGAGAAGCTGTCGAGCACGCCCAACAACAGTCCGCCTACGAGAACTCTGCGCGTGAAGTTGTCGGCAGCCTTGAGGCTCTCGAGGAGGGCGTCGGTGCAAGTTATCTGGCAGCACCATGCGATACCGAAGGCAGCATCGAGCGCCTCGCTGTAGGCTCTCAAACCCAGATAACTGCGTGTTGTCCGCTGGATTTGGTCTGTCAGTTCTGCTGTGGAGTAGTCGGACAGTTTAGAAGCTATTCTGCTGTAGGACGTGGGCTTGTGGCTTGTCAACCAGTTGAAGCGAGCTGTTTCCAGGGTGTCGATGAGGGAGCACAGGTACTCATCGTTCATAGCGTCTTTGCGTCCAGCCGTAAATTGCTGCAGTATCGTATGGTATTGTTCAGACAGGTTACTCTTTGGGGGCTGCTTGCTGTTCTCGGTGACATCGGCGTTGATAGCTTCGATGAGGGCGATGGTGTCTAACACGCGTCGTTCAGCGATGCCTTCGACGGCCTCGGAGTACAGCTTATTGAATGCTTTTAAGTCCATAGAAATCTACTATTAAGGTGTCTGTTGTATATTTTTGCCCGGCTTTTTCCCTGGTGCTCAGCCAACGGAGTGCGGCGTCGGCTTGTTCCTTGGATGGCCGTTCCAGTGGCTGGAAAGCAGGCAGGGCTCGGGCGATGGAGTCCACGATGGAGTCAGGTGTCAGGCACAGGTCTCGCAGGAGGGAGGGAATGCTGTCGCGCAGGGTCCGTGCCTCTTCGTAGCCCTGGAAGAGGAGGCGCAGCTGTCGCGTGCGGGTGCTGTCGCCCAGTACCCAGGTAGGAACGAGATAGGCGCCCAGCTGGGGCTGTAGACCACGGGTGGAGAAGTTCCTGGTGTTGCCTCGTAAGAGGGCTTCATGGGCAAATGGTTCGGGCAGGAAGGCGGCGTCCATCGTACCGTTACAAATCATGTCCGTACGGATGCGTACATCGTTGATTTGTGGCCGGAAGATATCAGTCTGTGTCATACGGGCGGAGTCCATCAGGCGGTCGCTCCAGTAGTCGGTGATGCTGTGGCGCGCCACGGCTACCATGCGTTCTTTCAGCTGGTTTAGCGAACGAACACGTCCACGACGGGCTGTGATGAGGTCCAACTCAGCTGGCGCGGACGCAATGGCACGGAGGTCGAAGGTGTCGGTCTGCTGAATCATGATGGCGCGCACCAGATCGCTGTACACCAGCTCTGCGCGGCCGTGGAGTAGGGCGGTGTCGGTGTCGAGCTGTGCCTGCAAGGTGAGGATGCGCAGGTCGAGGCCGAGCCGCTCGTAAATGCCGGAACGCTGGGCGATGTAGAACGGGAAGCAGTCTGCCACTGGCAGGAGAGCCACATGCAAGGCTGCGGAGTCGCGACGCGCCACTTCCTCCGGCGAGAGGGTGGGAGAGGAGTGGCAAGCAGAAAGGAGACCTATAGCTAAGAGCCACAAGATGATTCGTTTCATAGGCATGTTGAATGATTGCAGCATCGTATACCTGCAATTACACGGTCATGAACCTGCAATTGCACAATCGTGATGCTGCAATTAAAGGTTCGTGATGCTGCAATCATTTAAGATGGGTGGTTTGTGCATTTCCTAAAGACAGACCCTTCCTTCCCACGGTGCAATGAGGGAGAAGGAAGGGCCTGCTGTTGTCAGGTTTATTTATTTAACCCTTGATTGCAGCTACTCCGGGGAGCACCTTGCCTTCGATGGCTTCGAGGAGTGCACCGCCGCCGGTGGAGATGTAGCTGACCTTGTCTTCGAGACCGAACTTGTGGACGCAAGCGACGCTGTCGCCACCGCCGATGAGCGAGAAGGCACCTTCTGCGGTAGCCTTGGCTACAGCCTCACCTACGGCGCGGCTGCCGGCACAGAAGTCGTCACACTCGAAGCAGCCAGCAGGACCGTTCCAGAGGATGGTCTTGGCACCTTCGATGGCCTTGGCGAACTTCGCCTGGCTGATGGGACCCACGTCGAGGCCGTCCCAGCCTTCTTCGATAGCGTTGGAGGGGAAGGTCTTGATTTCAGCACCGGGCTTCTGGCAGAAGTTAGCGAAGTCGTAGCCAGTGGAGCACACGCTGTCTTCAGCCAGCACCAGCTCTACGCCGTTCTTCTTGGCGAGTTCCTCAACGCCAAGGGCCACGTCGAGCTTGTCCAGCTCCACGATGCTGCCGCCGATTTCGCCGCCATGAGCCTTCATGAAGGTGTAGGTCATGCCGCCACAGAGAATGAGGCGGTCAACCTTGCCCAGCAGGTTCTCGATGATACCAATCTTGGTGCTCACCTTACTGCCGCCCATGATGGCGACGAAGGGACGCTTGATGTTGGTCAGGACGTTGTCCACAGCCTGTACTTCCTTCTCCATCAGCAGGCCGAGCATCTTGTTGTCGGCATCGAAGTAGTCGGCGATGACAGCGGTGGAAGCGTGACGACGGTGAGCCGTACCGAAAGCGTCCATCACGTAGCAGTCTGCGTAGGAAGCGAGGGTCTTGGCGAACTCCTTCTGGCTTTCCTTCATGGCCTTCTTGGCTGCATCGTAAGCGGGATCTGCCTTGTCGATACCCACGGGCTTGCCTTCCTCTTCGGGATAGTAGCGGAGGTTCTCCAAGAGGAGGACTTCACCAGCCTTCAGGGCAGCGGCCTGCTCCTGTGCCTTAGCACAGTCGGGGGCGAACTGAACTTCCACGCCGAGGGCAGCGCTCACGGCGGGAACAATCTGCTGCAGGGAGAGCTTGGGGTTCACCTTGCCCTTGGGCTTACCCATGTGGGACATGATGATGAGGGCACCGCCGTCGGCCAGAATCTTCTTCAGGGTGGGCAGGGCACCGCGGATGCGGGTGTCGTCTGTGATGTTGCCGTTGCCGTCGAGGGGCACGTTGAAGTCTACACGTACGATGGCTTTCTTGCCAGCGAATTTGTAATCGTGAATAGTCATTGTTAATTAAGTTTTTAAGATGGTGAGTTTATGAGTTGTTAAATTTGTAAGTTCTGAAGTTTATGAGTTGTTAAGTTGGTGAGTTTATGAGTTGGTGAGTTCTTTTCAGAATTCGGGCGCAAAAATACACTTTTCCGCTGATACGTCCAAAGAATTTAAGACTTTTTATTAAAGTACGCACACGCATGCTGTAATCCACACTCCAAACAGTGGGGTCGGAGGGCCGTGCAGACATATCTTCCGTGGAGAATCAGCCAGTGGTGTGCGCGTGGCACGACAGCTTCTGGAAAGTACTTGACCAATTCTGTTTCCACGGCTAATGGTGTCCGTTCTTTCTCCGTAACGAGTCCCAGCCTGTGGCTGACGCGGAAGACGTGGGTGTCCACAGCCATGCGTGCTTGTCCGAAGGCGACACTCATCACCACATTGGCCGTCTTGCGTCCCACGCCTGGCAGCGAAGTCAGTTCCTCCAGCGTCTCGGGCACCTTGCCACCGAAGCGTCCTACCAGTTGGCGGGCGGTGGCCACGAGGTGGCGTGCCTTGGAATTCGGATAACTGACACTGCGGATGTATTCCAGCACTTCTTCCTCTGAGGCGGCGGCCATGGCTTCCGGCGAGGGGTAAGCCTCGAAGAGGGCAGGGGTGACGAGATTCACACGTTTGTCGGTGCATTGTGCGCTGAGCATCACGGCCACCAATAGGTGGAAATCTGTAGTGTAGTGCAACTCGGTTTCCGCTACAGGCATCGCTTCTTCAAAGTATGCGATGACGGCTTCATATCGCTGTTTTCTGGTCATTCTTTCTTCCTTTTTGCGTGCAAAAGTATGTTTTTTTTCCGTCAGGAGCAAAATAAATGCATGTAAAGTGTAGTTCAATCGAAAACAATATGTAATTTTGCAAGCAAATTAACAATTTGCATGTGTATGCGTACCTCTCTTTTCTCCCTTGCTCTGCTTGCGACGACTACCATCTCTGCGCAAGACCTGGCCTATCGGCTATCAGCCTCAGATACTCATCTGAGCTATGATGACACCCGTACCCTCTATTTCGAGTTGGACAATATCTCGTTCTTCAAGGACAATGAGTTCGAAGGCCAGCAGTCGAAAGGCTATTCGTTGCCCGGCTTATGGCTACAACCGAAGTTGACCTATCAGCCTTTGGATGCTGTGCGGTTAGAGGCGGGACTGCATGCGCTCATCTTCAACGGGGCCAACAAATATCCCTGCTATGCCTACCACGATATAGGAAGGTGGAAGGGTGACCAATACCAAAGTGGAGCTCATCTGTTGCCTTTTTTCCGTGCACAGGCTCGATTAGGAAAGGTGACTTTCGTCCTCGGCGACATCTACGGAGGAGCCAATCACCGAGTGATGGAACCCCTGATGAATCCTGAAATCAACCTGACACAAGACCCTGAAATGGGATTCCAGCTGATAGTCGAACTGCCTCGTTGGCGGATGGATGCGTGGCTGAACTGGCAGAGCTATATCTTTGAGGAAGACACGCATCAGGAAGCCTTCACGGTAGGCTTTAACCAACGCATACAACTGAATGGAAACCAGAACTGTATAAATTGGTATATCCCTATAGATATCCTTGTTCAGCACCGTGGCGGTGAACAAGATACCACCTCTATGGGGGTACAGACCATCACGAACGGAGGGGTAGGACTGGGCATGCAATGGAATGCCAAGGGACGTGTGCTGCGACGCCTGACAGCCGAAGTAGCAGCCCTCGGCTGCTGGCAGCAGAGTGGTCACCTTTGGCCGTTCAACACAGGAGTTGGAGGCTCGCTGTCCGTGTCAGCCGAATTCGCATACAATTTCCGTGCTTTTGCAGGTTTCTTTGCCGCCCGCGATTTCGTCTCGCTCTATGGAGCTCCTTTCTACAGCACCCTCTCGCAGAAAGAAGAAGGTGACCGCTTTGCACATCTGTTGACGCCCCACGTTGGGCTCGAATGGCACCATACCTTTGCCCGTGAATATACGCTGGGGGCCAAGGTGGATGCCTATCCGCTGGCGGCAGGTCGGCTGACTCATGCTGATGGAAGCACAGAGCCCGCCACGTTCTCCAATAATTTTTCGTTCGGAATCTACCTCCGCTGCAATCCCCGCTTCTTGCTGAAACGCTTCAAGTAAATTTATGGAGATGGTTATTATATGAAATTCACTTCGGGCGAAATCTCGATGCCGAAGCGTTGGCGTACATCGTCCTGAATGGTGTGGCAGAGGACTTCGATGTCATGTCCTGTGGCGCCACCGAGGTTTACGAGCACCAGGGCTTGTCTCTCGTAGACTCCGGCACGGCCTAATGCCTTGCCCTTCCATCCACATTGTTCTATCAGCCACCCGGCAGGAACCTTCACCCGTTTGGCGTCCACGTCGTAGTGAGGGACATTGGGGTATTGTTCTGCAATGCGTTCGTAGACAGACCGCTGCACAATGGGATTCATGAAGAAGCTGCCCGCGTTGCCCAGTTGTTTGGGATCAGGTAGCTTGCTGTTGCGCAGGTCGATGATGGTTCTGCGAAGCAGGTTGGCATCCACCTGTCCTGCTTCCACTCCGTTCTTCGAGAGCGCTTGTAGCAGGGCTCCATAATCGAGATTTGGGCGGAAGTGGTGGTTGAGGAGGAAATGAACGTGCGTCACGGCATAACGGCCTCGCAGCTCAGCCTTGAAGATGCTGTGGCGATAGGCGTATTGGCATTCCTCCGTGGAGAACCGACGCTGTTCGCCCGTCTGCAGGTCCACGGCTTCCACCTTCAGAATGAAGTCCTTGGCTTCGGCGCCGTAGGCTCCGATATTCTGGACGGCACTGGCTCCCACCTCGCCTGGGATGAGCGAGAGGTTCTCCAGTCCATACCATCCCTTGCCTACAGCCTGCTCCACCCATTCGTCCCAGACCCAGCCTGCGCCCACACGGACGCAGACCTCCTCGGACTCATCGCGAATGACCTCAAGGTCGAGAATGCGGCTGTGGAGTACGGTGCCTTCGAAGTCCTTGAGGAACAGCAGGTTCGAACCGCCACCAATGTGGAGCTGCGGAGTACGGTCGCCCTCAAGGTTCCGTTGTCGGATAAAATCCTGTAGTTCCTCCACCGTGGAATATTCCACCAGACGGCGGGCGGTGGCTGCAATGCCGAACGTGTTGTGCTCAAGCAGTGAGCAGTTCTCTATAATGTTCATGGGAAAACGTATTTCAATTCTCAAACTCCGTCAGTCTCCATCGTCCGTTGGCATTTCTCTGGAAGACAAAGATGTTTTGCATACTATCGCTGAATCCTCGCATTTGCATCACCATGCGGTTGGGGTTGGAGAACTGCTGACCATATTGAATATTGACGAGTACGGCTTTGGGGAGCTCCGGTGCAAATTCGAACCATTGGTCAACGTCTATCGTCCCCTCAATGGGTTCTTCTTCCGAGTCCTCTGCGGCCATGGTAAAACGCAGCGGGTCGTGGACGTGACGACGCTGGAAAGCGCTGTCGGTGGCGAAGTCGCGATAGAAGTCCAGGAAGTCGCTCTGGGGGTACTCGTCGAAAGGAATGCTGGATTGGCTGATGAGGTTCCACTCACCACTCAGGCTGTCGCGCTCAAAACCGAAGGATTCCACGATTCGGCTGTGAAGATAAATATGTTCCACGCGCGCCTGTTGCTGATTCTCGTCCATGGAGAGGTCTATCTGTCGGCGGTAGTTCCACAGGACGGTGCAGAATTCCTGTCCTAACGACATGGAATGGTGCGTCCATTGGTTGCGGTTCAGCTCCTGGCGATTGCCCTCGGCGTCGGTAATGGGCAGCGGGAAACGCACACGATGGCGCTGGAAGCGGTTGCTATGTTCAAAGAGGAAAAGGAAATCGTCGAAGACCTCGTCAACGTTCGACGGAAGGGGCTCGTCGGAAAACTCCTCGTCCAGCAACAGCGTATCTGCATCTGTTGCCAGCGAGTCTTCCAATGCGTTGTCAGAAGACGAAGAAGAGATGGATACAGATTGGATAACACGCTTCTGTTGCTCGATGCAGGCGACGGCGAGTAAACAAACTGTCAGGGTACCAAAGACCCATTTTCCTTTCATTTTTTACGTGCTTTTTCTTTCCTTTTTGATAAAATCATGCAAAATTACGCATTTCTTTCCATTCCAAGTGCATTTTTCGGCAGAAAATAGCTACCTTTGCGCAGTTTTTGAATATAAATCAATAGAAACACACATATTATGCTCGAAAGAATCCAGCAATTACTCGATGAAGTCAGCAAGCTGACAGCTGCTACTCCTGAAGAGGCAGAAGCGCTGAGAATACGTTATCTCAGCAAGAAAGGTGAAATCAGCCGACTGATGGAAGACTTCCGTTTGGTGCCTGCAGAGATGAAGAAAGAACTCGGCAGGAGAATCAATGAACTCAAAAGTAGTGCCACCGAGCGAATCAACGAACTGAAGGCACAAGCCTCGGCTCAGGAGACCCTCTCGGATGACCTCGACCTCACCCGCACCCCGTACCCCATCCCACTGGGCACTCGCCATCCTCTCACGATTGTGAAGAACGAAATCGTGGATATCTTCTCCCGTCTGGGCTTCACCCTTGCCGAGGGACCGGAAGTCGAGGATGACTGGCACGTCTATAGTTCCATGAACTTTGCCGATGATCATCCAGCTCGTGATATGCAGGACACCTTCTTTGTTGAGGCACACCCTGATATCATCCTGCGTTCCCATACCTCCAGCGTTCAGGCCCGCGTCATGGAGCGTCAGCAGCCGCCCATCCGTGTCATCTGTCCAGGTCGTGTGTACCGCAACGAAGCAGTCAGCGCCCGTGCCCACTGCTTCTTTCATCAGGTAGAAGGCCTTTATATCGACAAGCACGTTAGCTTCAAGGATTTGAAGCAGGTGCTGCTGCTTTTTGCTCAGGAAATGTTTGGCCCAGAGACGAAGATTCGCTTGCGCCCCAGCTACTTCCCCTTTACCGAGCCTTCGGCTGAGATGGATGTCAGCTGCACCATCTGTGGCGGCAAGGGCTGTTCCATGTGTAAGGGTTCTGGCTGGCTTGAAATCCTTGGCTGTGGTATGGTAGATCCCGCTGTCCTTGATGCCAATGGCATCGATAGCACCCAGTACACGGGTTATGCTTTCGGAATGGGTATCGAGCGCATCGCCAACCTGAAATATCAGGTGAAGGACTTGCGCTTGTTCTCGGAGAACGATGTGCGTTTCCTCGAAGAGTTCACCGCTGCCAACTGACCTGCTAATGCTTCACCTACGTTCCGCAACCCTCTCCTTTGGAGAACGGACTCTCTTCAGCGACTTCGAACTGCATGTGGCTGCAGGGCAGTTCGTAGGACTTTCGGGAGAGAGCGGTTGCGGCAAGACGTCGCTGTTGCGCGCTGTGCTGGGCTTTGTGCCTCTGACGGCGGGCAGTATTGAAGTGTGTGGCAAGCCACTCGATGTACACCACATCGAGGCTATCCGGCGCGAGACCTCCTACGTGCCTCAGGAACTACAGCCGCCTGCTGCTACGGGAGCCGACCTCATACGCCTCACCCATCAGCTGGAGCACAATATACCGCTCCATGGCGAAAGAATGATTGCTTCGATTCAAAAAGCGTTGGGGCTTGACCAAAGCCTTGGGGAACTGGATGCGGCTAAACTCTCTGGAGGACAACGCCAGCGAATGCTTATTGCAGCAGCACTCGCCCTGCACAAACCACTGATGCTGCTTGACGAACCCACCTCGGCACTCGATGAAGAAAGTACCCAGCGAGTGGCGCTGGCATTACTCAGGGCGTGTCATGAGGAGAACCAGGCTGCGCTCGTTGTCAGCCACGACCCTGTGCTTCTGGCGTTCTGCGACAAAGTAATTGATTTAACTAGGCAATCCTAGGCAGACCTAGGTAGTCCTAGGTAATCCTAAACAACTTTCAACTCTATGAAACTCGCCCTCATTCAGCAAGTCTGCACGGCTTCCCCCGATGACAACCGTAGCCGTCTCGCCGCTTCTATTGCCGAAGTGGCGGAGCGCGGCGCACAACTCGTCGTCCTGCAGGAACTGCACAACACGCCTTATTTCTGCCAGACGGAGTCGGTGGATAACTTCGACCTCGCAGAACCTGTTCCCGGTCCCTCGACCGAGTTCTTCGGTGCGCTGGCCCGTAAGCATGAGCTGGTGCTTGTTACTAGCCTCTTTGAACGTCGTGCTCCGGGACTGTACCACAACACGGCAGTCGTTTTCGAGCGTGATGGCAGCATCGCAGGCACTTACCGTAAGAACCATATCCCTGACGACCCCGCTTATTATGAGAAGTTCTACTTCACCCCTGGCGACCTCGGATTCCATCCGATTCAGACTAGTGTGGGACGGTTAGGCGTTCAGGTCTGCTGGGACCAGTGGTACCCCGAGGGTGCCCGCCTCATGGCGTTAGCCGGTGCTGACCTACTTATCTATCCCACGGCTATCGGTTATGAAAGCAGCGACACCCCAGAGGAACAAGCCCGTCAGCGCCAAGCCTGGCAACTGGTGCAGCGAGGTCATGCGGTGGCCAATGGACTTCCTGTCGTGGCGGTGAATAGGGTAGGTCATGAATCTGATCCCAGCGGACAGACTCGTGGTATACAGTTCTGGGGAAGTAGCTTTGTGGCTGGTCCACAGGGCGAACTCCTTGCCGAGGCATCGCCGACCGAACCTGAAAACCTCCTCGTGGATATCGACCTCCAGCGTTCGGAACAAGTGCGCCGCTGGTGGCCTTTCCTGCGAGACCGTCGCATTGACGCCTACGAAGACCTTACCCTCCGATTCCGCGATTAGTCTCGCCGGGCAGTTCTATGTCGATAAATCCCACTCTTTATGGCACTCCATTATACTCCCTCCACTCCTACAATCAGCGACCTCACCCTGCATCTCACCATCCCTGACCTTCCGCGTCAGGAGGAGACCCACTTGCGGAGCACTTTCTTCCCTGCGGAGTGGCATCCGCAGAGTGGCGTACAGCTTACTTGGCCACACGCCAATACCGACTGGGCAGACCTGCTGCCCGAAGTCGATAACTGCTTTGTACACATAGCCTTTGAAATACTGAATCACGACGAACGCCTGCTAATCGTTACTCCTGAGCCAGACCGCATACAGACACTTCTGGCCGAGCGATTGCCTGCCCGGCTGTTGCCTGCGGTATGCTATTTCGAGTGTCCCACGAACGATACTTGGGCTCGTGATCACGCCTTTCTCACACTCATCTCTCCCGATGGTCCTCTGCTCCTGGACTTCCAGTTCAACGGTTGGGGCAAGAAGTTTCCTGCAGACCTCGACAATCAGATTTGTAGGAGAATGGCGAATGAGATAAATGAGGTAAATGGGGCTGATGGGGCGAATGGGGCGAATGGGAGTTCGTTGCTTAGGGGTATTTATGAGCCGCACCTCGACTTTGTCTTTGAAGGAGGAAGCATAGAGAGTGACGGGTGTGGAACGCTGATGACGACGAGCGAGTGTCTGCTTTCGCCCCACCGCAATCCCGGCCTCACCCGTGAGCAAATAGAACAACGCCTCCTCCATTACTTCCACGCAGAACGTGTCCTCTGGCTAGACCACGGCTATCTGGCAGGCGATGACACAGATAGTCATATTGACACACTTGCCCGCTTCTGTCCTGGCGGAACCATTGCATATATACAATGTACCGACCCTGCGGATGAACACTATGAATCCCTGCGAGCGATGGAAGAACAGCTCCGCACCTTCTGTGTGCTCGGTGCCTCTCCAGATGAAGATGCTTCCTATCAGCCCATTCCGCTACCTTTGCCATCTCCTATTTTTGACCCAGATGATGGGCACCGCCTTCCTGCCACCTACGCCAACTTCCTCATCCTCAATAGCGCTGTGCTATTGCCCACCTACGGACAGCCCGCGAATGATGACCTCGCTCGTAGTCAACTCCAGCGTGCCTTCCCCCGCCACGAAATCGTTCCCGTTGACTGCCGTGTCCTCATACGCCAACACGGCTCTCTCCACTGTTCCACCATGCAATTCCCCGTCGGAGTCATGGAAGTGAAAAAAGCAAAATAAAATGGACATCTCACTCACCTCGCTGGCTATCGGCCTCCTGCTGTTGCTCATTCCTCTCTACTTCCTCTGGAAGCTGCGGACGGATCTTGTCCGTCCCACCCTTGTGGCCGCGCTTCGCATGATTGTCCAGCTCTTCCTCATCAGCATCTATCTGCGCTATCTCTTTGAGTGGGACTTGCCGTGGCTCAATACCCTCTGGGTGATTATCATGGCCCTCATAGCCACCCACACCACCGCTCAGCGTACAGGGTTGCGCCGCTCCATTGTTGCCTTGCCCGCCTTTGTCGGCTTTTTGATTGCTGCCCTTGTCGTTGGTTTCTTCTTTCTCCTGTTCGTCTTGCGTCTGGATCAGCCTTTCACCGCCCGCTACTTTATTCCCATTATGGGCATTCTGATGGGCAACATGCTTGGCGTAAACGTTCTCACCCTCAGTACTTTCTATAGTGGCATTCAGCGTGAGCAGGCCACCTACTACTACCTCCTCGGCAATGGTGCCACCCGCTTTGAGGCGTGGCTGCCCTTTATGCGTGAAGCAGTCACTAAGAGTTTCACCCCTTGCATCGCCAATATGGCGGTCATGGGAATCGTCTCGCTGCCTGGCACCATGATTGGTCAGATTCTGGGTGGTTCTTCGCCCGATGTGGCTGTCAAGTACCAGATGATGATTGTCATTATTACCATGTCTTCCTCCATGCTCTCCCTTATCCTCTCCCTTTGGCTTTCCACCCGTCGTGCATTCGATTCCTTTGGCCGCCTTGGAGAAGTGAATAAATTGAAACATTGAAAAGTTGAAACGTTGAATAATTGAAACGTTGAAATATTATGTGTCTTCGTCGTGCTTGTCGCTATATTGTAGCGACTTCCTTCATCCTCCTTTGCTCCCTCCTTTGTGTGAGTCTACTCTTCGATACATCGTCTCTCACTGCAAAACCCAAGCAGAAACCAGCTGTTGTCCGTATGGAAACCACGGCAGGTCTCATCCGTGTGCAGCTGAGTGACGAGACACCCATCCATCGGGATAACTTCCTCAAGATTGTACGTGATGGAGTCCTCGACAGTACCCTCTTCCATCGTGTTATCAAGGATTTCATGATTCAGGGCGGCGATCCTGATAGCCGTGTCCACGCCACCCCTGATGGTCAGTTGCTATCGCCACCACGCGACAAGCAGCTGGGAGACGGAGATTTGGGCTACACCCTGCCTCCGGAGTTTGACCTTCCTTGGCTCTTCCACGAGCGAGGTGCCTTGGCGGCTGCACGCGAAGGTGACGATGTGAATCCCGAACAGCGCAGTTCCTCGACCCAGTTCTACATCGTCTATGGACGCTCATGGGGTGAGAATTCTCTTGGTAAGGTACGGGCTTCGCTCGCCGAAAACGACATTGAGATGACCTACGATATGTGGCAGACTTACCTCATGAAAGGCGGTTCACCTCACCTCGATGGTACCTATACCGTTTTTGGTCATGTCATCGAAGGGATGAAGGTTGTCAAGAACATCCAGTCGCAGCCCACAGACTCCCTCGACCGTCCCCTCCAAGATGTCATTCTTCTTCGAGCTACGGTCGAGAAATAATCAACAGACGACGCTGTCCATTAAGACGTCGTGAGGTTCTACTGGAATGTCCTTCACAATCTGGAAGTTCCAGCAAAGTCCAATTTTGTAAGTTCCGACAAGGCGCGGTAGAAGACGATCATAATAACCTCGTCCTCGACCCAGCCGTGCACCGGCAGGTGTGAAGGCTACCCCCGGAATGACTGCGAGGTCTATGGAAGAGTAATCCGTAAAGACATCACCGACAGGCTCCTGAATATGAAAAGCTCCTTCAACCAAATGCTCCTCACCGCTGTATTCCCTTAGCTCCAAGTCATAACCAGTCACCGCAGGCAGGATGATACGCTTACCGTGCTGGAAAGTATGACGGATGAGGTTGTCTGTGTTCACCTCATCGGGAAGTGAATGGTACAGGAGTATTGTTTCTGCTGCAAGCCATTCTGGTGTACTGAGCAAATTTGCGATGGCCACACGTGACAAGGCTGCCCGCTCCTCTGTGGAGCAAGCAGCCTTGCGACGTCTGATTTCCTGACGTAATTCTTGCTTAGTCATTCTTCAATGTGTTATGCTGAAAGCCGTGCCAAGCGAACGTGCATGGTTCCTGGACGTGCCTCACCAAAGCCTTGCATGGTTTGTGCGACAGCTTTTGCCTCACCTTCGTCCTCCTCGGATGGTAGTTCGGGAACGGATTTGCCCTCCTGCATCAGTTGCAAGGCACGCTGTACGGCGGGATCATCCTTACTCAGGTATTGCAAGCGCCATGACTGATCCTGTGCGTTGTAGATGATATTGGAAATCAGGCTGCGTTCAAACAGAGGGGTACTACGTTGAAGCATGAGGTTGCGGCGCTTGAGTCCGTGCTCCTCTCCGTAGCGTGCGAACTTCTCTGGGAGGTTCTGGCGCTTGAGCCAGTCTGTCATTTCATCTACGTTGTCGAAGCGGTTCAGTTGTTCGCGGTTCTGGTCAGTGTAGAGGAATGCATACTGAATGGTGAGTCCAGACCACTGGGCTTCCTTGAAGTAGGAGGTATAGAGGGTGGTGTCTTCGGGTACGAAAATATCGGGCATGATACCTCCGCCGCCATAAACGGTTCGTCCGATGCTGGTCTTGTACTCAGGTCCTTCTTGATGGATGCTGTCGGCCGAGAAGAATTCGCCGCGCTCGTAGCGCATTATCAGGTCGTTCTCGTACTCTTCGCCGTGCCCTTTCTCGTAGGGTTTCTGGATGCAGCGACCAGAGGGCGTATAGTAGCGTGCAATCGTAAGACGGACAACGCTGCCATCCTTGAACTCAATGGGTTGCTGTACCAGTCCCTTGCCGAAGGAGCGCCGTCCGATGATGGTTCCTCGGTCATTGTCCTGTATGGCTCCGGCAAAAATCTCAGAGGCGGAAGCAGAGCCTTCGTCCATGAGTACAATCAGTGGCAGCTGCTGGAACGTTCCGCGTCCGTCCGTCCGGTATTCCTCGCGTTCGCTATGGCGTCCCTCTGTATAGACCACCAACTTTCCAGCCGGAAGGAACTCGTTGACCATCATGATGGCGGTCTGCATGTATCCGCCCCTGTTGCCTCGCAGGTCGATGATGAGGTCTTTCATGCCACTCATATTCAGCCGTGCCAGTGCAAGCAGCATTTCGGGGTAGGTGTTCTCGCCAAAGCTCTCGATGGAGATGTAACCCGTGTGCTCGTTAAGCATAAAGTAGGAGTCCACGCTTTCCACGGGCACGTCTCCTCGTACAACGGTGATGGACAGCGGTTCCTTGTGTCCGTGGCGATGGATGGTAAGCTTCACCTTGGAATTCTTGGGTCCGCGTAGCCGCTTCATGATTTCGCGGTTCTCCATACCTATGAGGCTGCTGTCATCAGCAGCCACGATGCGGTCGCCAGCCAGGACACCCACTTTCTCCGAGGGGCCACCCTTGATGACATTCATCACGTTGACCGTATCTTTCTGAACGGTGAACCGTACTCCAATTCCCGAGAAGCTGCCTCGCAGTTCCTCCGTTGTCTCCTCCGCTTCGGAGGCCGGGATGTAGCTGGAGTGGGGGTCCAACTCCGAGAGCAAGGCTGGCATCGCATTCTCAACCAGGTCATTGACGTTGACCGTATCGACGTAGTTGTTGTCGATGATTTGCAGAAGGTAGTTCAGCTTGTTGCTACCCGTGTTGATGATGTTCAGGCGGTTGCCTGAGAAGTGGCTGGCGTAGAAAGTGCCAATCAGGATTCCTATGATGACAGCGACGGCCAGCAGAAGGGGGACGAGGCGTGATTTGGTGTTCATCTGAAAATGAAAAGTGATAGAATGAAAATAGAATTACCTGTACGTTAACCGTGTGCATCACTCGAATCCCTCGATGGGAAGGTGCTCCACCTGGATTCCAGCCCGGCGCAGGAGATCTACTCCGTCCGTAAGGCGGTATTCACGAGCGTAGATAACGCGGCGAATTCCTGCCTGAATGATGAGCTTGGAACACTCAATGCAGGGGGAGTCCGTGACATAGAGTGTGGCACCCTCGGAGTTGTTGCCAGAGCGTGCAATCTTGGTGATGGCATTTGCCTCGGCGTGGAGGACATAAGGCTTGGTGACTCCGTCTTCCTCGCAGATATTCTCGAATCCTGAGGGGGTGCCGTTGTAGCCGTCGCTGATAATCATTTTGTTCTTTACGACGAGAGCTCCCACCTGACGGCGTATGCAGTAGCTGTTCTCGCTCCAGATGCGCGCCATGCGCAGGTAGCGAAGGTCGAGTTTATTATTTGATTCCATTGCGTTTGAGTAAAGCATCTATTGTGGGTTCCTGACCGCGGAAGCGGCGATAGAGAGTCATTGGGTGTTCGGTGCCTCCGCGCGAGAGGATGCAGTCGCGGAAGCGCTGGGCGGTAGGCTGGTCGAAAATGCCAGCCTGCTTGAAAACGGAGAAGGCGTCGGCATCCAGAACCTCGGCCCATTTGTAGCTGTAGTAGCCTGCTGCGTAGCCTCCTGCCATAATATGACTGAACTGAACGGTCATGCAAGTTCCAGGAACTTTTGGGAACAGCTGTGCGCGTTTCCAAGCCTGGTCCTCAAATGTCTGTAGGTCTTCCGTGAAGGGGTGTTCCAACGTGTAGAATGCCATATCCAGAAGTCCGAAACTGACTTGTCGGATGCAAGCGTAGGCCACGTTGAAGTTGCGACTGCGGACAATACGGTCTATGAGTTCTTGTGGAATGGGTTCGTTCGTCTGGTAGTGACGGGCGAAGGTGTTCAGGAACTCGGGTTCCACCGCCCAGTTCTCCATAATCTGCGAAGGTAGTTCCACGAAATCCCAGAAGACACTCGTGCCTGAGAGAGAGGCAAAACGTGTGTTGGCGAAAATGCCATGCAGAGCGTGCCCGAATTCATGGAGGAAGGTTTCTACTTCGCCTAAAGTGAGAAGCGCAGGCTTCGTGTCGGTTGGTTTCGTGAAGTTCATTACCAAGGAGACGTGTGGTCGGCTGTTGCCATCTTCCTCGCTAATCCACTGGTCTTTGTAGCTGGTCATCCAGGCTCCAGCCTGCTTTCCCTTGCGGGGGAAGAAGTCGCAGTAGAGAACAGCCAGGAAAGAACCGTCGCGGTCAAGGACATCGTAGGCCGTCACATCAGGATGATACACAGGGATTTCGGGATTCTCACGGAAAGTGATACCATAGAGACGGGTGGCCAGACCGAAGACACCCTCCTTCACGCGCGCGAGTTCTAAATAAGGTCTGAGCATTTCGGCATCGATGTTGTAGCGTTCCATCTTTACCTTGTGCCCGTAGTAGGAGAAGTCCCAGGGCTGAAGTTGGAAGTTCTCGCCTTCCAGCTCATGTGCCTTGTCTTCGATTTCCTGTACTTCGCGACGTGCAGGCTCCAGGTAGGCATCCAGCAGCTGGTCCAGGAGGTGAAAGACGTTTTCTGCATTTTCTGCCATGCGGTGGACGAGCACATAGTCCGCGTAGGTCTTGTAGCCCAGAAGCTGTGCCCGCTCTTGGCGTAGGTTGACGATTCGGCGCACGATATCAACGTTGTTCTGCTCGTTCTCCTGAATGCAGATGGTGTTCTTTGCCATGTATAACTGCTGCCGAAGCTGACGGTTGTCAGCGTAAGTCATGAAGGGTCCGTAGGAAGGTGCATGAAGGGTGAATAGCCATCCTTCCTTGCCTTGTTCCTTTGCAGCAAGGGCTGCCGCTTCGCGTGCAGAGTCTGGCAGTCCGCTGAGGTCTGACTCGTCGGTCAAGTGGAGTTCGTAGGCGTTGGTTTCCTTGAGGTTGTTTTGGGAAAATTGCAGGGTGAGCAAGCTCATCTCGTTGTTAATTTCGCGCAGTCGGCTCTGATGCTCTTCGTCGAGAGCGGCTCCGGCGCGGACGAAACCTTCGTAAGCGCGTTCCAGCAAGGTCTGTTCCTCTGCCGTCAGTTCCCGTTCTTCACCTGCCTGATAGCGCTCCCAGACAGCCTTCACTCGTTGGAAATACCCTTTATGGAAAAGCATGTTGTTGGCGTGCTCAGTCAGGATAGGGGACATCTTCTGGGCCAGTGCCTCCATCTCGTCGTTGGTTTCGGCTGAGAGGAGGTTGAAGAACACCTTGGTGACACGTTCCAGCAGGTCGTCTGGTGAGGTAACTGCAATGGTATTGTCGAAAGTCGGAGACTCTGGGTTGTCCACGATACTCTGGATGAAGGCTTCGTCCTGACGGATGCCCTCCAAGATGGCAGGTTCGTAGTCTTCCAGGAGGATTTCGTGGAAGGGTGCCGTCTCGTGAGGAGTCTTATAGTGTTTGACGTAGAAAGGGTTGTCTCTCATTATGAATGGGATTATAGGGTATTGTATGTTTTTCTATGTTCAGAAGCTGGCACTCAACAGAGCTTCGAATGAAGGGATGAAGATATCCTGCCGTTCCAATTGTAGCAGTCCGTCGTGTTCCATTTCGTGGAGCGCACGGGCGACGAATCGTTTGTCTTCGCCCAGATACTCACCCATTTTCTGTTGTGAGATGCGGAAATGCTTCTCTCCTGCTGGTCGAAGTACATGGGCGCGCATGAATCCTCGGATGCGCCCTTTCAGACTCTGTTCTGCGGGTAGCCAGTGAAGCATGTCGTGCCGTACGACCGTTGTCGTCAACAGATTCATTACGTTCAGCCGGAATACCTCGAAGTAGGCTATCAGTGCTCCCACGGTACGTTTGTCCATCTGCAGGAGGCGCGTCTCACTTCGGGTCATCAGGGTATGCCGATAGTGCCGCAGGCTTCCGTAGAGCACTTCCAGTCCGCAGACAAAAGGTGTCGCCATCGTTTCTTCCACACTCCAAGTGCGGTCTGCCGAGCGGGTCGTGAGGGTGATATCCCCCTCCAACACGAATGTAAGTCCTTCGCAGAGTTGGTCTTGCTGGATGAGCACACTGCCTGTAGCTGCCGTCTCGAAATCCAACCGTGTGGATTCGAGGATGCGGGTGAGGTCGCCGTAACCCAGGCCCTGGAAGAGCGGCAGGCCGAGTAGTGTTTCGAACATCGATTGTTTCATTGTTCAGAATATCAGCAGATGAAGAGCATCTCCCGATACTTCGGCAGAGGCCATATTTCGTCGTCGATAATAAGTTCCAACTTGTCGGTATGATAGCGGATATCTTCGATGAGCGGCGCCACGGTGTCGTGGTATGCTATCGCCTTCTCGCGTCCGCTCTCGATGCGGTTGGCTACCTTACGCGCTTCGACCAGTTGTGCGACGTGCTCTGTGATATAGCAGGTGTGTCCTGCAATCTGGCGAATGAGCGAAAGGTTGTTTGCCGAAAGGCGGTCGGCTTCTTCTGCCGGGAATAGCTCGCGCGACTTGTGGACGTTGTCGATGAGTGCGCTTTGGTAGCGGGTAGCTACAGGTATGACATGGTTCAGACAGAGGTCACCAAAGATGCGCGCTTCGATTTGAATCCTCTTCGTGTAGGTCTCCCATTTGATTTCGTTGCGTGCTTCCAGCTCCGCCCGTGTGAAGACATTCGTTTTGTGGAACATTTTTATGCTGCTCTCGTCCAGGTAGCGGTCGATGACCAGCGGGCACGATGCTTCCACGTCCAGTCCACGGCGTGCGGCTTCCTGCTTCCATTCTTCGCTGTAGCCATTGCCATCGAAGTGTATGGGCTTGCACAAACGGATGTCTTCACGCAAGACAGCCAGGATGGCGCGTTGGGTGAGTTCGGCCTGTGGGGTGGAGTCGCTGTGCTCCGAGAACTCCTTTATCTTCTTATCCACGCGTTCGCGGAAGTCCATCAACGCTTCGGCTACGGCGCTATTCAGGGCTATCATGGCACTGGCACAATTCGCTTCGCTGCCGACGGCGCGAAACTCGAATCGGTTTCCGGTGAAAGCGAAGGGCGACGTACGGTTGCGGTCGGTATTATCGATGAGGAGTTCCGGAATCTGGGGAATGTCCAAATGGATGGCGTGCTTGGTGCCGATGTTTTTTTCGAAGGTTCCGTCCTCGATGTGTTCCAGCACCTGGCTCAGTTGTTTGCCGAGGAAGATGGAGATGATTGCAGGCGGTGCCTCGTGGGCTCCCAGTCGATGGGCATTAGAGGCGCTGACAATACTTGCTTTCAGGAGCCCGTTGTGGCGCCAGACGGCCATCAAGGTCTCTACGATGAAGGTGATGAAACGAAGATTGTCAAGAGGTGTCTTGCCTGGCCCGTGAAGCAGGATACCAGTATCGGTCGAGAGGCTCCAGTTGTTGTGCTTGCCGCTTCCGTTGATACCCAGGAAGGGCTTCTCATGGAGCAGGCAACGGAAGCCGTGCTTGCGTGCCACCTTCTTCATAAGCATCATCAGCAGCATGTTGTGATCCACGGCGAGGTTCGTTTCCTCAAAGATAGGAGCCAGCTCGAACTGGTTGGGTGCTGCCTCGTTGTGACGTGTCTTGCAGGGAATGCCCAGTTCCAGAGCTTGTATTTCAAGGTCACGCATGAATGCAACCACGCGTTCAGGAATACTTCCGAAGTAGTGGTCATCCATCTGCTGATTCTTGGCGGATTCATGCCCCAGCAGCGTTCGGCCGGTCATCACCAAATCGGGGCGTGCTGCGTAGATTTCTTCATCGACGAGGAAATACTCCTGCTCCCAGCCGAGGTTGGAAATCACCCTCTTCACGTCGGGGTAGAAAAGCTGTGCTACGGCGGTAGCAGCCTTGTCCACAGCGTGTAGCGCTTTCTTCAACGGCGCTTTGAAGTCCAGCGCCTCGCCCGTATAGGAGATAAAAATGGTAGGAATCATCAGCGTGTCGCCAATAATGAAGACGGGCGAAGCAGGATCCCAGGCGGAGTAGCCTCGTGCTTCGAAGGTGCTTCGAATACCTCCGCTGGGAAAGCTGCTGGCATCGGGCTCCTGTTGCACCAGTTGTTTGCCGGTGAACTCTTCTACCATACCTCCTTTGCCGTCGTGCTCCACGAAACCATCGTGCTTCTCTGCCGTTCCTTCGGTCAGAGGCTGGAACCAGTGGGTGATGTGGGTGGCGCCCATTTCCATGGCCCATCGTTTCATGCCTTCGGCCACCGCATCGGCTGTTGCCATATCCAGTGTGGCTTCATTCTCGATGACATCTATCATCTTTTCGTAGACTTTGGCCGGAAGGTAGCGGAACATCTTCTTGCGGTCAAAAACGTATTTGCCGAAAAACTCAGAAGGACGTTCTGCTGGAGAGGGGACTTCTATGGGACGTTTCTTGAATGCCTCGCTGACGACGTTGAATCTTAAAAGGGATGACATATAGGATTTTGGGGGTTAAATTATCGGGATGTTGGGATGTCGAAATGTCGTAATAACGTAATAACGGGATATCGTAATAACGTGATAACGAGATGTCGTGATAACGAAATATCGACTTCATTAATTGTCTTGCTCATCTGATTCCACGTCGATTCAGGGCTTGCTGATAGCGGCGTGCATTCTTCTGATGGTCGGCGTAGGAATGAGCGAAATTGTGCGTGCCGCTGAAATCTTCCTTTGCACACATATAGAGATAGTCGTGCGACTCATGGTGGAGTACTGCATCGATGCCTGCCACCGAGGGAATACGAATGGGGCCAGGGGGTAATCCGGTGTTGCGGTAGGTGTTGTAGGGACTGTCTATACGCAAATGTACGTTGAGGATGCGGCGCAGGGTGTCGTTGTGAAGAGCGAATTTCACCGTGGGGTCTGCCTGTAGCGGCATGTCGATTCGTAGGCGGTTGAGGTACATTCCAGCCACTCGAGGCTTTTCAGGATTATTCGCCGTCTCCTCGTCGATGATACTGGCCAGTGTGATGACCTCCTCGTGGCTCAAACCCATCTGTTGTGCCGCTTCGTTGCGCCCTTCGTCGTTCCAGAATGCTTTGTTCTCACGTTGCATGCGTTCCATGAAAGCCTCCAAGGAGGTGTTCCAATAGAGCTCGTAGGTATTCGGAATGAACAGAGCGGGTAGGGTGGTAGGAGTATAACCATAGTTGCGGGCAAAGATGGAGTCAGAGAAAGCAAACGCCACATCGGCCGAATCCAGCATCAGTTTCTGTGCCATTACGCCCGCCAGTTTCTCCAACCGACGGACCGATGGAACCGTGAAGCGGACAGGAGCCTGCTTACCATGTTTAAGCTTGCGATAGACACTGAACATTGTTTCGCCGGGTTCCACAGCGTAGCGACCTGTGCGAGGATGAAATTCCGATAGCCAACGAGCAACCGTCCAACCTCTGAGGCTACGGGCTTTGGCCACCTCACGGAGTTGTTGCTTGACATCGTCTTCCTTGTCCATCGGGCGGATGTAGAGGTAGGTGGTTTCGGTGATGTCGAAGGGGGTACTCATCAGACTCTTCCAACTCCATAGGGCAAACAATGCAGCAGCGGCGACTGTTGCGCCGAAGCTCCAGAGCACTATCTTTGTGGTCTTTTTCATGTTACCTGCAATATGCGCGCGTGCGTGTTAAAATAAGGAAACGCAGACACCCATTTCCATGGAATATCTGCGATTGTTTAGGTATCAGAGCCGACACGGGGACTCGAACCCCGGACCCACGCATTACGAATGCGTTGCTCTACCAACTGAGCCATGTCGGCAAGACGCTTGTCTTAAATCGGCTGCAAAAGTAGTTCTTTTCTTTGAACTGACCAAAAAAGTGGCTCGTTTTTTTATTCGAGAGTTTCATTTTTTATGCTTTTCATGTACGTAAAGGCAAAAAATGCACTTTTTTGCACCTCTTGAAGCAAAAACTTTAAACTTTAAACTTTAAACTTTAAACTTTTTACCTACCTTTGCACAAAATAAAACAACATTTACCTCTTTATGAACGAAGAACTCATACTAATTCAGATTACAGGTGAAGATCGTCCGGGTCTCACCGCTTCGATGATGGAAATCTTGGCTCGTTACAACTGTGACGTCCTCGATATTGGTCAGGCCGACATTCACAACACGCTTTCGCTGGGTATTCTCATCCGCGTGAACGAGGAAGCCAGTGGACATGTGATGAAACACGTGCTCTTCAAGGCCTCGGAACTGGGTGTTGTCGTCCGTTTCTCCCCGATCAGCAAGGAAGACTACACCGCGTGGGTGGGTCGCCAGGGCAAGAATCGCTACATTCTTACTTTGCTTGGACGTAAGTTGCAGGCCAATCAAATGGCTGCTGTGGCCAATATCGTGGCCAAACAGGGCTTCAATATTGATGCCATCAAGCGTCTGACAGGTCGAGCTCCGCTCAATGGGCCGCGCGAAGGAGTGAGGGCATGCATCGAATTTTCCTTGAGAGGAGAGCCCAAGGACAGGGCAGAAATGCAGGCAGACCTCATGCATTTGAGCTCACAAATGGAAGTGGACTTCTCGCTGCAGCGTGATAATATGTTCCGCCGCATGCGCCGTCTCATCTGTTTCGATATGGACTCAACACTCATTACCACGGAGGTTATCGATGAACTGGCTATGCGTGCTGGGGTAGGCGACCAAGTGAAGGAAATTACGGCCCGTGCTATGCGTGGTGAGATAGATTTCAAGGAGAGCTTCACAGAACGGTGCAAGTTGCTCAAAGGGTTGGACGTCAGCGTGATGCAGGACATTGCGGAACACCTTCCCATTACGGAGGGCGCCGACCGCCTGATGTATGTCCTGAAACGCTATGGCTACAAGATTGCCATCCTCTCTGGTGGCTTCACCTTCTTCGGTGAATACCTACAGAGGCGCTGGGGTATTGACTATGTATATGCCAACGAGCTGGAAGTAGGTGAGGACGGTCGTCTCACGGGCAATTATGTAGGTGAGATTGTCGATGGACGCCGGAAGGCAGAACTCCTCCGCCTGATAGCCCAAGTGGAGAAGGTTGACTTGCAGCAGGCTATTGCTGTCGGCGACGGAGCCAATGATCTTCCGATGCTCTCAGAGGCAGGACTGGGTATCGCCTTCCATGCAAAGCCTCGTGTGGTGGCTAATGCCAAACAAAGTATCAACACCATTGGACTGGACGGCGTGCTGTATTTCCTTGGCTTCAAGGACAGCTACCTCGACGAGAAAGCAGGAGGGCGTCTGTAAATGGTAAAATATCTGATGCCTTCCTGTCGGAAAAACGAATCTTCCTATGATTAAGAATATTGTATTTGACTTCGGCGGCGTGCTCTTCGACCTTTCCTGGGAGCAGGCCGTCCGGCGTTTCAAGGCTATAGGTCTTGCCGATGCCGAGCAACGTCTGGATCGCTTTCATCAGCGAGGTATCTTCGAGCAGTTGGAATCCGGCCTGCTTTCTACTGATGACTTCCTCCAGGAACTGGGGCAACTCTGTCATCGTTCTCTCAGCTACGACGAGGTGCTTCATGCATGGTTGGGTTATGTTGGTGCTCCCATGGACGAAGCCAAACTGAATACCCTCGACCAATTGCGTGCCGAAGGCTATCGCACCTTCCTTCTCTCGAACACGAATCCGTTTGTGCAAGCTTGGGCTGAGGGCAGGGATTTTTGCCTTTCACACCGGCCACTCAGCAGTTATCTGGAGAAATGCTATACCTCGTATGAGGTACGTATCATGAAGCCCGATCCTGCCATCTTCCAGTTCATGCTTCGTGATGCAGATATTCTTTCTGACGAAACCATCTTCCTGGACGACAGCCCTGCAAATATCGCTGCTGCAGAATCACAAGGAATTCACACCCTGCTGGTCGAGAAGAACGGCTCCTGGGAATCATCGCTTCGGGAGGCCATCCGTTCATTCGAATAAAAGGTGTCAAACCTTGGTGATCACTCGGCAGAAGACATCGAAGTCGGTGTCTAACCGCGATAGTTCATACGGCTGGATTTCGAGGGAAAAGGTACCTCGTATTTCAGATAAGTCGAAATAGGTCCGCAACATGCTGGCGAGGTTGAAGCAGAGGTTGTTGCCACGCTTCATGACCTGTCGGACGACACTCATGAGGTACGCCTTGTCGTGCTCTTCGTAGCAGAGTGTCCGTAGCAGGACGAATGCCGCAACAATACCTTCTGTTCGCAGCAGGAATTCTACCTTGCGGCGATTATCCACTATCCCCAGCCGCATGAACAGGTCTTCCATCGTCTGGGGATTCTTGATGGCTGGAAGCCACAGCGCCAGCAGCTTTTGGCGGTCGATGAGACGGGTAGGGGAGGAGAGCGCTTCTGCCAGTTGTTGGAAGCCTGCATCGTTCAGCGACAGTGTGCCTTTCTGCAACCGCAGCAATGCCGCTTTACCGGTGGTGACGGTAAACGCTTTTGGTTGCCAGAGCACCAGTTTCTGCATCACATCCCAGAAAACACCAGCATCCGCCGCAGGCAGCAAACGCTCACCCAACAAGTAGCCTGCTGTGCGAAAGTGAGCGTTTGACAGACCTTCGAGGTATTTTTGCATGGCTTGCCAGTCGCCCGCTTCGAAAAGCGAGCTGAGGCGCTGGAAAATAATGGGATGGTAGTGCTGATCCATTATTTCTGCTGCTGCAACGCCTCGGCGGTTGTTATTTGTTTATCGCCGCTGAAGGCCACGATGAATGCTTCGGGGAACGTTTCGCGGACTTGAACGAGTTCGTTCTTGATGTCCTTATAACTTTCGCTGTGCCCATAGATGACTTTAAAGCGTCCATTGGAGGGAATCTGTCTCACATTCTTATAGCCTTTCAGTCGATAGTCACCGTCTTTCAGCTGGGTGGCGCTATTCATCAACTGAATTGCGAAATAGGGCTTCTTGGAATTTGTATCCTTCTTGGTTTCAGCTTCCTTCTTGGCCTCTTCCTTCTTCTTGGCTTCAGTTTCCTTCTTGGCCTCTTCTTCTTTCTTAGCTTCAGCTTCCTTCTTGGCCTCTTCTTCTTTCTTGGCCTCTTCTTCTTTCTTAGCTTCAGCTTCCTTCTTGGCTTCAGCTTCCTTCTTGGCTTCAGCTTCCTTCTTGGCCTCTTCCTCCTTCTTGGCCTCAGCTTCCTTCTTGGCCTCTTCCTCCTTCTTGGCTTCAGCCTCCTTCTTGGCCTCAGCTTCTTTCTTAGCTTCAGCTTTCTTCTTGGCCTCTGCCTCCTCGTCATCTGTGTCAGCAACTTTGGTGGTCGTATTTGCAGCCTTCTTGATGGGTGCATAATGGGTGATACGGAACTGTTGCAGGTCTCGTTTCGATACGCTTCCGTTCTTTGTCATGTCTTTCCATTCTGCCAGTGCATTGTAGATGGCATCTGCCAGCTCTTTCTGTCCGTCTTTGCTATGGAGATATGCTTCTTCGTTGAAGTTCGAGATAAAACCAATTTCAGTCAGCACACAGGGCATATTGGTGTGTTCACACACGTACATCTCCCGCTGTTTCACTCCCCTGCTGTTTACCCGTCCGTGGGAGAGGTACTGTCGCTGGAGCAATAGTGCCAGTAGTTCGCTCTTTCCTGCCTGCGTTCCTTTCAGGGGAACATTGGTTGCGTAAAACGATTCGGTGCCGCGGGCGAAATGATTCGCTGCGGAGTTTACATGAATGGAGATGAACAGGGTGGCACCGCGTGCGTTGGCAATGTCGCAACGTTCTTGTAGGCTAAGGTACTTGTCCTTCTCGCGTGTGTACACAACACGTACACCACTGATATGCTTCTGCACCAATCGGCCCACCTCCTTGGCTACCGCCAGGGTGATATCTTTTTCCTTGGCCAGTTTTCCTTCGCAACCTACGTCGCGACCTCCGTGACCTGCGTCAATGACCCATGTAACTTTCTTGGCACCATATACGCCAAAAACCATCACCAAAAAGGCGAATAATAGACAAATTCTTTTCATATTTACTCCTTATTTGGCGCAAAGGTACGTCTTTCTATCGAATTATGGAGGGAAAATGAAAAAAAAGTTGTATTTTTGCAGAAATTTAACAGCAAATAACGTATGAGCGACGGTAATTTCAATCGAGCACTACTCCCAACGACACCATACGCCAGTGGATTGAAGGCTGGCAAGTCCATGATGAAGATGAAAGCCACGGAGGTTTTTAAACAATGGTTATTGAACAACCGCCCGGAGATGACGGAAACAGATATTCAGGCCACTATTGAAGACTTCCGCCGCAAATTGGTCATTTAGTGTAGAGAGTAGGTATTCTAAGTTTGTTCCCCAAAAATACATTCGACTTATGAGAAAGTTCTTATTATCTCTTGCTTTTCCATTTCTTGTGGGTTGTCCTGCGTGGGCTCAGCAACTGGCCTTCCCGGGTGCCGAGGGCTACGGAGCCTACGCCACAGGCGGTCGTGGCTGTCAGATTGTGCATGTGACGAATCTGAATGCCTCCGGTAGTGGTTCGCTGGCTGATGCCGTCAGTAAACCCAATCGTTTTGTCGTTTTCGACGTGGGTGGTGTCATTGACATCACGGGCAATAGCATTACTATCGCCAGTAACATCACCATTGCTGGACAGACGGCTCCGGGCGAGGGCATCACCATCTACGGAGGCCGTGTCATTGCCTCCAATGCCAAGAATGTCATCCTCCGATACCTTCGCATGCGTGGGGGCAAGAGCGTGAACAGCAGTAAGTGTACCTTGACTCTCGACTATTGCGAGAACCTCATTATGGACCACTGCTCCGTCTCGTGGGGGCCTTGGGATAACGTCCATATCAAGGACGCTAACAACATCACGTGGCAGTACTGTATCAACTCCGAGGGCATCGAGCCCCAGCGCTTCGGTTCCATCACCGATGGCACCCGTAACTGGACGATTAGCCATTGCCTCTGGGCTGACAACAAGAGCCGAAACCCGAAGATGAAGTGTTACGTGCAGTATTATAATAATGTGGTGTACAACTATGGAATGGGTATCATTGGTGGCCACTCCGCCGCCGACAACTACCAGGACGTGATGAACAACTACTTCATAGCTGGTCCCAACGGATCGGCCAAATACTTTGATGATTGGACGGCCACCGATCATCTCTACAGTTCGGGCAATTACTTCGACGGCAACTGCGACGGAATGCTCAACGGAACCCTCATCACCGACCACCACCAGGCTACCGCAATGTCCCAGAAGAACTTCAATACCACCCATCCGATGAACCTCCAGACAGCAGAGGATGCATACAGCAGTATTGTGGAACAGGTGGGCGCTTCGCGTGTGCGTGATGTCCACGACAAACGAATCATCGAACAGCTGACCTCGCTCGGCAAGAAAGGGGCTTTCATCGCCAGTGAGGACGACGTGCGCGGCATCGGAAGTGTGGCAGGGGGAGCACGGCCGAAGGATACAGATAACGACGGAATGCCCGATGAATGGGAATCAGCCAACGGACTGAACCCCATGAAGGACGATGCCAACGAATACACCCTCGGAGGAGGATATACCAATATCGAACACTATGTGAACAGCCTTGCCCAGAAGACAGAAATTAATCCCCTGCAGGTGGCTATCTCTTCTGCACAGGGAGTGGCAGAAACCGCCGCAATCGATGTCACCAACGGCTACTCCTCTGCAGCTCTGGCTACATTGATGGACGCCATTGCTGCCGCCCAGAAGTTCTATGACGAAAGCGGTAATGATGCCACAGAGACCCAATTAGATTCTGCGGCAGCCGTCCTCAACAAGGCAGTGACAACTTTTCAGGAATCGCGTATTACCACCTTCATGGGCTACTCTACTGACTACTGCTACAACATTTACAGCTATGGCACTCACTCTGGTGCCAGCACAGCAAATGCTGACCGCAACACCCAGCGCCGCTATCTCTACACCATCAAGTCAAAGGACGGCCAACGCGATTCGCTCGTCTATCGTATTGGACTCACCGACAACGATATAAGTGGTGGTAAGTCGGACGCTATTGCCAAGAATCCAGCCGCCCTTTGGGCTATTGAGGATGCCGGCAATGGCTATGTCTATATCCGTAGCCAGAAGGTTGGTTCCTACTTGCAAATAGAACGCCTGCTTTCCGCCAACTCTGTAGCCGTTTATCCACTCTATGCCAAGGACGACAACGGCAAGAATGCTTTCTACATGGATGCAGACGAGACCGGCAAACGACTGTTCAACGTCGGAGCTCCAGACAGTAACGGCAAGGGTGGCCCGTTGGAGTTCTTCTCCGTTCATGCGGACCGTACCCGTCTGCGCTGGGTTTTCGAGGTGACCAAGGTAAAAGTAAACCTGCCTAATACCGTCTTTCAACCCTCCGCGATGCCTTCTATGACCTCATCCTCGATGCGTTACTACAGCCTCGATGGCCAACAGCTGTCCCGGCCGCCGCGTACAGGTATCTTCTTCAAGCAGCAGACAACGGCCGACGGACACGTCAATGTACATAAGCTGGTAAGGTAATTTTATTTTTCATTCTTTCATTTGCCGCCATTCGGCGTCAACACAGAGTTCACAGAGCAGACAGAGGCCACAGAGCTAACTTTTATTTTTCATTTTTCATTTTTTATTCTTTCATTTTTCCTTCTTCAGTCCTCTGTCAGTTTGCGATAGCGGATGCGGCGCGGCTCTTCGAGTCCGAGGCGCTTGAGTTTGTTAGCCTCGTAGTCCGTGTAGCTGCCTTCGAAGAAGAAGACGTTGCCATCGCCCTCGAAGGCGAGAATATGGGTGCAGATACGGTCGAGGAACCAACGGTCGTGGCTGATAATCACGGCACAACCGGCAAATGATTCAAGTCCTTCCTCCAATGCTCGCAGGGTGTTGACATCGATGTCGTTGGTGGGCTCGTCGAGGAGCAGCACATTGCCTTCCTCCTTCAGCGCCATAGCCAGATGCAGGCGGTTGCGCTCGCCTCCGCTGAGTACTCCGCACTTTTTCTCTTGGTCGGCTCCTGCGAAATTAAATCTACTAAGGTACGCGCGCGCATTGATATCTCTTCCACCCATGCGAAGCAGTTCGTTGCCCTGAGAGATGGTCTGATACACGGTCTGGTCTGCATGAATATCGCGGTGGCTTTGGTCTACATACGCCAGCTTCACGGTCTCGCCGACTTCAAACGTGCCTCCGTCGGCTTTCTCCAGCCCCATAATCAGGCGGAAGAGGGTGGTCTTGCCGGCACCGTTGGGACCTATGACGCCTACGATACCGTTGGGCGGCAGCATGAAGTTGAGGTCGTGGAAAAGTACCTTGTCGCCGTAAGCCTTGCTCACTCCGTGGGCTTCGATAACCTTGTTTCCCAGACGAGGACCACTGGGGATGTAGATTTCCAACCGCTGTTCCTTTTCTTTCTGGTCTTCGTTGAGCATTCGCTCGTAACTAGACAGACGCGCCTTGCCCTTGGCCTGACGCGCCTTGGGCGCCATTCGTACCCACTCCAACTCGCGCTGCAGGGTCTTGCGGCGTTTGCTCTCGGTCTTCTCTTCCATCTCCAGCCGCTTGCTCTTCTGCTCCAGCCAGCTGCTGTAGTTGCCCTGCCAGGGAATCCCCTCGCCGCGGTCGAGTTCCAGAATCCATCCGGCCACGTCGTCCAGGAAATAGCGGTCGTGGGTGACGGCAATGACGGTGCCCTCGTACTGGTTCAGGTGCTGTTCCAGCCAGTCGATACTTTCGGCATCGAGGTGGTTGGTGGGCTCGTCCAACAGGAGAACATCGGGCTTCTGCAGCAGCAGGCGGCAGAGGGCCACACGACGACGTTCACCTCCCGAGAGTTGACCGCACAACTGATCCTGCGGCGGGCAGCGCAGGGCATCCATGGCACGGGCCAGCTTGGTATCGAGGTTCCAGGCATCGGTGGAGTCGATGATATCCTGCAACTCACCTTGACGTGCAAAGAGCGCATTCATCTTGTCCTCGTCCTCGTAGTATTCGGGCAGTCCAAATTTCTGATTGATTTCCTCGTACTCGGCCAGGGCGTCCACAATATGTTGTACGCCTTCTTCCACCACCTGGCGCACCGTCTTCGAGTCGTCTAACTGTGGCTCCTGGGGCAGGTAGCCTACGCTGTAGCCGGGGGCGAAGACCACATTGCCTTGATAGCTTTGGTCCAGGCCGGCGATGATTTTCAGCAGGGTGGACTTACCGGAGCCATTCAGGCCGATGATACCTATCTTGGCGCCGTAGAAGAAGCTGAGATAGATGTTCTTTAGTACTTGTTTCTGAGTTTGTTGGATGGTCTTGCTTACACCAACCATTGAGAAGATAATTTTCTTGTCGTCTGCCATGGAATGTTGAAATGTTGAAATGTTGAAAATTGGGCGGCCGATTATCTCAGCCAGATGAGGTCGCCTACCTGTGGAACATAGTCAGGGCTGAGAGCATTCAGCTTGTAGAGATTCTTGAGTCGGATGGCATAGCGCTGTGAGATGTCGTACATCGATTCTCCGGGCTGCACGCGGTGCGGGGTCAGCTTCAGCGACTTGTCGCCCTTCGTCCGCTTCTTGTTCAGATAGACGACGTCGCCTGCTTGCAGACGGCTGTCCTTGGGGCGTTCGTTGTACTTGCGCAGTTTGCGCACGCTGACTCCCGTTTCCCTTGCCACCTGTTCCCAAGTGTCGCTGCTGTTGGCGATGATGAGGTAACACTTGTTTACTTTGTAGACGATGTGCTGCTGGAAGAACTGGCTCTCCTCGGCGGCTGAGCTCTTCTTGGAATGGTAACGGCCTTTGGAGTAGGAGTCGAACTGCGAGAGGTTGTAGCGTTCGATGATACCGATGAGCATCGGAGCGTAGTTCGGATTGGTGGCATAGCCGCAGCGCTTCAGACCATTCGCCCAACCCTTGTAGTCTGTCAGCTTCAGGTCGAAGAGCGAGCGGTAGCGCTGGTTGTTGCGCAGGAACTTGGAGTGGTCTTCATAGCTTTCGGCATCCGTTTTATAAGCGCGGAAGCGGTCGTTGGGGTGATCGTCGGCAATGACGATGTAGGGGCCAGTCCAATTCGAACCTACTTTGATGCCGAAATGATTGTGTGCTTCGCGTGCCAGACGGCTGCGGCCGGCACCGCTTTCACAGATACCTTGCGCAAGGGTGATACTTGCTGGAATCTGGTAGCGCCGCATCTGGTCCACGGCCATATCCTTGTAGTTTTCTACATAGACCCAATTGGCGTCCTTTTGGGACTGCCCAAAAGCCGCGAGCACCGTTGTGAAAACGTATAAAAAGACTAAAAATAGATGTTTCATACCCAAAAATGTGTGGTTGAGTGCACAAAAGTACCACTTTTTTCTCGAATAATGAAAAAAGCTTCGTATATTTGTGCCCCATTTAATAAAAAATAGGTATGAAAGAGCTTCATATAGACCTCAAATTTCATTTTTGTGACCTCCAAGAGCTGGATGCAGCCGACCGTCTGTTGGTTCAATCCGCCTGCGAGATGACCGCTACCAGCTATTCGCCCTATTCACACTTCCAGGTAGGCGCTGCCATCCGTTTGAAGGATGGTCAGGTCTTTCGTGGCAGCAATCAGGAGAACGCTGTCTTTCCCGTTGGACTGTGTGCCGAGCGCACGGCTTTCTTTGCAGCCTCGGCCAGTGCTCCCGGTGTTCCGCCTGTAGCCATCGCCATAGCAGCCCAGACCTGTGGCACCTTCACCGCCAAGCCAGTGACCCCGTGCGGTTCCTGCCGTCAGGCTTTGCTCGAAGCCGAGACGCGCTTCAACCAGCCTATCCGCGTCCTCCTCTATGGTACCGAAGGCGTCTACATCGTGCCGAGTGTGAAATCCCTTCTTCCTCTTACCTTCGACGGTTCTGAAATCGCATGAAATATATCCTCCTCGCACTCTTCCTTTTCGTCGTAATCGGTGCCTTTGCTGCCTCCCATAGCTCATCGAGCCCGTTGCCGTCTGGCGATGCTCCCTCCGATAAGAAGCACAAGGGCAAGAAAGTCCTCACCTACGACGACCTCCTTCCTCAGCCCGACTCCCTCCCTGCCTCCCTCTCTCCCCAGCAGCCCCTGGCCGATGATAACCCCATGACTGTCGAAGTCCGCGGCCACAGCACCAACCGCAAGATTCAGGGCATTGACGTCTCTCACTATCAAGGTACTATCAACTGGAACAAGGTTGCCGGTAGTGGCGAGGTCAGCTATGTCTACATCAAGGCCACCGAGGGCGAGAAGCTCGTGGATGCCACCCTGCGACCCAACCTCTTTGGCGCTCGCCGGGCAGGGCTTTACGTGGGTGTCTACCATTTCTTCCGTCCCAACGTTGGTGTTCAGCAGCAGTTCCTGAATTTCACCAGCAATGTCAATATTCGTGAGATGGACCTCATTCCTATTATCGACATCGAGCATCTTGGACGTGTTTCCAAGTCTACCTTCCAAGCCCGCCTCAGGCAGTTCCTCGGCAAGGTGGAACGCCATTTCGGAGTGCGCCCCATCCTTTATACCTCGCGCGATTTCTATAATAAATACCTCGCCGGTCCTTTCACGAACTATAAATATATGATTGCGCGTTACCACGAGGAAGTGCCCGAACTCTGTGACAATGCACCCTTCGTCATGTGGCAGTACACCTCCAAGGGTCGCTTACCAGGAATCAGTCATAACGTGGATCGCAGCTGCTTCATGGATGACTACACCCTCGACGACATCCTCCTGAAACGCTAAACTCTAAACTCAATAACTCAATAACTCAAAAACTCAATAACTCAATAACTCAAAAACTCAATAACTCAAAAACTACTCTAAACTCTACACTCTAAACATTAAACATTAAACTTTAAACATTAATCTCAAAGTGCACATCGCCATCGCAGGAAACATAGGCTCCGGCAAGACCACACTCACCAATATGCTTGCCCGCCACTACGGCTGGGAGGCACGGTTTGAGCCCGTGGAAGACAACCCCTATTTGGAGGATTACTACAAGGACATCCCCCGATGGAGTTTCAACCTTGAGGTGTATTTCCTCAAGCAGCGCTTCCGCGACCTGTTGGACATCGCACACGCCGACCACACCATCATCCAGGATCGCAGTATCTATGAGGGCGTCTATGTCTTCACCGCCAATAACCGCGCCATGGGTAACCTCAGCGACCGTGACTTCGAGACCTATATGGAACTCTTTGAGCAGATGACGGAAATCGTACGCTACCCCGACCTGATGATATACCTCCGTGCTTCTGTGCCACACCTCGTGCAGAACATCCAGAAGCGTGGACGCGACTACGAGCAGACCATACCCATCGATTACCTCTCCGGACTCAACAGCCTCTACGAAGAGTTCATTTACCAGAAATACAAGGGGCGCGTGCTCACCGTCGAAGTAGACGACCTCGACTATCAGCATCGTCCATCCGACTTCGCCACTATCATCGACCGCATAGACTCCCGCCTCTTCAACCTATTCCCGGAAATCCCATTTGACTCTTGAAATAAACTCTTAACTCTCACCCCTAAAAGCCCTCGCCCCCGCGGGGAGAGTTCTTTAAACATTAAACATTAAACTTTAAACTATTAAACTACTCTACACTCTACACTCTAAACTATCCTTCAACGTTTCCGCTCGACCTATGGTCGCTTCATGCTTGAAGAATGTCAATAACCCCGAACGACCGAGGCAGACCTCTTCTGCTGAGGACGGAATGTTGGAGAGGGGCTTTAAACATTAAACATTAAACTTTAAACTGCGGCAAAGCCGCCCCCCCCATGCACATCGCCATCGCAGGAAACATAGGCTCCGGCAAGACCACCCTCACCAAAATGCTTGCCCGCCACTACGGCTGGAAGCCCAACTTTGAATCCGTGGAGTTCAACCCCTATCTCGACGACTTCTACGCCGACATGTCGCGCTGGTCGTTCAACCTCCAGATCTACTTCCTCAACAAGCGCTTCAAGGATGTGGTGGAAATCTCCAAGTCCAAGGACACCATCATCCAAGACCGCACCATATTCGAGGATGCCCGCATCTTCGCGCCCAACCTTCACGCCCAAGGCTATATGTCAGACCGCGACTTCGAGAACTACTGCGACCTCTTCGACCTGATGATGTCCCTTGTCCGACTGCCCGACCTGATGATATATATCCGCAGCAGCATTCCCACTCTCATCGCTCAGATACAAAAGCGAGGCCGCGAGTATGAGCAGAGCATTCGTATCGACTACCTACAAGGCTTGGGCACCCGCTACGAGGAATGGATTAAGGGCTACACCGGCAACCTCATCATCGTTGACGGCGACACCTGCAAGTTCGAGGCCAATCCCGAGGACTTCCGCTCCATCACCGACAAAATCGACGCCAACCTCTACGGACTCTTCAGCTGAGCATCGCGCCAACCTCTATGGACTCTTCAGTTGATAATCGACGAGCCCAATTAAATCATAGTATGTCCTATTAATTCTTGAGTCTACCCAACAATCCGCAATGAATTGTTCCGGGTGCACTAATTAAATTTAGAATAAGTTGACACAAAAACTATCCGATCATTCCGATACATTCCGCATTTTATCGGATAGTATCGGAATGATCGGATAGTTTTTGCGTCAACAAAATTTAATTTGATTCAACTTTGGCGGATGCGTGCAACGGATGAAGCTACGTGCATACGCCAAAGCACGTAGATTCATGAACGGATGCACGTAGATTCATGAGCCGATGCACGTAGGTTGATATGCCGATGCACGTAGGTTCATGAGGCTCACGGCGCGGCATTTCATGCCGTTTTTCGGTGATTTCACCCTGCTTTTCTGCTTTTTTATATTTTTCTGGGCGTATCTTACTGATTAAATCAGATAAATTGTGTATTTTTGTACGCTAATTCATGATGTAACAGATAGAATTCTATTTCATGATAAATCAGATAGAACTATGAGAAAAGGTAATTTGTGGATGGTGATAGCCCTCCTATCAATCAGCGGTGTCATGCTGGATTCGTGCTCCCCTCAGAAGACGGAGACGTGCGCGGCGGAGGATTCCAGTCAGTTTGTGACGCTGACGGATGTTGTTCCGGATGCCATTTTGGAGATTCGCTACTTCGGAACGTATAACTTTGTGGGTACGCGCATTGATGGCTACGAAGCGCCGACGGCGTTGCTCACGCGCGAGGCGGCAGACAGCCTGCGTGCCGTCAGCGACGACGTCATGCGCCAGGGCTATCGTCTGAAGATTTATGATGCCTATCGTCCGCAGAAGGGCGTGGATCACTTTGTTCGTTGGGCCTCGAATATAGGGGACACGCTGATGAAACGCTACTTCTATCCCGATTTGGACAAGAGCGTGCTCTTCGATCAGGAATATATCTATGCACACAGCGGTCACAGCCGCGGTTCCACGGTGGATCTGACCTTGTTTGACATGCAGACGGAGAAGGAACTGGATATGGGGGGAACCTTCGACTGGTTCGGCCCTGAGAGTCATCCTGACTTCTGTGGCAATCCCGAGACAGGCACCTACACGGGCGACAATAGCCTGAGTCCTGTGGGTAGAAGCATTACGGAGGAGCAGTTCGCGCATCGCATGATTCTGCGCACGGCAATGCTTCGTCATGGCTTCAAGGCCCTGGATTCCGAGTGGTGGCACTTCACGCTTCGGGATGAGCCGTTCCCCGACACCTATTTTACTTTCCCCGTTAGACAGCTGGAATAAGACTTATGTATTTCACAGGTATACTCATTGCTTTAGCCACGTTCCTGACCATTGGTCTGTGGCATCCCATCGTCATCAAGACTGAATACTATTGGGGTACTCGCCCCTGGATTGTGTATCTCATTATCGGCATCGGTTGCATCGTGGGCGCCCTGTTCATCGAAGATCCGCTGTTTTCTTCCATTGTCGGTGTGTTTGGTGCATCGGCGCTGTGGGGGATCGGTGAACTGTTTGCGCAGAAGAAGAGGGTGGAAAAGGGATGGTTCCCCAAGAATCCGAAAAGGAGGAAGTAGGGGAGGGAGGATTCTCGACGGGAAAACCGTCGAGCACCAACGCGGGGTGGGGAGCTCGATGGGGAAGGGATGAGTGCGGAGGAGGAAGGGATGAGTGCGGAAGGGGGAAGGGATGAGTGAGGAAGGGGGACGGGATGAGTGCGGAGAGGGGGGAGGTCTCGGCAGGGAGGTGGCTTGATGGGTAGGAAGCGTGGTGGGGAGGGAGTTCGAAGGGAGGGGAGCTCGGTGGGTGGGGAGTTCGGAGGGAAGGGATGAGTGCGGGGATGGAGTGGGGGTTACTTATTTAATTAATAATTTTTTACCGCGGTGTATATAGATGCCTTTGTGGAGGTCGGTTGCAGCTTTATGGAGATCGGCTGCAGGGATACGACGGCCTGAGAGGTCAAAGTAGTCGTCGGTGGTGGCGCGAGTGGAGAGCGTGGCAGGGATGTCCCTGACGGCGTCTGAGGGGTCATCGGCCAGCATGATTGCTCGGAACTCGTCGATATCTGCTTGTGAAATGCCTAACTTCTGGCGGAAGAAGGTGTTGAACTTCTTCTGGAGGGTAGCTCCCGAGAGGCCGTTGAAGTAATCGTAGAAGGCGTCCTGCGTGTTGCGTGTGCGCAGGCCTGAAGGTGAGAGCGATGTGAGTTCGTAGTTCTTGTTGGACTGGTCGCGCGGCACTCCAAGTAGTCCTTCGAGCATGAGTGAGAGCAGGCCTGTTCGGTCAGCCCCTATACGGCAATGGAAGAAGATGTTGCCCCCTTTGCGTAGGGTGTTGATGATGAGTTCGAATTCTGCCTTCCATCGTGCATACGCTTCGGTAGAAGTCAGGTTCTCGGGTTCGCAGTCCATGGCGTTGGCGTAGTAGAAGGTGCCAGCCTCGGTGGTGAATCCGAAAGCGGACTTTCCTGCACTCTGCTCATAGTCTATTCGGAGGTCTATCTCGGCGGTGATACCGAGGTTGCGGAGGCGCTTGACAGCAGCTGTGGTGGCGGTGTGTGAGCCGTTGAGCTCTCCACCTCGATAGATACGCCCGTAGCGGATGTACTTGCCCTCTGTGGTGCGCCACCCTCCGAGGTCGCGTACGTTGTCAATGCTGGGAGCGTAGATCATGCGCAGGAGGCCGTCGGTGTGGAACTTGCCTTTGGCGACGGTGGTGCCTTGGCTTTGAATTTCGTAATAATAGGTGCGCTGCGGGAGGAGGTTGGGGATGTAGAATAGTTTGCCGTCGGTGAGGCGAGAGGTGAGGGTGGTGTTCTCGACGGGGGAGGTGGTGAGGGTGGTTTCCTCGACGGGGAAACCGTCGAGCACCAACGCGGTGGTGTTTTCGGGGGAGGAGGTGTTTGACGGAGTGGCGTTCTCGGGGGAGGAAGCGGTGAAGGCCGATGGGGTGGCGTTTTCGGGGGAGGAAGCGGTGAAGGCCGATGGGGTGGTGTTTTCGGGGGAGGAGGCGGTGAGGGCCGATGGGGTGGTGTCCTCGGGGGAGGAGGGTGCTTCGGCGGGGGAGGCGTCGAGTGGTGAGGGGGAGATTGTGAGTTTGTATTTTGCGGTGGTGTGTGTGGTGACAGGTATTCCTACGTTGTTGGGTTGGTCACGTCGTCCTGGAGGGGCTATGTTGTAGTTGGTGATGTGGCTACTGGTGGTTGCGTTGTAGTCTTCGAGTTCGAGGAATCGTCGTGCCTGGAGGTTTTCGAGGTTGACGTTGAAATCCATATTGAGGGGGTCTGCGATGGTGTAGGTCAGTTGCTCTGCCTTGGTTACCGTCTTGCCATCAACGGATGTCGCTGTCCAAGTGTAGTTTGTGAGGTCACCGTTCATGGCTCCTCCGTCCCAGGGCAACGGAGTAATATCGGCCTGCTTGTCGGTCACCGAGGTTGCGGGGATGTTGAAGCCTGCAATCTCCTGGGTGGAGCTGATGACGCAAGGTTCGCATGGATGGACGGTGGCCACGGGGAATATAGTGGCCTGTCCGTTGATGATGCTACCGACGCAGTACAGCTGCTGGTTGTCGTCGCTCTTGAGCTCAAAGGGAACGCAGAGGGGTGTTAGCTGTCCGGCAGGAATGGTCTTGTTGATGGAAACGGTGGGCGTCGGGCCATAGAGTAGCCTAAGGTTGTCGGCGAGGAAGAGGTTGTCAGCGGCCTTCGGGGTCTTAATACGGAAGCCCAGGGAGAGGTTGCCATCTTCAGCGAGGTCATTTTCGACGACAGCGGGATAGTCCCCCATGGCGAAAGCCTCCATAGCTGTCTTGTCGGACGTTGGCGCAGATCGTCCGTCCACGGTGGCCAGAATATCGGTGTCATGTGTGTGTGCACGCCGCGCATCATCAAAGATATTAAGAACGGGCGCGTAGGTACGTGTGATGAAGATCGAAACGGGATGGTCCTCGGTTCCTGCCTCGTACATCTCCAGCGCATCGGCAATAGCAGCAGGGCGGTAGAAAGCATTGGCCCGGAAGGTGTAGTGCCCGGCCGGCATGTTGCTAATCGTTTGTGACAGGTTGGTCAGTGCTGATACGTTGTTAGCTCGCTGCACGCCCTGTATCTTGAGAAGTGAGGTGAGGTCAAACTGTCCTGTGGCACTCGTACCCGTCTTCACCAGTTGCATGAGAGCCTCCCTGAGCAGGTTGTTCTGCTGGGTTATCTCCTCGTCGGTGATGTCCTTTGCCTGCAGCGCCTCGCGTACCTGGCTGAGTACGGCGTCGTAGGAGGTACGGTCGAGTGCCTGGCTGGCAATTCCCTCATAGAGGTTGACTGTGGTCATGCGTCTATTCTGTTCGTATGCCTCTGTCTCTCCGTAATATATGAGTCGGAAATCGTCGGCTCGGAACCAGCCCGTGGAACGCATACCTATCGTCAGATTTTTATCGGAGGACGTCTGGTAAATGGTCACTTCGTAGGTCTGCTTGAAAGTCAATTTCGACTGTGGAACAAAGCTGCTCACGCAGTTGTTGCCAAAGAGTTCCACGGGTGCATTCACGCTATTGTATGTGTTGCTGGATGCAAGTGCAGAGAGGTGGTATTCACCAGCTGGCATGTTGTTGAGCGTCTGTTGGACGTATTGCTCTGGGTTGGCGTAGGCGTAGCTGTCGTTGATGGACCATGTATTGAAAAGATAGAAGCCCTGGGTACCCTCCGTCTCGTATTCATTTTCGCTCTTCTTTACACCCACGTCTCCTCCCTGGCTGGGCTTACCGGCCACCCATCCGTCCAGTGTTCCTGTCTCGAACGAGGGATTTGCTATCAGTGCGGTCACATCCAAATGACTTCCTTCGGTCAGTTGCAACTTGCTGAGGAAACTTCCTCCTGCAGTCCGCAGTCCGTCGATGGCGCTCTGGATGTTCACTGTGCTTGTCGCAGCGTCCACGGCCTCCTGTGCCTTTGTTAGCGCTTCGCTCAATGCCTCGCGGTCAGCATCTGCACAACTGATGTTAACCTGGTCTGCCACCCAAGCCTCTATCTGTGTGCGGAGTTCCATGTATTCCGCGTAAGTCGGTGTCAGCTTCAGTGCCTCTGCGTTGTAGAGCGACCCTTCGGCAAAACATTGCCAGTAGTATTTGTCGGCTGATGAACTGTTGCTCATCGTGTAGCTGATATATTTGTCGTTGCCCACGCATTGGAACTGGAAACCTTTGCCTGCGGTATAGGCGATTCGCCAGACGCCGAGTCCGTCGGCATCCTGCCCGTAGACATGGCTCTTGCCAGTCGGTTCGCTCTGTCCAGCGAAAAAGCACCATCCAGCACTGTTCAAATAGGCGGAACCTCCGATGCCACGTGGGAACAGTTCGTGGAGACCGTTGGATATGCTCACCCGATAGACGCGTTCTCCCTGATAAGTGATTTCCTCAGCCTTGAAGAGGTAGTAATAGTCTGCTCCGCCACAGATGAGGGCTGATTCGCCAGGCGACATCACATTTTGATTGTTCTCGCGCGTTCAATAAGGAGAACGATAGGTACCGTTGTCACTATAAGCCATGATAAAATAGCCTGTGGTCAATTGCTGGACTTCGGTAAGTTCAACGTCGGTGGCATGAGCGCTGCAGATAGAGCATACAGCAAGTAGAATCAGGTAGAAAAAACGCTTCATTTAGTCAAGATTTTTAGTTTTTCGGGCGTAAAGATACTCCTTTCTCTTGAGAAATAGCGAAATTAATACCTAAAAGTTTGGAAAAAATGCTGATGGACCCCTATTTTCCTCAGTAGTCCCTGCTGTTTATTCCACGGTCACACTCTTGGCGAGGTTGCGGGGCCGGTCTACGTCCTTGCCTTTGCATACAGCGATGTGATATGCGAGTAACTGGAGTGGAATGCTGGCGATGAGGGGCTGGAAGCACTCGAAGGTGTCGGGTAATTCTATGACGTGGTCTGCCAGATTCTTGATTTGCTGGTCGCCAGCGGTGACGAGGGCTGTGACACGTCCACCGCGAGCACGCACTTCCTGAATGTTGCTGATGACCTTTTCGTAGAGCTTGTCGCGAGTGGCGATGACGAAGACGGGCATTTCGGAGTCGATGAGTGCGATGGGGCCGTGCTTCATCTCTGCGGCGGGATAGCCTTCGGCGTGGATATATGAGATTTCCTTCAGCTTCAAGGCTCCTTCGAGAGCGACGGGATAGTTATAGCCGCGGCCGAGGTATAGGCAGTTCTTGGCGTAGGTGAAGATTGGGGCCAGCCGTTCTATCTGTTCGTTGGTTTTCAACGCCTCTTCCATCTTCTCGGGGATGCGTGTCAGTTCGGCCACCATCTCCTTGTACACTTCGCCAGAGATGGTGCGGCGCTCATTCGCAATGCAGAGTGCCAGCATAGAAAGGACTGTGACCTGTCCCGTGAATGCCTTGGTGCTGGCCACGCCGATTTCGGGTCCCACGTGGATATAGACACCCGTGGAGGTCTGACGGGGGATGCTGGCTCCGATGGCATTGCAGATGCCAAAGACGAAGGCACCGGCGCTGCGGGCCTGCTCGATGGCGGCAAGCGTGTCGGCCGTCTCACCGCTCTGCGAGATGGCGATGACTACATCATCGGGGAAGATAACGGGTTCGCGGTAACGGAATTCCGAGGCATATTCCACCTCTACAGGGATGCGGCAGAGACTCTCGATAAGTTGTTTGCCGATGAGTCCTGCGTGCCAGCTGGTGCCGCAAGCGACGATGATAATACGACGTGCAGCCACCAGTTTCTCTCGGTAGTCAATAACGGCCGACAGGGTGATGCGGTCTGCATCCACATTGATTCGTCCACGGATGCAGTCGCGGATGCAGTTGGGTTGCTCGAAGATTTCCTTGAGCATGAAGAACGGATAGCCGCCTTTTTCCAGCTGCCCGAGCGTTACGTCTATCTGCTTCACCTTGGGGTGCTGCGTTTCGTTGTCCATATTGACGACCTTCAGCTCCTCGCCCAATCGCATCACGGCGATGTCGCCATCGTTCAGATAGACCACCTTGTCGGTGTATTCGGCTATGGGGCTGGCATCGGAAGCCAGGAAGAAGTCGCCGTCGGCACCCAGTCCCACGACGAGTGGTGAGCTCTGACGGGCACAGATGATGGTGTCGGGATTTTCACGGTCGAGAATGGCAATGGCGTATGCACCGATGACCTGATGGAGTGCCACCTGTACGGCCTCCAGCAACTGGAGGTCGTTGCTCAACATGATGTGCTCGATGAGTTGAACCAGCACCTCGGTGTCCGTGACGCTCTTGAACTGAATGCCGCGTGCCACAAGGTTCTCCTTGATGGTTGCATAGTTTTCGATGATACCGTTGTGAATAAGTGCCAGGCGGCCGGAGGCAGAGTAATGGGGGTGTGCATTGGATGCATTGGGTTCGCCGTGCGTGGCCCAGCGGGTGTGAGCAATACCAGCACATCCGCTGATGTCCTTTTCCTCGCAGAAGGCTTCCAGGTCGGCCACCTTGCCTTTAGCTTTGTACACGTTGAGTCCGCCCTGATCATCAATCATAGCTACACCGGCGCTGTCATAACCACGGTATTCCAGTCTCTTGAGTCCTTTAATTAAAATGGGATAGGCTTTCTTCTGGCCTATATATCCTACAATGCCGCACATATTTTATGAGTTTTTAAGTTTATGAGTTCTTAAGTTTGGAGTATAAAGTTTGGAACTTGGAATTTGACGAAATGCTTACCTTTTGTTAACTCTTTCGCCGAAATCGGCGGCAAAGGTAGCAAAAAGTAAGCAAATGACCATACTTTTTAAGCAAAAAGATGGTTTTTGGCCTATAAATATGATAAATATAGGTAGTTGGTCTGAGCAGGATACTCTGCAGCAAGGGTATCAATCTGATTGACGGTGGGAACGAGGCCGAGTTCCTTCCTCCACTGGCGGATGAGGTGTCCGGCCTCTTCCATGGAATGCGTTTCACCAAGTCCGAGGGCACGGGCAATCTGGAAATCGGAGAAACCGTAAACCTTGGCTTCGCGGAGGAGAGTGACGAATTCGGGGGCTTCGAGGTATTCCAGCAGCTCGGTGTTGTCCATGAATTCAGTGAACTCGGAGAACTGGGCGAAGGATTGCAGACGTTCGTTGATGTGTATGATATGATGGAGCTTTTGTAGGAACCAGCGGTCTATCTTCGTGAACTGGTGAATCTGCTGTACGCTGTAGCCTACCATCATGGCCTTGGCGATGACAAATATGCGTGTGTCGGTGGCATGTTGTAGTGCAGCTGGAATATCAGTCACGTGCTGTGCTTTGTTATCTACGAAGCCGTGCATCCCTTGACCTATCATTCGGAGTCCTTTCTGTATGGCTTCTTCGAAGGTGCGCCCTATGGCCATCACTTCGCCAACACTCTTCATCGAGGAACCCAGTTCGTGGTTCACGCCGTGGAACTTGGACAAATCCCATCGAGGAATCTTGCATACCACATAGTCGAGGGCTGGCTCGAAGAAGGCACTGGTGGTCTTGGTGACAGAGTTCTTCAGGTCGAAGAGGCCGTAGCCGAGACCGAGTTTGGCGGCGACGAAGGCGAGGGGATAGCCTGTTGCCTTGGAGGCGAGAGCGGAGGAGCGGGAGAGGCGTGCATTCACCTCGATGACCCGATAATCCTCTGACTGTGGGTCGAGGGCATACTGTACGTTGCACTCGCCCACGATGCCGATATGACGGATAATCTTGATGGCAAGGGCTCGGAGTTTGTGGTACTCACTGTTTGTCAGGGTCTGTGAAGGAGCTACCACAATGGATTCACCTGTATGAATGCCCAGCGGGTCGAAGTTCTCCATATTACAGACCGTGATGCAATTATCAAAACGGTCGCGTACCACCTCATACTCGATTTCTTTCCAGCCTTTCAGCGACTTTTCTACCAGTACTTGTGGCGAGAACGAGAATGCTTCTTCGGCCTGAACCAGCAGCTCTTCGTCATTATCACAAAAGCCGGAACCGAGACCGCCGAGGGCGTAGGCTGCACGTAGAATAACGGGGAATCCCAATTCGTGGGCTGCTTTCTGCACTTCCTCTACCGTGGAACAAGCCTCGCTCTTGATGGTCTTCACGTCAATCTCATCGAGTCGTTTCACGAACAGTTCACGGTCTTCGGTGTCAATGATGGCTTGAATGGGGGTGCCGAGTACTTTGACACCATACTTATCCAAAACCCCTCGTTTGTAGAGTTCCACTCCGCAGTTCAAGGCGGTCTGTCCACCAAACGACAACAAGATACCATCGGGACGTTCCTTTTCGATGACACGTTCCACGAATTCGGGCGTTACGGGCTGGAAATAAACGACATCGGCCACATCCTTTGAAGTTTGTACTGTAGCGATATTCGGGTTAATGAGTATGCTTCTCACCCCCTCTTCCTTCAACGCCTTCAGGGCCTGTGCTCCAGAGTAGTCAAACTCGCCCGCCTGGCCAATCTTCAAGGCGCCAGAACCGAGGAGCAACACACTCTTTATAGTTGACGAGTAGACGAGTTCTTCAAGCGTGAAGCGTCGCAAGGCGCCGAGCGGACGAGTTCTTGAGGTTTCAAGCGAGCAAGCTCGAGCGGACAAGTTGTTACCTTCATCTATCAACCTGTCAACTTGTTTACTTTTCAACTTGTCAACTAAAGAAACGAACTCATCAAACATCCATTCAGTATCGGTTGGACCACTACAAGCCTCTGGGTGGAACTGTGCCGAGAACCAAGGGTTCGTCTTGTGGCGGATGCCTTCGTTGGAACCATCGTTCATGTTCACAAAGAGGGGTTCCCAATCGGAGGGTAGGGTGCTGTCATCTACAGCATAGCCGTGATTCTGCGAGGTGATGAAGCAGCGGGTGGTTCCTACTTGACGAACAGGTTGGTTATGCGAACGATGTCCATATTTTAACTTGTATGTTTTTGCGCCAGCAGCACGTGCCAGCAGTTGATTACCCAGGCAGATGCCCATAAGGGGACGGATAAAGACACTCCCCACGCCCTCCCTGTTAGGGAGCGAGCAGTTACTATTGATAGCTTCTTTTTGCAGAAAAACACGGATGTGTTCTACTGTCTTACCGCATTGCTCGGGGTCGCCAGGTCCATTGGCCAGGAAGAGACCGTCGAAATCAAGCTGGTTGAAGTCGTAGTCCCAAGGAACGCGGATGACTTCCACACCCCGCTTGAGGAGACAGCGGATAATGTTGGCCTTCACTCCGCAATCCACGAGTACAACCTTTGGTGGCACAGAGAATGCTGAGGAAACAGAGGACACAGGGTTTATTTCTTCCGCAGTCGGTTTGTAGGTGATCACTTCCTTGCAACTCACCTGTTCCACCCAGTTTATAGAGCCGTAGGCAAGATTCTCTTGAGGGTCTATATCTTCTATATGGCTTAGACCTTCTATAACAATCCGTCCTCTCATCACGCCGTGCTCGCGGAGGAGTTTGGTGAGGCGGCGGGTGTCGATTCCTGTGATAGCAGGAATCTTCTCGCGTTTAAGCCACGAGCCCAGCGACTCCTTGCCATTCCAATGAGAATACTCCTCGCTGTATTCAGCAACAATAAGCCCTTTGACGTGGATTTTCTCGCTTTCCATGAACAACGGAAGCATATTTCTCTGTAAACTCTGTTCTCTCTCTGTGCTCTTTGTTTCGGGTACACCATAGTTACCTATCAGCGGATAAGTAAATGTCAGTATCTGTCCAGCATAGCTTGGGTCTGTCAAGCTCTCTGGGTATCCCGTCATGGCGGTATTGAACACTACTTCGCCCATCGTGTTTTGCTCAGCTCCGAACGACCAGCCGCAAAACACCGTGCCATCTTCCAATATCAGTCTTGCTTCTTTGCTCATCACATTGTCGTTATTACGTTATTTCGTTATTACGTTTTACCGTCAATATTCAACGTTTAGTTTCGCTGACTTTCGTCACGACTCGGCCATTTCAAGCAAGCTTGATGGCTCTCGCTGCTCCGAAAGTTCAACGTTTCAACCTTTCAACTTTTCAACCTTTCAATATGCCTTTTCATGAACCCCTTTTACAGCGCGTCCACTGGGGTCGTTCATATTCTTGAATGCGGCATCCCATTCGAGTGCAATGGCTGTGGAGCAGGCAACTGAAGCCTCCTGGTTCACACTGCGGGCTGCGCTGTCGCTGGGGAAATGCTCCGCAAAGATACTACGGTAGTAATACTCTTCCTTGTTGAGTGGCGGGTTGATGGGGAAACGTTCGGCAGCGTGCGCCATCTGTTCGTCCGTGACAGCCTCGGAGGTGATTTTTTTCAGCGTGTCGATCCAAGAATAACCCACTCCGTCGCTGAACTGTTCCTTCTGTCGCCAGGCGATTTCATCGGGCAACATATCAGCGAAAGCCTCGCGGACAATGCGCTTTTCAATCTCGAAGCCGTCGCCGCCCTTCTTCAAACCACACATTTTCGCTTCTGGATTCGTTCGCATCGCCACATCCAAGAACTCTTTATCGAGGAACGGTACGCGTCCCTCAACGCCCCAGGCACAGAGGCTCTTGTTGGCACGGAGACAATCGTAGTAGTGTAGCTTGCTGAGCTTTCGGACTGTCTCTTCGTGGAAAGCCTGCGCGTTGGGTGCTTTGTGGAAATAGAGATAACCACCGAAAATCTCATCAGCTCCCTCGCCACTGAGCACCATCTTGATACCCATCGATTTGATGACGCGAGCCAACAGGTACATCGGTGTGGAGGCCCGGATGGTAGTCACATCGTAGGTCTCTATGAAATAGATAACATCGCGGATGGCATCGAGGCCCTCCTGAATGGTGTAGTTAATTTCGTGGTGTACGGTGCCGATGTGCTTGGCCACGAGGCGAGCTTTCTCCAAGTCTGGTGCCCCCTTCAAACCTACTGCGAAGCTATGCAGACGGGGCCAGTAGGCACGGGTCTGGGAGTCGTCCTCAATGCGGTGCTCGCTGAACTTCTCGGCGATGGCTGAAACGACACTTGAATCCAATCCACCGCTAAGCAAAACGCCGTATGGTACATCAGACATTAGCTGTCGCTTTACGGCCGCTGTGAGGGCTTCGTGTATTTCTTCCGCGCTGGCGGGGTTGTCTTTTACTGCTTGATAGTCGAACCAGTCGCGCTTGTAATAACGCTTCATGCCTGGTTCCTTGCTCCAGTAATAATGCCCTGGTAGGAACGGCTCGTAGCGCTCGCATTGTCCTTCGAGGGCCTTCAACTCGCTGGCCACATAAACCTTTCCATCGCTGTCATAACCTATATAAAGAGGTATCACGCCAATGGGGTCGCGGGCAATCAGGAATTCATCCCGTTCTTCGTCGTAGAGGGCAAAGGCGAAAATGCCGCTGAGCTGTTCCAGCATAATTGACAAGTTGTTTAGTTGTTTACTTTTCAACTCGTCAGCTCGAGCTTGCTCGCTTGAAACTTCAAGAATATTTCTCATTTCACGATACAATGCCAATATCACCTCGCAGTCACTGCCCGTCTGGAACTCATACGATCCAGCAAACCGGCGACGGATTTCCTGATGGTTATATATTTCACCATTGACAGCCAATACCTGCTTGCGGTCAGGTGAGAACAACGGCTGTCCACCACTCTCAGGATCCACGATACTCAGTCGTTCGTGGGCAAGGATGGCACTCCCGCCACAATATATTCCACTCCAGTCTGGTCCGCGATGACGAATCTTCTGACTCATACGCAACGCTTTCTGTCGTAAACCAGACGTTTGCTGCTTGATGTTAAAGATAGATACAATTCCACACATAGTTTAATTGGACAATTATATGATTTTACAATTTTTCAATACAGGCTTTGATAAACGAAATGAACAATGGATGCGGATGCAATACCGTAGACGAGTATTCAGGATGAAACTGCGTGCCGATGTACCAGCGCTTGTCTGGTATCTCGACAATCTCTACCAGATCGGCAGCAGGGTTGATTCCCACGCACTTCATGCCCATTGCCTCGTATTCCTCTTTAAAAACATTGTTAAACTCGTAGCGGTGACGGTGCCTTTCTCTGATAAGAAGACCGGACTCTCCCCCTGCCCTCCCTTTTAGGGAGGGAGCGGATTCTCCTGACTGAGAGTATGCTTCAAAAGCTTTGCTTTCAGGTCGTAATAGGCACTCATAAGCTCCTAATCTCATAGTTCCGCCCATCTGGGTGATGGACTTTTGCTCTGACATGAGGTCTATAACATTTACGGGAGGCTCGATTTCCAAAGGTAACCGCTCCCTCCCTAAAAGGGAGGGCGGGGGGAGAGTCTGTTGGGTGTCAGGTCTCATCTCAGCGCTGTTGGCGTCCTTGTAGCCCAACACATTACGGGCGAATTCAATGACCATCATCTGCATACCCAGACAGATGCCGAAGGTTGGAATATCGTGCGTGCGAGTGTACTCTGCCGCGATAATCTTGCCCTCGATACCACGCTGGCCGAAACCAGGGCAAATGACGATGCCTGCCATGCCTTCGAGCTTCTTGGCCACGTTCTGACTTGTAATCTCTTCGCTGTTGACGAAGTGCAACTGTGCCTTCAGGTCGTTATAAATGCCAGCCAGATTCAGACTCTCTCGAATGCTCTTGTAGGCATCCTGCAAGTGGTATTTTCCCACCAGCCCGATGTGAACTTCGCGCTTGGCGTTGCGCTGTTTGTCTAAGAAGTCACGCCAAGGTTTCATGGCTGGCGTCTCTCCCACTGGAATACCAATCTTACGCAAAATGGCTGCGTCAAGCCCTTGGGACTGCATACTCACTGGTACCTCATAAATGCTGGGCATATCCTCGCTTTGCACCACGCACTCCAAATCGACGTTACAAAACGATGCCACCTTCATGCGCATAGAGTCGTCGAGGTGGCGTTCTGTCCTGAGGACGAGAATATCAGGCTGAATCCCCATTCCTTGTAGTTCCTTCACGCTATGCTGCGTCGGTTTTGTCTTCAGTTCGTCAGCCGCCTTCAAGTAAGGTACGTAAGTCAGATGAACGCACACTGCATCACGTCCTAACTGCCAACGCAGCTGACGGATAGCCTCCATAAACGGAGCACTTTCGATGTCGCCGATAGTACCGCCGACCTCTGTGATGACAAAGTCGTAGGGGGACTCTCCCCCCGCCCTCCCTGTTAGGGAGGGAGCAGAATGTCTTGTAGGCAGTTCTCTTTCAGAGTCAAAGGTAACTGCTCCCTCCCTGACAGGGAGGGCGGGGGGAGAGTCTGGTATTCTCAGCATCCTCCGCTTTATCTCATCCGTAATGTGCGGCACCACTTGTATCGTCTTTCCCAGATAGTCGCCGTGCCGCTCGCGGTCTATTACCGTTTTGTAGATGCGCCCCGTCGTGATACTGTTGTTGCGTGTGGTGTGTATACCCGTAAACCTTTCATAATGTCCCAGGTCGAGGTCGGTCTCGAAACCATCCTCCGTCACGTAGCATTCGCCGTGCTCGTAGGGATTCAGCGTCCCTGGGTCGATGTTGATATACGGGTCGAATTTCTGAATGGTGACCTTGTAGCCACGTGCCTGCAGCAGTTTACCGATGGTGGCGGAGATGATTCCCTTGCCAAGCGAGGAAACCACGCCACCAGTTACGAAAATGTATTTTGTATCCATTTGATATCGGGATTATTCATTTATGGTTAATGATTCAGGAACCATTCTACGAATGCTTCATTCACACGACGGATGCCGCCAGGCGTAGGATAATGACCCGTGAAATACCAATCGCCCTGATGGTTGGGACAGGCGGTGTGCAAGCCCTCGATGCTTTGGAATACCAGCTCGACGGGTGCCTTCATTCCTTCTGGCCGCAGCATTTCAACGATTTTTGCGTTGATTTCTGCAACGGTGAAAGGGTCATAAATACGTCTGACATGATTTGATTCAAAAGGATGTTCCTTGCAAGCTTGATAGACCTCGTTGATGATTTGATTGGTCATGCGTTTCTCTTTCAACAGAGCTATCGCTGCGCGAAATGCGCAGAGGTCTTCTAACCGGGCCATGTCAATACCATAAAAATCAGGGTAGCGTACCTGCGGTGAACTGCTGACTATCACAATTTTCTTGGGATGCAGACGGTCGAGAATCTTGAAAATGCTCTCTTTCAAGGTCGTTCCGCGAACAATTGAGTCATCAATAATGACCAGGTTGTCTTCGTTGGGTCGCAGGCAACCGTAGGTAATGTCATAGACGTGGGCTGCAAGATCATTACGAGCTCCAGCCTCGGTGATGAATGTACGTAGTTTGATATCTTTCCATGCAACTTTCTCTGTTCGCACGTCGAGGCCTTGTCTGCGGAAGCCTTCGACCATACCATAGAAAGCCACCTCTGCGGTATTGGGAATGAACGAAAAGACGGTGTGGTCGGTATCGTGGTTAATAGCTTTAAGGATAGGGGTTGTAAGTTGTTCGCCCAACCGCTTGCGTTCCTGATAGATGTCGCAGTCCGAACCTCGGCTGAAATAGATTCGTTCGAAACTGCATTGGCTGTCGCCGCGTTGCGGTAGGATGGTTTCTGTTCTCATCTCCCCGAGTCTGTTGACAATCAACGCCTCGCCTGGAGCAATCTCATGGATTTGTTCTGTTGTGAGGTCAAAAGTGGTTTGCAACACAGGACGTTCACTGGCCACCGCCACAACCTCGTCGTCCTGATAGAAAAAGGCTGGGCGTATCCCCCAAGGATCACGCACGGCAAACATCTCGCCTGAGCCAGTGAGGCCGCAGAGCACGTAGCCCCCATCGTAGTCGGGTAGGGAAGTGCGCAGCACGCGGGCCATATCCACATGGTCATCAATATAACGGGTGATGTCGAGGTCTTGGAGACCCATTTTCTTTGCCTCCTCGAAGCATCTCTCCACCTCGCGGTCAAGGCGGTGCCCAATCCATTCAAGTGTGATATAGCTGTCGCCATACATTCTTGGCGACTGTCCCTGACGCACAATCTTCGCAAAGATTTCATCGATATTCGTCATGTTGAAGTTGCCACAGAGACACAAGTTCTTTGCCCGCCAATTGTTTCGGCGAAGGAAAGGATGCACATACTGCAGGCCACTTTTACCTGTCGTGGAGTAACGAAGGTGCCCCATGTATAGGGAGGCAGAATCCCAACAAGTTGTCCTTCCGAAAATCTCCGTGATGGCATCCTTTCCCTCCGCCTTCTCACGAAACATATATTCTTCCCCAACGGGAGCAGCCAGGTTGACGCAGGCAATACCTGCGCCCTCCTGACCGCGATTGTGTTGTTTTTCCATCATGAGATACAGTTTATTCAGTCCGTAGTGTCCTGTACCGTACTTCTCCTGATAGAATGTCTGTGGCTTCAATAGACGAATCATCGCCACGCCACATTCATGTTTGAGTTCTTCCATATAATTGGGTTACAGATTGAACGATACGCCAAAAAGGAGATAGAGCTTCTCGTTGCGTGGGTTGGCGGTGAGGCCTGCAAAGACGGGAAGATGATATTTGTCCTTGATGACGAAGTCCTTGGTGGCGCGAAGGCTGACGTTGGTGACACAGAAGCCATTGGCGTTGTAGCTGGTGGTGGCCCAGGGCACAACCCCCATCGTAGCAGTCCAGTCCAGACCACCCAAACGGAATGGAGCTGACAACTCAAAATAGCTGCTGTAGGCGCGTTTGCTATCGTTATTGAGGCCGTCGTTGCCCGCAAAGTTGGTGTACCACTGCAGGCTGAGGAAGCCGAAGTCGTAGCCAATGCCTGCCTCCCAGATGTGAGTGGTCTTATCATTTTTGTACTGGAAATAGCTGCCCGTGGAGAACCAGTAATCGGTAATGCCGACGGAGAAGCCTTTATAGGTGTAATCGAGCGTGAAGTCCAGCTCCTTGTCATCGGAAAAGTCGCTGATGCCTACACTGCCCCAAGTAGAGAGGCTTAGCCCTTTCCAGCTGATGCCGAGAGTAGGCTGTAGGCTCACATCGCCTAAGTCCTGGCCACGCCAGATGTATTGTTTGACGAGGTCAACACCAAGGGTGGCCTCCACTTTATCTTGTGCTCCAACTGTAGTTAAACTGACTACAGAAAGAATAACTGCTAATATCTTTTTCATAAGGCAATTATACATCTTTATTAGTTGTCATTTTTTACTTTATTTTAATTGTAACAAGTCTCTCCGTGTTCATAGATGTCCAGACCTTCGTCCTCGATACGAGCGGGAACACGTAGGCCATGCAGTTTCTTGATGCCATAGAAGAGAACTATACCACAGGCAGCAGCCCAAAGGTCGATGATGAGGATGCCAAAGCACTCAGCTCCGAAGAATCCCCAGCCATGACCATACAGAGCACCGTTCGTGACAGAGAGCAAGCCAGTAAGTAAGGTGCCGAGAATACCGCAGACACCATGTACAGAGCTTGCACCCACGGGATCGTCAATGTGCAATTTGTGGTCGATGAACTCAATGGCAAAGACCAGCACCGTTCCGCAGATAAGGCCGATGGCGACCGCTCCCACGGGAGAGACCACATCGCAACCAGCCGTGATGCCCACCAGACCTGCCAGCACACCGTTCAGCGTCAGGGAGAACGAAGGCTTCTTGTACTTCAGCCACGTAAAAAACATTGTTGCCACACCACCGGCAGCAGCTGCCAGATTCGTGGTCAGGAAGACATGACTGATGGCCGTGCGGTTCACCTCCCCACTGGCTGCCAGCTGAGAGCCAGGGTTGAAACCGAACCAACCCAACCAGAGGATAAATACGCCCAAAGCAGCAAGCGTCAGCGAGTGACCGGGGATAGCACGGCTCTTGCCGTCCTTGCCATATTTGCCACGACGGGCACCGAGTGCCATAGCGCCGATCAATGCCAGCACGCCGCCCACGCTGTGTACGATGGCCGAACCTGCAAAGTCGTGGAAGACATCGCCGAAAGTGGTCATCATGAAGCTGTCGTCCGCATCGTTGCAAAGCCAGCCGCCGCCCCACGTCCAATGTCCTTCAATAGGATAGATAAACAGCGAGATAATGGCGCTGTAGATGACGTACATTGAAAACTTGGTGCGCTCGGCCATGGCACCACTCACAATCGTTGCACTGGTTGCACAGAACACCGTTTCGAAAATGAGGAAGCCTTCTACTGGCAACTCGCCATTGTAGAAACTGAGGTCGCCCCAGTTGGGCATTCCTATGAAGCCTGCGCCGTCTGATCCGAACATGAAACCAAAGCCCACAAACCAGAACAGCAATGATCCGAACATGAAATCCACGAAGTTCTTGAAGAGGATGTTGGCCGTGTTCTTGCTACGAGTGAAACCAGCCTCGCACAGCGCAAAGCCTGGTTGCATGAAGAACACCAACATTGCAGCCAATAACATCCATACAGTATCTAAAGAAAGTGCTATTTCGTTCATAATAGTAATGTCGTGTTTAATGTTATCCTTTTTATTTCTTATCTCTCAATACCGTGTCACCATTTTCACCCGTGCGAATGCTCCAGGTGTCAATCATGTCGCTAACGAAGATGCGGCCGTCGCCGACCTCGCCTGTATGGGCCGTGTCGATGATCACCTTCACGGTGGGCTGCACGAACTGGTCGCGACAAACGATTGTAATAGCTACACGCTCAATGACGTCCGTTGAGTATTGCACGCCGCGGTAGATGCGTTCCTGTCGGCTTTGGCCGATGCCGTGCACGTCGTGATACTCAAACCAGTCAATGTCTGAGCTGAGCAATGCCTCCTTGACATCCTCAAACTTTGTTTTCCTGATAATTGCTTCAATCTTTTTCATTACTTAATAAATGTTACTTGTGAGCGTCCTGTTATTACACATTGCAATGTTTTCGCTGCAAATGTACGACATTTTGTCAATGAAACAATCAATATTCAATCGTTTTGTAACGTAACACATTCTTTCTTTGACATGTGTCAATTATTAATTACTTCATATATACTTTTTGATACTAAATGTGCTCGTTTCTGTGACAAAATGACTACCTTTGCATCGGAAATAAGAACAAAAGCATTGTTTATGCGTGTAAATAACACCAAAATGGTAGATAAAATACATTTTACGAAGATGCATGGGGCTGGCAACGATTATATATACGTTGACACCTTATTATATAATATAAAGGATCCAGCTGCTGCGGCTCGCCTGTGGAGCGACCGTCATAAGGGCATTGGCTCGGATGGACTTGTGCTTATCGGACGAAGCACCATTCCAGAGGCGGATTTCACGATGCGCATTTTCAATGCCGACGGCTCGGAGGCACTAATGTGTGGCAATGCCAGCCGCTGCGTAGGGAAATATGTCTATGAGAGGGGACTGACCAAAGAGACACAAATAAAACTCCTTACGCTTTCGGGTATTAAGGTGCTTGACCTTCTTGTGAGGGACGGCATCGTGGAAAGTGTGACAGTTGATATGGGAGAGCCCGTTTTTGAGAACCCAAAACAATATAATCCCACATACTCTACTCCCGCCCTCCCTGTTAGGGAGGGAGCAGTTACCTTTGACTCTGAAGTAGAGCTGCCTACAAGACATCCTGCTCTAACAGGGAGGGCGGGGGGAGAGTCCGCCGGGGTCGAGTCTTCCCTTTTTGTCTCAATGGGCAACCCGCACTATGTCATCTTTACCGACGATGTGGATGCTGTGGAGACTTTAGGAAAAGAAATGGAATACCATCCCGCGTTTCCCGAACGTTGCAACATCGAATTTGCTGAAATGCGTCCTGACGGCATTCGGGTGCGCGTTTGGGAACGCGGCAGTGGCATCACGATGGCTTGTGGAACTGGTGCCTGTGCTACGGCTGTAGCTGCCTGTAAGACAGGTCGCGCAGGTTGCCGGAGCCACATCATCATGGATGGCGGAACGCTAGAGATAGAATGGAGCGAGGCTGACAATCATGTTTATATGACGGGGCCGGCAGAGTTCGTATTTGAAGGAGATGTGGAGGAATGAAAAATGAAAGAGAGAAAATTGAAAATTGAAGATGAAGATAAATGACAATTATTTGAATTTGTCCAGCAACTATTTGTTCGCGGATATTGCTAAGAGGGTCAGGGCATTCAAGGCGCAAAGCCCCAAAGCAGATGTGATTTCATTGGGTATCGGTGACGTCACCCAGCCGCTTTGCCCTGCGGTGGTGGAAGCCTTGCACAAGGCTGCTGATGAAATGGGAACAGCTGCCACCTTCCATGGCTACGGTCCCGAACAGGGGTACGACTTCCTACGCAACGCCATCGTGGAACATGTTTTTCGAGCCCGCGGAATGAGTATCGATGCCGATGAGATCTTCGTGAGCGACGGAGCCAAGAGTGATACGGGTAATTTTCAGGAGTTGCTGTCTACTGATAGCGTGGTGGCTGTGACGGATCCAGTCTATCCCGTTTACGTGGATTCCAACCTCATGGCAGGTCGCAGTATCGTGAAACTGCCTTGCACGGCAGAAAATGGCTTCGTGCCCGAATTGCCCCGTCAGCACGTGGATGTCATCTATTTATGCTATCCCAACAATCCGACAGGAACGACCCTTACCAAGGAGCAGTTAAAGAAATGGGTGGATTACGCCCTCTCCAACGATGCCCTCATCTTCTATGATGCCGCCTACGAGGCTTTCATTCAGAATGATGATATACCTCATAGTATTTATGAGATTCCTGGTGCCAAGCGTTGTGCTGTAGAGTTTCATAGTTACTCTAAGACAGCTGGCTTTACAGGTGTTCGCTGCGGCTTTACGGTGGTTCCGAAAGACCTGCAAATATCCCTAAATCCATTGTGGAACCGCCGTCAGACAACCAAGTTTAACGGTACAAGTTACCTCAGTCAGCGAGCTGCAGAGGCAATCTATTCTCCTGAGGGAAAGAAACAGGTACGGGCAACCATTCAATATTATATGAAGAACGCCTGCGTCATGCGTGAGGAATTGACCGATATGAACTTCAAGGTTTATGGTGGTGCAGATTCCCCTTATCTGTGGGTTCGCACTCCCAACAGCATGACCTCCTGGGAGTTTTTCGATTGGATGCTCCACTCGGCTCATGTGGTTTGCACCCCAGGCGCAGGCTTCGGCCCTTCTGGAGAAGGGTATGTAAGGCTGACGGCTTTCGGAACACATGAGAAAACGGAGGAAGCCCTCCATCGTATCGATAAGAAACTGTAAATTCGAAAAATCAGAAAAACGAGAATATAATTATGGTTAGTCAACAAGGATTATATCAAGAAGCTTATGAGCATGATGCTTGTGGCGTGGGAATGATTGTGAACATCCACGGTGGAAAAAGTCATGAACTGGTGGATAACGCCCTGAAGGTGCTGGAAAATATGGAGCACCGAGGAGCCGAGACGCGCGACAAGACGGGCGACGGCGCAGGTATCATGGTGCAGATTCCACATGAGTTTATTCTTCTGCAGGGTATTCCTGTGCCTGAAAAAGGAAAATATGGTACAGGATTGGTGTTCCTTCCGAAGGACGAAAAGGCTCAACAGGAAATTCTGAGCGTGATGATTGAGGAGATTGAGCGCGAGGGACTACAGCTGATGCACGTAAGAACAGTGCCGACGTGTCCGGAAGTACTGGGCGATGCTGCAAGGGTCGTGGAGCCGGATATTAAGCAGATCTTCATAACAACCAGCCTCACCCCCGACCCCTCTCCAAAGGGCGAGGGGAGTAGTATCATTCAGGGTGATGTGTCAGAGCTTGACCGTTCATTATATAAAATAAGGAAGAGGATAGAGGACCGTATAGCCGAAATGGCAAAGGTATCTACTCCCCTCTCCAATCGGAGAGGGGTCGGGGGTGAGGCTTATGTCTGCTCCCTTTCTTCAAAGAATCTTATCTACAAAGGAATGCTGACGAGCGGACAGCTGCGGCGCTATTTCCCTGACTTGTCGAGTCCCTATTTCACAAGCGGACTGGCGCTGGTGCACTCACGTTTCAGCACAAACACATTCCCTACGTGGTCATTGGCCCAGCCTTTCCGCTTGCTGGCGCACAATGGTGAGATTAACACCATTCGCGGTAACCGTGGCTGGATGAAGGCTCGCGAGAGCGTGCTGAACAGCGAGGCGCTGGGTGATATCAAGGACTTGAGGCCGATTGTACAGGAGGGCATGAGTGATTCTGCCAGTCTGGATAACGTCTTCGAGTTCCTGATGATGAGCGGACTCTCGCTGCCGCAAGCGATAGCTATCTTGGTGCCGGAAAGCTTCAACGACAAGAACCCGATTAGCGAGGATTTGAAGGCATTCTATGAATATCATTCAATCTTGATGGAGCCTTGGGACGGGCCTGCTGCACTGTTGTTCAGCGACGGCCGTTATGCAGGCGGAATGCTTGACAGGAACGGTTTGCGTCCTAGCCGTTACACGATTACCAAGAGCGGCATGATGGTTGTGGCCTCAGAAGTTGGCGTGATGGACTTCGAGCCGGGCGACGTGGTAAGCAAGGGTCGTCTGCAGCCGGGCAAGATTCTACTTATCGACACACAGGAAGGAAAGATATACTACGACGGCGAAATCAAGGAGCAGCTGGCAAAGGCTCATCCTTATCGCGAGTGGCTGAACGAGAACCGTGTGCAATTGGAGAAACTGAAGAGTGGAAGGCACGTGGAAAACGGTGTGGAGAATCTTCAGCAGAAGCTCGTTACCTTTGGTTTCGGCCAGGAGGACATTGATAAGACTATCGTTCCTATGGCGACAGCAGGTCAGGAGCCTGTAGCTGCAATGGGTAACGATACTCCGCTGGCTGTTATCAGCGATCGTCCTCAGGTATTGTTCAACTATTTCCGCCAGCAGTTTGCTCAGGTGACGAATCCTGCTATCGACCCGATTCGCGAGGAGCTGGTAATGAGCCTGACAGAATACATCGGTGCCGTGGGAACGAACATCCTGACACCAGATGCATCGAACTGTAAGATGGTTCGTCTGCCGCAACCCGTGCTCACAAACACACAACTCGATATATTATGTAATATAAGGTATAAAGGTTTCAAAACCAAGAAGCTGGCTATGACATTTAGCCTCACCCCCAGCCCCTCTCCGATTGGAGAGGGGAGTAATTACCTTTCAAGTGCGGAAGAGGGGTTGCGTTTGGCTCTTGATAAGCTATGTAAGGATGCTGAGGCCTGCGTTGACGAGGGCGTGAACTACATTATATTGACAGATAAAATCGATGATGCAAAGGTGTCTACTCCCCTCTCCAATCGGAGAGGGGTCGGGGGTGAGGCTTTTATCCCCTCCCTGTTGGCAGTCTCTGCCGTTCACCATTATCTGATTTCAGTGGGCAAGCGCGTACAGACAGCGCTGATTGTGGAGAGCGGTGAGATTCGCGAGGTGATGCATGCGGCGCTGTTGCTAGGATATGGAGCAAGCGCGCTGTGTCCATATATGACGTTCGCCGTGCTGGATGACTTGGTGAAGAAAGGCAAGATTCAGGAGGAGTACGCTACGGCGGAGAAAAACTACATCAAAGCGGTGGACAAGGGTCTTAAGAAGATTATGTCGAAAATGGGCATCAGCACCATCCGCAGCTATCGCGGCGCAAAGATTTTCGAGAGCATCGGACTGAGCGAAAACCTGCTGAGACGGTACTTCGGCACCGAAGTGAGTACCATCGGTGGTGTTGGGCTTAAGGAGATTGCTCGCGATGCTATCCGTCTGCACGAGGCAGGCTGTGGAGTCGGTCGCTGTGCCACCGTGACACCCCTTCCAAACCAGGGGCAGTTCGCATGGCGCAAGGACGGCATCAAGCACGCGTGGAACCCGGAGACGATAGCGAAACTGCAACTGGCTACCCGTCAGGGCAACTACGATAAGTTTAAGGAGTGGGCCAAGATTGTCGACGAGAAGGAGAGCCCTATCTTCATCCGCGATTTCTTCGGCTTCAAGAAGGCAGCCAAGCCTACTCCTATTGACGAGGTGGAGCCGGTGGAATCCATCGTCCGGCACTTCGTGACGGGTGCCATGAGTTTTGGCGCCTTGAGTATCGAGGCGCACGAGGCGCTGGCTCTGGCCATGAACAAGCTGGGTACACGCAGCAATACCGGCGAGGGTGGCGAGGACAACGCTCGCTACCATACAGAGGTGGATGGCGTTTCCCTGTCCAGCAAGACTAAGCAGATTGCATCAGGACGCTTTGGCGTGACAGCAGAGTATCTGGTGAATTCCGAGGAAATACAGATTAAGGTGGCACAGGGCGCAAAGCCCGGCGAGGGCGGACAGTTGCCCGGTTTCAAGGTGAACGAGATTATCGCCAAGACGCGTAACGCTATACCGGGCATCAGCCTGATAAGCCCGCCACCCCATCACGACATTTATAGCATCGAAGATCTGGCGCAGCTCATCTTCGACCTGAAGAATATCAACCCGACAGCCGCCGTCAGCGTGAAACTCGTAGCCGAGAGTGGTGTGGGAACCATCGCCGCAGGTGTGGCAAAGGCCAAGGCCGATCTTATCGTCATTAGTGGCAGCGAAGGTGGTACGGGTGCTTCGCCCGCTTCGAGTATGCGCTTCGCTGGAATATCGCCCGAGATTGGTCTCGCAGAGACGCAGCAGACGCTGGTGATGAACGGCCTGCGTAACCAGGTACGTCTCCAAACCGACGGACAGCTGAAGACCGCGAAGGACGTGATTATCATGGCAATGTTAGGTGCCGACGAGTTTTCGTTTGGTACGCTGCCGCTGATTGTGCTGGGCTGTGTGATGATGCGTAAGTGTAACACGAATACCTGCCCAATGGGTGTTGCCACACAGAACCCGGAACTGCGCAAGCATTTCGAGGGTCGTGCTGAGTACGTAGTAAACTTCTTCACTTTCCTGGCTGAACAAGTGCGTGAATACCTCGCTGAAATCGGTGTGCACTCGCTGAAGGAAATCATCGGTCACACCGAGCTCATCGAAACCACTGTGCCCGAGGTGTCTGCGTCGGGTTCCTCCGTCTTCGAGAAGTGGCGCACCATCGACTTCGCCCGTCTGCTGCACAAGCCTGAAAGTCAGAAACCCATGTACTGGGATCGCGGCGCATTCACAAAGGTTAGCGGCGTGAAAGACGAGGAGATCATCCGCGCCGCCCAGAAGGCCATCGACCAGCAGGAGGAGGTGACGCTCGATTATGCCATCAAGAATACCGACCGCGCCGCCTGCACAATGCTTTCGGGTGTTATTGCGAAGAAATATGGCGAGGCAGGACTGCCCGATGGCACGATAAAGATTAAGTTCAAGGGATCGGCAGGTCAGAGCTTTGGTGCCTTTGCAGTGTGCGGCCTCGACATTAGGCTTGAGGGCGAGACCAACGACTACTTTGGCAAGGGCCTCAGCGGCGGGCGCATCAGCATCCTTCCTCCTGCCCGCAGGAGCGACGACTTCAAGGCCGAGGAGAACATTATCGCTGGAAACACAGGCCTTTACGGTGCCACGAGCGGAGAGCTCTATATCAATGGCAAGGTGGGCGAACGCTTTGGCGTGCGCAACTCAGGCGCCATCGCCGTCATCGAGGGCGCAGGCGACCACTGCTGTGAATATATGACCGGCGGTCGCGTGGTTGTGCTCGGCAAGACGGGTCGTAACTTCGCAGCCGGAATGAGCGGCGGTGTGGCCTACGTGTATGACCCCGACCACACTTTCGACTACTTCTGCAATATGGATATGGTAGAGCTCTCGCTGGTCGAGGACAGCATATCTCGCAAAGAGTTGCTCGAACTCATCCGACAGCACTATCTGCACACTGGTTCGGCCCTCGCCGGCCGAATGCTCGATGACTGGCATCGCTACATCGATGACTTCATCCAGGTGGTGCCCATCGAGTACAAGCGTGTGCTGCAGGAGGAGCAGAACAAGAAACTGCAGGAGAAAATCGCCAATATTCAGCGAGACTATTAAGGATAAAAAAGATTATAGGAATATAATAATAGAAAAGTAATGATTATGATGTAGTGTGTTTGTTGTTCTGCAATCCTTACATTCTTTAATTTTTATATTTTTAAATTTTTTCATCATGGGAAATCTTAAAGCTTTTATGGAGATACACCGCCTGGAGGCGGGCTACCGTCCTATTCACGATAGAATCCACGACTTCGGCGAGGTGGAGCAGACGCTCAACACTCGCGAACGCAAGCTGCAGGCCTCGCGCTGCATGGATTGTGGCGTGCCTTTCTGCCACTGGGCCTGTCCGTTAGGTAACAAAGCCCCCGAGTGGAATGACGCCCTATACAAGGGCGATTGGGAGCTGGCTTATCGCCTGCTGAACAGCACCAACCCCTTCCCCGAGTTCACCGGTCGCATCTGTCCTGCCCTCTGCGAGAAGGCTTGCGTGCTCAACCGCTTCAACCACGAGCCCACTACCAACCGCGAGGACGAGGCCGCCATCACCGAGGCCGCCTTCCGCGAGGGCTACATACAGCCGCGCACCGATATTAAGCGCATCCTGAAGCCCTCCACCACCGTGTCCTCCGCCGTGCCCACCGCCGCCGTTCCCTCCGCCGCGCCCTCCTCCGCCGTTCCCTCCGCCGCGCCCGCCGCCACCGTGCCCGATGCATTAGCATCGGGTACCCCCGTCCGCGTCGCAGTCATCGGCGCCGGCCCTGCCGGCCTCGCTTGCGCCGATGCCCTCAACCAGATGGGTTACACCGTCACTGTCTTCGAGAAGAACGAAGCCGCTGGCGGCCTCCTCCGCTACGGTATCCCCAACTTCAAGCTGAACAAGGCCATCATTGACCGCCGTCTCAAACTGATGGAACAGGAGGGCATCAAGTTTAAGTACAATGTCAGCCTCACCCCCAACCCCTCTCCTAAAGGAGAAGGGAGTGATTACTTCTGCATTCAGGATGAGAACGGACATACTACTCCCCTCGCCTTTAGGAGAGGGGACGGGGGTGAGGCTTTCGATGCCATCGTCCTCGCCACAGGCACCCCCACCGCCCGCGACCTCCCCATTACCGGCCGCTCGTTGAAAGGTGTCCACTTCGCCCTTGAGCTACTGTCGCAGCAGAACCGCGTCCTCGCAGGTATGGAGTTCAGCAAGGAGGAGCGTATCACCGCCAAAGGCAAGGACGTCCTCGTCATTGGTGGCGGCGACACAGGATCCGACTGCATCGGCACCGCCCACCGTCAGGGCTGCAAGTCCGTCACTCAGATTGAAATCATGCCCCGTCCTGTCGAAGGCCCCGAAGACCCGCAGAATCCATGGCCCAACTGGCCTCGCACCCTCAAAACCACCTCGTCGCACGAGGAAGGATGCACCCGCCGCTGGAACATCAACACCCTTGAATTCCTCTCCGCCGCCACTGTGCCCGACGGTTTTCCCGTCGGGAAAGATGCTGCTCCTGATCACGTCGCCGCCGTTCGCATCCAGCCCATCGACTGGAAGCCCAACCCTGCTGGTGGCCGTCCCCTTATGGTCGAGGTCGGCGAACCGGAAATCATTAAAGCCGAACTTGTTCTGCTGGCTATGGGATTCTTGAAGCCAGAACACCCAGAATACCCAGAAAACGTCTTCGTCTGTGGCGATTCTGCCAATGGCGCAAGCCTCGTCGTTCGTGCGATGGCCAGCGGTAAGCAGACCGCCAATCGCGTTCATGAATATTTAAGTAAAATCTTTTAACAAACCCCTTAAACAAACACAATTATGGCAAACGATTTGAGATTTCAGGTTGTAGGAGAGGCATTTAAGAAGAAGCCCCTCGGAGTACAAACACCAGCGGAGAGACCTTGCGAGTATTTCGGCAAGCATGTCTTCAACCGCGAGAAGATGTACAAGTATCTGCCCAAGGACATCTATGAGAAAATGATTGATGTCATCGACAATGGCGCACAACTCGACCGTAAAGTGGCCGACGCAGTGGCCGCCGGTATCATGCAGTGGGCCAAGGAGAACGGCGTCACACACTACACGCACTGGTTCCAGCCGCTGACGGAAGGCACCGCAGAGAAGCACGACTCGTTTATTGAACACGACGGTAAGGGTGGCATGATCGAAGAGTTCAGCGGCAAGCTGCTCGTGCAGCAGGAGCCGGATGCAAGCTCGTTCCCAAGCGGCGGCATCCGCTCTACCTTCGAGGCACGTGGCTACTCGGCTTGGGATCCCACCAGCCCCGTCTTCATCATCGATGACACGCTTATCATCCCCACCGTTTTCATCAGTTATAGCGGCGAGGCACTCGACTACAAGGCTCCGTTGCTCCGTGCGCTGAAGGCCGTGAACGTGGCCGCCACAGAGGTCTGCCACTACTTCGACCCCTCCGTGAAGAAAGTCACCAGCAACCTCGGCTGGGAGCAGGAGTATTTCCTCGTCGATGAGGGATTGTACGCAGCCCGTCCCGACCTGCTGCTGACGGGCCGCACCCTCATGGGTCACGACTCGGCCAAGAACCAGCAAATGGACGACCACTATTTCGGCGCCATTCCCGAGCGCGTTGCTGCTTTCATGCGCGAGCTGGAAATCACGGCCCTTGAACTCGGCATTCCCGTGAAGACCCGCCACAACGAGGTCGCACCGAACCAGTTCGAGCTGGCTCCAATCTTCGAGGACACGAACCTCGCCGTGGATCACAACATGTTGTTGATGTCCGTGATGAAGCGCGTGGCCCGCAAGCACGGCTTCCGTGCCCTCTTGCACGAGAAACCTTTTGCTGGTATTAACGGAAGTGGTAAGCACAACAACTGGAGCCTCTCCACCGACAACGGCGTGCTGCTCCACGCTCCTGGCAAGACGCCCGAACAGAACCTGCGCTTCGCCACCTTCATTGTAGAGACATTGATGGGTGTATATAAGCACAATGGCCTGCTGAAAGCTTCCATCATGAGTGCCACTAATGCCCACCGTCTCGGCGCCAACGAGGCACCTCCCGCTATCATCTCCTCGTTCCTTGGCCGTCAGGTGAGCGAGTTGCTCGACCACATCGAGAAGGCCGATAAGGAGGATATCCTGGCGATGGCCGGCAAGCAGGGCATGAAGATGGATATCCCCGAAATCCCCGAACTGCTCATCGACAACACCGACCGCAACCGCACCAGCCCCTTCGCCTTCACCGGAAACCGCTTCGAGTTCCGTGCCGTGGGCAGTGAGGCCAACTGCGCCAGCGCCATGATTGCCCTGAACACCGCTGTGGCAGAGGCACTTGTCAGTTTCAAGCAGCGTGTGGATGCACGTGTCGCTGAAATCGCCAACGACCCCATATTTGCCACAGTGCCCGACGGTTCTTCGTCGGGTCATAATCCCGTCTTCCACGCCATTATCGACATCCTGCGCGAGGATATCAAAACCTGCAAGCCTATCCGCTTCGACGGCAACGGCTACAGCGACGAATGGAAGGAGGAAGCTGCCCGTCGTGGCCTCGACGTGGAGACCTCGTGCCCCGTTATCTTCGAGCGCTACCTCGATGCCGACAGCATCGCGATGTTCGAGAGTATGGGCGTGATGACCAAGAAGGAGTTGGAAGCTCGCAACGAGGTGAAATGGGAGACCTACACCAAGAAGATTCAGATCGAGGCTCGCGTTCTCGGCGACCTCAGTATGAACCACATCATTCCTGTGGCCACGCGCTACCAGAGCCAGCTGCTGAGTAATGTGGAGGACATGCGCGCCGTGTTCCCCGCCGAGAAAGCCGATGCCCTCAGTGCCCGCAACCTGAAGCTCATCGAGGAGATAGCCACCCGCACCGCCACCATCGAAACCAAGGTGGAGGAACTCGTCGCTGCTCGCAAGGTGGCCAACAAGATTGAGGACGAGCACGCCAAGGCCATTGCCTACCATGACACCATCGCCCCGATGTTCGATGTCATCCGTCGCCAGATAGACAAACTCGAACTCATTGTGGATGATGCCCTCTGGCCGCTGCCCAAGTACCGCGAACTGCTGTTCATCCGGTAATTATTCATAACCTACTTAATAGGGCGGCCTCAACGGGTCGCCCTATTACATTAAGTAGGATATTTCCTGTCTGTGCATCTTCTATCTCGAATGCTCAATCAAGAAATGTCCCTATTTCTGTTTCCATGAGCCACTTTTAGAGTAAGAAAGGCATTATTAATTCAAGAAAAGTAGTACCTTTGCACCCGTAATTAGATACATCTATATACTCTATGCAACAAAAAATCATTATCTTGGATTTCGGGTCGCAGACAACCCAGCTCATTGGCCGTCGCGTCAGGGAGATGGACACATTCTGCGAGATTTTGCCCTACAATAAGTTCCCTCAGAACGATGACAGCATTATTGGCGTGATACTGAGCGGTTCTCCATATTCCGTTTACGACCAGAATGCCTTCCGGGTGGATTTCAGTCAGTTCGTAGGCAAGTACCCCGTGCTGGGCATCTGCTACGGCGCCCAATTGATGTCCTACTGCTGGGGAGGCAAGGTGGAACCTGCGGGCAGCCGCGAGTACGGCCGTGCCCAGCTGAAGCAATTCAACACCACTAATCCCTTGTTCAAAGGATTTGAAAAGGACTCACAAGTGTGGATGAGTCATGGCGACACCATCACCGCCTTACCTGACGGCTTTCAGGCGATTGCCTCTACGGAAGACGTGAAATACGCCGCTTACACCAACTCCGAGAAACGCATCTGGGGCGTACAGTATCATCCCGAAGTTCATCACTCCCTGCAGGGATTTCAGCTGCTTCGGAATTTTGTGGTGGATATTTGTGGTAGTCGGCAGCAATGGAGTGCTGCCTCGTTTGTGGAAACAACCGTCAGGGAACTGAAGGAGCAGTTGGGCGACGACCGTGTCATTTTGGGTCTGAGTGGAGGGGTGGATTCCAGTGTCTGTGCAACCCTACTACACCGTGCCATCGGTAGCAACCTGACCTGTATCTTCGTGGACCACGGCATGTTGCGCAAGAATGAGTTCAACAAGGTCTTGGAGGCCTACAATGGTCTGGGATTGAATGTCATTGGAGTGGATGCCAGCAAGAAGTTCTTCCACGATTTGCAAGGTGTGGAAGAACCCGAGCAGAAGCGCAAAATCATCGGACGGGACTTCATCGAAGTGTTTGATGCAGAGGCCAGGAAGATAAAGGATGCCAAGTGGTTGGCACAAGGAACCATCTATCCAGATCGTATCGAGAGCCTGAACATCACGGGCAAGGTCATCAAGAGTCATCACAATGTGGGTGGCTTGCCTGAGCAGATGCACCTGCAACTCTGCGAGCCGCTGAAGTGGCTCTTCAAGGACGAGGTGCGCCGCGTGGGACGTCAGTTGGGAATGCCGGAGAGACTCATCAAGCGCCATCCCTTCCCTGGACCGGGCTTGTCGGTGAGGATATTAGGCGAAGTCACCCCTGAAAAAGTGAGGGTGCTGCAGGAGGCCGATGATATTTATATCGACGCGATGCACAACTACATCTGTGAGGACGGTGAATCCTTGTACGACAAGGTGTGGCAAGCTGGCGTCATCTTGCTCAGCAACGTCAGAAGCGTGGGGGTGATGGGTGATGAACGTACCTACGAGCATCCGGTGGCATTGAGAGCGGTAACCAGTCAGGACGCAATGACAGCGGACTGGGCACACTTGCCTTACGACTTTCTTGCCAAGGTGTCGAATGACATCATCAATAAGGTAAAGGGAGTGAACCGAGTCTGCTATGACATTTCCTCCAAGCCACCATCAACAATCGAGTGGGAGTAAGTAACTTACTAAAGTTTCCTACCCGTTGATTTGTGTTGCATTATAGACGCTTTCAGCGTCTGTTGTACGCCACAAATCATAACGGGTGGGAAACTTTTGTTATCTGTTTGAACTTTAGTTCAAAGAGACATTACAGGGGATATTCCTCGAAGGCGTAGAGTACGGTGGAGAGGTAGCGTTCACCAGTATCAGGCAACAGTACCACGATTTTTTTGCCTTTGTTTTCCGGGCGCTTAGCCACTTCGATAGCAGCGAAGAGAGCAGCACCGGCAGAAATACCTACCAGCAGGCCCTCCTGTTGGGCAATCTCGCGACCAGTGCGGATAGCGTCGTCGTTCTCCACGTCAAACACCTCGTCTATAACATCAGAGTTGTAGGTCTTGGGAATGAAACCAGCTCCGATACCTTGAATCTTGTGTGGGCCGCTCTGTCCGCCGTTCAGTACAGGGCTCGACTTGGGCTCTACGGCAATGATCTTCACGTTGGGATTCTGTTCCTTCAGGTATTTACCCGTGCCGCTAATTGTTCCTCCGGTGCCCACGCCACCGATGAAGATGTCAACCTGTCCGTCGGTGTCGCGCCAAATCTCGGGACCCGTAGTGGCGTAGTGCTTAGCGGGGTTGGCTGCATTCTCGAACTGCTGGAGGATGACGCTGCCGGGAATCTCATCCCTGAGGGCTTCTGCCGCACGGATGGCGCCTGGCATACCGTCCTTACCAGGAGTGAGGCGTACTTCAGCACCGTAGGCCTTCACGAGGTTGCGACGCTCAACACTCATCGTCTCGGGCATTGTCAGAATCAAATGGTAGCCTTTGACGGCAGAGACCAGTGCCAGTCCTACGCCAGTGTTGCCGCTGGTGGGTTCGATGATAGTGGCTCCAGGTTTCAGAATGCCTTTCGCCTCTGCATCCTCAATCATGGCGAGGGCAATGCGGTCTTTGACGCTGCCGCCGGGGTTGAAAAACTCTACTTTAGCTATAACTGGGGTTTCCAGTCCCTTGGCCTGTGAATACTTATTGAGCTCTACAAGTGGGGTGTTGCCGACGAGCTCGGTCAGCTGTTTTGCAATGTGTGACATGTTATTGTGAGTTTTAATTGAGTTATTGAGTTATTGAGTTATTGAGTTTATGAGTTATTGAGTTTATGAGTTTTTGAGTTATTGAGTTATTGAGTTATTGAGTTATTGGGTTTATGAGTTATTGAGTTTATGAGTTTTTGAGTTATTGAGTTATTGAGTTTTTTATTCTTTCGCGGCCTTCGATATTCCGTTATAACGTTATTCCGTTATTACGACAAATCATCGGCCGCCAATATTTCAATCTTTCAACGTTTCAATCTTTCAACGTTTCAATCTTTCAACGTTTCAATCTTTCAACGTTTCAACATTTCTCCAGCGCCTGCGCCAAATCCTCGAGGATATCGTCGATGTGCTCAGTACCGATAGACAGACGAACGGTGGAGGGGGTGATATGTTGTTCGGCAAGTTCCTCGGGCGAGAGTTGAGAGTGCGTGGTGGTGTAGGGATGAATCACCAGACTCTTCACATCGGCCACGTTGGCAAGCAGCGAGAAGATTTGAAGGGCGTCGATGAACTTCCAAGCTTCTTCCTGTCCTCCCTTAATCTCGAATGTGAAGATGGAGCCAGCGCCGTAGGGGAAATATTTCTGATAGAGCTGGTGATCGTGGTGACTCTCGAGGGCCGGATGATTCACGCGGGCGACCTTAGGATGGTTCTTCAGAAATTCTACCACCGCCAGTGCATTTGCCACATGACGCTCCACGCGCAGGCTCAGTGTCTCGACGCCTTGCAAGAGGATGAATGCATTGAAGGGCGAAATGGCAGCACCCGTATCGCGCAATAGCACCGCACGGATGCGAGTCACAAAGGCTGCAGGACCAGCCACATCTGCAAAGACCGCACCATGGTATGAGGGGTCGGGCTTTGCCAGCGTAGGGAAACGGTCGGGGTTCTGTTTCCAATCGAACGTGCCGCCATCGACGATGACACCACCGAGCGAGGTTCCGTGACCGCCCAGAAACTTGGTGGCGGAATGAACGACAACGTCTGCTCCGTGCTCCAAGGGACGAATCAGGTAGGGCGTTGCGAAGGTGTTATCAACGATGAACGGGATTCCGTGCTTGTGAGCCACGGCAGCTACACCTTCGATGTCCAGCACGTCGGAGTTTGGATTACCGAATGTTTCGGCATATATTACTTTTGTGTTCGGTTGAATGGCAGCTTCGAGGGCTGCGAGGTCGTTGATATTGATAATGGTGTTCGTGATGCCTTGTGTACTGAGTGTGTGGGTGATGAGGTTGTAGCTGCCGCCGTAGAGATTGTCGGCAGCTACGATATGGTCGCCAGCCTGGACAATATTCTGCAGGGCGTAGGTGATGGCAGCTGCACCCGAGGCGACGGCCAGTCCTGCCACGCCACCCTCGAGGGCTGCCACGCGGTCTTCGAAGACTCCTTGCGTGGAGTTGGTCAGGCGACCATAAATGTTTCCTGCATCGCGAAGACCGAAGCGGTCAGCTGCGTGTTGAGAGTTGCGGAACACATACGATGTGGTCTGATAGATGGGCACCGCACGGGCGTCGGTGGCGGGGTCAGCCTGTTCTTGGCCTACATGAAGTTGAAGGGTCTCGAAACGAAATTTTTTCTGTGACATAGTGATATGAGTTTATGAGTTATTAATTGAGTTTATTTGAGTTTATGAGTTATTGAGTCTTTAATCGTTTAATCGTTTAACCGTTTAATCGTTAGACTTTTTGAGTTATTTTTATCTTTCCCTCGCCCCTTCAGGGGAGAGTCGGAGAGGGGCCTCCATTTTTTTCTTTTGCGCTGCAAAGGTACGACTTTTTGGAAATATCTTCCAAATTTCTTGTGTAATTCAGAATAAAGCACTACTTTTGCGGCGTGAAAAGAAAATCCTTCTGTTTGAGGCTCGCAAAATAGCCCTTTGCAGAATAATATTCTAAGAAATGACCGACACATTAGACGAAATCGACCTGAAAATCCTGAAAACGCTTCAAAAAAATGCCAAATTGACCACAAAAGAGTTGGCTGAAGCCGTTAATTTGACCCCGACACCCGTCTTTGAGCGACAAAAACGGCTCGAACGACAGGGTTATATCCTGCGTTACACCGCTATCCTCGATCCAGAGAAAATGGGACAAGGACTGCTGGTGTTCTGCAAAGTGAAGCTCCAACAGATCAATCACGAGATTGCCGAGGCTTTCATACGTCGCATCCAGCGCATACCAGAGGTGACGGAGTGCTACAACATATCAGGCACGCACGACTATCTATTAAAGGTGCGCGTGCGCGATATGAAACAGTATCAGGAATTCATTCTCAACAAGCTCGGTAATATCGACCATGTGGGAGCCATCGAAAGTACCTTTGTGATGAGCGAGGTGAAACAGAGCTACGGCATCAATATTTGAGTATACAAGCGTATAATCCCGACCCGATTAGGCAGGGAATGAGTCCGATGAGCATCCCCCAGAGGGACTGAATGAAGTGGTAGCGTTTCTGGTGGTAGGCAGCATCCATGTGTTCCGTTCCGGGCAGACGGACAGATTTCATGTTCGCAAAAAGCACCCAGTCGAGGAACAGGCAGTCGTACCAGTCGATAAAAAGCCAGATACCATAGCTCAGCGTCAGGGCGGACCAGAAATCGTAGGCTCCGGCCAGCCACATCAAGATGAGCATCAGCGCCAGCGCCACAAGTAGTGCACAGCCTTTCTTCACGAGCACCGTCTTCGAGAAGAACTCCGAGGGCAACCGCTCGTGCGTCTTGAAATACTCCTCTTGAATATCCTGCGGATAATCATGAATCCACCACACAGGATTCTTCACCAATGGTATCAGTATCATCATCGTGAATGCAATGGTCATCACGATGGTCTCAATAATGATAATTGTCCAGTTCATGTCCTTGTCATAAATAACTTACTCGTCTACTGGCATCGCCAGCGCTTCAGGCCTGCAAAAGTACATATTATTTTCGGTGTGGCATCGTCTATTTGTCAAATATTTGAGAATCATACTCCCTACTTTTTCAAATTTTAACAGAAAAAGAGCGCACCCGTCATCGAATTTTTATATTTGTCGGCAGTGCGCGGCGGTTGAGGAAAACGTAAGTGGTATTAACAAACAGCGCACCGCCGTGTCTCGCGACAAAGCGGTGCGCTTCAATTTTAATTCTTACATTTGCCGCCATGCGGCGTCAACACAGAGGACACGGAGAATACAGAGACCACAGAGTCAACTATAGCATCGCTGACTTTTGTCACGACTCGGCCATTTCAAGCAAGCTTATTGGCGCTCGCTGCTCCAGAAAATATGAAACTAGTTTCATACTTTATATGACTTTTCTCGTCATGACACTGCTAAAACAAGTTTTGTATTGCTCATTTGACTTGACGAAAAAGTTCTGCGTTTTGCTACTGCTGGGCGTCGAAAGTGATGCCTTTGCGGATTTTGGACAACATCTGCGGGGTGATGCTGAGGAAGGAGGAAATGGCGTTTAGCGACAAATGGTCAACGATTCCGGGACAACGGCGCAACAACAGCTCGTAACGCTCGCGGGCCGTGGCACGGTGGAGTTCCAAGTAGGTTCGGCGTGCCTGACTGAGAAGGTGCTCAGCGATGATGCTGCGCAATTCCATCGTCTCCATGTCCTGGCGGAACAACTGCATCAACTGTTGACCCGTGACCCTGAGCACGCGGCTGGGCATCATCGCCACGATGGAGGTCTGCGCCGGGCGTCCGTCGAGACAACTGGGATAATCGCCCACGTATTCGCCCTCGAATGAGAACCAAGTGATGTGCTCCCTGTCGCTGCCGATTTCATGCGTCACGTACTTGAAGCAGCCTTCCATCACGAAACCGAACCATCGTGCCGGGTCGCCCTCCCTCTCCAACTGGTCGCCTTTGCGGTAAGCAATCTCTTCACCCTCCCGCTTGCAAAACTCCCGCAGCACCTGCAGGTCAATACAGTTATTGCTGAATTTCTGTTCCATCCTGTCGTCCTCTCTTTGATTGAAAAAGCGGATAGTGCCGCTGCCGGGCTATCCGCTGATGTCGTTGATACCTTTATTATATATTACATCCCCTCGATTTCCTCAGCTGTGAGGCCGGTGTACTTCGCAATCAGTTCCACTGTCATGCCGTCGGCCTTCATACGACGGGCGGTATCCTCTTTCTCCTGCTTTATTCCTTTCTTGATACCCTTCTTTTCTCCCTTCTGCTCTGCCGTCTTCATAGTACTGTTATAGTCCCAGTAGTTCTTCACGCTCACCTCGTACTCGCGGCGCTCCTCCGGCGAGTACTTGGCTATCTCGGCCTGCTCAAACAGGCGGTCGAAGATGCGGTCTTGCAGTGCTTTTGGACGGTCGAGCAGACGGGAGAGGTTGCGCAGGACGAACATCCACTTGTCGAACATCGTCACCAACTCGTCCTCCGTCTTGTTGAACTTCGGCATTTCAAGATAGACGAAGGTCAACTTCGGATAGAACACATGGTTGTCCTCCACGTCTTTCAGCTTAATTTCGTGGCGGTAGCTTCCGGCGAGATATTCGTCACCGGGGAACTTGAAGTTGAGCACGCCGACGGTATAGACATCCTCCAGGTGGTAGTCCCAGTCCTTGCCCTTCGGGGCCTGCTCGCGGATGGCAAACGTGGAGTAGTAGAGGCTGCGGTCCTTGAAGTAGGTCTGCTCGGCCTTCTGCATCTCGACGATGAAGCGGCCTCCGTCCTTGGTCTTGCAATAGACGTCGAACACGGCGCGACGATCACCGTAGCCGTCGCCCAGATGCTCGCTGTTCAGGTACTGCACGTCCTCTATCTCCTTCTCGTCGTTATTGAAAAGGGCGTTGAGGAAACTCATCAGCAGGTCCTTGTTCATCTCCGTACCGAATAGCTTCTTGAAGCCGAAATCGGTGTAGGGGTTGATGTAGCGCTCACGCTCCATGAGGATCTCGTCGATGAAGCCGTCCATGTTTTTGCTATCGTCTGCCATAGTCGTAATACTTTTGATTTAACGGTGCAAAGGTACATAGTTTTTGGTGATTAGCGAGCATCTTGGGCGTTAAAAGTATAGAAAGCTGGCAAAAGTGATGAATTTTGTCATCTTCGCCCGCCTAAATCGGTGCTGTCGAGGCTTGTAACACACTTTCTCCGATTCTCCAAAATTTACCCGCATTTTTTCAGAAATCATGCCCTGATGTACCTATATCCATAGGCCGATGCATGTAGATTCATGAGGCGATGCACGTAGATTCATGGGGGGATGCATGTAGGTTCATGAGGCGATGCACGTTGGTTCCTACGATTTGGTAAGTTTCTCGCCGATTTTGCTTAACAAATATATCGAGGGAACCTGCGGCATCGTCGCGGGCAGCTCCACGGGGTTGAAGTGGTACCAGCTCACGTTGGCCAGGCAATACTGTTGGATGTAGCGGTTGAGTCCTACGGCCATGGAGTTGGCATTGTTTCCCCGGATGAGGACTTTGTTGCCGCGTTGCAGCAGCTCGTAGGAATCGGTTTCCGCATCCATTTGTTCAAAGACGACGGCTTTGGCCTTGTCGCCCATCACCCTGTGCGCCAACGCTTCGGAAGCACGCTCATCGGCCGTCCGGAACGACATGAGCGCCAATGAAGCCATCAAAAGCAGGACAAATCTGGTTCTGCGCAGGATGGTAGAAATAATGATTACGCGTTTCATATTTGCTTAGGATTTTAATGTTTTTTTCGTACCCAGTTACGCACCCAGTCAATCTCCATTTCCACCGGGAGGTCGGCAGGATCCACGTCGCCTACCCACGCACCGCCCAGCTGCATGTCAATGAGCAGGTATTGTGTGCGGAAGAACGGGTATTGCCCGTCGGCGACCAGCGAGTCCACGCGGTGGTAAATGAAAGTGGGGGTGCCATTGATGCGGAACACCAGACTGTCGGGGTCGATATCCACGGCGTACACGTTCCAACCAGCAGGGTCGATTCTTCCCTTTCCACCATGAACGGGTGTGCCTCGGTTGCCGTTGACATAATAGGTCCAGTAGGAGTGTACCGTCTGGTAGGCTATGGAGTCACCGTTGAGGCGTTCCATGATGTCAATCTCACCGCCCTTGGGCCACGGGTCGGTGCGATGGTCGAACCCCATGGTCCAGATAGCAGGCCACGCGCCCTTGGCTTTTTGGAGTCGGGCGCGCACCTCGATGCGTCCCGGCTGCAGGGCTTTCTTGTCCATGGTCCACACGCCTCCGGTGAGGAACTTTGCCGTGTCGTTGGGGTTGTCGTTGACGATGCCTCGCAGCACGAGGTGTCCGTTGCGCAGCGCAAGGCAGCGCGGGTCGTCGGACTGTGTGTTCTGCCAGTCGGGAGTGCCACGGGTGGTGCGCGACCACACGGTGGGGTCGAGCACTCCGCTGTCGAAGTTGTCTTCCCACACCAGTTTCCATTCGTCCTTCGCGTCCTGGGAAGAAACCGGACAGAGCGTCGCGGCAAAGAGCATCGTCAGGCAAAAGAACTGTCGCATAAATTTCGATTAATTACCTATATGATTACATACATTCCATACCGTAAAAGGCCATGATATGCCCATTGGTGAGGACAAAATTAAAGAAAAAAGCAGTAATAATGGGAAACGCAGGCAAGAAAAATGGTTAAATCGGGAGAAAAAGGTTATAATTTGCCCATAAAGCGGCACCAAACGACCTCCAGGCACTCGATAGAGTGCATTTGTGAGTGGAAATGAGGGTAAATGCAAAAGATTTCAGGAAAAAGCAGGTTGTTTGGAAAAAAAGTATTACTTTTGCGGCGGATTCTATCAAACAAAAAAAATAATCAATATGAAAATGAAAAAGTTGCTATCAACAATGCTTGTCTGCGCGTTCTCGCTGTGTGCGGCGCAGGCTCAGTTGTCGTCTAACCCCTACAAGTTCCTGGGTAATATCACGACGAGTTACAATGTGGATGCCGGTGGTGGCGTTCCTGCCTACTGGAAGCTGTGGAACCAGATTACTTGTGAGAACGAGTCGAAGTGGGCTTCCGTGGAAGGTACTCGCGGTACGTTCAACTGGGGTTGTGACAATGCCTTCAACTATGCGAAGCAACGTAAGTTCACCTACAAGTTCCATGCACTGGTGTGGGGCGCCCAGTACCCCAATTGGCTGTCGAGCCTGTCGCCGCAAGAGCGTTTTGCAGCCTTGACCAACTGGTATGACAAGGTGAGGGCGAAGTACACCACGCTGCCAATGATTGACGTGGTGAATGAGGCCGTAGGCAACCACCAAGCCGGCAACCCGATGATGAAGGAAACCCTGGGCGGCGGCGGCAAGACGGGCTACGACTGGCTCATCAAGGCTTTCGAGATGGCGTACGAGCGCTGGCCAGATGCTATCCTCATTTATAACGACTACAACTCCATCCGCTGGGATGTTGACAACTACATCACGTTGGTGCAGACGCTGCGCGATGCCGGTGCGCCCATCGATGCGTACGGCAACCAGTCGCACGAGCTGAGTGACATCAGTGTGAATGAACTCAGTTCCGTGCTAAAGAAGCAGCAAGATGCCCTGCAAATGCCGATGTTCATTACGGAGTTGGATATCGACCTGGCAGATGACAGCAAGCAAAAGGCTCAATATCAGAAAATCCTGCCGCTGATGTGGGAAGCTCCCTACTGCGCAGGTGTCACGCTGTGGGGCTATGTTTACGGCCGTACTTGGGTGAATGCTTCGGGACTGTACAAGGACGGCCAAGAGCGTCCTGCCATGACTTGGATTAAGGAGTATATGGAAACCGATGCGGCCAAGAACGCCGTGGGTCCCCTGCCCGGTGCAAAGAAAGAAGCTTCCATCTATATCCGTCCTGCTTCCATGAAGGTAGCGAAGGGTGATGTGCTTCCCATCAAGGTGCGTGCGCGTCTGGCCACCAAGACCATCGAGAAGGTGGAACTCTATGTGAACAACGCCTTGGTAGCTACGATGACGGAGGAACCCTACATCGCAGAGTACATGGCGCAGAAGTCTGGTTGGATGAACACGAAGGCGGTGGTGACCGCTACCGACGGCAGTACCTACGAGCGCTATGGCCGCTTCAATGTGCTGAATTCCACGACCAAGCGCGAGCCTTACAACGGTGAACCCGCAGCGGTGCCAGGAACCATTCAGGTAGGCGAATACGACAAGGGCGCCTCCGGTGTGACCTATAACAGCGCGACGCGCAACACCAACACGGTGACGAAGGACGGACAGTGGATGGAGTACACGGTTGATGTGCAGGAGGAAGGCTCCTATTACATGGAGGTGGAGATTGCCTCCTCGAAAACCACGGGCATGTTTCATCTGGCAGAATATTCCTTTGACAACCTGGACTATCTGACCAAATACACCGACGTCCCCAACACGGGCAGTTCGAGTACGTACCAGACGCTGCGCTGCCCGCTGACGCAGCCGCTGACGGCTGGCCGTCATGTGCTGACGTTGATGGTTGATAAAGGCGGCTTCAGCATCAAGAGCCTGACCTTCAAGCCGACTCCCGTCATCGCGTTGCCCGGTATGCTTGAGATTGAAGACTACGACCAATGCAGTGACGGTATCGACATCGTGAGCGGTAATGACGGTCTGGTTCTCGGCAACACCTCCAATGGCGAGTGGCTGGAGTATATTATCGACGTCAAGGAAGCTGGAAAGTATTCATACGAAGCCACCGTCTCGTCGGCCGTCACGGGTTCCAAGCTCAGCCTGGTGCTGATAGACAGCGATGGCCGCGAGAAGTCTCTGGGCAGCGTCAGCGTACCTAAGACCGGCAGCCTGGATACCTACGAGGTGAAGACGGGTCCCATCAGAAATAACCTCAAGGAAGGCCAGCAGAGACTGCGTATTAGCGTCACCAGCGGAAATTGCAACGTTGACAAGGTGAAGTTCATCCTCACGGAGGGCAATGGCATCAACGAGATTGGCAGTGAATCTTCTGACGCAGCTATCTACAACCTCTTGGGTCTTCCTGTCCGTGAAGGCGCTCGTGGCGTCATGATTGTTAATGGCAGAAAGGTACTGAGGAAGTGATTTAAATTGTTTACGGTATGAAGCGTATATTGCTGAGTATCTCCTTCCCGCTGGCTGGCACCATCAAGCCGTCGGACTACGACGTTAGAAATTTAGAGAATAAGAAATCTAATTCTTATAAGTAACTTTGACCACCTTTCTTGTTCCGTTCTTGCATACCACATAGATGCCACGAGGCAATTGGCGCAAGGTGTTGTCAGAAACGTAACCGTTGACTAATTGACGACCCGTCAGGTCATAGACGCCATCGCGGCAGAACGTGTTCTGATCCTTGCAGGAGCGGTCATCGGTGGAGTAGGGGAGTTGCACGATTCCAGTGTAGTCATCTTGACTCGGAAGCGGACAGAGCATCCATTGACGATGAGTAGGAGTGTCGGTATCAGCTGTGTATAGCCAAGTACATATGCTGGTGCCGACATTGCTGCTGGCATTGTTGAGGTCGAGGGCATAGCTGCTGTTGCGGGCTGGCGATATCTTGTAGTAAGGCAGGTCGATGGCCTCGATATAGAACTGTTGCTCTCTGGTTTCAGTTGTCTGCGCCGTCAGTTTCGACGAGCTGGAGGAACGGAATGAGGTCAGTCGTTGTCCGCGTGCATTTTCGAGGATGAACGGGCCATTGTCCTGAACGGAGGAGCCTTCCTGCACCAGAAGTTTCCAGCGTTGGCCTTCGCTGTAGGAGGTGTTCTCGATGGTCACCTTCCCATCCTCTGCGGCGGTCAGCGCAGCGGTCAGATTCTGTCGCGGCACAATGATATATTCGCGGTTGCCCACAATCTGCTGTTCTGTGGTCACACTGCCGACAGGCAGTATCAGGGTCGTGATACTCTGAGAGGGTAGCTTGACAAGTAAGGTAGAATCATCTATGGTGAAGTTCTTGACACTCTTCAAATCTTCTGACGAAGAGGTGCGGTAAGCCTTGATGTCGCTGGCGATAGGCAGACTCTCGAATTGCGACAGGTCGATGCGATGATAGGCCAGACTTCCCTCGTTCAGGAGCACCAGCACAAGCGTGTCCTGTGCCTCGTTCATAGCAGCCAGCGACTGGTCGTTGAGCGATGCAACGATATGGTAGCCCTGTTTGATGAAGCGGGTGCATTGCTGGCGGACGAAGTAGTTCTTCACCTTGGAGTACGTCTGATTGCTGAAGCTCCCTCGGATGGTGCACCATTGATCGTTGGCTTCTTCCATATACTGCCAGTCAATCCATGTCTCCGGTTGGAGATAACGCATATCGTCCAGCAGCTTTTGCGCAAGACTCAGGTTGCCGCCGATGCCGTTTCCACCAGACCCCACCTCGCTCATCCACAGGGGCATGTCGTCCTGATGAGCCAGGTAAGCCATGTGTACCCTGTCGGTATTGCTGCCCGAGTAAGTATGAGTGTTCCACTGTCCGATTTTCGAGAGTACGCCTCCTTGCTTATACGCCTTGTATCCGTCCACGGCCAGGCCGACGTTGGTCTCGTCGGAGGCCGAGATGACGGTGTTCAGTCCAGACTCGTCGAGAATAGGTTTCAAAACCTTGATGAACTTCACCTGCGATGCATAGTCAAAGTGGCATCCTTCCTGCGGGCCGTTGGCATACCAGAATCCTGTTACCGACTCGTTGAACGGCTCCAGCGTCTTGAATTCGATACCGTATTCATCCTTGTAGTGCTTACATACGTCGACCAGGTAGTGTGCGAACTCCTCGTAGTATTCGGGTTTCAGATTGTCTTTGCCCCCGTCCTTATTGCCGCTCACGCATCCGCTGTATGTCATATAGTACGGACACGAATTGCTGAACGCCTCGAAGACGGCGTCGGGTCGTTTCTCGCGAATTTTAAGCATGATTTTGCGCTGTGCTTCATCGCGGTCCCAGTGGTATTCGTCGCCGGAGAAGTCCTTGAAGCCCTCCATTTCAGCGCGCAACCCCTTGCCGTTGCCCATGTGATGCAGGTCACAGTTCTTGTTCTCAGGGTCGTCGCCGCCACCGATATTGTAGCGGAAGTGGCTGTAGTTCAGTCCCGTGGGACTGACCATCCATGTGATAATCTCATCAATCTTCTTGTCGCTCCACTTTCCGCACATATTCGCCCACCAACAGAGTGAGACGCCCCATCCGTAGAACTTCTGGCGGACGAGAGAGGGGAACACAGCGTACGAAAGGGTGTCTGTGGGCACGGTTCCGTTCACCTTGTCGCTGAAGAACCAGAAGTGTTTCATGTCCGAGCCATTCTTATCTGAATACACCTTGGTGCCTGCATCGTTGCTGTCGGTGCCTAAGTATTTGTTGTTGCCTTTGCATCGAAAACGTATATAGGCCCCCTGAGCCGGTTCAATGGCGAACCGGGCGTCGTCGCTGGCGGAATCAGTGACGAACGTGGTGTTCCACGTATTCAACTTGGAGAGGTATCGTTTCTGTCCAGCTGCCTTGATGTAATAATAGCCTTGACCGTCGGGTACGATGGTCATCTGCTGGGGATTGGAGGCCGTTGCTGCTTCTAGTTGTCCCCCATAGTCGCTTGCCATTTTCAGATGAGTGCCACTGCTGTGCATCACGAACATCGTTGTGGGTGTGGTGAATTCCGTCTGGGCGTGGGCTGTCAAGCCCAGCACCAGCATGATTATCAGTATAGTTCTCTTCATGAATTGATTCTCTGTATACTTTGTTCTTTATTCTTTGTTGATGTAAACTCTTATTCTTTGAGTTCATATTCAACTTCCAAATCTTCTACTGCCATCCGTTCGCCTTCAGCGAGTTGTTCTGCATCGAGGCGCAGTATTTTTGCTTTGGTTGGTGGGAAGGTGATGGTTTGCCAGATGGGGTTGTTCACGATATTGGAGAACTCTCCGGATGCAATTTTCTTCCACTCCTTCCAATCGGAGGAGGCCCATAGCGAATAATGAGTGATGACTCCTTCCTTGGTGTTTTGAGGCGGGAGGTAACGGAATGCCGTGAAAATCTTTGGCTGTTCGTAGTCTATCATCATCTGTTTGGGATTGCTGAAGAAGTAGTGTAGGTTGCTGCTGCGTTTCTCTCCAGCGTTGGGTGTGTCGTTTGTTATTTCGGGTGCGAGGTAAACGGAGGTGCGCTGGATGATGGGTTCGCACTTTGCATCGAGAATCGTAAAGCGCAGGCGTTTGGTCGTGACGGTGGGGAAGCAGATGATACGTCGGTGGCCAATGGTGGTGAGTCCGTCGGTGTTCTCCACGAGCTGATCCTTGAGTGGAATCCAATTCCCGTCAATATCCACTTCGAGCGAGAACTTCTTCACGCGCTGTCCGTAGCGGATATCTTCTTCTACGACAAAGCGGTTGAAGGTGGCGGGCTTCTTGAAGGTGATGACAGCCCCACCGCCGTTCTTGCCTGCGGAGGAGGACAGCCGCTTGATTTTGGCGTCCTTGGCCAAGTCGTTCTTGAACACCTCGTCAATCATGTTCTTGAAGGCGACACCACGGAGGCTGTCTATGGGGTGGATGCGCCCGTTGGGCATAATGGGGAAGTTGAGCAGGAGGCATGAGTTGCGCCCCACAGATTTATAATAGGTGTCCATCAACTTGGAGAGGCTTTTCACCTGCGAGTCCTCCGACTTGTGGTAGAACCATCCAGGACGAATACTCGTGTTGGTCTCTCCAGGCACCCACAGTTCTCCGTTCTCATCGCCATAGTGCAGTATTGAGAATCCCATTCTTCCCTTTAGTGGTACAAGGCTCCAGTTCGTCTCGCCGATGAATCCAGCCTCCGTTCCGACCCATCTGAGATCCCCTCTGTCGCCCCCCGCGTCGCTCCAGATCAGAGCCTTGGGTTGTAGCTCACGAATCATGCGGAAGGTCTCGGGCCACCCGTAGTAGCTCTTGTCGATTTGTCGCCGTTCGTTGGCTCCGCCATACCATCCGTCGCCTCCGTTGGCTCCGTCGAACCAGACCTCGAACATGTCGCCGTATTCCGTCAGCAGTTCGCGCAACTGGTTGCGGAAGTAGGTGACGTATTCAGGCCGTCCGTATTCTGGATGGTTGCGGTCCCACGGTGAGAGATAGACGGCGTACTCCAGCCCCTCCTCGCGACAGGCCTCTGCCAGTTCGCGCACCACGTCGCCCTTTCCTTCCTTCCACGGAGAGCTCTTCACGGAGTAGTCCGTGTATTTCGAAGGCCACATACAGAATCCACAGTGGTGCTTGGCCGTGAAGATGATACCTTTCATTCCCGCCTGCTTGCATACTCGTGCCCATTGGCGACAGTCGAGGTCGCTGGGATTGAACAGCTGTGGGTCTTCGTTGCCGAATCCCCACTCCTGATCGGTGTAGGTGTTGAGGGAGTAGTGGATGAATGCGTACATTTCCATTTCTTGCCAACGCAATTGGTTGGAGGAGGGCACGGGGCCACAAGGTGCTTTGTCCTGTGCGTTCATCGTGGTAGCCATGAGGCAAAGCAATAAAGCGAAAAGTATTTTTTTCATATCTATGGCGTTGTAGAGAGTATTCTCAATGGAGATTTGTTATCGTTCCGTCGCTCACAGTGCCTCGCACTCTGCTAACCATGCATTACGGCTGGCATCGCTGGGCATTCGCCAATCGCCTCGTGGCGACAGGCTGATACTACCAACCTTGGGTCCATCGGGCAGACAGGAACGCTTGAACTGTTGCGTGAAGAAACGAGCATAGAAGATTTTGAGCCAATGTTTTATCTCGTCGTCGCGGTAGCTTCCTGCGAAGGCGCGTTTGGCAAGGAAGTAGATTTTCGAGGGACGTTCGCCCCAGCGCAGGGCGTGGTAGATGAAGAAGTCGTGCAGCTCGTATGGTCCTACGAGGTCTTCGGTCTTCTGCTGAATCTCGCCTTCGGCATTAGTGGGGATGAGCTCGGGGCTGATGGGGGTGTCCACAATATCCAGCAGCGTCTGTGCTTCGCCGCCGATGCCGTTCTGCTTGTTCATGGCTACCCAGCGCACGAGGTGTTTAACCAGGGTCTTGGGAACACCTGTATTCACGCCATACATCGACATGTGGTCGCCGTTGTAGGTGCACCATCCCAGTGCCAGTTCAGACAGGTCGCCAGTTCCAATCACCAGTCCTCCCAGCTGGTTGGCGACATCCATAAGGATTTGCGTACGCTCGCGTGCTTGTGAATTCTCGTAGGTGACGTCCTGAACTTCGGGATTGTGCCCGATATCTTCGAAGTGCTGCATGACGGCCTTGGCGATACTTATTTCCTGTGCAGTAATTCCCAGTTCGTGCATCAGGTCGCATGCATTGTTATAGGTGCGGTCGCTGGTTCCGAAGCCGGGCATTGTGATTCCTACTATACCTCGGCGATCAATCCCAAGCAGGTCAAAAGCGCGCACGGTGACGAGCAGTGCCAGTGTGGAATCCAGTCCTCCGGAAATGCCGATGACTGCCGTCTGGCTCCCTACGTGCTGCAAACGGCGTGCCAGGCCTTCGGCCTGTATGGCGAAAATTTCTTCACAGCGTTCGTCCAGCTCAGCACCCTGTGGCACGAAAGGTGCTGGGTTCACCTGACGGGTAAACTCGAAATCGCGCGTGGTGATGAGAGCGGTGTCCAGGGTTAGGAAAGGTTTTTCTGCCTTGCGGTTGATCATTCCCTGATTCATCCCGAAGGTGGTGTTCATCCGCCGCTGGGTGCGGAGCCGTTCCACGTCCACTTCACTTTCCACCAGCTGAGCGTGCAGGCTGTGGTGTTCAGCCTCCGCCAGCAGGTTGCCGTTCTCCAGAATCATTGCCTTGCCACTGTAGACCACATCCTGTGTGCTTTCGCCGAAGCCGGCAGCAGCGTAGGCGTAACCTGCAATGCAACGCGCGCTCTGCTGGCGCAAGAGTTGGTTGAGGTAGGCTCGTTTGCCCACCACATCATCGTCCGCGCTGAGGTTGAATATGATTTCTGCTCCGCGCAGGGCCAGTTCTGAGGAGGGTGGGATGGGTGCCCACAAGTCTTCGCACAGCTCCACGCCAAAAGTACAGGTGGGAGTCCGGAAGAGCAAACGTGAACAGAGGTTGACCTGTTGTCCGCACAACCATACCGTGGCATCCTCCGGGAGCTCATTGGCACTGGCAAACCAGCGGCGCTCATAGAACTCCTGATAGTTCGGTAGATAAGTCTTGGGCACCAGTCCCAGGATCTTGCCTTTCTGCAGCACGGCGGCGCAATTGAACAGCATGCCATTGTAGCCCACGGGCAGTCCCACAATGGAAATGATGTCTAAGGAGCGCGAGAAGTTCATCAGGTTGATGAGCGCCATTTCTGCTTCGTCCAACAGCAATTGCTGGGCAAAGAGATCTCCGCACGAATAGCCAGTCAGCGACAACTCCGGCAGACAGATAATTTCCACTCCACGGCCCTCGGCCTGGATGATGAGGTTTTCTATTTGTTGAGTGTTGTACTTTGGGTCTGCCACGCGAACCTCAGGCACGCCTGTGGCAATCTTGACGAATCCGTAATTCATAGAAGTAGGTCTTGTTATAATGTGTTTTGCGGTGCAAAGGTAGTTATTCTCGCTGAAAAGCACATGATTTTTCTTTTTTTTCTGCATTTTGTTTGCAAAAAACGCGAAATTGTACTTACTTTGTGCCCTCGAAAAGAGAAAATCACCATTACCTGATTTATTAACCCCTAATTAAAACTCAAAACAATGACCAAGAAATTTGTTTGCACCGTATGTGGTTATATCCACGAAGGTCCCGAACCCCCCGAGCGTTGCCCCCAGTGTAAGGTTCCCGCCAGTAAGTTCAAGGAGCTGAAGGAAGAAGGCCTGCAGTTTGTCACGGAACATGTCATTGGCATTGCCAAGGATGTTGACCCTGAGATTCTGGAAGGATTACGTTCTCACTTCGCAGGCGAATGCACGGAAGTTGGAATGTACCTTGCAATGGCTCGTCAGGCTGACCGCGAGGGCTATCCTGAAATTGCAGAGGCTTTCAAGCGCTATGCTTTTGAGGAAGCAGATCATGCCAGCCGCTTTGCCGAGCTGCTCGGAGAGTGCGTGTGGGACACCAAGACCAACCTGAAGAAGCGTATGGAAGCCGAAGCCGGTGCCTGCGCAGGAAAGATGGCAATCGCCAAGAAGGCCAAGGAGCAGAATCTGGACGCTATCCACGACACCGTTCATGAAATGGCTAAGGACGAGGCACGCCACGGACAGGGCTTCCAAGGTCTCTACAAGCGTTACTTCGGATAAAACATTCGCAAGCTGCGTTTTTTGGGCGAACCTCACCAAAAAACGCAGCTTTATAATTTATTTCAGCTACTTATGAGCAGAAAACGAAAAGAACTCCCTCTGTTGGAAAACATCGAGATAACAGATGTGGCAGCAGAGGGTAAGGCTTTGGTGCGGGTGAATGACTTGGTGGTCTTCGTACCCTTTGTGGTGCCTGGTGATGTGGTGGACTTGCAGTTGACAAAAAAGAAACACTCCTACGCCGAAGCTGAGGCTGTACGCATTGTGCGACCGTCTGAGAATCGCGTGGAGCCCTTCTGTCCCCACTTTGGCGTTTGCGGAGGATGCAAGTGGCAGATGTTGCCGTATCAATTGCAGCTTGAGGCCAAACAGAAGCAAGTAATGGACGCACTCACCCGTATAGGGAAGGTGGAATTGCCTGGGTGCCAGCCAATCCTCGGATCTAAGAAGACACAGGAATATCGCAACAAACTCGAATTCGGATTCTGCAATCGCAGGTGGCTGACGAAGGAACAAATACGCAGTGGCCAGCAGTTTGAACATCAGGAGAGTGTGGGCTTCCACACCACAGGCTCGTTCGACAAGATTCTTCCAATCGAGGAATGTCACCTCATGGATCCTGTTAATGACCGACTGCGTCTCTTCATCCGCGACTACGCTTATGCCCACCACCTCACTTTCTACGACCAGCGTGAGCATACAGGACTGTTGCGCGGAATGATGATAAGGACGTCGAATACCGGAGGGCTGATGCTGCTTATCCAGTTCTGCATGATGACTGATGAAGAGCACGCACAGGCACGCGAACTGTTGCAGGTCCTTGCGGACACGTTTCCCGAAGTTACCTCGCTGCTGTATGTCGACAATCAGAAGTGGAACGACACCTTTGGCGACCTACCCGTGGAAGTCTTCAAGGGCACTGACCACATCTTTCTCCAAATGGAACAATTGAGGTTCAAGGTGGGGGCAAAGTCATTCTACCAGACCAACACGGAGCAAGCGTATGAATTATATAAGGTGGCGAGGGAGTTTGCGTTTGGAAGTGACGAGCAACGGATGATGAGTAACGAATCACTCACAGAGAAGCCTCTCGTCTACGACCTCTACACGGGCACAGGCACTATCGCTAACTTTGTGGCCAGCTGTGCAAGGGAAGTAATAGGCATTGAATATGTTCCAGAGGCTATTGAGGATGCCAAGGTGAATAGCCAACTGAACGGCATCACGAACACCCGCTTCTTCGCGGGCGACATGAAGGATATTCTGACTGAGGAATTCGTCCAGCAGCACGGAAGACCAGATGTTATCATCACCGACCCCCCACGTGCAGGTATGCACGGCGACGTCATTGACGTTATCCTGACAGCGGCTCCAGCGCGCATTGTTTATGTCAGTTGCAATCCTGCCACTCAGGCGCGTGACCTCGCTCTGTTGGACGAAGCTTACAAGGTTACTCGCATCCAGCCCGTGGATATGTTCCCCCACACACAACACGTGGAGAACGTGGTACTGCTGGAACGTCGTTGATTACAGGTGAGTTATTAAGCACACACCTATAGAGTTACAGGCGCCTTCTTGTCTGAAGCCAACTCCATGGAATCGCGATGGTCAGCCAGCGAGGCATTGATGGAGTCCAGTTCTTCGCGCGCTTCGCGTACGCGGGCTTCATCACGCGCCTGCATAGCCTGCTCAATATGTTCTCCGTCCTCATGGCTGAGGATGTAGAAGTCGTAGGCTGCTGATGTTCCCTCCCTCTCGGCTTTCCTCCAGTCGATAGAATCCAACAGGTGGATAGCCATAGGTTTGTGGTTGGAGGCGGGGTGTTCTTCGATGAACTGCTGGACGCGCTCGCGTTTCATGCTGCTGGTGACTTCGCGCCACAGCTTTTCTATGCGTTCCAGTTCCGCTAATCGTGCGCGTACATTATTCAGATAGGTACTCTTGGGATACCGGTTGATGAAATCCTTATAGCTTTCCATTTCCGTACAATTCTTCAGGTTCAGGAAAGCCGTCTCCTCGCTGGCCTCGCGTATCTGGCATTCATAGTAGAAGAAGATACCTACGCCGACGAGCACGAGAATCAGGATGAGCAGCCACCACGGAAATCCTTTTTTCTTGGTAGGGGGTGGGGGAGTGGATGGAGAATTTTCGGAGGATGTTACAACTGGGGAGTCCTCCGTAGGCTGCATCTCTTGGTAATCGTTGTCCTCATCGTGTGACGAGGACGCTTGTGACTCGATGGCATCACCAGCTTTCGCCACCAGGAATTTGGTATGGCAATTCGGACACTGTTCAGCATCCATCAAGGAAAGCGTGTTGCAAACCGGACAGCGCTTCACATTATTTAATATTGGCACTCCACAATTGGGGCATTGCGGGGCTTTCGTGGACACCTCGTGACCACATTCAGGGCATTTGATTAGGCTCATTGTTTCTAACTCCTTTTTAGTTTATTTATGTTCAAAAGAACATCTTTTTCCTTAAATCCTGTGCAAAGGTACATTTTTTTATGCTTTCTTGCAAAAAAAAGGAGAAAAAGTTTGGCAGAATGATAATTTCGCCGTACCTTTGCATCGCAAAACAGCAAAACGGGGCATTAGCTCATCTGGCTAGAGCGTTTGACTGGCAGTCAAGAGGTGGCGAGTTCGAGTCTCGCATGCTCCACAATCCTAAAATAAAAACCCGCTGAAATTCAGCGGGTTTCTTCTTTCTCTCACACAGAGGTTCCGTTTGAGGTTCCGTTTTATTATGATGGAAACATTTAATACAGTTATTCACTCAGGCCAACTTGTGTTGGTGGATTTCTTTGCTACTTGGTGTGGCCCCTGTAAGGCCATGCACCCCATTCTGGAACAACTCAAAGCGCAGTTGGGCGACCGCCTCCGAATCATCAAAGTAGATATTGACAAACACGGAGATCCTGCCGTGGAATATGGCGTGCAGGCGGTACCGACTCTGATGTTATTCAGAAATGGAGAAGTTCTTTGGCGCCAGAGTGGTGCTATGCCCCTGAACCAGCTCATCAATGTCATTACTCCCTTCTTGGCATGAAGAAGATTCTATTCCTCCATGGTTTCTTTGCCAGTGGCCAGTGCGTACCAGCGGTGGCTCTGCGCGAGGCTTTCAAGGATCGTGCCGTGGTGCTTACACCTGACCTACCGATGCACCCGAAAGAGACCATCGAGTTCATCCGTGAGCTGATTGACCGCGAGAAGCCAGACCTTCTGGTGGGCAATAGCTGCGGTTCTTTCTATGCTCAGATGGTGGCTCCCGTCTTGGGCATTCCTGCTTTGCTCGGAAATCCACATTTCCAAATGACGGAGTTCCTGAAGCAGCGCATCGGCGAGCATCAGTATAAGTCCCCTCGAAAGGACGGCAAACAGAACTTTGTCATTGATGAAGCCTTGATTGAAGAGTTTGCCGAGTTGGAGCCCATCCAATTTAATAACAGCATACCCGACTTCAAAGACCGCATCTGGGGCTTGTTCGGAGAACTGGACACCTTGGCACACTTTGAACCGCTCTTCTTGGAGCATTACAACCGCTCGTTCCATTTCCCCGGTGGTCACACTCCGACGGCAGAGGAAGTCCGTTCTTGGTATGTGCCTTTGGCCGAGAAACTGTTAAATCAATAACAATATGAAGTGGACTGTATTATCAGATAATCGTAGCAATGAAAGCCGTCTCTTTACAGAGCATGGACTATCAATCCTATTGCAAACTGAGCAACATATTATCCTTCATATATGCAGATAATACTCGCTTCCGCTAAGATAATGAATGACAGATTGAAGTCATCCCCCGACATTAGCCTGTCATCACCTCGTTTCCAGAGTGAGGCAGATTGTTTTGCGAGGGATATGGCTCAGTATTCAACAGAGACGCTTGCCGATATGCTAGACTGTAGTCAACAGATTGCAGCTCAGAACAGGATGCGGTATGTGAGATTCTTTGAAGATGCTCCCAAACTTCCAGCTATTCTTGCCTATCACGGTCAGGCTTACAAGCATCTGAAGGCTGAGACTCTGAATGTCGATGACCTCAATTATTCCCAGCAAAAGTTATGGATTACCTCTTTCCTTTATGGACTGCTTCGCCCATTGGATGCCATTCTTCCCTATAGGATGGAGGGGAATGTAGAACTGCCAAGCGGAGAGGGACAAAATATGTTTGGCTTCTGGAAGAGTCGCCTGACTGATGTACTGATTGATGCTGTGAAAGCAGATGGTGATACTCTGGTACATCTTGCTACAGAGGAATACCAGCACCTGTTTGACTGGCAGCGTGTCCGTAAGGAAGTCCGAATCGTTCAGCCTTTGTTCTACGTCAGAAAAGGCAGCGAGTTGAAGATTCAGGCTGTTTGGGCTAAGACATGCCGGGGAGCTATGACACGATTCATCATTGAGAACCGCATTGACAAACCCGAAGATCTCTGTGCCTTCAGTTATGAGGGATTTACATACGAGCCTAAACTAGGAGAAAGGCTACGGGTAGGCGAACGTAGTTCGGGAATCCCCGACTTCCTTCATTTTATTAAGCAGTAGGACCATGAGTAGGATTATCAGAGAAGCGAGGCCGACGGACATGGCTGAGATCATGAAGGTCATGGATGCTGCAAAGATGATTATGCGGCAGTCTGGCAATATGCACCAATGGGGAGAAGGCTACCCGTCGGAGGCTGTCATAACTGCTGATATGGAAAGGAATGGTGGCTTTGTAGTTGTAGATGACGGAATGATCGTCGGCTATTTTGCTTTCCTACCATCACCTGAACCTACATACGCCAAGATCTATGAAGGCGACTGGCTTGTTGATGAGCGCCCTTATCATGTAGTCCACCGTATAGCCAGCTATCCCGATGTTCATGGTATATTCAGCAGCATCATGGACTTCTGCTTCTCCCATGATTCAAATATTCGCATTGACACCCACAGGGACAACAAAATCATGCAGCACAATATCTTGAAGCACGGTTTCAGCTACTGTGGCATCATCTATTTGGCCTCTGGTGATGAACGATTAGCGTATCAGCAGATTATATCAAATCTAATACCAAGTCTATAGGTCGCGCCTGATCTCCCATGCATCCTGAGCTGCCAGGCGTACAGCGTTATTGGGAATCTCCCTGCATCTGACCACCGTGTCGCCCACGTAACACAAAGCACCGTTGATAGTTACATAGCCGTCTATCAGATGCTCAATAGCGCCGAGGTTTGTGATAATGAGTGGCGGGCGACCTGTGGCGATGAACACTTTATGCCCTCTTGCCTTTGCTTGGGTCAGGGCGAATACCGTGGAAGACGGAATCCAGCCCATGCCAGACATTCTCAGGAATGTCAGCACCATAGCGTCTATCCTCATGACTCAAAATATAAGATTCCAGCACCTCCCCATCGTCATTGTAAGTTGACACCCTGACTTTGCCTTTCAGAACCACGAAAGTCTCGGCTTTGTCGGGATGGTGATGCACAGGGATGAAAGTGCCAGGCTCCAAAGCATTGAGGAAACGATGGCACTTGTCCTGAAGGCTCAGATGGAAGTTATAGTTCTTCCTCAGTCTTGGTGACTTCTTGGCTTCTTCAGCCAAA
>JAFXTO010000068.1 GCA_017535725.1 Bacteroidaceae bacterium
AGAGTTGCTGGTTAATAGTGTTAGGGTTGTTGTGAATTGCTTGAAATAGTTCTCTTTGCGCCATCATAGACACCCTGTAGTCCGTTGCCAGGGTCTTTCGAGCCGTTGTGAATTGCTTGAAATAGTTCTCTTTGCGCCATCATAGACACCATACTTGAGATTAATCATAATAGACTTTAAGTTGTGAATTGCTTGAAATAGTTCTCTTTGCGCCATCATAGACACCGACAGAGCGGGAACCCAAACGGCAGACCCCGTTGTGAATTGCTTGAAATAGTTCTCTTTGCGCCATCATAGACACCTTCGCCGTGTTACTGATATGTTGCTCTCTCGTTGTGAATTGCTTGAAATAGTTCTCTTTGCGCCATCATAGACACCAGGCCGCGACATCGCCCGACGTTCGCGTCCGTTGTGAATTGCTTGAAATAGTTCTCTTTGCGCCATCATAGACACCTCTTTCTTGAAATGCTAAATGCACCTGCTGTTGTGAATTGCTTGAAATAGTTCTCTTTGCGCCATCATAGACACCTGAATATTAGCAAGATGGTAGAAGTCAAAGAGTTAGAGAACCAAACAGAATTTAAAAAAGGGTTATGATAAGATAGCGGATTCTATCAATTGGTGTAGAATCCGCTATCGCAAAGAAGCATCGAAGTTTAGAAGAGTTCAAGTTGCTGTCCTGGAGCTTTGGGGGCTTCTTCCTTTTTACCAAAGAAGAGTTGTATTTCAGCAAATTGCTTATCTGTTATTCCCAATATGCCAACTTTGCCCTTTTCGGGTAAGAACTTATGTACCCTTTTCATGTGTACATCCATATTCTCACGGCTGGCACAATGTCGAATGTAAATGGAGAATTGGAACATCGTGAAGCCGTCACCTTGTAAGTTTTTGCGGAACTGTGCAGCGGCTTTTCGTTCTTTCTTTGTGTCGGTAGGAAGGTCAAAGAACACAAGTATCCACATAACACGATATTGGCTGAAACGTGATGACTCATCGGGTAACATAGATTTCAATTCATTTGTGGATAAATGATTCGTCGGAGTTCACCGCTGAAACATTTGTAGAGTGATGCTGTGGTCTGCGATGCCGCAATCATCAGGGGACTGCGTTTACCGTCGATGGTTACGTCAAGAACCGGAATACTTAGGAGCTCAGCTTTCAGTTCACGGGTCAGTTCAGAGTAATCGGGGAACTTGTGCATCGTCTTGATAACCAACTCGTCCACGTATGGACGGTAAGGCTCCATAATATCATCGGCCAGACAATAGGCATTGTATCTGTTATGGTGGTGGATTCCCAAAGTGGGAAGCAGTCCACTGCTTACCAGCGCGCGAGCGATGACGCCTCGAAGGATGGCATAACCATAGTTCAGTAGGTTGTTAGGAGGTTCACCTTCTCGCCCACGAACGAAATCAGGAATTGAAGGAAAGAGGTTTTTCCAGTAGAACGCCGCAGCGCGTGCTTCGAGGTTGTCGGCGTCACCGCTTCGTACTTCTTCTGCCCATACCCGCATACATCTTGTTTCTGTTTCCGTGTAATGGCGCAGAATGACTTCCTGATTTGCTATCTTCTGTTTGATGGTCTGCTGCCAAAGTTGTTTACGCAGTGGCAGGGATGCATCCAGTTGGTCACGGAAACGTTCGTTCTGCACGGTATTACCATAAAGCGGTAACATTAAGCCAACTGGCATACTTCGGCAGTCGCAGGTGATAACGGCAACATTGTTTTCCAACAAGGCTTCCATTGCTCCCGTCGTAATGGTAATGCGTCGATTGTCGAGCACCACAACCCCAATATCCTCTATCGGGATGGTGCGCTCGTTCATTTTCTTGAACTCAGGCGTCACGGTGTCATTCTTCTCTATATCTGGGATTTGGATGATAAGTTGCGCATTCCTAAGACTAAGATAGGCGGGATTGGAGAAACAGAGTGTTTTCTTGATCATAAAACGTGGAGCCGGAATGATTAAGTTTCTTTGGCAGGGAGGATGTCTCCGAGATGGTTGATGCGAACTTTGACAATGTCTTCGAGTGAAGAAAGTGTTCTTATTCGCTTGAATGTATAGTTCATTAGAACATTGTTATCTTCTACCGTCGTTTCTAAATGATGCCTAAAGAAATAGTCTCTACCGCTTTCTGTCTTTGACAATTTCTGCACCCTAAACAGATGACTACTAATCTCTGCCCTATTCCTTGAATCAAATAAATCTATTGCTTGTGGGTCGAAGCCGTGCTCAATATCAGGGAATACAAAGTATTCATTTTGCTTCATTGAGAAAAGGAATGTCCACCCCTCAGTGGATTTGTAATCTGTATCTATGACAGGTATGCCCATCGATTTACGGATAGTAGCCTCCAAGAATGAGACTGCCACATCTTGAAGATTACCTTCTGCATCGCGATATACAGCAATGTGATGAGTGCTGGCAGTCTGCACATAATCTACAAGTCTTCTCTGTCCTTCCTCGTCTGCGATTACTTGCCCGAAGTGGTCTTTTGCCTCATGAAGCGGAATAGCACTGAGCACACCGCGGATTCTCACTCGCTTGATTTGAATGCCCTTTTCTTTGTTCAACCAAATGGGATTCTCCTCCAGATTCGAGAAAGCCTTACGGGCATCACCTCCGAATGCAGCCAAGCGTTCTTCGAGGATACGACGGATACCTACATCTATCACTTTGTCCAGTTTGAGGTCTGGGGAGATAGGTTTGCGAATGGGGTAGTAGTCTTCGAAATAGACGAGCTTGACCTTGGGAGGCAGTTGCTCTGAATGTTGGTCGTTGAGCCATACTGGATTCTTCTCTAAAGCGTTCTTCCCCGTGAAAGCCTTCTTGGGATCATCATTAAATTGCGCCAGGCGAGCAAGTATCGCCTCACGATACATTTGTTTTGCAACAAGACGGGCTCGTTCAGGAGTCATTTTGCCATCAACTTTCACCACTTCCGTGACATAGTGGCGCGTGTGTCCGTAGATGGTTTCGTTGTGTAGTTGTCCACGTGGAGTCAATTGCACTTTCTTACGGGTTCCTTCTTTGCCCTTGGTCTTGTTGACATTCTGTGTCATCACCTTGTTCTTAACTTTGATGGAAACGAAGATGTTCGCCAAATGTCGTTTTGCTTCTGCGCGGAACTGGTCCAGAGGCATGGGAGCCTTGAACCGGAGTTTGCCCCTGCCATCACGATAGAGAGCTTTCATTTCTATTGCATAAATACTACTGCTCCTATCGCTGCGGGCATTGAGGTTATTGAGGTATTGTATGAAAGCAGGACGTGTGAATGCAATAGTGAGCGCATCCATCGCATGGTGTCGGTGGTCATTGCGTTTCGTCCACTCTTTGATTCGCCGAATTACGCGTCCGTCTTTGTCCTGATATGTTTCGGTGAGTCCCAGCCGGTCGTATTTGTCCCAATTGAGCTCTTGCATAACATCCACAAGTTGCCAGTCTTCACGAAGTCGGTCGGTGACGCTTCCGACGGTAGGCACCACCTGCATAACCATATCTTCGAGGATTTCCCGAGCCTTGCGGGCAATGTACTGCGAATTGCGCAAATCGCGGTCTATGAAATCTTCAGGGATGTCAGCTTCTCGCATGAGGAGTTTGTCATGCTTTGCCTTGCTGATAACACCTTGTTTATATAATGCATCTATTTTAGCTTTGTACTCCTTGGCAGCCTCTTCGCCCCATTTGTCTATAACGTAATCATAGGCAGTGGCATTACTCTTGTCGATATTGATGTCTCGTGCTTCTAACGTCTTATTGGAGAAGGAATCGTCAAAAAGACGTGCTTGCGGGATGATATGCTCAATGTCGAAATCTTTTGAGAAGAGTCGGTCTTTAGGGATATAGGTGTTGGAATACAGTGTTTTGAAACCATTCTCCTTCAGTTCCATGTAGAGGCGGTAGCGCAGGATGTCGTTACGGCTGACATGAGGAATCCCAAATTCTGTCTCAAGAATTTTCCTATATTTCTCGTTCTGTGTATTCGCCTCGTTAATGGCCTGTGTCATTGCTTCTCGCTCCTTTGCATTCTTCTTCAGTTCGCGAGCCAGTTCAATACGGATTTCGTCAGGCTTTCCATAGGTATCGCAGATAGCGTTGACGACATTAATCATCTGGTTCAGAATCTTCTCAACAACAGGATTGCGGAGAGCATTCCGAGGAAGGAGTTCCAGATGGTCAACATAAGTTCGCGTCTCCAGTTCTTCCTTGGTTCGCGAGCGCTCAGAATGGCGATAGCCTGCATACTGACAGGCAACGCTGTAGTCGTTGCCAGCTTTCAGGAACGGCAGAATCTTCCGCATAGCTTTGGTGCTGAGACTTCCATAGTCTTCTTGGAAGGTGACATTTGCTAAGATCTGTGCATATTCGCGTTCGCAATGGCAGAGTTCCTGAACCTTCTGGATGAGCGATTCTGTTCCTGTCTTTGAATTGTCACCTTCATAAGAATAAAGGAGATGCCACAGGAGGTAGAGCGGTTGTTGGTCAAAGGCATGTCCTTCGAGGTCTGCATCGAAATGGAGAATAGCTTTGTTGAATCCAAGCGTATCGAAGACCTGACTGGTCACCGCCTCTATCTCGTTGGCTCGTAGTTTGCTAATGTCGTATTCATTGTGGCCTGAAAGGGTGATGATATCGAAGAACGCACGATAGAGGGCGTTCATGGTTCGATTACCCTCAACCTCTTTGTAATTAAGGTCATATTTCTTGGCGGCCTTACCAAACAGCAGGCTAAGGACATCGCGTTTCGAGAGTTTTTCCTTGTACATCAGTTCATGGGCAAGGAGTGCTTTCTCTTCGAGTTCGAGGAAACGTGTCTTCTCGGTAGAATAGAAAAGATTTTCACTCGCTTCTGGATACTCCACTTGCAGGTTGTTGAGAATTTGCCATATCTTGAATTCCTGGAACAAGGGTGAGGATTTCGGACAGACTTTGAGGCCAACGGTCTTGACACGTGTCTTTCCATCTTCGATGATTTCGACTTGTCGGTTCTCAAACGTACATATATCGAGCATTGCTTTTTTGCTCTTCAACGGACGCTGATAGAAAATGATGCAGTCGCGAACATTTTTCTTCAGCTCTGGAGTAAGTTCTGGATAGTAGCGGGCTTGCGTCTCCCATATCCGTTCAAATTCGTCCAAATAGTCCTGGCGGTAGAACGTCTTGTTCTTCAGACTATAATGAGGATCGGATTCTATCTTCTTAATGATATACTGTCCAATAGTTTGATGATTGAAGTACAGTTCCTTGGATCGGTCGCTGATTTCTCCGAGATAGCCACTACTGCCTGAAATAGCGCCATTGATGTCAGCAATAACAAATGCCAGCTCTTCACGAGAGAGCTCTCTGTTGAGTGCCTCCATTCTCCAGCGATATTGTTGCAACCGACGGTCGGTTCCCTTGTTTTCGATGGTGTAAATGCCGTATTTGCCTAAGAAGATTTTTGTAGTGTTGTTTTTGGATTTCCCTTGTATTTGCCGATAGAAGTCCTCGGTAAGGATGTCGGAGTGGAATTGTTGTTGGTATTGCCAAATGGCATCGAACTCTGCAACGAGGTCAGAACGATAGAAGTCAGGAATGTATTTCTTTCCTGCGAGAAGTAGGGAATATACGTACAGCCCTGGTGTGAGGTTTTCATCCTGTAAGGTTTTGGCTATCTCCATTCCATCGATGAGACTACCCTCTTCGGTCGAATTGGCCTTGCGACTGCTTTTGTAGCCGCGTTTCTTGTTAATCATCAAAAGGATGCGGGCAAATTCGGACAAAGTAACTTTTTCTGTTACAGCCTTTGCGCGTGCTCGAAGAGTATCAAAAGTAGTTCTTGGGCCAACTTCTGTTAAAAAGGATTCATCCGTAATGATTCCTGCTTCTTTCAGAATCTTAATAAGATGACTACGGCGTAGCTTGTAACGTTGAAGATTACGTCGCATGCTCCTTTTGAGCGTGCGGTCTGCATTGGTGGTGATGCTCTTTCCTTTTTCGAAATTTGTTTGTTCATCAACCGTCAAAGGCACAACTCTAACGCCCAGCCTGACAATAGAAGAACTTTCGTTTTCATTCTCGGCTTCATTAACCAAAGCCCAACCTATGCTTGTTGTTCCTAAATCTAATCCTAAGATACGTTTCATAAGGCAAATTCTGTAATTTTTGCTGCAAAAATAGGCAAAAGAATCTGTTTCTAAGAAGAAAAAGCGGAAAAAGTTTGCGTAGATGGCCAAAAGGCAGTACTTTTGCAATGCTATTTCAGCAATTCACAATAAGGATTATTCCGTTGTGAAAACATTCAGGTTGCCCTCGTCCTCTAACGGGGGCATTTTTGCTTACCTTTGCCACGTCATTGAAGATGAATCGCCAAATAAAGCAGACAAATGAATAAGATTTTGATTTTAGCAGTAGCTGCGATGATGACTGCTTTGAATGTGAAGGGGCAGTCGAAGGAAGACTTATCGGCAGATGAAGGAGTGATACAACTGCGTGGATGTAGGAGGGGAACACCGAACCCTCGGTTTGCTCCCCGCCGAGCGCAATTGCTCACCAACGACGAGCCTACCGACATCGGCAACCGCTGCCAGCTGGTGGTGCTGGCATCGTTTCAAGACCGCGACTTCAAAGAGGACCGCGATGCCACGCTGACGAAATGGGATAAGATCTTCAATGCGGAGAACTATACGGAGGACAATTATGTGGGCTCTGTTCACGACTATTTCATGGCCCAAAGCTATGGACAATTCAATCTGCAGTTCGACCTCCAGTTTGTTGAATTGCCCGGCGAAAGCGTGAAATATTGCAGCACCAGGGATAATGATGATAATGCGCAATACATGGTCGATGATATTGTAGATGTGTTGCAGGAGCGGGACATTGACTGGAGCCTATACGACTGGGACGGCAACGGATTTGTTGACCAACTGCTCATCATCTTTGCCGGAGAGGGGATGAATGCCACCAATGAAAGAAACACCATCTGGCCCCACCAATGGTGGCTGAGCCAGCATAAGAACTTAGTGAGCGACGACCCAGATGATTTCCGAAGCTATCGCACCATCACCAATGGCGACAAAACGTATTACATCGACTGCTATTGCTGTGTGCAGGAACATGTGAATTATAATGGTACACAGACGCCCTTTGGCACCATCTGTCACGAATACACTCACTGTTTCGGTTTTCCCGATTTCTATTATGAAAACGGTACTTTAGTACTGAGTACATGGGACATCATGGATTACGGCTGCTATAATGACAGCGGCTTCCGTCCCTGCAGCTATTCGGCACACGAACGCATGCTGATGGGATGGCTTACACCGGTCGAGCTCACCAGCCCAGCCTCAATTACTGATATGCCAGCCCTCTGCGATGAACCACGGGCTTATCTCATCCGTAACGATGGAGCAGAGAACGAATACTACATCATTGAGAACCGGCAGCAACGAGGTTGGGATGAGCGTCTGCCTGGCTGTGGCATCCTCGTCTTCCACGTCGATTACGACAGGGAGGTATGGACTGGGACACAACTAAGCGTTAACAGTGACTTGCTAAAGCGTTATCACATTTTCCCGGCCAACAACAATGCCAGAATCTACCAAGCAAAAAAATGGGCTTACCCGTATGTCCTGCAGGATTCAATGGGCAATGACTCCATAGCCAACAACCAGCTGACGAACACATCGGCACCAGCTTCCACGCTGAACAATGTGAACGTAGATGGCGAGAAACTGATGTCGAAACCCATCACGCAGATGGCTGTCAATGCCAACGGAATGGCATCCTTTGTTTTTAACGGAGGACAAGGCACGTCCATTCATCATGAATCATTGAATGGGACAGAAGGGCAAGGCAAACAAGGCGGCAGCAATCCTGATGATGGCTGGTATCTGCTTGACGGACGCCGACTTAATGGCAAACCTGCCACCCACGGACTATATATCCATCAAGGAAAGAAAGTCTCCTGGCCTTAAATGGATGGATTGCTACCGCCTTGAGTGTGTTGCCCAATGGATTCACACAGCGTGGGAGAGGTCCTATAGGACGAGGGGCGTGTAGTCCAAACCCCAGACTTTAGCGACTGCTTCGTAGGTACATTTGCCATCGGTCATATTGACACCGCGGAAGAGGGAACGGTCATCGCGACAAGCCTGTTGCCAGCCTTTGTCGGCCAGGGAAATAGCGTAACGAAGGGTGGCATTGGTCAGCGCGATGGTGGAGGTATTGGGCACGGCTCCGGGGATATTAGCCACGGCATAGTGGACGATGCCATCAATGGTGTAGACAGGATCGCTGTGGGTGGTGGGGTGCGAGGTCTCGAAGCATCCTCCTTGGTCGATAGCGACGTCCACGAGCACCGTTCCAGGTTCCATCAGCGAGAGCATATCCTTGGTGATAAGCTTGGGAGCGGCATCGCCAGGGATGAGCACGGAGCCGACGACGACATCCACGGTGGGCAGTTCCTGACGGATATTGTGCTCTGAGGAGTACAGCGTATGTACATTGGCGGGGAGCTCGGCAGCCAGCTGTTTCAGACGGGGCAGGGATACATCGGTGATAGTAACGTCGGCACCCATACCAGCGGCGATGCGGGCAGCTGCCTCACCTACGGTTCCGCCTCCCAACACCAACATTTTAGCGGGTTTTACTCCTGGTACGCCAGCCATCAGCTTGCCTTTGCCACCTTTGGTCTTCTGGAGGTAGTAGGCTCCGTTCTGTGCTGCCATCCTTCCCGCCACCTCACTCATGGGGATGAGCAGTGGCAACGAGCGGTCGTCGCGCTCCACGGTTTCGTAAGCGATACAGGTGGCACCGCTTTTCAGCATGGCGTGGGTCAGTTCTTCCTCGCAGGCGAAATGGAAGTAGGTGAAGAGCACCTGTCCCTTGCGCACCAACGGATATTCGGGTGCGATGGGTTCCTTGACCTTCACAATCATGTCGGCTTTCGCATATACGTCTTCGATGGTCAGCAGGATCTGTGCGCCGACCTTCGCGTAGGCTTCATCGCTAAAGCCACTGCCTTCCCCGGCAGTATGCTGTACGAACACTTGGTGTTCGCGACGTACTAACTCGGCAACACCCGCAGGGGTCATGCCCACTCTGTTTTCATTGTTTTTGATTTCTTTAGGAACTCCGATAATCATAGCTGTAAGGTTTAAAAGGGTTCGTATAGTTCGGTTTATTATATGGTAGAGGTGATTTCGCCGTCGGCCAGCCGGGTGGTGATACGGGTTCCTGCAGGAAGGGAGGAGGCGCTGCGGAGCAACTGACCGTTGGCGTAGGTGAGCGAATAGCCGCGTCCGAGTTGGCGTTCAGGCGAGAGGGCCTGCAACCGCTGGGCGAGGAGCTCATGGCGGTGTCGTTCCCGTTCGAGCTGGCGACCGAGAGCGGAGTGCTGGCGCTGCGAGAGGAGGTCGAGGCGGTGGCGCTGGCGCTCGGTGATGAGGATGAAGGTGCGAGGCAGCGAAGAGGTCAGCTGGTCCAGGCGAGCCCGCATCCGCTGCAAGCGGAAAGCAGTACTCTGGTGGATGCGACGGCTGAGCTCATCGAGACGCACCAGTTGCTGTGCCTGATAATCGATGAGGAAGGCGGCAGCAGCGGTGGGGGTTTTCACACGGGTGTGAGCCACAAAGTCCAGCACGGTCTCGTCGCGCTCATGACCAATGCCTACAATGACAGGCAGCGGCATCTGCGAGACGGCAGCAGCGAGGTTGTAGGTGTCGAAGTCCGAGAGGTCGCTGGTGGCACCGCCACCGCGGATAATGACGACGCAGTCGTAGTGGTCGGCCTCATCGCTGATGGCAGCGAGTGCAGCAAGGACACTCTCTTCGACATTGGTACCCTGCATGACGGCAGGAAAGAGTTGAAGGGAGAAGTGGAGGCCGTAGTCGTTGTGCAGGAGTTGGTCACAAAAGTCCCCATAGCCTGCAGCAGAAACGGAGGAGACGATGGCAATGCGTTGGAGCAGCGTGGGTAGCGGCAGCTGGCGGTTGTCCTCGAGGATGCCGTCGGCTTCCAACTGCATCAGTATCTCGCGGCGACGCTGAGCCATGTCGCCGAGGGTGTAAGCAGGGTCGATGTCGAGGATGGTGAGTGAGTAGCCATACAGTTCATGGAACTCCACGCTGACAAGCACACGCACCTTCATCCCGGCCCTCAGACGCTCGCCCGTGGCCCGTTCGAAGAGGGGAGCTATCATATTATAGGTACGCGCCCACGCAACGCCTCGTGCCTTGGCCACGAGGTTGCGACCACTCTCGTCCTTCTGGATGAATTCGAGGTAGAAATGTCCGTTGGAGGCGAGCCGCGCTTCGGATAGCTCGGCTTCCAACCAGTATTCGCCGTCTAAGGCTTGCTCAATGAGGCTGCGGACGAGGCGATTGAGGGCGAGGAGGGAAAGAGCGCCTCCCTCGATGGGGCTTGTGGGGTTCATGAGGCAGACAGGGTTTGTATCATCAACTTTGCCGCATGTTGCGGAGCCCCAGGTTCGCCGAGCCGTGCTGCCATCTCTTCGTAGCCACGGAGCTGGGCCTCGCGGGCCTCACCACCAGGCAGGATGCTTTGGAGGTGGTGGCGAATGGTCTCTGGGGTCATGTCGGTAAGTATGATTTCAGGCACCACTTCGCGTCCGACAATCAAATTGACGAGCGATACGAAGGGTATCTTGAGGAGCACCTTCTTCGCAGTAGCCATCAACCAAGGATAGCGCTTGGCATAACAGACCACCTGCGGCACCCGGAAGAGTGCGGTCTCTAACGTGGCGGTTCCACTGGTGACGAGAGCTGCCGTAGCCTGGGAGAGGAGGGGGTAAGTGGCATCAAAGACGAGGTCCACACGCAGCTTGCGGCCAAGAACCGTCTCGGCCTTCGTGATGCTCTGTTCATAGACGTCACGCGGCAACACCGATACTCCAGCAATCTGAATGCTGAAGTCTGCATCGTAGGGCGCGGCGGCAACCAGCATCATCCAGAGATTGTCGCGAACCTCGTTGATGCGGCTGCCGCAGAGGAGGGCAAGGGAAGCCCCCTCCCTCACCTGCCCTGTAAGGGGAGGAGTGGAATGTTCTGACTGGGCGTCCGCATGGTTATCTTCATAATATCTGGCCACCTCATCCACCGTGGGGTTGCCGACATAGTGGATGGGGACGTGGTGCTTGCCCTCGAAGAACTCGACCTCGAAAGGAAGGATGGAGAAGATTTCATCGACATCACGACGCAGGTCCTTGATGCGCCATTCCTTCCACGCCCATAGTTTCGGAGCAATAAAGTAATAGACGGGACAAAGGGTGCGTTCGTGAATGAAGCGGGCAATCTTCATGTTGAAACCAGGATAATCGACGAGGATGACGACATCAGGTTTCCAAGCAACGATGTCGTCCTTGCACTGACGCATGCCACTCAATATGGTACGCGCATGAAGGACCACGTCGATAACACCCATGTAGGCAAGGTCACGATAGTGGCGGACAAGAGTCATCCCCTCGGCCTGCATCAGGTCGCCTCCGAAGCCGCGGAACTCGGCCTCCGGGTCTTCGGCTTTCAGGGCGGCTATGAGGTGGGAAGCGTGGAGGTCGCCGCTGGCCTCGCCGGCAATGAGGTAGAATTTCATAATGGGGGATTCGTCGGCGATAAATCGCCGACCACTCTACGAGATTAAATTTTGAATAGTTCTTATGGCGGCGTGCGCCGTTGTATCGACAGTGACGGGTACAATGGAGCAGTAACCGGCGCGGAGGGCGGCGAAGTCGGTGTCATTGGCCTCAGGCTCGAGGTCTGTGAACTGACCGGTGAGCCAGAAAGCTCGCTGGCCAAAAGGATGGGTGGCCGTGACCCATTCGGCACTCCACTGCCCACGCGCCTGACGACAGACCTGCCATCCGCGGAACTTGTGGGCAACGGGAAGGTTGATGTTCAGGCAGACGTCCTGCGGAAGACCTTGTTCTAATACACGCCGACAGAGAGCTGCTATAGCGGTGAGGGTATCATCGCTGACGGGATTGTCTTCATACCGCTGGCCCCGTTGAAGATAGAGCGAGACACCTATAGAAGGGATTTCCTTCATACACCCTTCATAGACGGCTCCCATCGTGCCGCTGTAGTGGACGCTTACGCTGGCGTTATCGCCGTGGTTGATACCGCTGAGGATCAGGTCGGGCTTGCGCGGAACAATCTGCTCGAGAGCAAGTTTCACGCAGTCCACAGGAGTTCCACTACTGGCATAGAAGCCCCCCTTCATCTCTCTCCAGGGGGAGAGGGTTTTATCCAAGGAGGAATAGCTCACAGGCGTCGTGCAGGTGATGGAGGCTGCAGCACCAGAGCGGGGACCGTCGGGAGCAACGACGTAGACCTCAGCGAAGGAGGCGACAGCGCGGGCAAGAGCCTGGATTCCGGCGGCTTGATAACCGTCGTCGTTGGTGATGAGGATGAGGGGGGAGGGTGTCATATTAGAGGGGATGGGGTGGATGGGTCTAATGGGACTAATGGGGTTTATGGGACTAATGGGGTAAATGGGAGTTATGGGGCAATTACTATCGTTTCTGCCTTGGTCTGTCCACCATACTCAGGGGCATAGAGGCAGCGGATGGTGGTGAGGCCAGAGGTGTAGGTGCCGGCGCGGTCGATGAAGGAGGTTTCTTCGAGGACGTAGGTGCCTTTGGGCAGATGGTCGAAGAAGTAATCGGTATGTGCATCGCGTATGGCGCGGTAGTAGCCGAGGCCGCCTTGGTAGCGGTAGCCCGACAGTTGTTCGGCTGGCTCTGCACACGCTGCCCTCGGGGCACGCAAGTTGACATATTCATAGTCGCGGTCGGCAGTGATGATGTAGCGGGTGGTGAAGCGGTCACCTACCTTCGGCGTGGTCGTGATTACTTCGCGGCGCACACTCAGTCCTGTGGCAGAGCTGCTGGCATCGGTCATGGGTGTGAGGAAAGTGGCAAAAACGGCACCCCACGCCTCGCTGTCGGTAAGGCGTTCCACGGTGATGCTCTTGGGGGCCTCGCCATCAGCGAACTGTTTCTTGATGAATCCCAGTCCTGCCACCGCCTTGTCTGCATCCAGACGGTTTATATCGACCTGTCGTTTGGCGTAGTTGAGCTTGATGCTGTCGGGCTCGGAGGCATTCAACTCTTCCGTGTTTCCCGTCAACAGGGCATAGATGGCATCTGCCGTACAGATATTGGATTCCCACATCTGCGTGCGCTTCTGCTGCAACAGCCAGCGGCGCAGGCCCTTCAGCAGGGATTTGTTGCCAGGCTCCATCACCTGCACAGCCTCCATGGCTGCTACATGATGGATAATCTTATGGCTGGTGGGGTTGAAACTGCCACCGGCATAGTCGAAGAACGTTCCGTGGTCAGCTGTCGTCGTGGTGTGTTCAATGAGCGACTCATAGTATTGCCTTGCTTCGGCGTTGCGCTTGGCACCCTTCATCACCACAGCTGCGATGGCGCGTTCCCAGTTGTCCATAGTGGCCACACTGCCTTTCATGTGGTCGAGTAGGTATTTCACGTCGGCCTGTTGGGCTTTGTTGAGTGATACCCCTGCGTGCTGGGTGGCGTAGATGTACTCCAGATACATCATCGATGCGGTGTTGATGGTGCTTCCTTCCTTCTCTGCCTCCTTCATCTCCTGAACATACTTGGCCGTCCGTCCAGCTATGAAACGGATGTTTTCCTGCAACAGATGGTTGACAATCCGCTTTACGTCCGAGGGCAGAGTCTGGAAATCATTGGTCATCACCTTCAGTCGGGCGAGTTCAGTGGCGATGACTCGCGTCATCATTTCGCTGCAGGACATGCCGGGGAACCAGGAATATCCGCCTTCATCGCCCAAGCGTTGTTCCAGACGTTCTGCGATGGAGGTCAAGACGTTCTCCTGCCGGCTAATGTTGAAGAGCTGGATGAGTCGTTGCTTGCGGTCGGCTTCGTTCTCCGCTTCGCGTAGCCAAGGCGTCTCATCAAGAATCAGTTGCTTGAGTTCCTCGTCTTCTGCCAACTTACTGGCCAGAGAAAGTTTGCCCTGTGCCTGTTCACGCTGCCATATTTCCACGAGGGTCTTCAGGCGTGGAGTGCTATTGGCGATATAGGTTGCGAGGGCCTGTGCCTGCAGAGCAGTGCCGAGTGAGATGATGTCATCGTATTGTGGCTCAATCAACGACGGCAGGGCTTGCAGGACATGCCAGATGGGATGTGCGGTGTATTCCACCGTGAGCCGACGGTTGGTGGCCGTGGAGCTGTCGTGGTTGAAGAGCGATGTGAGATCCGTCGTAAAGGTGCCAAGGCTATCGACACGAATCTCCACACTCTCTGTGATGTACGTTTTGTTGGGCAGAATGGGGAGATAGTGCTGTTCACCATCGCTGAACGACTTGCTGTTGGCCGTCAGGCGCACGGCCACTACGGGCTGGTCACCACTGGGCGTATAGTCGAAGGTCAGCAGACACTCGCCATTGGCCTTGGCGCTGAAAGCCTGCTTCTGGCTGATGATGACACGATCCGTCTCCGGGTCGAAGATTTCCAACAGGGCGTTACCATTGATTTCGGTCTCTGTGAGGTTCTGAATGGTTGCTCGCACGCTTGCCTTATCCTCTGCTCTCAGGAAGCGAGGCAGGAACAGGCGTGCCATCATCTCCTTACGAGCCACGGCCTCGGCCTCGAACGTGGTGTTCATCAGGTCCTTGGTATGTGCCAATCCGAGTAGCTTCCATGTGGTGAGACTTTCGGGCAACGTAAACTTTATGGCCACCTCACCTTTCGCATTGGTCTGTAGGCGCGGCAGGAAGGCGGCGGTTTCGTTGAAATTGGTGCGCAGGGTTTGAGGTGCCGTGGCCGCGGTCTTCGCTTCTTCGGAGTCTGCGGCAGCGGCAGCGTCCATGCTTTCCTCCTCTGCTTCCGCTACCATGCCATTAGCCTTAGCCAACATCAACCTGGGCATGGCAGCTCTGGTGGGTTCCATAGCCAATTCATACACCGCACCTACCTCACGTGGGGAACGCCGTCTTCCGTACCCGAATCCTAAATCATCGTAGTAGTCCAGGTTGAAGATATCGAATTCCAGATTGTCTGCATCATACGACTTCATAGAGAATGAGAAGTCACAAGAAGCATAATAAGAGGTAAAATAGTTCTGATAGTTCCAAGGCAATTCCGTGATGCGGTACACCCTGCGCATGAACAAATTCCAAGCATGAGGCGTGAGTGCATCGAGCGAAGCGTCGTAGAGTGTCACCATCGCTTGTGCCGATGCGGGAGTCCCATCAGGATTCCTGAGCTGCAACGTCCAGGTCTCCGTATCGCCGGGATGCAAGCGATCGCGGAAGGTCTTCCATTCCCACTTCAAGGTGCGGTCAGGACTAACAAGCCTGAGCGTCTGTTCGTCCTTAAAGACCTTGCCGCCCTTGACGAAGACATAATGGAAGGTGGCACCATCGCCAAAATGCGACTCGTAAGGTATCTCGATGACTCGCAGCTCGTCGGACAAGGGGATGAGACGTTCCTCTATCACCTGCTTCCCTGCAACGATGGTGTAGTAGAAAGCAACGTCCGTGAAACTGGTGCCCACCTGTATGCGTGCAGGCTTCCCTGGTCCGAAGGTTGCATCAGGGCAATAGAGCCATTCGGGTGTCACCTTGGGCAGCTTGGTGTCCTCCATGCCGAAGGTAAGGAAGTAGGCTTTCGTGCTGTCGCGATGTTCCCCCGACGTGGCTTCCACGTAGAGCTCGTATTGTCCTGCTTCGAGGGAGCGCACGGCTTCCATATCAAATTCAAGATGTTTCTCCTTAGATACTATAGTACCGCTGCTGACCGCCTCATCGCTGGTGCGCTTCTTCTCGCTAGCGGGATAGATGGTCCAAGTCAGCGTGCCGTCGGTGGGCTGGCCAGTAGAAGACAGCAGTTCGACGGTGATGGGTTGGAGATGGTCACGTTCCTGCTGCTCGGGCACATTCATAACGATGCGCAGGGGTTTCTTACTGAGAGGCACAGTCGTTTGGGCTTCGTGTGTCTCACCTGCCACGCTGAGTACTGCCACGTTCAGTTCCAGATACAATCCTCCCCACAGCTCATCTTCCGAGAGTTGTGTCAGGGGCACCCGGACGCTGAAGCTACCCGTCTCGTCAGTGGAAATGGTATCGATGGGCATACGTTCTGAATCCGTTCTGCTGCCCCACCACCAAGGATAGGTAAACTGATAGGTTCCCGTGACGCGCCCTTCGCGGATGGGAACGCCGTTGTAGCCCATGGCCTTACCCGTGAGGGTGATGCTATCTGCGGGCCATTGCATGTCGGGAGCCTTATCCATCTTCACCTCAAAGGTGGGACGCTTGTACTCCTCTACACGGAATGATACGGAACCGGAACCATAGCTACCTATATTGCTCACCACACGATAGACGCCAGGCAATCCTCCTTGTGGTAGCTGAAAGTCAGCGCTGAGCTTACCCATCTCGTCGGTCTGCACCTTCTGTGTCCCTACTTCCTTGCCATTGGCATCTCGCAGGACAAGCACTACCTGTTCGTGTGCCGACACGACAGCATCCCAGTGTTCTTGTTGGAAGAGGATGCCGCCAACATGCACGTTTTGACCAGGACGATAGATGGCACGGTCTGTATAGAGTCGTATAGCCAGAAAAGGCTGTTCCGGCTCCGAGAACGACGTATTGGAGAAATAGGAATCCTCGGGTTCCAAGTAGCAGTCATCGCCCAAGCTCACCTTGCGGTAGAGGCGCGTTTCCTTTTCCATGTTCACGGTTTCGTTGTCCAAGGGTGCCCGGCCCTCGCTATCCGTCGTGATGGTAGCGATGTGCTTCTTCGTTTCGTCATGGATATAGTAGTACTCGACCTCGGCACCTTCTATAGGCTGTCCGCTCTCTGCGTCCACGACCACGGTACGCTGTTGTCCGAGCCCGTTTTGATAGAGGGGCTGTAGGCGTGTACAGATAAAGGTGGCATACTCCTGAATAGAGGTCTGGACCAAATCGTTCTCCGAGGCTTCACCCGTTATGACAATCGCGTAGTTGCCCTGTTCGGGTGCCTTCCAGGAAATGGTGTCGTTGCGATCTTCCCAAGGCTGTCCTGTGGGCACGTCGAAGACAAAAGTCTGAACGCTGGTTCCGGCCTTGCGGATTTCCTGTATTCGGCGCTCCGTAGTTCCTGAAAGATTTCTTTTACGGAAACTCTTGGGCATCTGGAACACCTCGAACGTCAACCGCTTAGCATTCGCGGAATAGACCGTCCACTCATATTCCTTACCGGGATAATAGATAGACCGCCCGCGCCACGTCATCTTAGGCCTCAGCATAGCGTTGAGACGGTTTTTCACCTTACCAATACCTGCATACTTGGGATAGCGGGCGATGCACTCCCGTGCCAAGGCCACCTGATCTTCTCTTTGCAGTTCACCAATCAGTCCTAAATAGGCTTCCACACACAGCGGCAGGTCGCCGTATTCTTGGATGAGCTGACGATAGAGGTCGGCATCGCTATGCTTGGTCTGTAGTTCTATCCAGTCCAAGGACATCAGCAAAGTAGCCTCTCGATTACCGATTCGCTTGTATTCGGCGATGATATCCCATGCCAAATCGGCGAGTGTCTTTTGAGTGCCCTTCCAGATGTTCCTGTTCTGCTCCTTGGCACGGTTCCAGAGGATATGCAGGAGGTCGTGCTTGAAGTATGCCGACTGCTCATGCTGTTCGATGAACGGCAACCAGTCCTTGCTATGTGCCTTTGCCAATAGCGGAAAGTCCTTCATGGAGAGACGCCAGTTCTCGGCGGCGGCACTATCATATTGCTCCCTTGTCCATTCTTTCATCTCCTCGGACGTCATTTCCAAATCACTGGCCTGTGAACGCCCCCTGTTCATCTCGTAGATTTCAGCCAAGAGCGAAGCATAGACGGCACGTGCTTCCGGGCGCTTCTCCTCAGCACGCAGGGCCTCTAATTCCTGAATATCGGTGAAGAAGCTGTCGGGAGCCCACTCCTGATGGAGGGCGGCCATCTTCAGGCGGGCGCTCAGAGCCTGACCAATATGGTTCGCACGTGAAGCTTTCTGAAGAATCTTCTCGGCAGTCTCGTAAGCCGACTTGGGCTTGCCGTCATCCTCGAACGCTTCCACCTGCTTCCATAACTTATCATAGCTCTCGGCAAAGAGCAGGAAAGGAAAGAATGCCATAGCGATAGAAAGAATGTAGGATTTCATTGTGGATTTGTTTAACGTTAAGCGTGCGTTATTTCTCTGGTATCTCTGCCAGCAAGGTCTTCAGGAAGGTCCAGAAGCGACCCACGCTGGGAATGTTACAGCGCTCGTTGGGTGTATGTGGTGAGCGCAGGGTCGGGCCAAAGGAAATGAGATCCATCTGCGGATAGACTTGTCCGATGAGACTGCATTCCAATCCTGCATGAACGACTTCCACACGAGCAGGCTTGCCTTCAAGACGCTCGTAGAGAGCGGCCATCTGTGCGGCAATAGGTGAGTCGAAGTTCGGTTGCCAAGCACCATACAGCCCACTGTATTCCACCTTCATACCAGCCATTCCAAAGGTACTCTCGAACATCTCCTGTTCCAGTTCCAACTGCGAGTCACAGGAGGAACGGGCAAGGATGAGAACCTCAGCCTGGCCTTCGGCGATGCTGATGATGGCGAGGTTGGAACTGGTCTCGACGACATGAGGGATGGAAGGGATGTTGCGCAAGACACCATCGTGACAGGCGAGGATAGCACTGACAAGATTATCCTGCACTTCCACGGGAACTTGATTCTTCGGCAACTCCACACGTTCCATCGTGATATAGACTCCATCCTCCACACCACGGAACTCTGCGGCGAAGATTTTCTGGCAATATTCGGTCAACTCACGCAGGTCTTCCTCGTTCTCAGCGGGAATAGAGAGGATGACTTCCGAAGTACGGGGAATGGCATTACGCATATTGCCGCCCTTCCACGTACACAGACGAGCATCATCGTCCTGAATGGCCTGACGCACCAGGCGACACATCAGCTTATTGGCGTTGGCACGTCCCTGATTGATTTCCAATCCGCTATGTCCACCCTTCAGTCCACTGATGGTCACTTTTACGGCGATGTCCGTCGGGTCGGTCTCCACTTCCTGATAACCGAGTGTGGCTGTGACGTTGATGCCACCGGCGCTGCCGATGCAGAACTCGCCTTCGGTCTCGTTGTCGATATTCAGCAGGATGTCGCCCTTCAGTGTATCAGCGGCCAAGTGGTTGACACCCCACATACATGTCTCTTCGTCAGAGGTGATGAGCGCCTCGAGGGGACCGTGCTGCAACGTGTCGTCTTCGAAGACTGCCATGATAGCTGCGACGCCAATACCGTCATCACTACCGAGGGTGGTGCCATTGGCCTTCAACCACTCTCCATCAATCCATGTCTCGATGGGGTCGGTCTCAAAGTTATGAGTGCTCTCGTCGGTTTTCTGCGGCACCATATCCATGTGGGCTTGCATGGTGCAGCACTTGCGGTTCTCGAAGCCAGGAGTTGCGGGCTTGCGCATCACGATGTTATCGCCTCCGTCCTTGAAGGCTTCGATGCCGCGTTCAGCGGCCCAGTCAAGCAGAAACTGCTGAATCTTCTCAAGGTGTCCGCTGGGACGAGGTACTTGAGTTAGCTTGTAGAAATTGCCGAAAATGGCTTTCGGTTCAAGGTCGTGAATAGTCATAGAATTAATGGTTTTTATGATTTGACAATTATATTAATGGGTTTGATGGGGATAATGGGGTTAATGAGGCTAATGAGGCTAATGGGGGGTATGGGGGTTATGGGGTTAATAGGTTTAATGGACCCAATGGGTAAGTTCAATCTTTCAATGTTTCAATCTTTCAATGTTTCAACCTTTCAACTTGTTTCGTCAGGGATAAGGCAACCAAGGCATAAAGACCCAGGACTGCCACCAGGAGGGTCTGTACGGTATGGACGATGAGGGCGAACAGGGCTCCCTCATTGCCATTCACGCCATAAAGCATCAATACCGTCTTCACGGCAAAGTGCCAGGGACCGGCGCCATTGGGTGTGGGAACCAGTACGGCAAACGTTCCGACCACGAAGGCCACAAGCGCTACGCCGAGACCCAGGCCGGAAGTGAAGCCGAAGCAGAAGAAAGTCAAGTAGAAATGCAGGAAGTAGCACACCCAGATGGCGAGGCTGTAGAACCAGAAGGTGGCCTTGCCATCGATGTGACGGATAGACAACAAGCCGTCGGTCAGTTCCTGTAGCACAGAACGCGTCTTGGTCATGAACTTGAAACGGCGAACCAGGAAGTAGCCCGTGATAACGGCAATCACCCCACAAGCAATCGTCACCAGCCAACCCGCCGTAGTAAACTGTGCCAGAAAACCGTTCAACGAGAGCCCCGTCGCGTGGAAGAAGCGTATGAAGACAGGTATCTGTAGCACAAAGACCAGCAGAGACAGCACGGCTATCATCACCATGTCCACGACACGCTCTGTGACCACCGTGCCCACGCCCCGGGTGAAATTACAGTCATCGTAGCGTTTGAGCACTCCACAACGCAGTACTTCACCCACTCGTGGCACCACGAGAGAACTGGCATAGCTGAGGAACACCGCATTTATACTCGTGTGCGCCCGTGCATATTCCCCGAGAGGCCGCAACAGCTGGCGCCAACGCAAGGCGCGGAACACCTGAGCAAGGATGCCGAAAGGGAACGACAACCACATCCACGTCCAGTCCATCTCGCTGGTGAGAGCCGTTTGCAGCGTTGCCCAGTCCAAGCCGCGATACATCCACCACAAAATGGCAGAACCGAAGGCTACTGAGAGCAGAATTTTAAGTATAGAAGGCAGACTTTTCAATTCTTTTCTGTATTTTTGCCGCAAATTTAAGAAATAATCTTCGATTCATGCGTAACGTAAAGCCAAAAAAGTTCCTCGGACAACACTTCTTAACGGATTTAACGATTGCTAAGCGCATTGCTGACACCGTGGACGCCCTTCCTGACCTTCCCGTTTTGGAAGTAGGTCCTGGAATGGGGGTGATGACTCAATACCTCATGCAGAAGCCACGTCCGCTGAAGGTCGTGGAGCTGGATTTCGAGTCCGTAGAGTATCTCTTACACACCTGGCCACAGATGGAAAACGACATCATCGAGGATGATTTCCTGAAGATGCACCTCGACCAGACCTTCGAAGGGAAGCCCTTTGTGCTTACAGGCAACTATCCTTACAACATCTCCTCGCAGATATTCTTCAAGATGTTGGATAACAAAGAGCTTATCCCCTGCTGCACGGGTATGATTCAGAAGGAAGTGGCCGACCGCATCTGTGCCCACCCTGGCACAAAGGCATACGGTATCCTCAGCGTGCTCATTCAGGCTTGGTACACTCCTGAGTACCTCTTCACCGTAGAGCCGGGTGTCTTCAACCCACCTCCCAAGGTGCGTTCCGCCGTCATCCGAATGATGCGCAACGACACGCAAACCCTCCGTTGTGACGACACCTTATTTAAAAAGGTAGTGAAGACCACCTTCAACCAGCGCCGCAAGACGCTCCGCAACAATCTGCGTCCCCTTCTTAGCGAACTGGCGCCTGCGGCAGACCACTCCACGTTCCTCTCCGACCCGTTGTTTAACCTGCGACCGGAGCAATTAAGCGTAGAGCAATTCTTGGAGTTAACCTGCCGCGTGGAGGAATACGTCCGTGCATCCTGAACGTGGACGACCAGCTATCAAGCGTCTTATTCCAGTTGTCGGCAGTAGGGCACACCCAGTAAGTCGTAGAGTTTTTTCAGGCGAGGCAACCGACGCGAGAAGTCTTCGAAATCCTTCTGTTCAGGCAGGCACCATTGGACTTCACTCATAGCTCCCAGACGAGGCAAGAGCTGGTAGAAAGCATGTTCCGGGAAGGCCACGTGCTCCGTCCAGAGGTTGGTCTGAACGCCAAGGATATTTGTCTGTTCCTCGGGTGTCAGCTCATCCGGGAGTACCGGTTCGAAGCTATATATCTTGCTGGCCGAAACGATGTAGCTGTCTGTGGTACGGGGTTGCTTACCAAGATCTTTCAATTGCGGATGGTCGATGTAGGAATACACGTTGGGCGACATGATGACCCGATGGTGCTGTTTGGCTGCTTCGACGCCCCCTTTGGTACCGCGCCAGGACATGACGACCGCCCCTTCCGTGAGTCCTCCGGCCAGAATCTCGTCCCAACCGATGAGGTCGCGGCCACGACTCTTCAGAAACGTTTCCACCTCGTGGTTTATGTAGGTCTGAAGCTGGTTCTCAGCAGAGTGTTTTCCGTCGTCCTTGAGGCCCAGTTCCTGGATCTTCGCCTGGCACTTAGGACATTCACGCCATCGGTCCTTGGGGCATTCGTCACCTCCGATATGAATGAACTTCGAGGGGAACACGTCACAGAGTTCTCCCAGAACGGTGCTTAGGAAGCCAAGCGTCTCGGGGTTGCCTCCGCATAGTACTTCGCGGCTTACTCCCCAGTAGGTGCGAACAGGGTACGGACCACCCGTACATCCAAGTTCCGGGTAAACATGCAAGGCACTCTGCATGTGGCCGGGCAGGTCAATCTCAGGAACAATATTAATGTAGCGCTCTGCCGCATAGCGAACCAGTTCGCGGCACTCGTCCTGCGTGTAGTAGCCGCCGTAGGGCTGACCATCGTAAATACCTGAGTTTCCAGGTCCGATGACCGTCTGTTTACGAATACTGCCTTTCAAGGCCAACTGAGGCATCGCCTTCACCTCAAAGCGCCAGCCCTGGTCCTCTGTGAGGTGCCAATGGAATTGGTTGCAACCATGCAGAGCCATCACATCGAGGTACTGCTTGATGAAGTCAACGGAGAAGAAGTGGCGTCCACAGTCCAGCAGCACACCACGGTAGGCAAAGCGTGGTTGGTCAGAAATGCGCACGTATGGGAGTTCAACGGCAGATGGAGGATTGGCATTGGACGATTTGGAGATGAAAGGCAGGGACTTGCGCAAGGTCTGTGCCGCACGGAACAACCCTACGGGCTTCTGCGCCTGAAGCAAGACTCCCCCATCGGCAACGACAATCGTGTAGGCTTCCTGTTGCTGGGGCGAGGGTTCAGCGGGTTGTTGCCCCTTCTTCCCTTTCTTCTTGGAGTTCGCAGGCGGTGTGAGGACAAGACGTACGGGCGCCTTGTCATCAGACGATGCAAGCACGAGCTCCTGGCCTGTCTGCTCGGCCACCCATTGCTGGAGGAATTGAGCGACGCGGGTGACCTCCATGTCATTGGCATCGTATGACACATGCATACCTGAACGAAGGGTAAACACCTGAGTGGAATCCAACTGGACCTCTTTCGGCAGAGGAATGATGCGATAGTCAGCACGCTGGGCGACAACAGTCAGCATACAGACGCAAGCAGTCGTCAACAAAAACAGTTTCTTTTTCATGATTTCGGGAATAAATGGGTATAGGTTTCTATGTTTGCGGCCACAAAGTAACAACTTTTTATTGAAATGACAAAGTTTTTGGGATGATTTCTCTTTTTTCCTCTTTTTTTTGGCGTTTAAAAATAAATGCACTACTTTTGCACGCAGATTGAAGTTCCCGTCATTTGCGACTATATGCAAGGGAAGTTTGGAATAAAAACGAAGGAACGTATGACAACAGAAGAACTATATAAGGTGTATCTGGCTCACCCGGAAGTGACAACGGATAGCCGTCGTTGCCCTGCGGGAAGCATGTTTTTTGCCCTGAAGGGTGATTCTTTCAACGGCAATCTCTTCGCTGCCAAGGCCCTGGCAGCAGGGTCGGCGGTAGCTGTAGTGGATGATGCCAGTGTGATGCCCGAAGGAGATACGCGCTACCTCCTTGTTGATAATGTGTTGCAAGCGTTGCAACAGCTGGCGGCTTACCACCGCCACCAGTTTCAGGGCCCCGTGGTACAAGTCACGGGAACCAACGGCAAGACAACGACCAAGGAACTGCTGGCGGCTGTGCTCAGCCGCAAGTACCGAGTTCTCTACACACAAGGTAACCTGAACAACCACATCGGCGTGCCCCTGACATTACTTCGGCTACGTACGGAGGCACAGGCAACCAACGGCGCTGAGGCAGCACACGAAATAGCAATCATCGAGACCGGAGCCAACCATCCGGGAGAAATTGCCTTCCTCACAGAAATCGTGGATCCCGACTACGGCCTCATCACCAACGTGGGTCGTGCTCATTTGGAAGGATTTGGCTCCTTCGAAGGAGTGAAGCGCACAAAAGGGGAACTCTACGACTACCTCCACCGCAAACCGACGGGACATCTCTTCGTGAATGAGAGTAACTACGACCTTCAGGATATGCTGGTGGAGCGAGACATTGACATTGACTTGGATGAATGCATCACCTACGCCCGTGAACAGGCCTTGACGATGACGTGGATTTGCGAGGGAGATGTGATAGACTGCAATCCCATGCTACGCCTGTGGTGGCGACCGAAGTACGAAGCCCAACACATCGTGCAGACGCACCTCATCGGAGCCTACAACACAGACAACGTACTGGCCGCCGTGGCCGTAGGACTATACTTCGGCGTGGAACCCGAGGACATCTGCGTTGCATTGGAGGAATACCAGCCCAGCCTGGGGCGTTCGGAATACCGACGGACAGAGGACAACGAGCTCATCGTGGATGCCTACAACGCTAACCTCACCTCGATGACAGCAGCCCTCGACAACTTTGCTCAAATTGAACACCCCAGCAAGATGGTGATTCTCGGTGACATGAAGGAACTGGGCACGGCCAGCGAAGAAGCCCACCAAGAAGTGCTGCGCCAAGCCACGGAATGTGGTGCAAACGTGGTGTGGCTCGTAGGCGATGAATTCACGAAAGCCGCACGCCAACAGGAACTATGCGACAGGGACATCAGAACGTTCGAAGATGTGGAGGCGGTCAAAGCGGCCATCACCGAGCAGAAGCCTACGGGTCGCCTCATCCTCATCAAAGGCTCCAACAGCACCCGTCTCCACCAACTACCCGCACTGCTATGAAAATCGTTTGCGACGACAAGATACCCTACATAGAGCCAGCCCTGCATGAGCTGGCAAACGAAGTCGTGATGAAACCCGGCAAGGACATCACGGCAGATGATGTTCGTGATGCACATATATTAGTGGTACGCACGCGCACGCGATGCGATGAGCACCTGCTCTCCGGTTCCAAGGTCTTCCTCGTCGCTACGGCTACCATCGGCTACGACCACTTGGACACCGAATGGATTGAGAAGCACGGCATCGCCTGGGCGAACTGCCCTGGCTGCAATGCCACCAGCGTCGGACAATATGTGAAATGTAGCCTTCTGCAACTGAAGCGTCAACGGGGAGTGGACTTGCAAGCAAGCACGTTGGGCATTGTCGGTGTGGGTCATGTGGGCAGCGCCGTACTCGAAGCCGTCAAACCTTTGGGTGTAAAAAATATCCTATTGAATGACCCGCCCAAGGAAGCCACCGGAAAGCCTGCTCCCGAAGGCTACGAGTGGAGTCCGCTATCACGCATACAAGCCGAAGCAGACATCATCACCTTCCACACCCCTCTGACGCATACGGCACCCTACCCCACCCTGCATCTGGCCGACGACGCCTTCTTCCAGGCATTGCGACCATCTCCTGGCAGAATCATCATCAATGCAGCCCGAGGCGGTGTGGTCGATGAGGCGGCTCTGCTACAGGCCACGAACGAAGGCACGGTTCGCGAAGCCGTCATCGACACCTGGGAGGGCGAACCCCACGTGAACAACGAGCTGCTACAACGGGCATTCATCGCCACGCCACACATTGCTGGCTATAGTGCCGACGGCAAGGCAAACGCCACTCGCAAGACCCTGCAACATATCTGCATGATGCTGCTACGTCCCATGACCTTCGAGATACACCCACCTGCCCTGCCCGCCGATTTCCAACCCAGCTCCGACCCAGAGGAACTGGCCTTGCAACTCTACGACCCGCTGGCAGATACCCTACGCCTGCGCACCAATCCCGAAGCCTTCGAGCAACTCAGAGGAAGCTATCCTCTGCGGCGAGAATTTGTCTAAATGGCCATAAGGATAACATTTTTTGCACACTAGACCCCCGTTTGTGCACAAAAGTGCACTTTTTTCATTATTTCTTTGGCAAATTGAAAAAAATGCCTTACCTTTGCACCCCGAAACAAGGAATTGAATTCTTCAACATCATTTAAAAATTACTATTATGTCAGAAATTGAAAGCAAAGTAAGAGATATCATCGTCGACAAGCTCGGCGTTGATGCAGCAGAAGTTAGCGCAGAAAAGAGTTTCACTGGTGACCTTGGTGCAGATTCCCTCGACACCGTCGAGCTGATTATGCAGCTGGAGAACGAATTCGGAATCGCTATTCCCGACGACGACGCTGAGAAGATCGCTACCGTCGGTGATGCTGTTGCTTACATCGAACAACACCTGTAATCATCACTAATTGCAGTTGACGAATTGACGAGCTGACAAGTTGACAAGTATTCTTCCGATATCGGAACTAACTTGTCCACTCGTTTTCTCGTCAATTCGTCAACTTCCGTTTATTATATCTATGGAACTTAAAAGAGTTGTCGTAACAGGTCTCGGTGCCGTGACGCCGCTTGGCCACACTGCCGAAGAGACATGGAAGAACTTATTGGCAGGCGTCAGCGGAGCCGCTCCCATCACCCTGTTTAACCCCGAAAAATTCAAGGCTCAGTTTGCCTGCGAGGTGAAAGGTTTCAACCCCGAAGACTTCGGCATCGACCGCAAGGAAGCCCGCAAGATGGATCGCTACTGCCAGTTCGCCATTGCCTCCGCCAAGATGGCTATCGAGGATAGTGGCCTGAATCTCGACGCTGTGGACAAGAACCGAGTAGGCGTCGTCTATGGTGTAGGCATCGGCGGCATCAAGACCTTCGAGGAAGAAATCCGCAACTACGAGAAGAACGGCGAGCTGCTGGGTCCCAAATTTGGTCCCTTCTTCATCCCCAAGATGATTGCCGATATCGCCGCCGGACACATCAGCATCCTTTATGGCTTCCACGGCCCCAACTACGTGACAACTTCTGCCTGTGCGTCCAGCACCAATGCGCTGGCCGACGCCTTCAACCTCATCCGTTTGGGTAAGGCAGACATCATCGTCAGCGGAGGTGCCGAAGCAGCCATCACGGAAGGTGGCGTGGGTGGTTTCACCGCCATGAAGGCTTTGTCCACTCGCAACGACGAGCCAGAGAAAGCCAGCCGTCCCTTCAGTGCCAGCCGCGACGGATTCATCATGGGCGAAGGTTCAGGTTGCCTCATCCTCGAGGAACTGGAACACGCCAAGGCACGCGGTGCACGTATCTATGCCGAGTTTGCCGGTGAAGGCATGAGCGCCGACGCCCACCACATCACGGCCTCCCATCCCGAAGGACTCGGAGCTAAGCTGGTGATGCAAAACGCTCTGGACGATGCAGGCCTGAAGCCCGAGGACATCGACTACATCAACGTCCACGGAACGTCCACACACGTGGGCGACATCTCCGAGGCTAAGGCCATCAAGGATGTCTTCGGAGACTGGGCCTACAAACTCAACATTTCCAGCACAAAGTCCATGACCGGCCACCTGCTGGGAGCCGCCGGAGCCGTGGAGGCTATGGCCAGCGTACTTGCCGTGAAGAACGACATCATACCGCCGACCATCAACCACGAGGACGACGACCAAGACCCCGAAATCGACTACGCAATGAACTTCACGTTCAACAAGGCTCAGCAGCGCACCGTGCGTGCAGCCCTGAGCAATACGTTCGGATTCGGAGGCCACAACGCTTGTGTTATCTTCAAGAAATACGAGGGCTAAGCACCCTAACGAAAGGACACCAAACGTTACGTTTAAAGAAAAAAGCCAGCGTCCCCGTGTTTCTGAAACTGAACATCATAGACCGCATAAAGCTCCCTTTCCGCAAGGACAAGGAACTTTATGCGGCCTTCTTTGACATCCTCGGCTTCTACCCCCATCGCATCAAGTACTACAAGCAAGCCTTGCATCATAAGTCTGTTGCCAGCCGAGGCCGCAAGGGTGCCGAGGAACACAATGAGCGCCTGGAATTTCTGGGTGACGCCATCCTCGAAGCCATTTCCAGCGACATCCTATACCACCACTTCAAAGGGCAGCGCGAAGGGTTTCTGACCAACACACGCAGCAAACTCGTGCAGCGCGACACGCTGAACAAACTGGCCAGCGAGATTGGCCTCAATAATCTCATATACAGCAACAGCCACTCCGTGACACACAACAGCTACCTGGGTGGCAATGCCTTCGAGGCGCTGGTAGGTGCCATCTATCTCGACCGCGGTTACGATGCCTGCATGTACTTCATGCGGAAGCGCATCCTCGGCCAACTGGTCAACATCGAGAAGGTGGCCAAGAAAGAAGTAAACTTCAAATCGCGCCTCATCGAATGGGCACAAAAGAACCGCATCAACGTGGAGTTCAGGCTCGTAGAGGAGCAGCGCGAGAACGGCTCATCACCCGTCTTCATCACCCGTGTCATCCTCGAAGGACTGGAATGTGAATGCGGACGCGGATATTCCAAGAAAGAGAGCCACCAGCAAGCTGCCCGCGAAACGCTGAAGCAGCTGAAAACTGACCAGGAACTGACAAAAGCCATCTTCGACGCCAAGGCCGCACGCACAGCACAAGAAGAAGAGCCTGTGGCGTTGGTGCCCGAGGCTTGACCACATAAAGAAGAATGAGTCTGACAAAAATCATACGTCCCATCTTTGCGCCTCGCTACAAGAAAATCGAGACGTTCGCCACCGATGCCGAAGCCCTACAGATGAAGGTGCTCCGGCGTTTGTTGCACGAGGCTAAGGACACCGAATGGGGACGAACACACCACTTCGGAGACATCACATCCTACGAACAATTTGCACATTCCGATGTCAATGACTACGACCATCTGAAGGATTTCATTGACCGGATGCGCCACGGAGAACCGGATGTCCTTTGGCCTGGACGTGTGCGCTGGTACGCCAAGTCCAGTGGCACGACCAACGACAAGAGCAAGTTCATCCCCGTCTCTGCCCAGGCACTGAAAGACACCCATTATGCAGGAGGCACCGACTCCGTTATCTGTTACCTGCACCACAACCCCGAGAGCCGCCTCCTCGACGGGCGTGCCCTCATCCTTGGTGGCTCCCATGCCCCCAACTACAATATCAAGAGTTCACTCGTAGGCGACCTCAGCGCCATCCTCATAGAGAACATCAACCCGCTGATAAACTACATCCGCATCCCCAGCAAACAGACCGCGCTGCTCAGCGACTTCGAAGAGAAACGCGACCGCATCGCTCGCGAGGCGATGAACCGCCACGTCACCAACCTCAGCGGCGTGCCCTCCTGGATGCTCTCTGTACTCACCCGCGTGCTGGAAATCTCAGGCAAGGAACGCATCGATCAGGTATGGCCCGACCTCGAAGTATTCTTCCACGGAGGCGTGGCCTTCACCCCTTATCGCAAGCAATACAGCCGTCTCATCCAGAGCCCTAAGATGCACTACCTCGAGACGTACAACGCCAGCGAGGGATTCTTCGGTGTGCAGAACGACCCAAAAGACCCCGCCCTGATGCTGATGATTGACTACGGCATCTTCTACGAGTTCATCCCGATGGACGAGTTCGACCGGGAGCACCCCACCGTGCTACCCCTCTGGGCGGTGCAAACGGGCAAGAACTATGCCATGGTGATTTCCACCAGCAGCGGTCTCTGGCGCTATCTCATTGGCGACACCATACGCTTCACCTCCACCTCGCCCTACAAGTTCGTCATCACCGGACGTACCAAGTTCTTTATCAATGCCTTCGGTGAGGAACTTATCGTGGACAACGCAGAGCGAGGTTTACAGATGGCCTGCCAAGCCACAGGTGCAGAGGTTCTTGAATACACGGCCGCACCCATCTACATGGACCGCGAGGGGCATTGCCGCCACCAGTGGCTCATCGAGTTCTCCCGCCAGCCCGACGACCTCCAGCATTTTGCCGCCGAGCTCGACAAGGCCCTGCAATCCATCAACTCCGACTATGAGGCCAAGCGCTACAAGGACATCACCCTCCAGCAACTGGAAATCGTCCGCGCACGCCAGGGACTCTTCACCGACTGGCTTCGTAGCCGAGGCAAGCTCGGTGGTCAGCACAAGGTGCCGCGCCTCAGCAATAGCCGCGATAATATCGAACAGCTTCTGGCCATGAACAAAGAGGAAAGAAAATGAAAAGTGAAAGAGTGAAACAGAAGGATGGCTTCATGACCTGTATGCGGGAACTCCGGGACATGCTCTCGGGGAGGAAAGCACCATCCCTGCGTACTTCAACCCTTTACATCCTACTCTTCAACCTCTCCTTGTTCATTTTAATATCTGCCTGTGCCAGCTTGGGCTCTCCAGACGGAGGACCATACGATGAGACACCGCCCCAAGTCGTGAGCGCTTCCCCCGCCAATCAGGCCACGAATTCCGAAAAGAAGAAAATCAATATCCTCTTCGACGAATACATCAAGATTGAGAACGCCAGCGAAAAGGTCGTCGTGTCACCACCACAGACGGAGATGGCCAATGTGCGTGCCGACGGCAAGCGCATCAAGATAGAACTCTTCGACACCCTGCGACCGAATACCACCTACACCATCGACTTCGCCGACGCCATCGTGGACAACAACGAAGGGAACCCGATGGGCAATTACACCTACTCCTTCTCCACGGGGCCGGAAATCGACACGATGGAAGTTTCGGGCTACGTACTGAATGCGGCTGATCTGGAACCCATTAAAGGTATTCTCGTGGGACTCTACGAAGTACAGCTTGATAGCCTCACGGGCGACAGCATCGTACCCGATAGCTTCCTGCGCACCCGTCCCTTTGACCGAGTCAGTCGCACCAACGGAAGTGGGCACTTTGTCATCAAGGGTGTCGCACGCAACCGCCGCTACCGGGCTTTCGCCCTTCAGGACATGGACAACGACTTCCGCTTCAGCCAGAAGAGTGAGATGGTGGCCTTCGACACCCTGCTCTTCGAGTCCACCTGCCGTCCGGACTTCCGGCTGGACACCATCTGGAGCGACAGCACCCACTACGACAGCATCCAGCCCGTGCGCTACATGCACTTCTTCCCCGATGATATCGTCCTCCGCGCCTTTCTCGAGGGAGGTCAGGACCGCCACCGCCTCAAGGAAGAACGACCCGTGCCTGAGCACTTCACCTTCTACTTCACCGCACCAGCCGACACCCTGCCACGCATACGTGGCATCAGCTTCGAGGGCGACGGTGGATTCATCGTGGAACCCTCCCTGCGAGGCGACACCATAGACTACTGGATAACAGACACCACCATCGCCTACGCCGATAGCCTCCAGTTCGAGTTCTCCTACCTCGACACAGACACCCTCGGACAACTCGTGTGGAAGACCGACACCGTGGAGCTCAACCCCAAAGTCACGCACGCCCAGCAGCTCAAGGAAATAGAGGAGAATACCGAGAAGTGGGAAAAGGAACAAAAGAAGAAGCAGAAGCGCACCAAGAACATGAAGCCCGAGGAGAATCCGTACCTCGTCACCTATATAGCACCGGATATCAAGCCCTCGGGAGCTGTTGACCCCAACCAAATCCCGCTCCTCACCTTCACCGAGCCCATAGAATACATAGACTCCGCCGCCGTACACTTCCAGCTGAAGGTGGACACCCTCTGGGAGGACTACCCCTTTGAACTACTCCGCTCCGAAACGTCCACTCGTCGCTACCAACTCTTCACCGAGTGGGAAATGGGTCAGCAGTACCGCCTCCTCATCGATAGCGCCGCCATCCACGGAGCCCTGGGCCACTGGAACCGCGAGGTCAAACAGGATTTCCGCGTGCGCAAGGAGGAGGAGTACGGAGCACTCTTCATCCAGGCGATAACACCCGACACGGGAGTGGTCATCCAGCTCCTCAGCGGAGGCGACAAGCCCATGCGCACCGAACGTGCCTCGGCCGACGGACGAGCCGACTTCTTCTACCTACGACCAGGCGAATACTACCTCCGCTGCTTCGTGGATGCAGACGGAAACGGCGAGTGGTCTACAGGTGACTACGATAGCGGACTCCCGCCCGAAACAACCTATTACTTTCCCCGAGCACTCACCGTCAAGGCACAATGGGAAGTCGAGCAGCAATGGGAACTCCGCGGCATCCCCGCCATGAAACAGAAGCCCCAGAAAATCACCAAGCAGAAGCCCGACAAGGACAAGAAAATCAAGGAGCGCAACAAGCAACGAGAAGCCGAAATGAAGAAGAAGCATTAAGGTGTAGTATACTTTATTAAGTAGGTGTTCATAATTAGTTTTATGTATTTTAGTTTCTATTTGGATGCAGATTTTTCTTTTAGCCGAAGGCGAAGAGGGTCTTTGAGAGGATTGCCCTTGGGCCATCCGTACCCGATGAGGGGAGCCATAACTCCTATGGCGACGGAGGTAATAGCGGGCTATGTGAAAGGCTACGGG
>JAFXTO010000069.1 GCA_017535725.1 Bacteroidaceae bacterium
CCAGAAAAGTCTCGAAAAATATCCGCGCCTCCGCGATTCTGCGTTGAAAAACCATTTCTACATCGCGTAGCCCATCTACCTTATAAGGCCTGTTTTTATTGTTTTTTGTCTTCATCATATCAACTTCCGAAAGTTGAATCATTGATCTATTTAGAATGTTTTCGCCAAGTCATACGAACAAAGCGAAGCTTGCTTCAAGTTTTGTCGTGGCGAGAAAACGAAGGCGAAACCAACTACAGGACAAGGCGCAGCCCGATGTAGTCGCCCCGGGCGTCTGGTGCGTAGTCGTTCCGGACCGACACACGGCAGTCCCCGGCGTCGTTGCCCCAGCTGCCCCCACGGTACACGCGGTAAGAGCCCGAACTTGCGCCTGTAGGATTCGTTTGGGACGAGGAACTGTAACTTCCGTAACAGTCCTGACACCACTCCCATACGTTGCCGCTCATATCGTAGAGACCCAGTTCGTTCGGCGACTTCTGCTTCACGGGATGTGTCTCGCTGCCGCTGTTGTCTGTGTTCCACGCCACATTGCCCAAAGAATTGCTGCCGCTGTACTTGTAACCTCGACTCTGGTTACCGCCGCGGGCCGCGAACTCCCATTCAGCCTCCGTCGGCAGTCGGAAACTACGACCCGTAAGCGAATTCAGACGGCTGATGAACGTCTGACATTCTTCCCAAGAGATATAGTACATAGGATAATTGCCACCTACCCCACGTAAAGACCATTCCTTATTAGCTTTGTCGCGTTGTTGGGCTACGGTAGAGCCCATCACGGCCTGCCACAAGTCTTGAGTAACCTCTGTCTCACCAATGTAATAAGTGGACAGGGTAACTTGATGGGCTGGCTTTTCATCTGACTCCGCATCACTTTCTTGCTCCGACGTCGCACCCATCGTGAACGTGCCGCCGTTCACGCGAATCATCTTGAAGCTGACACCGTTGGCGGTGAAGGTTTGGGAAGCTGCAGGAGCAGATGGAGCATGACGTGGCTTCGGTTTCGGCTTCGACACCGTGGTGGTGGAAGTCGTGGTGGTTGTTGTCGTGGTGTTGCGGCGGATGACTACATCCTGTGCCTGTGCCGCACTGGCAGAGAGGCTCAGTAGTACAGCCATGCAAAATGTCTTGATGTTCATTGTTGTTTTCATGTAATGAATGTATAGGTGTTTACTTCAGCAATTTCTTCAGTTCTTCCAAATCTGGCAAGGTTTTGCGCAGCGCCTCTGGTATTCGTAGGGACTGGTGGAGATTTATAGTATTATTCACTTCGCCAACCATGGTTGGCGAAGTTACAAGTTCTTGTGTGTTCGCTTCTTTGAATTCGCCAACCATGGTTGGCGAGTTCGTATCAAGGATTATCCATTCTTCATAAAAAAGACGCATGTTTTTTATGCTTGATGCCGAGAATCCTCTCAGGCCGGGTAATTCCTTGCGCAGAATCTGGCTGATGGCATCCAGTGCGCCTGTTCCCCATTTGCCCTTACGGGTGTTGAGGGATATGTATTTGCCGATGGCAAAGTACACCGTCAGTTGTATTCTATTCACGCCTTTCGCGGCTTCATACTGTCCCTGCAAGATTGCAGTTTTGATAATTTCTGCCGCAGACTTATAGGTTGTCAGTGCATCCATCGTTGGTGAAATACGTTGTGAAAAGGATTAATGATTATACGGACTATTCAAAGAGGTGGAATAATCTTCTGAGCCAACTATCCGATTGCTTGGTAGTGGTGGATGGTTGGGGGGATGCCTCGCTGCTTTCCGCCTCTTTTGCACGTATTATATTAATAAGGTTCGCGCGTGAGGTGGCCTCGTCATTCGGTGCTGCAGCATCCGAGGGCTCGGCCTCCACGGAAAGGATGCGGATGAGGTAGGCGCTGTGGTTGTCCTGGTGCTTGATGGTGAGCTGTTGCAGACGCCGGCACTTCTCCTCGTCAGTCGCATCGGCCGAGAGGTGGCGGAGGAGTTGCTCATCGGAGAGGGTTTCGATGATGCCATCGGAACAGAGAAGGAAGTAATCGCCAGCACGCAGGTCGGTGGTGTGAACGATGTCAGGTCGGTTGCGGCGTTCCTGTGCGGGCTGCATGGCACGGGTGATGATGTTCTTTCCCTCGTAGGTGTCTATCTCGTCGCGGGTGAGTTCGCCAGAGAGGTAGAGGTCCATGACCAGGCTGTGGTCACGGCTCTGGTAGAGGATGGCATGGGTCGATGGGCGGAAGTGGTAGATGCGGCTGTCGCCGATATGTGCCATGGTAGCCCCGCCGCGATGCAGGCAGAGCAGGGTGAGTGTGGTGCCCATCTTCTTGGTGTCTGCGGGATTGTCGCGGGCATCCAGCTGGTTGTAAGCCTCGGCGATGGCATCCGTCAGAAGTGAGTCCGGTAGGGGAGCGTCGGCTGGCAGACGGTCGGCGATATAGCGTCCGATGGTCTCTGCCACGGTCTGCGATGCCACCTCGCCGTGGTCATGACCGCCCATGCCGTCGCAGACGAGGAAGAGGCGGTCGGCCGCAGTGGCCTCTCCGCAGAGTGGGAAGAGGGCATCTTCCTGGTTATGGCGCTGGCCCAGTTCATAGATGGCCTGTGGAGGAGCTATCTGAATCTTCATGATTTCATGTATTTGATGCGTGTCTTTCCGAGGGTGATGACGTCGCCGTGAGTCAGCACAAAGGCATCTTCGGGTTGCAGGGGTTCGTCGTCAATGAGTGTAGGACACTGCTGCATCTTCTCGGTATCACGTAGGTCGCTGAGGACGGCCTTGATGCGGTTGTCCTTCAGACGGTAGACCTGAATCTGAGCGTGCATGCGGCTCATGGAGGTGTCATTGGTGGGCAGTTGGATGGATGCCGTACTGTTCTTGCTCTTGCGCCCAACCGTGTTAATCCCCTCGACCAGGGCGTATGGCTCGCCGTTGAAGAGCAAGTGGCCAATCTGGCCGTCGTTAGGTAAGGGGTTGGCAAGGATGGTGTCTCCCGTAGCGAAGGTGACACGCATTCTGGCGCCGCAGTTGGGATTGGGACAGGTGATGAGCAGCTCGGGGAGCTCCTTGGGATTCGTGACCTCGAGGATGCCTCGGCAGCGGGGGCAACGTATGGTTTTCTTTTCCATGATGATTATCGTTTTAGTAGGTGTTCATAATTAGTTTTATGTATTTTAGTTTCTATTTGGATGTAGATTTTTCTTTTTGCCGAAGGAGCATAGCGGGCTATGTGACTGAGGATAAGAGGAAAATATGCGCCAAAGAGAAGCTAAAAGACGTGAAACGCACCTACGCATAATTATGTAAACTAATTTTGAATTCCTACTTACCAGGACATCAGGGGCATGTCGTTGTCAAAGCGTCCCCACATGACAGGGTGCTGCTTCTGTCGGGACTTCTGCTGCACGCCCTCGCTGACGAACTGGAAGAGTTCACTGGCGGTGATGGTGCGGTTGCGGTCGGTGTCGGCACCTCCGCGCAGTCCGCGTTCGAGATAGGCGGTGAAGAGGCTGTTCTTCATGGTCCTGTTCTCTATGGATGTCTCGTTGGTGCGTGAGCTGAGGAAGAAGAGTACGCTGGTCGCGGCGTAGGTCTCGGCCGTGGCGTGGTTGCTGCTGCGGCGTGCCTTGCCGGCAAAACAGGCATCGGCCAGTATGATTTTCTTCTTCGCGGCAGAACGGCCGAGGGCACCGACCACGTCGTCGTACTTCAGGAAGTTGTCGTGACAGACGAAAGCTCCCGGCACGCCGTGTCCGCTGAAGTAGAAGATGACGGCATCATCCTCCGTGGCCTCGTTGCATAGCTCATCGAAGGCGGCGGTGACGGCGGCCACGGTAGCCTGTTCGTTCTGGAACAGCCGCACGACGGACTCCCCGTTCTTCTGATAGAGTTGCTGCATGGTGGCGGCATCGTTGGCACTGAGACGCAGGTCGTTCTTTGTTCCCGGATAGTCTGCCACGCCCACGCAGACGACGAGGTTGCGGGCAACGGCTGTCGAGAGCGTGAGCAGAAGGCCAAGGAATATGAAGGATATTTTACGCATAGTCCAGCAAGTATCAGACAATATCCACGTCAGCATCATTCATATAGTCGGGCATGTCCGGGGCGAGGTCTTCCTGCATGTTGTGGGCCTGCTCTAACTGTCCCTGGTCGGTCTGTGCCTGTTCCATTTCTGAAAGCATCTGGAAGTCCCCGACGGTGAGGCCGTTGCCAGAAATGTCGGCAATGTCGTCCCCCTCATCGAGTTGTCCATTGCGATTGGCGTCTATCACCCGGACATCGAAGATCTGGTCGTTATCCACATCCACGAGTGCCACGCTGACATTGTCCACGGTCATGTGTCCGATGTTGACGGTCTGTCCTTCCACGTCACCGGTCTCTACGCCGAGGAAATGCACCTCGGGCTCGGCGGTGTCTTCTTCGGTATGTACGGTCTGATGAACATTGCCGTCGATGTGGGTCGTTTCGGTGCGAACTGTTTCTGTATGGGTGGTTGTGTGGCTTACTTGTACCGTCTGTTGTCCAAGGAAGGGCTCTACGTCATTGGCAAACTCGTCTTTCTGTGCATCGCTCATTCCCTGCCATTCCTCGGCAGTGTAGGTGTTGTAGAGCTGTCCGTGCCAGAGGAAGACGCCGCCGGCTCCCACCTCGGCGCGAGCGGCAGCGAAGGCTTCGGAGAAGGAGAGGTTCTGGTCCACCGTGGCCTGATGCACTTCGGTGACCGTGGCATCGGCAGAAACGTTGGCCGTGCCTTCTTCAGTTTCGTCAACGAGTTCCACAGAAGCGTCGTCAGCGGTTAATGCTCCGTAGGCTTGAGATGCAGCAACGCCCATAGCGATTCCTGCTATGCCTCCGATGGTGACAGTCTGCCAGCGCGGGGCATTGCGCTTGGTAGTCGGTTCTTCGTTCACCACGGCAGCTGCGGCCTGTGGGTTGTTCTGTCCATCGCGGAAAATGGTTTCGTCTTGAGTAGTCATTGTAGTAATGGTTTGAAAGGTTAAACGTTTTCTGTTTTCTGGTGCAAAGGTACGATGCGGCAGGGTGCTTTTCCAAATTCCTCAAGACGTTTTCCATCAAACGCCCCGTTTCCGTGACGAAACCGCCGTTTTCACCTACTTTATGATGAGTGCTCCGCAGTGCGGACATTTCTTCATCTGACGCAGGAGGTCGTAGCTCTGTAGGTTGAAGAGGCTGCCGCAGGCAGAGCAACTGTAGCGGTGTCGCGTCTCCTCCTCTAACTGCTGTTGGCGCAGGGGTACACGCGAGGCGGAGCGCCAGGCAATGACCAGGAACAGCAAGGAGACCACGCCCATCACGATATAAAGGATGAGGCGTAGGGAGACACCGTTGCCGCTACCTTCCATGAAGCCCAGTATCATGGCGGCCGTCGTCAGGAGTCCTGTGGCTGAGCGCAGCACGCCGAACCGACGTTCCTGAATCTGCAAGCGCAGACGCTCGGCCTGATAGTCCTTCCACACCTGTTCCAGCGGACGGATATCTGCCAGACGGAAGAACTTGTCGAGCAACTCCCACGAGAGTTGATAATGGTCGTGGCCCAGCTCTATGTGGTCGCCGTGCTGGACGCGCTTGCGCTCCACGCCGTAGTTATTGACATAGAGGTCGTTCTCGATATTGAGATTCTGCAGGATGACGGCTCCTTCATCAGTGACGGTCACGAGGACGTGTTCGCGGCTGACGCTCTTGGGCACACTGTCCGCCTCGCCCGCGAGGACGTTCTTGCCTGCAACGGCCACACACAGCTTGCCGCTCTCGCCGTCGCGGCCAATCTTTAATTCCATCAGGTTCATACGCGCGAATATATAAATAGGTCTTTCATTTTCTTCAGGGCTTCCTTGGAGACGGGCAGCGAGAAGGCGAAAGTCTGCATGTCGGAGAGCACTAACCGCTGGTGGGCGCAGTCGATGTTGAAGACGTAGTCACGGTTGATGATGAACCGTTTGCTGATGCGCATGAAGATGGCGGCCTGCTCGTGCAGTTGCTCGCTGAGCGAGGCCTCCATGCGGGCGAGACTGACACCCACCTGCACCTTCAGCTTGTTCTTGGTCATGATGTTGGTGTAGTTGCCGTCGGACTCGAAGTATGCGATGCGCTCCACGTCCAACCGCAGGAGGTTGTCGCGGCTGTTGAAGAAGATGAGCTGTCTCATAGCTTGTTGCCGTTCTTGTCGTACCAGTTGCCCTGGTCTGGCTGGCCGTCCTTGAAACTGCCTTCGAAGTAACTGCCGTCTTCCTTGACGGTGTAGCGTCCCTTGTAGAAGCGATTCTCACGGAACTCTCCCGTGAAGACATCGCCGTTCTTCATGACGAAACGCGCATCGGGGCCTTCCATCGTTCCGTGGACGAAAGGTCCTTCGTAGCTGCGGCCGTCGGAGAAGATGGCTGTGCCCTTGCCGTGCGGCTTGCCATCTGTATCAATGGCACCCGTGAAACGATAGTCACCCATCGAGGATGTGCAGGATAAATCCGTTGCCGTGGTGGGTTTGACTGCTTCCACGATTTCCTGTGTGAGTTGTTGGGAATCGGTCGTCGGGGTGTCGTCACCATTCGCGGCATCCTTGGGCCAAAGCAGGATGCACAGCAGGACAAGGAGTACGGCTACCACTCCACCTATCATGCCTTTTTGCCCCTTCGAGAGTCTCTGCCAGAATGGGGTCGGCTGAGGGGTGGGCTTAGGATCTGGCATCCGCGTACTATCGTCATCATCCGGCTCATCGGGGCCGACAGGGTCAGGTGTCGGGGACAACGACAGGCGCTCGCGCACCTCGGCCACGGACTGCGGACGCTTGCGGCGGTTGGGGTTCATCATCCACAGGATGAGTTGGCGCATCTGCTCGCTGATGCCTTTGGGAAACTCAAAGGCCTCGGCCTCTGCCTCCTGAATCTCGGAGACCATGGGCGGGGTGTGGCCAGACAGCAGGTTATAGAGCGTGCCACCCAGGGCATAGAGGTCAGTCCACGGACCTATGCGGTCGAGGTTCTGGTCCACCTGCTCCGAGGGGGCATAGCCTGTGGTGTAGGTCATGCCGAGGGAGGTGGAATTGGCGCCGCCGACACCTAACTGCTTGCTGGCGCCGAAGTCGATGAGCACGGGACGGCCGTTGCGCTTCAGCAGGATATTGCCGGGCTTCAGGTCCAGATGCCACATCTGCTGGTTATGGACATACTCCAAGGCATCAAGCAGGTCGGGCAGCAGTTGCCGCACACGTTCCTCGGAGAGCGGGCCATGGCTTTCAATGGCTTCTTTCAGCGAACCGCCGTCGATGTAGTCCATGATATAATAGGAAGTGCCGTTCTCGTCGAAGAGGTCTTCGACATGCACGATACCCGGATGGCGCAGCTTGCGCAAGCGCTTGGCTTCCTTGTTGAACTTCTCGCGCTGTGCCTCGAACTGAGGCTGCGAGGCCGAGGCCACACTGACGGTAGTGGTCTCGCCTTCGCGCTCGCTGATACCTTTCATGAAAAACTCCTTCATGGCCCAGCACTCATCGAAGCGCGTGTTCCGTACCACGTAGGTGTTGCCGAAGCCGCCGGACTTCAACTGACGTTCCACGCGGTAGCGGCCTTGTAACTCCGTGCCTATCGGCAATAATTGTTTTTCGTTTTCGGTTGACATTGTATGATTTAGTTTCTTATTATCATTCTAAAAGGGCCATACTCTCCCTACAAAGCTAGGCGAAAGCCAAGGTCGCCGGCCGAGCTACCAGGCAAGCGACTGTCCCGGTATGACACACGGCAGAGATTGCCGCCACCGCCCCAACAGCCGCCACGGTACACACGGTAAGAACCAGAAGTAGGTCCTGTAGGATTTGTTTGGGAACTATCGCTATACGCTCCCTTCCAATCTTGACACCACTCACGTACGTTGCCACTCATATCGTAGATACCCAACTCATTCGGCGATTTCTGTTTTACGGGATGTGTCTTGTAGCCACTATTGTCTATGTGCCAAGCCACTTTACTCAGTGAGTTACTACCGCTGTACTTGTGGCCTTGGCCCTTGCCACCGCCACGAGCTGCGTACTCCCATTCCGCCTCCGTTGGCAGGCGGAAGTTCTCGCCAGTTAGAGAGTTAAGCTTGTCGATAAAAGACTTACAGTCATCCCAACTGACCTTCTCCACGGGACGGTTAGTTCCCTTGAAGTTGGATGGATTGCTGCCCATAACGGCCTCCCACAGGGCTTGTGTGACCTCCGTCTCACCAATGTAGTATGAGGATAGTGTAACTTGATGGGCTGGCTTTTCATCAGAACCCACATCAATGCCCTGCTCCGAAGTCGCGCCCATAGTGAATGTTCCGCCCTCCACGGGAATCATCTTGAACGAGACTCCGTTGGCGGTGAAGGTCTGCCCTGGAAAATCCGTAGGTGATGGCTTATTGGGTTTGGGCTTTGGCTTCGACACGGTAGTTGTTGAAGTCGTTGTCGTGGTCGTTGTGGTGTTGCGACGAATGATGACATCCTGCGCTTGTGCCTCGAAGGATGACAGCGCCAACAATGCCGCCATGCAAAATGATTTGAAGTTCTTTATATTCATATCTTCCTTTTTTTCTTATTTCCTTATCTACACAAAATGGACTACTGTTCGGTATTCAGGGCCAGACGGAAGCCTATTCGGAAGCTTGAATAGAATGGTTCGTAATTCACATCTTCCCGACGAAACGCAACACGGCAGCCATGTGGATAGGTCATCCAGTCACCACCACGAGTCACACGTTTGGTCCCCGTTTCGGGTCCAGTAGGATTGGTCTGTGAGGATGAGGTGTAGGGACCAAACCAATCTTGGCACCACTCTGCGACATTTCCACTCATGTCATAAATACCCAGTTCATTGGGAGCCTTCGTCTTCACGGGATGTGGACCTGTGATAAGTTCCCCCTTTTTATTATAGCTTTCACACCACATCACTTTTCGTATCGTGTACAGATTGCCACCACTATACATGTTGTTTTTACTTCGCTTGCCTCCACGCGCAGCGAACTCCCATTCAGCTTCCGTCGGCAGATGGAATTTGCGACCAGTTAGTGAATCCAATCTTTGGATAAAGGACTGGCATTCATCCCAAGAGACATAATACATGGGATGATTGTCTCCTACATTATAAAGTGGATAATCCTTTGTGTTTGATTTATTAGATAACGCTTTTTCATGTTGTTGGGAGATGGTTGTCCCCATGACGGCTTCCCACAAGGCTTGCGTCACCTCTGTCTCGCTGATGTAATAGGACGAGAGAGTTACACGATGCGTTGGCTCCTCTTCTTCTTCACCATCTTCATCTGTCGCACCCATGGTGAATGTACCTCCTTCCACGAGAATCATCTTAAAAGAGACACCATTGACGGTGAAGGTCTGCCCTGGAAAATCCGTAGGTGATGGCTTATTGGGTTTGGGCTTCGGCACGGTAGTTGTTGAAGTTGTAGTGGTCGTCGTTGTTTTGCGGCTAATGATGACATCCTGCGCTTGTACTGCGAAGGATGACAGCACCAACACTGCTGCCATGAATAATTTCTTGATGTGCATAGTGTTCATTATGTCTATAGTTGTGCTATCTGTCATAGAAAACTTCTTGTTTGCTGGTTTTCAAGAGTCGCTGCAAAAGTACAAAGTTTCAGGGAAGTAGCAAAAGAAAAGGAGGAAAAAGTGGTGTGAACGAGTCAAAAGCACCCATTATCATTAAAAAGAATCACAGAAATAAAAAAAAAGTTGACGCAAAAACTATCCGATCATTCCGATACATTCCGATTGGGGGCCAGGATGTAGAAGCGATGGGTGCGTGAACCGGTGGCGGCGATGCCTGAATGGTCGAGGGTGGCGGCCAGACGCAGTTCGCGCTGGGCGCTGGAGTAGGACAGGCCCGTCAGCTCGGCGTAGTCGGCGATGTACATGAAATGGTGCTCCGCGAGGTAGGCGCATGCTGCTGCAAACCGTTCGCGGCGCTTGGCGATTCTCGGCTTCTGGATTTGCACTCCTGCGCGGCCTCCCACGAGTTGGAACTTTCCCTGGCCGTTGCATCGACTCTGTACCTTTCTGAGAAACTGTTTGTTACATCGGAAATTGACGTGATCCACGGCGATACTGCGGGCGTTAATACTTGCTTCGCTTCCGTCGTCCTCTGCTTCAGGTTCGGCGTCGCCTATCGTGATAGCCGGTGGCTCCGGCTTCTTGTACTTCTTCGAACGGACCGCCACGCTGAAGGTGCCCAGTTCCGGCACGCTCACACTACCTACCTCGGCCAGCCGATCCAGCAGGCAGCGGACGAGGTCGATGAGTGCCGCCTGAGACATTCCCGGCCCAAGGCTGGAATGACGGGCGAAATAATCTGCGAACTGTTCGGCAGTATCGCTTCGCTCGAATTTCACTTTGTACACGGTCCGGGTCTTTTCAGACGACGGGTCTCGCAAATCGCGGATTTCCTGTTTGTAGTATTTCAGCATAATGAGGTGAATGGTATTTTTATTGTTTCTGTTTTCATTATAAGTAGGTGTTCATAATTAGTTTTTATGTATTTTAGTTTTTATTTGGATGCAGATTTTTCTTTTAGCCGAAGGCGAAGAGGGTCTTTGAGAGGATTGCCCTTGGGCCATCCGTACCCGATGAGGGGAGCCATAACTCCTATGGCGACGGAGGTAATAGCGGGCTATGTGAAAGGCTACGGG
>JAFXTO010000070.1 GCA_017535725.1 Bacteroidaceae bacterium
CGCCACTTCCAGGGCCGCAATGGAGCAGTCCACCGAGGTCCCCAGGGAAACCATCCCGTCCACGGGTTCGGAAACCTGGACCATGGCAACGTCGCAGGGAAGGGCGCCGCTGCGGTACATCGCCTGGGACTCGCTCAAATGCGCCGGGAGATAATCCGCATACCCTTCCTGCACGCTTTTCCTCACGTTTGTTCCCACGAAGAAACCCTGGTCAAAGAAAACGCCTTTATAGGCTTTGTCGCCATAGGGGGCCGGGCCTTCCGTATGGAAATGGTGGAAATGGATGTCCTGCAATTCTCCCGCCCTGCGGCACAGGGCATCGATCAGGATATGGGGGACGCTGGCGATGCTGGAAAGGTGGATGTGGTCGCCGCTCCGTACGCCCGAAACGGCCTCGTCCGGGGATATGTAATTCAGAGTCTTCATCTTGCAAACGCGCAAAGATAACGATATTCTTTGTATATTTGTAAGATTGAAACTGGATATAATGCATACCAAGGAAGAAAAGGTGGCCGCATTCGGCCGTTTGCTGGAAATCATGGACCTTCTCCGGGAAAAATGCCCCTGGAACGCGGCCCAGACCATCGATACCATCCGTCCGATGACGGAAGAGGAAGTGTACGAACTGAGCGACACCATCCTGAAAGGCGACCGCAAGGGAACCGCCAAGGAACTGGGAGACCTTCTGTATCACATTGTCTTCTATGCGAGGATCGGGGAAGAAGAGCCAAGGTCTACGGCATCGTCTCCTTCTACAGCTTCTTCACCATGGAGCCCAAGGGCGAGCACCCTATCGATGTCTGCCTCGGCACGGCTTGCTACGTGCGCGGCGCCGAGAAGGTGCTGGACGCCTTTCAGCGCGAGCTGGGTATCCCCGTGGGCAAGTGCACCCCCGACGGCAAGTTCAGCCTCAACACCCTCCGTTGCGTGGGTGCTTGCGGTCTCGCCCCCGTCGCCATGATTGGCGAGAAGGTCTACGGCCGCCTCACCCCCGACCTCGTCCCCGGCATCATCGCCGAGTACAAATAGGTCAACGGTGATAAAAAGAAAAGGGAGCCGCTCCGGATGGGGCGGCTCCCTTTATGTAAAAATGCAAATAATTTGGCTGTCTGCAAAGATATTTTACGCTTGTTGTACTTCTCCCTAGAGTCTGCTGAGCCAGATACCGAGGAATCTGTCGTATACTATGTAACCGTTGCTTTGTCTATATATCAATTCTTTGTCGGAGAGTGATTCGAGTGCCGTTTTAATGCTGCTGGCACTGGATAGTCTATATTTTTTCAGGAAATCTTTTCCTGTTGGTTCTGTAACTATTCCCTCCTTTGCAATGGCCTTAAGAAGTGCAAATTGGTTTTCGGTTATAAGTTGTGTCAAACTCTCATATTGCGGAGATTTGCTCTCTGTCACGAAAAGGATGGTACCACGCAACTGTTCGATGCTCTCCACTTTCCTGTAATTCTCATACAGCCTGTTTAAAATCGACTGGATATACCACGTATATCCATCGAAAGTATTGTAGAGTTCGTGGAATACCTCTTCGTTTAGCACTCCACCATTGTCTTTGAAGAAACCGTTGGCAAACTCATAGTAGACGTTCTCATTTAATGGAAGGAGGTTCATAATGTCAGTGCTTTGATAGAAGGGGCGTTGCGGCGACATGAACATTTCCGACATCAGATGCTGTTTGCTGCCAGAAAAAATGAAGTGGATATTATGCAGGAACTGAATATGAGACCTCAGCATGGCCTCTGTTCCTGTCTCGGGGTAGTTGGTGATTTGCTGGAACTCATCTATTGCAATGAAGACCTCTTTTTCAATACGGTTTAAGTGATTGAATATGCTTTTTATTGACATTTCAGACTGTGCGGGGTCTATGTTCACTGTCACGTTCGGCATTCCAGTCAAACTATCGATGCCAACCACAGGTCTTAAAGCACCAAGAACATCAATAATCTTTCTGCCAAAGACCTTCCCTTTCGAGATGGCGGCGTTGAATACTGCCGAACCTAGCATATTGACCAGTTCATTCTGGTTCTTTGTAGGGAAAATGTCAATATATATGCATATTGCATCTTTATTTTCGGATTGAATCTGATGAAAAGTATTCCAAATAAGCCCTGTTTTTCCTAGTCTTCTGGGTGAAATTAGCGTAATATTACGTCCGTTATAGAGAGTGGATATCATTAATTTTGTCTCTTTATCACGGTCGCAGAAATATTTAGGGCTTTCGTAACCTTGACAAATAAAGGGATTTAGCGGCAGCTTTTTCATATTTCGATTCTATTGCATTGATTATATGTCATTACGTAAAATCCGTTACGTAAAATCCGTAATGCAAAAGTACAAATATTTCACAAACTGACAAAATATTTTTAATACACCTTACTCTCATCAGATGTAAAGTTACTGGGGATTTACGCTACCGCTATTTGCTGTCAATTAGCTTATCACAAGATCTTGCCGGAACGGCGCAGGCGGTCGGTGAGGAGCGTCGGGGTGGCTATTACGGTCGAGGTGGTGACGTCGCGCTGTTCGCCGTCGATGTTGAACAGCAGGGTGGCGCCGTCGTTGCGTACGTCGATGGTTACGGGTGCGCCCATGACGAGGGGCAGGTTCACATCACCGTGACCGGCGGGGAATCCGCAAAGCATCGGTATGCCGTAGGGTTCTACCATCTGGCGGATCATGGCCTCGATATTCTCGTAGCTGGTGAATTCCGACCCGCAGTCTTCGAACTCGCCAAGGATGATTCCTTTGCAGCGGTCGAGCGTACCGTTCATCTGCAGTATGCGCAGTTGACGGTCGATGTTGCGCATCGACTCGCCGATCTCCTCAATGAAAAGGATAATGTCCTGTCCCATCGTGGCGTCGGCCTGCGAGCGCACGTTGGGAGCGATGGTGCAGAGGTTGCCACCTACCAGCACTCCACTTGCCACTCCGGTGATGTTTTGGGCATGGGCGGGCAGGTGATAGCAAGGCACCTGACCCATCAGCAGGTCGCGCATCATCGTGCTGGTCTCGTCGGTTCCGCCACTTGCCAGATAGGAGCTCATTGTGCCGTGGACGCTCATCACCCCAGAGCGGTTCAACAGACCATGCAGGGTGCTGATGTCGCTGAATCCGACAAGCCATTTGGGCGAAGCGTACAGCACGGAGAGCGGAATATGGTTGATGAGCTGGATGGTTCCGTAGCCACCACGGTTACAGATAATGGCCTTGATGCTCGGCTCGTTGAACGCCCAGAGTATGTCGCTGGTGCGCTCCTCGACGGTGCCAGCATATTTTCCGTCGGCTATCTTGCCTACATTGGGTCCGATGACAGGCACCAGACCCCACGACCGCAGCACGTTGGCGGTCGCCTCGACGTTCTCCATCGGGGTGTAATAGGCCGGGGAAATAAGTGCCACCGTGTCGCCGGCACTCAGGTAGGCTGGTTTCACACAGTTTAGCACCACATTCCCGTCGGGGTTGGGCTCTGGAATGACTTCTTCCTTTCCGCACGACGCCAAGAACAACGTCGCAATAGTCAGTAATAGCAATGCTTTTTTCATAATTAGGTGTGTTTATTTCGGAATGCAAAGATACAAATAATTTGGTAGTCCACAAATATATTTCACATCCTTTGGCGATTCCTCAGTGATGTCGGCTTGATGTCCATTCTTTTATCATCCTAGCAGCGCCTCTATCGGCACGGTACTGTCCATAAGGCCGATGCGGGTGTCCGAAGCATGACGGTTTACTCCGGTGTAGGCCAGTGAGGCGTCCTCATAGCGGCGGAACTTCAGGATGGCGTCGTTCATCTGGGCGCGGTTGAAGACCCCGACTCGCAGCAACAGGTCGAAGTCGTCGATGGTCAAGCCCGTTACCCTCTCGAACAGCGAGGGTTCCAATTTGCGGATGACATCTTCGAGACTCTCCTCACGGTAGTCGGTGAGATACATGAAGATGGGGATGCGCGTGGCGAACTTCATCAGTTTTTCCTGCACCTCGCGCCGCTTGCTGCGGTATTCCTTCTCCTCGGCGGTCAGCTCCTTTTTCTTCTTGGGGTTGTCGCCAGCCTCGCGCTTCAGTTTCTTGATCCGCTCCGCACGGTTGACGATGTTCTCGATGATGTCGCTGCCCAGTGCGCGGAAGCCTTCGATTTTCATAATGGTAGCCATCGCCTCGGGACTGTCGAGTACACGCTGCAGGGTGGCGTTGTCCACATTGACCAGCTGGGCGCTGTTCCATCGGCGCGCCAGCAGCGTACCACTGGTGCCGTTGTCCACAAAGTCGAGTATCTCGGTGGCATTCACCCGTTTCATCGAGCTGCCGTCGAACTGCAGGATGGGCAGGAAGTTGATGAAATCATTGACTTTGTCTGTAATTCGGCGGTTGCTGTCGATGTCCAGCTGGTTGGCGTAGGTCACCACCTCGCGCAGGGCGCGGTTGGGGGCGAAGTCGAAGACATAGCAGGTGGGCTTCAAGATGGTCTTCTTAGTCGGGTCGTCCTTGTCGGCCGCCGTCCACGGGCTCTGCACACGAAAGGCCGTCTGGAAGTAGGTCTCCGGGCTCTTGCAGTTGCGCAACATCAGCAGTCCGCCCAGTGGCCGCAGGGTGACGCCGGTGGTCAGTTTGCCGCAAGTGAGGGTGATAGTGCGTGTCGTCAGCGGGTTGTCACCCATGGCTTCGCGCACAGGACCGAGGGCGTCCACGCCGATGCCGGCCTTCGTGCCGCTGCAGTTGATAATCTGGTAGGTTTGGTAGAATCCGTTGGCTGGACGGCGCAGCAGGGCCTCCATGGCGTCGCAAGAGGCCACGTTGGGCAGGAACCACATGGTATGGGCGCAGAGGTCGAGCAGACGAGTGTCCTCGAAAGGCAAAGCCGGGCGCACGTTAAGCGGCGAACTGCCGTCGCCGAAGATAGGGGCCTTTCCTCGAATAATATCGAGCCATTTCTGCACCGCCTTCTCGTGGACGAAAGTGGCCACTCCACTACCCTTGGCCGGTTCTGCCCTGAAGAACTCATTGAGGTCAAATCCGTCCATGTCCCACTGCTCTATCATGGCTCCGAGGTCCTGCGGCATCTGGTAGGTCATCATCACCATCGTAGGCATTTCCAGGTACGGGCCGCCGACGGCCTCTTTGTGTTTCTGCTCGTCCTGATAGGTCCAGTTGAATATCTGGTTCTCCATAAACTCGCCCGTGGCGAGGGCGCGGAACGGCGTGCCGCTGAGGTAGAGGAAGTGACGGCCGGTGATGGGTATGTCCTCGTCGTCCCACGCGCGGCCGCTCTCCACGTCGATGCCGCTTTCGCGCATCACCTCGTCCTCTTCCGTCTGTCGGTTCTTAGCCTCGCTGTCGCCGAGGTCGAGCAGACTCTTGGCGTGGTCGTTCCAGGCACCGAAGTGATATTCGTCGAGCACAATAAGGTCCCAGTTGATGGTGTGCACCCACTCGTTCTTGGGCTTGATGTTGCCGTACTTGTCGCGGCCAAGGTAGTCTTGGAAGGAACCGAAGACAACGAGCGGGGATGAGTTATTGTGGGAATGCGTCAATGCGTTAGTGGCATCCGCCTCACGGCTGCTGTAGTAGCGCCACCCCTCGAAGTCGCGGTGGCGCAGCAGGTCGTCGCGCCACGAGTCCTCGACGGCGGGCTTGAAGGTGAGCACCAGCACCCTCTTGGCCTTCATCCTCTTGGCCAGCTGGTAGGTGGCAAAGGTCTTGCCGAAGCGCATCTTGGCATTCCACAGGTAGTGGCTGGGGCGGTCGGGCTCCTCGCTGTCCATCAAGGCGAAGTAGTCGGCAGTGTCTTTTACTGCTTTCTCTTGTTCCTCGCGCATCTTATAGTCGAGGTCACGTACCGTTTCGACCTGTGTGTCGCGGTGACGCACAGCCACGTATGCGGCCTTCGCTTCGCGCAGCGAGCAGCGGCACCACTCGCCTATCAGCTCTTTGCCCATACGGCGCAGCACCTCGTGCAGGTCGTGGTCGGAAAAGCTCTCGCCACTGCCGTCGGCATAGAAAGCGTTGTCGTGCCACAGCAGGTGGTAGGTCTTGTGTGGCTCGGTGATGGGGTGCTGCTCGTCGATACGCTTGCGCACGTCGGCACGCGTCGTCTGCCCTATCTTTATCCAGCCGGGGAACGACGTGTCGTCATACATGTAAATCTGCGGCACCGCACGCCGCATAGTGGGGAGTATCTGTTCTGTTGTCGCCATAATCATTGTTGTTTATGGCGCTCTGTGAATAATAAAAAATGGAGATTCGTCCCGAAGGGACGTGACTTTACATAACACGGTACAAGAGGTCGGAGTCCTCACAGTGCCGTGCAGAGATGGCCACGGAGCCGGCGTCCCGAAGGGACGTGACTTTACATAACACGGTACAAGAGGCCGGAGTCCTCGCAGTGCCGTGCAGAGATGGCCACGGAGCCGGCGTCCCGACAGGGACGCAACCTTGCATAACACGGTACAAGAGGCCGGAGTCCTCGCAGTGCCGTGCAGAGATGGCCACGGAGTCGGCGTCCCGAAGGGACGTTACTTTGCATAACACCGTACAAGCCGAAGGCGCAGTGCGGTGATTATCATCGCCACATCAAATGCGTCCCGAAGGGACGCGACTACGCATCCTTCATAAAGTACCTCTCGTCTATAGTCACCGCATTGGCCTCTATAAACTGCCTGTACTCTTCACCAAAGGTCATCTTCTTGTGATGCTCCTTCTGTCCTTTGATATAGTTTATTATCTTGTCTTTGTCGTGGATGCTATAGGTGAATCCTGCGTATTCCTGTGACCAACCAGTGAATGTAGGGAAGTGGGGATTGGCTTTCATCCATTTGCTGGTAGAAACTTTCAATTCCTTCACAAACGAAGCAAGAGCCATCGTTGCAGGTAAGGACACTAAGAGATGCAAATGATCTGGCATGCCACCTACACGATAAAGCTTGCCGTTGAAATTATTGATAATACCGTTTATGTAGGCATAAAGTTCCTTTTCGTGGTCTTCCGCAATAGCCATCTCGCTGCGGTGTGTGCGCAGGACAATATGATACAGCGTACTAACGTAACTCATACAACAATAACGTACATTCTGCGTCTTTATTGTGTGGTAGCAAGACATACGTCCTGAAAGGACGCGACTGTGCATGACACCGTACAAGCGAAGCGTAGTGCGGTGTGTCAGTGGTCTATATACCTGCGTCCAGAAAGGACGCGACTGTGCTTATCGGTGTCGCACCCCTTCGGGGTGCATATTGTGTAGTGGCGTATCTGTCACGGCACTGCGTACCGTGTTATGCAAAGTCGCACCCATATCGGGGTGCAGGGGTGGCGGAGATACTCCTATCACGGCACTGCGCCTACGGCTTGTACCGTGTTATGCAAAGTCACACCCCTTCGGGGTGTCATCTCCATATTTCATTATTTCAAAGAGCGCTCTGTTATTGTTTTTTGCCGAGCCTTTCCCCTCGGCGTGGATTCTATGTGGGTTCTACGATTCTTCGGTGATCCTTCGACGGTCCGTCGGTGATCCGTCGGCGATGTTGGCCTATTCCATTGGTCGTATCATACTTTCGATAAAGGCAATCTCATCCTCCGTCAGGCCGTATTTCTTGTACAGCATCTCGTCCGTCCACGGATGGGAAAAGTCTTGAAGGGGGACAAATTGAAATTTGTCTTTGGAAATGTTTATTGATGTCAAAGATTGGAGAAGCATAAATCTAAAGAACTTTGTTTTGACATAACTGACCATGTTGGCTGCTTCATTTTGGGTGTTGAATGTATCAAGAACCAAATATGTCTCAGTACATACTTCATTCGGAAACAATATTTGCAAAGATGACACAACAACATAATCGCCTTCAGAGGATGGTTTGTTTCCTCCTGACATTGCTTTAGTAATAATTACCTTATATTTATTGGCGATGTTTTCTTTGTCAACAACTTTTCCTTTCGAGATAAAAGACTTTCCATCAAGAGAGAGTAAAGAATAATCCCCTTTCTGTTGTGTCGCATGCCCCTTTTCGCTACTGATTAAAGAAAAGCAATTTCTACTATTTACACTTTTGTCCAATGAATCTTTCGAAATTGCACGAGTCTTACGGATAATATTGATTGCATTATTGTCTCGAATGAAGACGTCATATTCACACAAGCTCCGACTAATGCAGGATTTCGCATCTCCACCTGAAACATTGTAAACCTCACATTGTCCTTTGTAATTCTTATCCCATAGAAAATAGCAAATTCCTCCAGCGATTATTACACCTGGAAAGCAATCTGCACTGTTAGGATAATCGTATAGCTTTCGAATATGTTTATCAGATAACATTTGACTACGGAAATCATCTAGACCTTTTCCTCCAGCATACCAACGTGCAGGAATTATCATCAACAAATAATTAGGTTGTAAACTTATTGCTTTCTCAACAAAATAATGATATAATGGCATTGCACTTGAACCAGTGCCACCACCGTCGTTTAGTTGGTACGGTGGATTTCCTATGATTACGTCGAATTGCATATCTTTATGGAATATTTCTTTGATTGATTTATGGATAAAAGGATAGGCGTAGGTCTCACGGCTGTCAGTGCGGAGATATTCGCCTTTGCTGGCGCCACAGTACTCACAGCGGCCTTGCGCGTTCCAAGTGTGGCGGCATCGATCGTACAACAGGTTGCCTTGCTGGTCGCGGAAGGCAGTGGTGACACTGTACTCGCCGTTGGCGAGCTTGGAGCAGTATAGCGTCCTGCGGCTCATCTCGGCGGTGAGGTCGGTACAGGCGATGCCGAAGACCTGTCGGGCCATAATGTGGTCGATACGCTCCTGCAAGTCGGGTATTTGTTCTTCAATTCCTGCCAGCAGCCGCTTGGCGATCTCGCGCAGGAAGACGCCACTCTTCGCACAGGGGTCGAGAAAGCGTGTTTTCGTACTGCGGAACAGCTCCTGCGGCAGCAGGTCCAGCATACTGTTGGCCAGCTCCGGCGAGGTGAAAACCTCGTCGCTGCTCAGGTTGGCCAGGCAGTTCAGTATGTCCGGTGAATATTGTTCTTTCATATTTCTGTGTTTTTCTAACACGAATTCCCATTTAATTGACCATATAATTATTAATGGATAATTCGTGGCAATTCACGTTAAACCCAAATCGGTCATTAGACACGGTAGGGTAGAGAAAAGTGGTCGAGAGAGTTCCAAATGCCTTGGAATGCGGAGCGTGTTTTCAGGGATCGGGCAAGATAAAGGATGTGTTTGTCTTTTGATTTGGAGAAATATGC
>JAFXTO010000002.1 GCA_017535725.1 Bacteroidaceae bacterium
ACAATTTTTGCGTAGGTTTGCATTCAAGGTCGCAGGGGCATAGCGGGCTATGTCCCAAGAACTTGGAAGCAAAGATGCCAAAAAGAGGCAAGAGCAAACAAAGATAATTCATAGAGAATTTGATAATTAATAGAACACACCATATCTTACTTTAAAAGGCTCGCCCCACTCCAAACTACGGAATGAGGCGAGCCACAGTTGTTCAATATATGTCGGCCTAATGACCGATTGGGTTCAATCTTGTTCTTCGTTCACATCAATCTCCACGCTGGAATCGTAGGAGTTGGTGGCTTTCAGGTTGATGACAGGGCGGATGAAGTATTCCACTTCCACCGTGTCCTCTATCAGCCGCAGGATCTCCTTCGGGTCCTTGTAGGCCATCGGACTCTCGTCGATGGTGCCCGTTCCGACAGATGTCGAATAGACTCCCTTCATGGCCTCCCGGAATTCATCGAGGTCAATGAGTTCCTTGGCGTCGGCACGCGACAACAGGCGACCAGCTCCATGAGGAGCGCTCTGGTTCCAGTCCTCGTTACCCTTGCCGCGGGCGATGATGAGGCCGTCGCGCATATTGAAGGGGATGACCAGCTTCCTGCCTGCCGGAGCTGCCACGGCACCCTTGCGCAGCATCTTCATCGAGAAATCGATGTAGTTGTGGGTGGTGTAGATTTGCTCCACGATATGAGCCTTCTTCCCACTGCCTGCGCTGATAGCTTCCAGTACCAGGCGGTCAATGACCTGATGGTTAAACTCGGCGTACGCCTGGGCAACGACCATATCGGTGATATACCCCTTCATGGCATCTTCAACCAGGAAACCATTTGTCACGCCTACCAGCTTACCAGCCTCCATCTTCCAGTACTTCCATACCTTCTGACCGAGGTTGCGGCTTCCGCAGTGTACGGTGAAGGCATAGTTCCCTTCTGGTGTCACGCCGATTTCCACGAAGTGGTTACCGCCGCCTACGGTGCCGATGCTGTTGTAGAACATGTGCTCCTTCTGGTCGATGCGCTTCAGCATGGCGGTAATGCCGCGCTCAGAAACATCCATCGCTCCAACCATTTCCGGCCATTGCTGGCGAGCCTGCTGCAAACGCAGTTGCAGGTGCTTGTACAGGTCGGCAGTCGGATAGACCGGCTTTGCCTGGATGCTCATGCCGAATCTCACGTTCTCGCGGATATTCTTTTCAATCACGGGGTAATCCTCTGGATTGACGGGCATATCCGTGATGGCTGTGGATACCGAGCAGCCGATGTCGCCACCCACGTGGTCGGGATTCACATGGTCAGTGAACGGAACCGTGAAACCCACCACGATATCCTTTCCTGCATGGACGTCAGGCATGATTCTGATTTTGGCATCCTCGAACATCGGGTTGTCCAAGAAGTGATACACCATCGAGAGAGCCTCCTGCTCTATATTGTCTGTGAAGATCTTGCAGTCTCTGCAATACTTTCCTTTGAGTTCTAACATTGTCGTATCTTGTTGTGACAGACACCTTTTAGGTGGAACACACCTTTATATATTTGTGGCTGTCTGATGAATAAATGAGATTACTTGAGTCATGTCCTTTTGTGATACGACCTGCACCTATACCTTCTTCTCGGTGCGACATGACATAATACAGTCTGTGAAGGAAGGGTACGAACCTATTCCTGCGGCGGTCACCTACGTCAGCCATCGACCCGCCGAATGACAGTTGCTTTACTCTCTGTGTGTGGATAATTACATGACTTTAATGAGTCTGCTTACTCGTTTCTGTTTGTTCCGGGCTCCTGTTGTGTTTACTGAAGAAAATGAGCCGAAACCCTACAAACTCATTCCTCAGTCTTCTGTGCCGATAGCAGCACCTTGTGTTTACTGATTGTAATCATGTTTTTTACGTTTCTTGCAAAACTGGGCGCAAAGGTAAATACTTTTCACCAGAATTACATAGTTTTTTGCAGTTTTCTTTTATTTCATTCTGATATTATGTCGTTTTTACTTCAAAATTCCATTGTCTATGTCAGTATAGAGTACAAAGTAACCCACAATCTATCGATAATATAGTTTCATTTTGTCATTTTCACATATCCTCAATAGAGAGAACAGTTGTGAGAGCAGTTGTGAGAGCAGTTGAGAGAGCAGTTGAAGAGTCAAGCTATAATCACCGAATGAATCTACGTTCATCGGCGGATGAAGCTACGTTCATCGCCTCATGAATCTATGTTCAAAGGCGGATGAACCTACGTGGATAGGCGGATGAACGTAGGTTCATGTGCTTATAAATATAGCTGCATCGGGGGGGGATGAATCTACTTGGATTGGCTCATGCACGTACGCCGTTAACCCAGAAAACGGTTTGAAAAGTGGTCAAAGTGGTCAAGGTCATAATGGTCATTTTCATTTTTGGATTCGGTCATTTTGCTCACTATATATAAATATAAATATTTATTATATAGTGGCGGATTTTGACAACCCGAAATCGATTTTGACCATTTTGACCTTGACCACTTTGACCAATGGCGAGTCTGCTCACGTTCGGCAATTGATGCAAGCATCATTGCACTCACCAAATCGCAGACTTGACCACTTTGACCAGCGACGGCTGAACGGGAGAAAGCATGAAATAAAATAATTAAGTAGATTCCTGAAAAATAATTGCAAAACATTCTTGAACCGCAAAGGGAATGTTGTATCTTTGCAGCGTCAAAGGAGAAAAGATGGAAGCCCCTCTCGCACCGCTTTGTCGTGAGACACGGCGGTGCGCTGTTTAAAAATCATGTCTAAAAGTTGCTTTTGGGGTGGTCTAAAAGTTACTTTTTGGGTGGAGGTGGCATCAAAAAGTGTTAAATCAGCGATGAGTGTGATGGTGATTGAGGGGAAAAGCGTAGATTTCCTCTATAAAAAATTCTTTTTATATCAACCAGATGTAAAGAATCAGATTTTTTATATACCTTTGCAGACAAATCCTTACTAAAACACCAAGACTATGATTGCCAGTGCCAGCCTTTCCGACTTCCAACCGCTTCTCGAATACCTGAAAGTGGTGCCATACAATGTGAGCCGCACGACGCTTTACACCGCTACGGAACTGTATGAGGGCTATGACCCAGAACAACCGGATACGTACGACACATGTCACGACCAACTGGTGTACCGTCACTACATCTCCAAGGGGAAGCAGACGAGCGATGTCAAGGAGTCGATAGCACGGACGCTGCACGACCAGGGGATTTATGTGGGCTTGGGGGAGTTCCTCCGCGCACATAATTACCTGAAGTGCATAGGGGTGATGGGTGGACATGCCTTGCTCCGCACCGACGCGATGTACCGGCAGATCGTCCTGCTGAGCAAACAGCTGACCGAGCAGGGTTTTACCATGCTCAGCGGAGGAGGACCGGGTGCGATGGAGGCGACTCATCTGGGCTCATGGATGGCTGGGCGCAGTGACGAGGAGGTGGAGGAGGCGCTGCGCATCTTGGCCGCGTCGCCCTCGTTCAAGGACACTCCCGAGGCCTGGCTATCGACAGCCTTCGAGGTGATACGCCGCTATCCTCAGTCCACCTACGAGAGCCTGGGGATTCCGACGTGGCTGTATGGCCACGAGCCTTCCACGCCCCTGGCTACGCATATTGCGAAATTCTTTGAGAACAGTATCCGTGAGCACAATATCCTCACCCTGCCCTTTGGGGGTATCATCTACACGCCAGGCAGCGCGGGTACCATGCAGGAGATTTTCCAGGATGCGGTGCAGAACCACTACCTCTCCTTCGGCTTCCCCAGCCCCATGATATTCATCGGGACTCAGTTCTGGACGGAAGAGGTTCCTGCCTATCCCCTTCTCCAACATCTGATGGAAACAGGGAAATACAAGAACCTGTCGTTGGCGCTTACGGACGACTCCGAAGTGGTCGTGCAACAACTCCTGTCTTATCAGAAGGAAGTCCAAGACCACCCGGAAGAGTACAACTTGTTGTAGTTATTTTTTCGTTATCTTGAACCCGAGTTTCAGGATGAGTTTCAGCGTCTCTACGGACGTGTTGCGGTCATAGACTTTCTCCGCCTCCGGCAGGTCTTCGTATGCAACGAGGCAGGGGTGAAGCTTCTGGGCGTCGTCACGCTGCTGGCCATACGACCAGCCTTGGTTCATCCGTTCCTGTGCCCAAATCTCATGCACATTCTTCGCCATCGCTTCGAGTAGCGGGTTCAGCTCCTTCGGCAACTGAATATCAGAGGTGTCGATGGGTTGAGGGGTGTAGCTGTTGGCTTTCGTAGAAGGGGCCTCCGAAATTTTAGGGTTCTTATTTACCTCATAATCCGAATAGATTCTTATATAGATAGGTATTCCCAGCGCTTTGGCAGGCAACAGATATTGTGTCATCAGTTTTTCCCATCGAAGCTTGGACTGGGCCAAGCCCCCTGGAGTGGTGTTGTCGCCCACCAGGAGGCAGCCCTCCGTGTCGTCCTCCCAGTTGCCCCGATGAATCAGGACTCCTTCGAAGGCAGGAACTCGCAGCAGGCGGGGCAGATAGCCGCCACAGAACTCCTTGTAATAAGGCTTCTGGGAAAACTTAGGGCTTTTGCGATTCATGGTAATCTCATAAGTTCCTGTAGGGACGGCCGTCTTGCCGGCAACCTTCCGCCGCCGCAGTTCATCCAAGGGCATCGAGCTATCCAGCCCCCGGTCGGTTCTCTCCAGCGTGTTGCAGATACGCTGATTGTTGATGTACAGATCACCTATTGTATAATCTGCCTTGGCAGCAAAACGCCTTATAACCAATTCCAATTTTTCCATTCTATTTATTTATTAAGTTAGGTATCCTATGTGTTATTTATTAAGTTAGGTATTCAAAAATAGTTTACTTGCTATAGTGGAACACGAGTTCGCCGCCCTGCTTGAGTTCCCTGACAGAGATTCGGTACTGCCGCAGGCGCTTACCGTTCCATGTCACACGCCGACAAGGGCCATTTGCCACGTCGCCGGGGCCAGTCTTTTTCCCCTCGCATCGGATGACGACCGTTGTCTGGTGGTCGGCACCGAGGTGGAGCGTCACTTTGTCGAAGAGGGGCGGAAAGAGTTCATAGACCGCTTCGCCAACGACGAGCGGATACATGCCGATGCTGGCAAAGACGTACCAGGCACTCATGGCGCCGTCGTCTTCGTCCATTTCAGGACAATAGCCACGGGGCTGGTTGACAAAGGCGCAGCCGACGAAGGGGGTGGGGTAGGCGTCGTTGCCGCCGTAGCGGTGGGTGACGGACTCAGTAGCCAGACTGCGGACGATGGCGCCCGTCTGCTGCGGCATTCCCAATCGTCCAAAGAGGAAGGGCACATGAATATCAGGCTCGTTGCCCTGGTTGTACAGCTGCTCACGGAAGAAAGTCTGTAGCTGCTCGGCGAGTCTGTCCTTGCCGACCAACGCGATCATCCGCGGCAGAAACATCGGAGCTCCCCAGCGATACTGCCAGCGGGTGCCCTGATAGAGCCCGTTGCCTCGCATCTTGGTGTAGGTGGCGTCGATATGCTGGAACTCGCGCGGCCAGATGCTGTCGAAAATAGCCTCGCCCCGTTCAGTCCATCGCGCTGCCTCGTCCTTCATGCCCAGTTCCGCTGCCAGCTGGCCGAGTGCCCAGCAGTCGCCGCTTGCTTCGAGGCACTGGTCCGGACTCTTCAGGCTCAACCGCCTGACCTCTTCCGCCATCCCCGGGTAGGCATCGCGCAGCGAAGGGATGCTGACTCCCTGACGGTAGGCATCGAGGAGGGTGGCAATGGCGTGCTCCGTGCGCACCGTGGGCACACATTCGTAGTTGGTGCTCCAGTCCTTCTTGCCGGTGATATACAGCTGGGCGAGCGACTGCATGATGTCCGTAGAACGAGCGGCGTCGAGCAGCGTGATGAGGGGGAACTTGGTACGATAGGTGTCCCAGAGCGACCACGAACTGTAGTATTCGCCTTGCGTCGCCTCATGCGGCTGGCCGTCGGTGCCCAGATAGCTGCGCATGAATCGGTCTGTCACCTGGAAAGGACTGTGGAAGGTACGATATAAAGAGGTGTAGAAGATGGTCTGCTGAGCGGCTGTCCCGCCTTCCACCTCCACCGTGGAGAGCAGGTGCTGCCACTCCTTCCGGGCACGTTCCACCAATGTCTGGAAGTCCGTTTGCCACACCATTTCCTCGGGTAGCCTGTCCAGTTCGTCGGCCAGACCGGTGGAGACCACGATGCGCACCTCAACCTCCATCGGGTTGGGGGTAGAGGGAATCGCCGCCGATGCGGTGGGCTCTGCGGCCTTGAACGAGAGGCGCAGGCGACCATCGGCTATCGTGTCGAGGACGAACGGGCTGTTGGCATAGAGCCGGTAGTGCAGATGGTAGTGCCCGCGGCCGCAGGTATTGGCACACTCCACAAAGCCCTGTCCCACAGTGGGTGCCTCCTGCTGGAAGTCGGCGGCAAAGAGCTTGTCGAACGCAGAACGGGGATTGAGCAACAGGACAGCCTGCGAAGCATCGGGGAATGCGAAACGTTCGACCGCCATGCGACGGTCGGCTGTTGCCTCGAACCCCACGCCGTTGCTCAGCCGCACGCCATAGTAGCCCGGTACGGCCTGCTCCGTCTGCTTCAGGAGCCGTACGTCCTGCCCGGTGCTGTCTGGCATGAGCGACACGTTGCCTCCGCAGCCACTGCCGCCCACGCCTGAGAGGCGATTGATGCTGAAACCCGAGATGACGGGAACCTCGTAGTCGTAACCTGGGTGCTGACGCGGGTGGCTGTCGGGGCACACCTGTATCTGGCTATAGGGGACCGTGGCACCAGGTGCCACCTGGCCATAGTCGTTGGCGGTGCCGATGAACAGGTTGACTTTGTCGAGCACGTTGCCCTGCTGGGCATTCACGGGCATCTGGACAAAGAAGGAGAAAGCAAAGGCCACGAGGGTGGTGCCGGTCATTATTTTCTTCATGGGGGCTCAATTTTTAGGCAAAGATACAGAAGAATTAAGTACGAACAAAGAAAAAAGAGCATTTTCTTTCTCCTTGAATTTATAAGAGTGGTGATTTGTGCCGTTTAGGACAGAAAAACAAGATTTTCGGCCTCTCGGGAGCAAAAAAGTGCCGGAATCTTTGGTCAGAAGAATTATTAGTTGTACTTTTGCGCCGCTTTTCGACTCTGTCGGAAGCCAATGAACCCTATTATCAACCCTTTAACAAGTAACGAACATGATTGTAGTACCCGTTAAGGAAGGCGAAAACATCGAGCGCGCCCTGAAGAAATTCAAGCGTAAGTTCGAGAAGACTGGCGTCGTCAAGGAACTCCGTCGCCGTCAGCAGTTCGACAAGCCCTCCGTGCTGCGCCGTCTGGCCAAAGAGCATGCAGTCTACGTGCAGAAATTGCGCCGCGTAGAAGAGTAAGAACTAAAAAAATGTGAAATCTGCTGAATTTTTTTGGTAGTCTGAAGAAAAACCTCTAATTTCGCATCGGTGAAACATCAAAAAGAGGTATTTTTATGCTGATCGAAGCCTTTCTCGACTACTTGCGCCTCGAGCGAAACGTCTCTCCAAGGACCTTCGAGGAGTATCGGGATGACCTGAAAGCGTTCGAGTCATTTTTCAAGGGCCTCGACAGCGAACTTACCTGGCAGACCGTGGACACGGACGTGGCACGGGAGTGGGTAGTGGCGATGATGGAACGCGGCAACAAGGCCAGTTCCATACAGCGGAGACTATCAGCTCTGCGCTCCTGCTACCGTTTCCTCCTCAAGCGAGGATTCGTGGAGAGGGACCCCGTACACAATCTGACTTCCCCCAAGAAGCAGAGACCACTGCCCGCATTCGTCAGAGAACAGGACATGGACAGGTTGCTGGACACCCCAGGGATGTTCCGCGACACCTTTGAGGGACGGCGAGACCACCTGATCATCGCCATACTCTATGAGGCCGGACTCCGGTTGAGTGAACTCATCGGGCTGGATTTGCAGGACATCAACCTGCAGGCGCAGACCCTGAAGGTCACCGGCAAAGGACGAAAAGAGCGCATCATACCCTTCGGCGAAGGACTCCTACACCTTATTAATATATATATAGGGGAAAGGACTTCCTACCAGAGGGATGGCAGTGACAAGGACGCATTCCTGCTCACCAGCAAGGGAACACGGCTGACTGCATACACGGTAAGGACCATGGTGAAGGAAAAGCTCGGGCTCGTGACGGGACAGCGAAAGAGGAGTCCCCACGTGCTGCGGCACACCTTCGCAACCTCGATGCTCAACCATGAGGCAGACCTCGAATCCGTAAAGGAACTGCTGGGACATGCACGACTCCAGACCACGGAGATCTACACCCACACGACCTTCGAGGAACTCAAGAAAGTCTACAGCGAAGCCCATCCGAGGGCATAACCCTTTTTACTAACTCAAAAACAAGAAGGTTATTATGGAAATTAACATTCAGGCAATCCGATTCGAACCTACAGAGAAACTGCAGGACTTCATCTACAAGAAAGTAGGAAAACTCGAAAAGTTCAGCGACGAAATAAGAAAGGTAGAGGTGTCACTGAAAGTCGTCAAGCCAGAGACTGCCATGAACAAGGAAGCCGCCATCAGAGTGCTGATGGGAACAGAGCTTTTCGCGCAGAAGGTTTGCGACACATTCGAAGAAGCTATAGACAATTGCATGGACGCTTTGCTCAAGCAAGTGCAAAAAACAAAGGAAAAACAACAGAATCGATAAAAAAAACTGTAAAAAGTTTGCTCGGTTCAAAAAATATGCCTACCTTTGCAGCCGTTTTCGGACAGATTGCTGCCTAAACGGCTGCGAAGGCCTCCAAAATCAGAGCGCTGATGCCTATTCAAGACAGGCGCGAGGCTAAGGGCAAATACCAGAGTGGCCAAATGGGGCAGACTGTAAATCTGCTGGCGCACGCCTTCGGTGGTTCGAATCCATCTTTGCCCACCGGACGAACGATGCGGAAGTAGCTCAGTCGATAGAGCACTAGCCTTCCAAGCTGGGGGTCGCGGGTTTGAGCCCCGTCTTCCGCTCCACGTCGCCAGAGAAAGAAAGAAAACAACATGCTGTTGTAGCTCAGTGGTAGAGCACTTCCTTGGTAAGGAAGAGGTCACGAGTTCAATCCTCGTCAACAGCTCCACTCCAGTCAAGAATTTTATTCATTCATACATTTATAAAAATTAGACAAAACAGCTATGGCTAAAGAAAAATTCGAAAGAACTAAGCCTCATGTCAACATCGGTACTATCGGCCACGTTGACCACGGTAAGACTACTCTGACCGCTGCTATCACCACCGTCCTCGCTAAGCAGGGACTTTCTGAGGTGAAGAGCTTCGACCAGATTGATAACGCTCCCGAAGAGAAGGAGCGTGGTATCACCATTAACACCGCTCACGTTGAGTACGAGACCGCTAAGCGTCACTACGCTCACGTGGACTGCCCGGGCCACGCCGACTATGTGAAGAACATGGTAACTGGTGCTGCTCAGATGGACGGTGCTATCATCGTGGTTGCTGCAACCGACGGTCCCATGCCTCAGACTCGTGAGCACATCCTGCTCGCCCGTCAGGTAAACGTTCCCCGTCTGGTCGTGTTCCTCAACAAGTGCGACATGGTTGATGACGAGGAGATGCTCGAGCTCGTAGAAATGGAGATGCAGGAGCTGCTCGCCCAGTACGAATTCGAAGAGGACACTCCCTTCATCCGCGGTTCCGCTCTCGGCGCACTCAACGGTGTACCCGAATGGGAAGCTAAGGTCATGGAGCTCATGGACGCTGTTGACAACTGGATTCAGGAGCCCGTTCGCGACAAGGATAAGCCCTTCCTGATGCCTGTTGAAGACGTCTTCTCCATTACTGGTCGTGGTACCGTTGCTACCGGCCGTATCGAGACTGGTATCGTCAAGGTTGGTGACGAGGTTCAGATTCTGGGTCTCGGCGAGGACAAGAAGTCCGTCATCACCGGTGTTGAGATGTTCCGCAAGATCCTCGACGAGGGTGAAGCTGGCGACAACGTTGGTCTGCTCCTCCGCGGTATCGACAAGAACGAAGTGAAGCGTGGTATGGTTATCACCCACCCGGGTGTCATCAAGCCCCACAAGAACTTCAAGGCTTCTATCTATGTCCTGAAGAAGGAGGAAGGTGGCCGTCACACCCCCTTCGGCAACAAGTATCGTCCTCAGTTCTACCTCCGCACCATGGACTGCACGGGTGAGATTCACCTCCCCGAAGGCATCGAGATGGTCATGCCCGGTGACAACGTTGAGATCAATGTTGAACTCATCTACGCTGTTGCTCTGAACGTCGGTCTGCGCTTCGCTATCCGTGAAGGTGGTCGCACCGTAGGTTCCGGTCAGATTACTGAGATCCTCGACGATTAAGACTAAGCTTTATAGGATTCCCTAGGTACGCCCTAGGTTTTCCTAGGACATCCTAAACAACTATCGAATAAAGCCCCCGTTCATGGGCGGGGGCTTCATTTACGGGAATAGCTCAGTTGGTAGAGCACTGGTCTCCAAAACCAGGTGTCGGGAGTTCGAGCCTCTCTTCCCGTGCCAAACAACATGAATTATGTTCAAGAAGATTTTCAACTACTGTAAGGAATCATACAACGAACTCGTGCATAAGACCTCTTGGCCTTCACGATCTGAGTTGACCAATAGTGCGATGGTGGTATTAGCTGCTTCCCTCCTCATCGCAGTGGCGGTCTTCTTTATGGATTTCGTCTTCCAGCATGCGATGGAACTCATCTACAATGCTGCCTAACCCCATTCAATGACTATGGCTGAACAGGAAACACCTAAGATGCGGTGGTACGTCATGCGCGCCATCAGCGGAAAGGAAGGCAAAGTCAAAGAGTACATTGAAGCACAGGTCGCCCAAGGCGACTATCGTGACAATGTGGAACAGGTGCTCATTCCAACGGAGAAAGTCGTTAGCATTCGCAACGGCAAACGCTACGTGAAGGAACGTTGTCACCTGCCAGGTTATGTATTGGTAGAAGCCCGTCTCGTGGGTGAAGTGCAAGCAATGTTGCGCAATACCCCGAATGTGCTGGGATTCCTTGGTGAGACAAAAGCGAGCGACAAGCCAATGCCCATCCGCGAGGATGAGATGAAGCGTCTGCTCGGAGTCGTCGATGAACTGGCTGACGTGCCCGAAGATATCCACATCCCATTCAACGTGGGAGAGGCTGTCAAGGTCACCGATGGCCCGTTCTCTGGATTTGATGCCGTCATCGAGGAAGTCAACGAAGAAAAGAAAAAACTCAAGGTGTCCGTCAAGATCTTCGGCCGCAAGACGCCGCTGGAGCTCGGCTTTATGCAAGTGGCGAAGGAGTAAGGTGAATTGTTACGCACCCGAAACGGAGCAATCATACAACAATTAATAAATTAATACAATGGCTAAAGAAGTTGCTGGATTAATCAAACTACAGATTAAAGGTGGCGCTGCAAATCCATCACCCCCAGTAGGTCCCGCTCTCGGTTCCAAGGGTATTAACATCATGGATTTCTGCAAGGCTTTCAACGCCAGAACCCAGGATAAGGCCGGCAAGGTACTTCCCGTTGTTATCACCTACTACACCGACAAGTCCTACGACTTTGTCGTGAAGACACCTCCCGTGGCTGTTCAGCTCATGGAGGCTGCAAAGGTGAAGGGCGGTAGTGCCGAACCCAACCGCAAGAAAATTGCATCCGTGACCTGGGATCAAGTGCGCGAAATCGCCACTGATAAAATGCCAGACCTCAACTGCTTCACGGTTGAGTCTGCCATGAGATTGGTTGCAGGAACAGCCAGGAGTATGGGTATCACAGTAAAAGGTGACTTTCCCGCATAATCATTAAACTTCAATTAACTATGGCGAAATTGACAAAAAATCAAAAGCTCGTTGCTCAGAAGATTGAAGCAGGGAAAGCTTACAGTCTCAGGGAGGCTGCTCAGCTGGTCAAGGAAATCACCACGACCAAGTTCGACGCTTCCGTGGATATCGACATGCGACTGGGTGTTGACCCCCGCAAGGCCAATCAGATGGTTCGCGGCGTGGCCACACTGCCTAACGGCACTGGTAAGACCGTTCGCGTGCTCTGCCTCTGCACACCCGACCAGGAAGCTGCCGCTCAGGAAGCTGGAGCTGACTATGTTGGTCTCGACGAGTACATCGACAAGATCAAGGGTGGCTGGACAGACGTTGATGTTATCATCACAATGCCCTCTATCATGGGTAAGATTGGTGCCCTCGGCCGTATCCTCGGTCCCCGTGGCCTCATGCCTAACCCCAAGAGTGGCACCGTGACCATGAACCCCGCTCAGGCCGTGCGCGAGGTGAAGATGGGTAAGATAGACTTCAAGGTCGACAAGACCGGTATCGTACACACATCCATCGGCAAGGTTTCCTTCTCCGCTGAGAAGATTGCCGAGAACGCACGTGAGTTCATCAATACCATCATCAAGCTCAAGCCCGCCGCTGCTAAGGGTACTTACATCAAGAGCATTTATCTTTCAAGTACGATGAGCCGTGGCGTCAAGGTTGATCCCAAGGCCGTCGATGAAATTTAATTTTTTAAAGACGTACAAATCATGAGAAAGGAAGATAAAGCACTGGTCATCGCGAATCTGGGTCAAACCCTGAAGGCCTTCCCCCACTTCTACCTCGTTGACGTAACCGGCATGAACGCCGCTCGCACGAGCGCACTCCGCCGCGCTTGTTTCAAGAATGAGGTGAAGATGGTTGTTGTGAAGAATGCACTTCTTCACAAGGCTATGGAGGGCAGCGAGATTGACTATTCACCCCTCTATGACGTTCTCAAGGGAACTACGGCAGTCATCTTCACCAACGTGGCCAACGCACCGGCCAAGATGCTGAAGGAATTCAATGCCAAGAACCCCAAGGGCGTAACGATCCCCGAACTGAAGGCTGCATACGCTGAGGAAAGTTTCTACATTGGAGCAGACCAGCTCGAAGCCCTCGTCGCTATCAAGAGCAAGAACGAGCTTATCGCCGACATCGTGGCTATGCTGCAGTCGCCGATGCAGAGTGTCGTTTCTGCACTCGAGTCCGGAGCAAACACCATTCACGGTGTCCTCGAGACTCTCGCCGAGAAGGGCGAATAATTCATTAATTACCCCAAAAGTAAAACAAACAAATTTTCATAAATTATTATGGCAGACATCAAAGCAATCGCTGAAGAGTTGGTTAACTTGACAGTGAAGGAAGTAAACGATCTTAAGAATCTCCTGAAGGAGGAATATGGAATTGAGCCCGCAGCTGCTGCTGTAGCTGTTGCCGCTGGTCCCGCCGCCGGTGGTGCCGCACCCGCTGAAGAGGAAAAGACCGACTTCGACGTCGTCCTCAAGAGCGCTGGTGCTGCTAAGCTCCAGGTCGTGAAGGCCGTCAAGGAAGCTTGTGGCCTCGGACTGAAGGAAGCTAAGGAGCTCGTCGACGGTGCTCCCAGCACCCTGAAGGAAGGTATGCCCAAGGCTGAAGCTGAGGCTCTGAAGAAGACCCTCGAAGAGGCTGGTGCAGAAATCGAGCTCAAGTAAGCGAGGTTCCAATCCTTCAATTAGTTACCTATAGGTAGAGTACCCTCTGGTAGAGGGTCCTCTACTTTTTGCGTCTAAAGAATTTTATTTTCTCATTCCATTTTTTATCACATTTATTGATGGCTAAGATTGTAAACGACAGAGTCAATTTCGCCTCGGTGAAGAATCCGATTCCCTATCCGGATTTCCTTGAGGTGCAGCTCCAGTCCTTCAACGATTTTCTGCAGCTCGACACCCCCCCGGAGAAGCGCAAGAACGATGGCCTGTACAAGGTGTTCTCGGAGAACTTCCCCATCGCTGACACGCGCAACAACTTCGTGCTCGAGTTCCTGGACTACTACATCGACCCTCCCCGCTACAGCATTGAAGAGTGTCTGGAGCGCGGACTTACCTACGCTGTGCCTCTGAAGGCCAAGCTGAAACTCTACTGCACCGACCCCGACCACGAGGATTTCGACACGGTTATCCAGGATGTCTTCCTGGGGCCCATCCCCTACATGACTTCCAACGGTACGTTCATCATCAATGGTGCCGAGCGCGTCGTCGTCAGTCAGTTGCACCGTTCCCCGGGTGTGTTCTTCGGTTCCAGCGTCCACGCCAACGGAACTCAGCTCTACAGTGCCCGAATCATCCCCTTCAAGGGCTCTTGGATTGAGTTTGCTACGGACATCAATAATGTGATGTACGCCTACATCGACCGTAAGAAGAAGCTTCCGGTCACCACGCTGCTGCGAGCTATCGGCTTCGAGAACGACAAGGACATCCTCGAGATGTTCAACCTCGCAGAGGAGGTGAAGGTCAACAAGACCAACCTCAAGAAGCATGTAGGCCACAAACTGGCTGCACGTGTGCTGAAGTCATGGGTCGAGGACTTCGTGGATGAAGATACGGGTGAAGTCGTCTCCATCGAGCGTAACGAGGTCATCATGGACCGCGAGACCGTACTCGATGCTGACAACATCAACGACATCCTCGAGAGTGGCGAACAGACTATTCTCATCCACAAAGAAAAACCTGACACCAGCGACTACTCCATCATTTTCAACACCCTGGCCAAGGACCCCTCCAACTCCGAGAAGGAGGCCGTCCTCTACATCTATCGTCAGCTGCGTAATGCAGACCCTGCTGACGACGCCAGTGCACGTGAAGTCATCAACAACCTGTTCTTCTCCGAAAAGCGTTATGATCTCGGCGATGTGGGACGTTACCGCATCAACCGCAAGCTCGGTCTGGACACCGATCCTGATGTGCGAGTGCTGACCCAGCAGGATATCATCGAGATTATCAAATACCTTATCGAGCTGGTGAACTCCAACGCTCAGGTTGACGATATCGACCACCTCTCCAACCGCCGTGTGCGTACCGTGGGAGAGCAGCTGGCCAACCAGTTCGCCATCGGTCTGGCTCGTATGAGCCGCACCATCCGCGAGCGCATGAATGTCCGTGACAACGAGGTGTTTACCCCCACGGACCTCATCAACGCAAAGACCATTTCCAGCGTCATCAATTCGTTCTTCGGTACCAACGCCCTGAGCCAGTTCATGGATCAGACGAACCCGCTGGCCGAGGTCACCCACAAGCGCCGTCTCTCCGCCCTCGGTCCTGGCGGTCTGAGCCGCGAGCGTGCTGGTTTCGAAGTGCGAGACGTACACTATACACACTACGGCAGACTCTGTCCTATTGAGTCTCCTGAAGGCCCCAATATCGGTCTTATCTCCTCCCTCTGCGTCTATGCAAAGATCAACGAGTTGGGCTTCATCTCCACTCCCTACCGCAAGGTCAACAACGGCGTGGTGGACCTCTCCGATGCAGGTATTTCCTACAAGACAGCCGAGGAGGAGGAAGGTCTTATCATCGGTCAGGGCAATGCCCCGCTTCGCGATGACGGTACCTTCATCCGCAAGGTCGTCAAGTGCCGTCAGGACGACGACTACCCCGTAGTACCTCCCTCTGAGGTCAACCTCATGGACGTTGCACCTCAGCAGATTGCGTCCATCGCCGCCTCGCTCATCCCCTTCCTTGAGCACGACGATGCCCACCGTGCGCTCATGGGTTCCAACATGATGCGCCAGGCTGTGCCCCTGCTCCGTACAGAAGCTCCTATCGTGGGTACTGGTATCGAGAAGCAGGTCTGCGAGGACAGCCGCACAATGATTACTGCCGAGGGTGACGGCGTGGTCGAATACGTCGATGCCACCACCATCCGCATCCTTTACGATCGCACAGAGGAAGAGGAATTCGTCAGCTTCGAACCCGCTCTGAAAGAATACCGCATTCCCAAGTTCCGTCGTACGAATCAGAATATGACCATCGACCTGCGCCCCATCTGCGAGAAGGGACAGCGCGTGAAGGCTGGCGATATTCTTACAGAAGGCTACTCCACGGAAAACGGAGAACTCGCACTGGGTAAGAACCTCCTTGTGGCTTACATGCCCTGGAAGGGTTACAACTATGAGGACGCTATCGTGCTCAACGAGCGTGTCGTGCGTGAAGATATCCTTACCAGCGTTCACGTGGAAGAGTTCGCCCTCGAAGTCCGCGAGACCAAGCGAGGTGTCGAGGAACTGACAGCCGACATTCCTAATGTCAGCGAGGATGCCACCAAGGACCTCGACGAGAACGGTATCATTCGCGTAGGCGCACAGGTGCTCCCGGGCGATATCCTTATTGGTAAGATTACTCCTAAGGGCGAAAGCGACCCGTCGCCCGAAGAAAAGCTGCTTCGCGCCATCTTCGGCGAAAAAGCAGGAGACGTCAAGGACGCCAGCCTCAAGGCATCGCCCTCTCTCTCCGGCACCGTCATCAACAAGAAGCTCTTCTCACGTGCCATCAAGACCCGCTCCGAAAAGGCACAGGACAAGATTCGCCTTCCCAAGATTGACGAGGAATTCAACTCCAAGGTTGCAGACCTCAAGGCTATCCTCATCGACAAGTTGCTGGAACTCACCAAGGACCTCACCTCTCAGGGAGTCAAGGACTACCAGGGTGCTGAAGTTATCGCCAAGGGAGTCCCGTTCACGGAAGCCAAGCTTGCGAGCCTCACTTACACCGACATTCAGCTCAGCCGCTGGACCAGCAACGAGCATGTCAATAAGCTCATCGCTCAGCTCATCATCAACTTCATCAAGAAGTACAAGCTGCTGGATGCCGAGCTCAAGCGCCGCAAGTTCGCCATCACCATTGGCGATGAACTGCCCTCGGGTATCATCCAGATGGCCAAGGTTTACGTCGCCAAGAAGCGTAAGATTGGTGTTGGTGACAAGATGGCTGGTCGCCACGGTAACAAGGGTATCGTCTCCAAGGTTGTCCGTCAGGAGGACATGCCTTTCCTGGCCGATGGTACTCCCGTCGACGTCGTCCTGAACCCGCTTGGTGTGCCTTCTCGTATGAACATCGGTCAGATTTTCGAGGCCGTTCTTGGCTCTGCGGGCAAGGAACTTGGCATAAAGTTCTCTACCCCCATCTTTGATGGTGCTTCGCTCGACGATCTCTGCGAGTGGACTGACAAGGCAGGTCTGCCTCGCTACTGCTCCACGCAGCTGTACGACGGCGCCACGGGCGAGAAGTTCGACCAGCTGGCCACAGTAGGCGTGAGCTACATGCTGAAACTCGGCCACATGGTTGAAGACAAGATGCACGCCCGTTCCATCGGCCCGTACAGTCTGATTACCCAGCAGCCCCTTGGCGGTAAGGCCCAGTTCGGTGGCCAGCGCTTCGGAGAGATGGAGGTTTGGGCTATTGAGGCCTTCGGCGCAAGCCATGTCCTCCAGGAAATCCTCACCATCAAGTCTGACGATGTCACTGGTCGTAGCAAGGCCTACGAAGCCATCGTCAAGGGCGATCCAATGCCTACTCCTGGTATTCCCGAATCGCTTAACGTGCTCCTGCATGAGCTGCGCGGTCTCGGACTCAGCGTAACACTCGAGTAAATATAATTAAGAAATTTAGAAAATAAGAAAAGAAGAATCATTCTTCACATTTTCACAATTTCACATTTTCTAATTCTCAATAATAGGAATTATGCCTTACAAGAAAGAATCAAAAGTCAAGAATAACTTCACCAAGATTACCATCGGTCTGGCATCGCCCGAGGAAATCAAGGAGAATTCCTTCGGCGAGGTGCTGAAGCCCGAAACCATCAACTACCGCACCTACAAGCCGGAGCGCGATGGTCTCTTCTGCGAGCGCATCTTTGGTCCCACCAAGGACTACGAATGTCATTGCGGAAAGTACAAGCGTATCCGCTACAAGGGTATCGTGTGTGACCGTTGTGGTGTTGAGGTGACCGAGAAGAAGGTTCGCCGCGAACGCAGTGGTCACATCGAGCTTGTCGTCCCCGTGGCTCATATCTGGTACTTCCGCAGCCTTCCCAATAAGATAGGCTACCTTCTTGGTATGCCCACCAAGAAGCTCGATGCGGTGATTTACTACGAGCGCTACGTGGTCATCAACCCGGGTCCTTTCGCCAACGAGGAGGCCGAGGACATTCACTTGGAAAAGCTCGACCTGCTCTCTGAGGAAGAGTACATCGACCACATGGATCGTCTGCCGGAAGGCAACCAGTTCCTTCCTGACGATGACCCCAACAAGTTCGTGGCTAAGATGGGTGCCGAGGCCATCTACACCCTGCTCCTTCAGCTGAACTTGGATGATCTGTCCTACGAACTTCGCGCCCGTGCCAACAGCGACACCGCCCAGCAACGCAAGACGGAAGCACTGAAGCGCCTGCAGGTTGTTGAGAGCTTCCGCGCCAGCCGTGGTCACAACAAGCCCGAGTGGATGATTATGACCATGTTGCCGGTCATTCCACCTGATTTGCGTCCTCTCGTTCCCCTGGATGGCGGCCGTTTCGCCACGTCCGACCTGAACGACCTGTATCGCCGTGTTATCATCCGCAACAACCGCCTGAAGCGTCTCATGGAGATTAAGGCTCCTGAGGTGATTCTGCGCAACGAGAAGCGCATGTTGCAGGAGGCTGTGGACAGCCTGTTCGACAACAGCCGCAAGTCCAGCGCCGTCAAGAGCGAGAGTAACCGTCCGCTGAAATCCCTCAGCGACTCCCTCAAGGGTAAACAAGGTCGCTTCCGTCAGAACCTCCTCGGTAAGCGCGTGGACTACTCCGCACGTTCCGTTATCGTCGTGGGTCCTGAACTGAATATGGGTGAGTGTGGCCTGCCCAAGCTCATGGCTGCCGAACTCTACAAGCCGTTCATTATCCGTAAGCTTATTGAGCGCGGCATTGTCAAGACCGTGAAGTCGGCCAAGAAGATTGTAGACCGCAAGGATCCCGTCATCTGGGACATTCTGGAACACGTCATGAAGGGACACCCCGTCCTGCTCAACCGTGCTCCTACGCTGCACCGTCTGGGTATTCAGGCTTTCCAGCCCCACATGATTGAGGGCAAGGCAATCCAGCTTCACCCGCTGGCTTGTACCGCCTTCAACGCAGACTTCGACGGTGACCAGATGGCTGTACACCTCCCCCTGTCGAATGAGGCCATTCTGGAGGCTCAGATCCTGATGCTCCAGAGTCACAATATCCTCAATCCTGCCAACGGTGCACCTATCACAGTCCCCTCTCAGGATATGGTGCTGGGTCTGTACTACATCACCAAGCTGCGTCCTGGTGCACTGGGCGAAGGCCTCATCTTCTATGGTCCTGAGGAAGCCCTCATTGCATACAATGAGAAGCGCGTGGACATCCACGCTCCCGTCAAGGTCATCGTCGACGACAAGTTGGAAGATGGCACTATCGGCAAACACATGGTTGAAACCTCTGTAGGTCGTGTCATCGTCAACGAGATTATCCCTGTCGAAGTTGGCTTCTTCAATGATGTCATCTCCAAGAAGACCCTCCGCGATATCATTACCAATGTTATCAAGACTGTCGGTGTGGCCCGTGCCTGCAAGTTCCTCGACGGTATCAAGAACCTCGGCTACAAGCTGGCCTACGACGGTGGCCTCTCGTTCAACTTGGGCGATATCATTATCCCGAAGGAGAAGGCCGAGCTGGTTCAGCGCGGCAACGACGAGGTGGAGCGCATCACAGCCGATTACAATATGGGTTTCATAACGGACAAGGAGCGTTACAACCAGGTCATCGACGCTTGGACTCATGTCAACAACGACCTCTCCAAGATTCTCATGCAGACTATGCGCGAGGCCGATCAGGGCTTCAACGCCGTGTTCATGATGCTTGATTCCGGTGCCCGTGGTAGTGCAGGTCAGATTAGCCAGCTCTCCGGTATGCGTGGCCTGATGGCCAAGCCGCAGAAGGCTGGAGCAGAGGCTCAAATCATCGAGAACCCCATCCTGTCGAACTTCAAGGAAGGCATGTCTGTGCTGGAGTACTTCATTTCCACCCACGGCGCCCGTAAGGGTCTGGCCGATACCGCCTTGAAGACTGCCGACGCTGGATACCTCACCCGTCGTCTGGTGGACGTCAGCCATGATGTCATCATCACAGAGGATGACTGTGGAACGCTGCGTGGTCTGATATGCACCGCCCTGAAGAATGGTGACGAGGTTATCAGCTCACTCGCAGACCGCATCCTCGGCCGTGTCAGCGTCCATGATATCATCAATCCTACGAATAACAAGCTCATCGTGGCAGCCGGCGAAGAAATCACCGAGGTAATCGCTGCTGAAATCGAAGCCAGCCCCATCGAGAGCGTGGAGATTCGAAGCGTGCTCACCTGTGAGTCCAAGCACGGCGTCTGCAAGAAGTGCTATGGTCGCAACCTTGCCACCGCTCGCATGGTCCAGAAGGGAGAAGCTGTGGGTGTCATCGCTGCACAGTCCATCGGTGAACCTGGTACGCAGCTGACCCTTCGTACGTTCCACGCCGGTGGTGTGGCTGACAACGCTGCTGCCAACGCTGCCATCAAGGCCAAGTACGACTCGCGTCTGGAATTTGAGGAACTGCGTACCGTGGACATCGTTGACGAGGCCAACAACCCCGCTCGCATGGTTGTGGGCCGATTGGCAGAGATTCGCTTCGTGGATGTCAACACGGGTATTATCCTCCTCTCGCAGAATATCCCCTACGGCTCCATCCTCTATAAGAAGGAAGGCGATCGCGTGGCCAAGGGTGAACTCATCGCCAAGTGGGATCCCTTCAATGCCGTCATCGTCACCGAGATGGCTGGTCGCGTGGAGTTCGAAGGTGTCATCGAAGGTGTCACCTATCGCGTGGAGTCCGATGAGACGACAGGTCTGCGCGAGCTCATCGTCATTGAGTCCAAGGACAAGACCAAGATTCCGCAGGCTCACATCCTCGACGAGAACGGCGAACTCCTCCGCACGTACAACTTCCCCATCGGCGGCCACATCTCTGTTGAAGACCATAAGACGGTCAAGGCCGGCGACGTCCTCGTCAAGATACCTCGTGCCGTGGGCAAGGCTGGTGATATCACTGGTGGTCTGCCTCGCGTCACGGAGCTCTTCGAGGCTCGTAACCCGAGTAATCCTGCCATCGTCAGTGAAATCGACGGCGAGGTTAGTATGGGCAAGCTCAAGCGCGGCAACCGCGAGATTATCATCACCTCCAAGGTGGGCGACGAACGTCGCTATCTCGTCCCCCTGAGCAAGCAAATCCTTGTCCAGGAAAACGACTACGTGCGAGCCGGTACTCCGCTGTCCGACGGTGCCATCACTCCCGCAGATATCCTGGCCATCCAGGGTCCCACGGCTGTACAGGAGTACATCGTGAACGAGGTGCAGGACGTTTACCGTCTGCAAGGTGTGAAGATCAACGACAAGCACTTTGAGGTCATCGTTCGCCAGATGATGCGCAAGGTTCAAATCGACGAGCCAGGCGACACCCGTTTCCTCGAACAGCAGATTGTCGATAAGCTCGACTTCGCTGAGGAGAACGACCGCATCTGGGGCAAGAAAGTCGTCGTCAACGCTGGCGACAGCGAGAATATGAAAGCCGGTATGATTGTCACCGCCCGCAAGCTGCGCGACGAGAACTCCCTACTCAAGCGCCGTGACTTGCGTCCCGTGGAAGTGCGCGACGCCGTGCCCGCCACCTCGACACAGGTGCTCCAGGGTATCACCCGTGCGGCTTTGCAGACCAGCTCATTCATGTCCGCCGCCTCCTTCCAGGAGACCACCAAGGTACTCAACGAAGCCGCCATCAACGGCAAGAGCGACTACCTCGAGGGCATGAAGGAGAACGTTATCTGCGGACACCTCATCCCCGCTGGCACCGGCCTGCGCGAGTTCGACCGTATCATCGTGGGCTCCAAGGAAGACTACGACCGCGTGCTCGCCAACCGCAAGGCTATCCTCGACTACGACTACGACTAAGTACACCTCCATGGTCATACGCCCTGTTAAGGGCAAAAGCCATGGATGGAACTATGCACAGAGTGGCTGTAACCAACTTCGGTCACAGCCACTCTGCATTTCTTCTTCCAACGATGAGAACCACCTCATCATGAATCACCAACTGCTCAGCCCTAACTGCCAACGCTCTTTTGCCTGAATAACCCCAACGAATATGCAAAATACCTCTGAAAGCCTGACAAGTACCCTCTTCCGGAAAGGTGTACTACTGAAACTACAACTGCAAGACGGCACAGACCTGCAAGGACAGGTCGTGGACGTCAACCCGGAAGGCATCCTGCTACGTGACGACGAAGGAAACCAAACCATACTCACCTCCGACCTGCTGACCCACGCCTTGTACCTCTACAGCGGCTTCCCCACGCAAGAGGCAGAAGTGGAAGTGCCGGTAACGGTGGCCGGTAACGGTTATATCCGCAGCTATAATGGTAAGATAGGATTCACCGACAATCAATTTGTCATCCAACCAGATTCCCTCCTCGACGCCACCCTCCGTCAAGACGCCCAGGCCTTTCCTGCCAGTATTGTAGACCGTGAGGTACTGGTTGTGGTAGAAGAAGGTGCCGTGAAGAAGGCGTACTTGCTGAGTGTGGGCGCCCTCGATGCCGTACTCGACAAGATTGCCGAGCTGGCAGCCATGCGCAAATACTCACTGGCTCGCCGCTTCTGTGAACTCTTGTCGAAGCAGTTCCCCGAAGATTCTGACATCGCCAACTTCCTCCAGAAACTGCAGGACGCCACGAACTCGGGCAAGAAGGTGGACTTCTATCAGCCCATACAAAGTGCAGAGGAACGCCAGCAGGCACAGGACAACGAAGAACTCCTGCCCATGGGACGCATCTTCGAAATGAACAACTATAAAAATGGATACATCATCGACGTGAGAAGCCACAAGAAGCTATTCTTCCACCGAGAACAGCTCTTGGGCGAACTGGAACGAAAGTCCACGCAGGAACTAATCGGACAGCCCGTGGTTTATTCCATCACACGAGTCAACGACAAGTTGCAAGCCCGTAGCATCATGGCTCCCATGCAGGTGGACGATGCCTTCCAACTGGCTGAAGTCAAGTACCGACAAAAGGACATGACCCTGACCGCCTGCGACATCCTTCGAATCATCCTTCAGCAATATGAGGATGACTATATTGCTCGGACTTACAGCCAATGGAAAGCCAAACGTGAGTTCCTGCTTTGGTCTATAGAAGCACTACCCGACTACCAAGGACAACCGGTAAGCCTACGGCGTTCCATAGAGGTGCCCGGAACAAGCACCAAGGACGTGAATCTGGAGCGCAAAACCGACCACACCCAGATGGAAATGGGGTTCGCCCCACCCGAATGCCCCAAAATAACCTTCACGTCCGAAGAACCCGAAGAACTGATAGCCATTGAGCCCGAACCTGACGGCGAACTACCCGAAGCACCGCAGGAAGAAAGCGAAGAAGCTGACAAGACTATTGACGAGACACCCTCCGAAACAGAATTGCAACCCGCCTGGGCCGAAGTTCGGAAGGAGCCTGAAGAGGTCTTTGAGATGCCCACAGAAGAGGAGATTGCTGCCAGCGAGGGTGCCGAATCCGTGGTACAACCCAACGCCAGGCTCACCTATCATTACGGCGATGGGATTTTATACGACCGCCAAGGGGAGCAGTACAGCTTCACCCTCGATGACATCATCGACGACACGTTGTTTGAAGAGGTGCGCAACAAGAACAACAATTCCGATGATTACGTGCGCGAGCGCGAAGTCATCTGCCAGCTCTACGAATCTGGAGGACGCAGGGCACGCAACATCTGCCGACCACTGACGGTACACGAATTGCTGCGTATGGCGCTGGACGCCTACAACACCGAAGACCTCGACTCGCGAGATCTGGAATATATCAACGGGCTCATAGGCAACGTGCTCGATTATATCCCTAACAACATGGCTGCTAACCGAATGTACGATGTCGTTAGGATGCGAAGGGATACCGACAGCGAAACCTGCTACAAGGCGCCAGCAGGAGTGAAACCCTTCGGAACCATCTCCACGATTAATTGCGAACAGAAGCCTCAGCTGAAGATTAGCGACCCTCACTTCCGAAGACCCATACCTTTCCAGATTTCCGAAATCATCGACCGAGGCTACGACCACCAATGCCACGGCGATGAACTCATGTACTCCATCTATACCAATGAACAAGGAGAGCCCATAGCACGATTCGTACATCGTGCAAAATCCGAAAGCGAGCTCTTCGCCTTAGCAGAGGACTGGGCAGGCAAAGGAGAGGTGGTGAAGGCATGGGCCATCATGATGAATTTGCTCGACCTCAACCCTGACAACGAGCGGGCCAAGCTGTTGGCTGCTGACTACGAGAACCATGCCGATGAACAAGGAGCGCCCTTCGTAGGTGAAGAGCTGAAACAGGGACGCCAATTCAATGACCTCCTGGCCCAGGCACGATTTTGTGCCGAACGGGGAGAACTGAATAAGGCACTCGAACTCTACGCACAGGAACTTCAAGACCCCAGGGAACCCGATAACCGAGCCTACTGCATCCGCGAGAGCATACAAATCTACAGCAAACTTTACCACGACGACCCCACCGATACGGCTCTCCTCGCCGACTACCGCCGCTTTGGCGATATGTACATCAACTCGGAAAACGGTTTCGCCAACCAGACCAAGAAAGTACTGGAGAACATCCGGGTGGTAATCATCTACCACCAGGACATGGAAGAACCAGACAACCTGATAAGGGCACTCCGACGACTACTTCCATTGTTGCAGAACCCCACAACATGGCCGCGGTTAAACGGAGACCCGCAGAGCATCATCGCCGCGACCCGAGCGGAACTGGCCTGGTCCCTCCTACGTCAGGGCAACAACCAGGAGGCAGAGGACATGACCCGTCTCAGCGAACGCTCCTTCGACAACGAGAAAGCGCGAATGTGTCGCGCGGTCATCGAAGAGCGAAAGGTGGGCACGGAAAAGAACATTCGATGGTCACGGTCGTTCAGGCCTTACAACGTCTACGCACTCGACACCTGCGACTGTCGTGTCTCGGTACAACAGTCTCGGGAAAAGAAAGGCCTCATCTACCACCGCTTCAAAATGCTATGCCAACTGCTGGACATGCAGAACGAGTCCCTTTCACAGGGCACACGCATGGACGAATCTTCCCGTACCCTCCTCATGAAGCTGCTGGCAGGGTATGTCTCCACCCTGCTGTGTGACGACTGGCAGCAATACGCCCGAGACAAGTTCCTACATCAGTACCTGCCCGGAGACTGTCAGCTGGTACTTCAGCTCAGCCGTTGTGTCTCCAAAGGACTCTCGTGGAACGGATGGATGGACCTCCGACTGATGTCCATGCTCTGCGGCGAGGCAGCCTACGCCATCTGCAGCATCCTCTTTAGCCTCAACCGCGACCAAGCTATCGATCTGTTGCGCAATTCCCACATCGAAATCAGCTACGAGAACAAGGCCGTTACACCGCAGTTCTACGCCGGCCGCTTCAACGAATGGCGTGGGGAGAACTTCCGAGACCTCCTCATCCAGGTGCTGCGCAAGTCCGAGGAACTGGTGGAACGACCCCGTTTGAGCGACTGCGCTGACTTCTTCCGCCAACTGACCTTCGAAGCGTGGATGTCTCAGGATGACAGCGACCTCATCACCGCCCTGCGACAACAGTTGCCCATACTCATCGCAGCCTTCCTCAGTTCCCATACGGAAAATGCACGCACTATCATCAACGCCTACCAGTCTTTGACCGGATTCCTTACGGACAAGATCGAAGCCATCAGCCAGCGTCCTACTGTCTTCTCGGCCGTCGTCCTGGACCCGCTGCTTAAGAAGATTCTCTCCGAGGCACAACTTCTCTACGACCGCCTGCAATTCGAGGCTCCCCTGCCCAAGGCTACCGTCATCTCCACCTCACTCGTAGGAACCGATGGTTCCTTCCTCACCGAAGTTCAGGTGTGCAACGCCTGTCGCATGGCCACACCCATGAAAGACCTGCATCTCATCGTAGACCACATCAGCGGCGGAGTGCAAACGGAGAAACCAATCATCTACTCCGATATCAGCAAGGTAGATGGCAAAGTTTATGGCGAGGAATATGTCATCTATACCATTCGGGCACGACTTACTGGCGATTGGCAGCAGCAGCGCTCAGGACAGTTGCAGCTCCGACTGCTTTTCACCAACGAGGAGGGCACCCACCTCGAAGCACCCTTCGAACTCCCCTTCCCCATACAGGAGTGGACAGAGCAGACACCCAAGTTGCCTGAAATCTACGCAGCTGGTCCCAAGGTAGAAGACGAGAAAATGTTCTACGGACGTGATGACGATGTGGCTGCTGTCGTCTCTGCCGTCGGAGCCACCAAGAACAAGCCCCACTACTTCATCTTTGGACAGAAGCGCAGTGGTAAGTCCTCCCTGCTCTACCACATCCAGAAGAAACTCCTCGCCAACTACCACTTCATCAGTGTAGAGATGGCTTTCGCGGACTTCACCATCCACCGCGAGGAGCACATCTACCGCCACATCTTCTCTGCCGTACAGACAACCCTTGACTGGGACTACGACATATCCGTGGAGGACTGGACCGACGCCGACGAAACTTCCACCGATTCCATGACCTTCAGCCAGTTCGTCAACAATCTTAAGCACATCAACAAGACCATTGAGGCATCGGAACAATGGCATGACTACCGCCTTGTCTTCTTCATCGACGAGTTCACCACCTCCTACGAGTGGTTCGTCAGAGGGAAAATTCCCAAGGAATTCTTCGGACGTTGGAAGAGTCTACAGGACAAAGGACTCTTCAGTGCCGTACTCATCGGGCAGGATGTTTTCCGCTACATCGTTCGCGACCTCGTACACAACGACTTCGGCAGCCTGCTGAATTTGGAACTCACCTACCTAAGCCGCGAAGCTGCCATGCGTCTGGTCACTGACCCTGTCGTAGAAGCTAGCGGCAACGCTGACATTTACGTGGGAAATGCCGTACAACGCATCCTCTATTACTCGGCCAATAGCGCCTACTACACCCAATGGATATGCAGTGAACTCATCAAATATGTCAACGCCAACCGCCTGCAACTCATCACGGAAGCCGACGTCGAGGAATGCGTACACCGCATGATGAACGACGATCCCAACGAATTGAAAGTGAAGTTCTCACCTTTGGAATACTCTGGCCGAGACCCCAAGGAGTCATGGCAATTCCCGCGAGAGGAAACCGTAGCCGTTCTCCGACAGGTTGCTCTGGCAGAAATCAGCGACCCCGTGCGAGGCTGTCCACGGTGGAAGATACACTCCGAGAACGGACGTACCGACGAGTTCCTGGCTGACCTCGTGGAACGACACGTGCTCACCGTCGACAACGACAACTACAAACTTATCGTCAAACTTTATCTTTTATATCATGGACTTAGCAAATAAAAAAAATATCATTTGGGCGCGTATTCGCACCCTCGGACCGCAGTCCATCGTACTGCCCCCCTCCACGGACGACCATCAGGTAGCCCTCGCCCTCATCAGCGAGCTGGAAACCGAGATGCAAGAGGAACATTTCGTTGCCGTCACCATTCCCTGTGAGAAGTACACCACCATTCTCGACTTTTGGAAAGCGCTGACCATGGAGGTGTGGAAAGCACTGTGCCCTGTCATGCAGCCTCAGCTACGCTCCACTATGGAAAACAAAGTCCTCCGCATGGCCCAGAGCCAGCGCACCATCGACCTCTTCAATGGACTGCTGCATTTCCTGAAACATGTGAGGGAGAAACAAGGCTTGAAGGTGGTGCTTATCCTCGAGAAGTTCGCCGCGCTCGTGGAGCTACAGGACGAGTCCGATGCCATGAAAATACGCCAGTTGACAGACGTGATGGCGCTACTGACCCTCTCGGAGAAACCCCTGGTGGAACTCGCCGACAAATACAAGAACGAATACTTCTGCAACCAGTTTGTGGCCTTGCAGGCATCCTGACCTCAGCAGCCTATGGAATACCCTTTTTCATTCGTGGGAAAGTCCTCCCTCGGAACGGACTTCGTGGGACGTGACAGCCAGTCCAAACTCATCACCGAACGCACCTTAGAGGGTAGCATGACCTGCATCGTGGGACTTCCACGAATGGGCAAGACGTCCCTCATAAACCACCTTTTCTTCGAATCTGGGCGTCCTGAGTGGTGGGCACAGCACCACCTCCTGCCTCTCTACGTCAGCATAGACACTTGCGCCACAGCCGATGAGTTTTGGGGCAGTGTCGCCTCCCAGCTTTACCAAGCCGTCGATGACTGGGTAGAACAGCAGCAGATACCCGTAGAGAACAAGGACCTACGGAAATTTTACGAAGAACTGCAGAAAGCCGACCATCCAGCTGCCGATGGCGCCTTCATCTTTAACAAGATGACAAACAGCCTTACCTCCTTGAAGAATCTGCAGTTGCAGGTCATCTTCATCTTGGACGAGCTCGACAGCCTGGGCCGGTACCACTACGGCTACGACCACTTCCGTAAGATTCGCGCCCTTGCTAACTACGGACCGCTCATCACCTGCTCACGTAGACAGCCCCAAGCCATCGAGAAGAAGGCTTTTGACACCGACTATTTCTCCAACATGTCCGAGAAAGTCTTCATCGGGACGTTCACTCCCGACGAGGTTACGACCTACTGGCAACACTTCCGTCCGGCTTTCAGCCAGCTCAGTGGCCCCGAGTTCCGCGAGTACCGCAAACTCGTAGCACGCTACGCTGGCAACCATCCACACCTGATGAACCTGATGAACTACCACGCTCTGCATTCGGGGAACCTCACAGAATGGCAGCGCGCTATGGGAACAAGCCAACGCTACCGGCAGGAATGGCAGTTTCGTGCATCGCTGGTCGAAGCCTTCCGCGAACAGATGCGATACATAGAGGAACAGGAACTAAATAAAACGGCCATCGTAGCTGTGCTCGGAGGAGAACGCAAGGAGGACTTTGCCGACCAAATCACCACCCTCAAGCAGTACACCTTCATCCGTGAAGTCACCAACGAGGAGAAACGAGCCCTCTTCACCTATGACCTGGGGCTGCAGACGCCGGACTGCAGATACCGCTACGTTTGCCTCTCTGACTTCTTCAGCCATTTCATGCGTGACAACTACCTCCCTACCTACAAGGACTCAGAATTGCACATCGTCACCGAACTGAAGCTTCGGGAACTCGTTCGGGCATTCCTTCGACTGCAATTCGGCGATGATGCACTAAAGCCCATTGGCGATGATGAGTACGCCCACGAGCACTATGAGGAACACTGGGAAAAACCTTATCGCCTCTTCTGCGAACGCAAGGCACTCTTGTATTTCGACGAAGACAACGAGACTGCATGGAGCGAAATCAAGCACCGACGCTGGCAACTGACGCAGACCGACTGCAAGCCACCCTCAGAGCGACCACCCATCGACTTCCTTACAGGTCTCAACCTTCACCAGCTCAAGACATTCTTCCTCAAACCCCTGTGGTTCACCTTCTTCGGCAAAGTGCTCGATGCCGAACAATGGGGAGAAAGCACCTATAAAGGCAATCGCGAGAGATGGATGCATACCTATTTCGACCCTTTCCACACAATCCGTAACCGCGACAGCCACCGTAACCTTGTATTCATTACCGAGGAGGCCATCGAAAAAGCCCACAGCGCTTGCCGCAAGATTTGCCAGGACATTGACCGCTGGATGGCACAACAAGCAGATTCATTATAGTCCACTTCACCACCCCAATACCACCTTACACAATGACACACCGATACACTGCCTACTTCTGTGGATGCCTGACGGCCAACAACGAAGTCAGCACCAGAAGCCTCATCGACGCAGGATGGAAGCAAGAAGAGAATAAAGAGATGGCTACCTATCAGGCCAAACACATTTATTACGACGAGTTCCTGAATTTCTGCGCTGCAAAGACACCGCAAGAAGGCTGTGTGGCGTGGAGGTATGAGATGAAAGAGGATGAGCGCGTTGGAACCTGCAAGAACCTACTCGATCAAGTTGTCATTTATCTCGTGCCTGCCTTGCATTGTTACATACTGCCTTTTGGTATAGTCATCTTCGCCATTGAAGTCACCGCCGTGGATGAAGTCATGGACAACTTCATATCCATAGCCGTCCAACTGCGCCGTCTGGCAATCCCCCAAGGGGTGGCAGACGTCTTGCGCAAGTTAAAGAACAAAGTAACAGGAAATGAGCAGGTGGAACTGTCCGAGGCACTGGACTATGGCTACAAACTGAAGGTCTTTCAGATCATAGACTCTGATGCGGCTTGGAACAGCGAGACGAATGAGGAGCGGAAACAGGTGCTGTTCCGATTAGGAGTCATACAAAGCAACAAATCCACCATATCCACGCGGTTCCAGGACGGTTACGAGGAGGGCATCCTGAATCAACACAGCATCTCCGTTTTCAATAATTGGGATGCCTTAGCCCTGCTCGACTCCTTCACAATCCGTTCTATGCAATGCGAGGATTGGCAGATGAAGGAGTGGCAAAACGCCTTCTTCCGCATGATTTACATCCAGAGCCTCTTCCAGAAATTCTATCTCCAAAGCCTGAACCAGCGTTTCCGTGCGATGGTGGAGCATCGAAGTAAGGACAAGTTAGCGAATTTACTAGCAGAGTTCGAACACTACGAACGCATCTGCCAATTCAACAAGGTGTCCTACACCTTCCTGCCACTCCTCATCGACAACGCCATCGACACCTCGTTGGAAATCAAAGAGGAGCGCGATTTGCTTTCTACCTACATCAAAGGAGAGGAGAAACGCCATGAGTCTGACAACGAACGAAGAATCAATCGTCTGTTGCTCGCCATTTCCTGTCTGACCATGTTCTCCGCCATCTGGGATCTCTCGAGTCTCATGAACGAAATCCTACCCTACAATTGTTTCTTCTGCAGCACTCGCAGAGGGTATGCCATAATATCATCTGGTCTGCTTATTATCGTGCTGGTTCTCATTGCCTTCATTTATATAATGGGAAAAAGCAGGAACCGGAAACGGGACCAACAATAGCGGTTCACCCGAACAAAAAAGTGTTCGCTCCAAAGTGGGCATGAATCCACTTTGGAGCGAGCAACAGGGAAGAAATAAAAATTCTTAGAGGTTTGCGTTGTCCTTGCCCCACTCCTCCACGGGAGGAATGATGCCGAGGCCAATGATTTCGTCGCGCATCTTCTGCAGGTGCTCGTAGGATGCCTGAAGGGCAGCCATCTCTTCTTCAGTACCCTCGGGAGCCGTGAAGTGAACACCGTCCTTGTCAATCACTGAGGGCATAGCCATCATCACATTCTTGAAGCCGAAGGCGTTGACATAGCAGCCAGCAGGCCAGGTGAAGGGTTCGCCACCCATAGCACCCTCAATCATCTTGACAGCCTGATAAGCAGGGCTCTGGAAGGAGGAGCGGCCACGCAGCTTGATGATATTGCTGCCGCCCTGAGTGGTCATGTGCTTGATTTCTGCCCAGCGCTCGGCAGAGAGAGGCAGTTCGCTGAGGGGCTTGCCATCGATGAGAGCCTTGCTGGCAAAGACTGCCATCTGTTCGCCGTGACCACCGTAGGTGTAGGCCTGAGTGACCTTGTCCTGCTGCACGCCGAACTCCTGAGCCAGCTGCTGCTGCAGACGGGTGCTGTCGAGAGCGGCCAGGGAGGTAAGCTGGTTGGGCTTCAGACCAGAGTGGATAAGAGCGGTGAGGGCGGTGACGTCAGCGGGGTTGAAGATGACGACCACGTGGTTCACATCGGGGCAGTACTTCTTGATGTTCTCGCCGAAGTCTGCTGCAATCTGGCAGTTACCCTTGAGCAGGTCCTCACGTGTCATGCCTTCCTTACGGGGAGCACCACCGGAAGAGATGATGTACTTAGCACCCGTGAAAGCTTCCTCTGCATTCACCGTATAGGAGAGGTTTGCACCGGGGAATGCGCAGTGGCACATCTCATCGTACACACCATGAACGCCGGGCTCATAGATATCGTAGAGGCAGATGTTTGGGGTCAATCCCAGCATCAGGACACTCTGAACCATGTTCGAACCAATCATGCCACCGGCACCTACAATCACAAGTTTGTCATTCGTTAAGAATTTCATTGCTTTTGAGCTTTAAAAGTTAATAAGTTTATGTGTTTAACAGTTAATTGCAGGGCAAAAGTAATCTTTTTTTATGGATTACGCGCACAAAATAGCGAAAACTTTTTGTCGGGCGGTGTGAATCGTGTAATTTTGCAAAGCTGAAAGAGCAAAATGAGAGTTTTCAGATTAAAGTTTAGGATTTATAATCCAAAGTTGAATGTCAAACGACGGTTTTCACCTTAATAAGATAATATGACGAAAGCAGCAGTTATCACAGGGCGTGTGGAAGCCCTACGCAAGTGGATGCGCTGGGCGGGCATCAGCGCCTATATCTTCCCCAGTACCGACCCTCACAGCGGGGAATATGTGCCCGACCACTGGAAGGGGCGCGAATGGATATCGGGCTTCAACGGCTCGGCAGGAACAGCGGTGGTCACGCTCCATGCAGCGGGTCTGTGGACGGACAGCCGCTACTGGCTCGCAGCCGAGGAGCAGACGGCAGATACGCCCTTCGAGGTTATCCGCTGTGGCAGGAATGTGGCCACGGCAGAGGAGCTGGTAGAATGGATTAAAGGGAACATGGAAAAAGGGAACGAGGGAGCATGTAAAGAAGGCGCTTCCGTTGGACTCGATGCTTCATCGAACACCACGGAGAGCGTGGAGGAGCTGAAAGAACAGCTGGCGCTCTATGGGCTCACCATCACCTACGCTGACCCGCTGGTAGATATCTGGAGCGACCGTCCTGCCGTACCCGAGGCTCCTATTGAAATACAACCCTTGGAATTGGCTGGATGTAGCGTGGCGCAGAAGATGGCTTCCATCCGCGAGGAGCTCAGCAAGAACCGCGCTGACGCTCTCGTGGTCAGTCAGTTGGACGAGATTGCATGGGCGCTGAACCTGCGCGGAACAGACGTCCACTGTACTCCTGTCTTCGTCTCATATTTGCTCATCCTGCCTCAGAAGACAGTCCTCTATGTGGATCGGAAAAAGGTCACGCCCGAAGTGGCGACCTACCTTGCTGATAATGGCATCGACATCCATTCATACTACACGCTCAATGCAGACCTCGCAGACGGACACGTGGAGGGTTTGCCGCTGAAAAGCCTCTGCATCCAGTTCGACCCAGCCACCACGAACTATGCCATCTGCGATTCCCTCTCTATCTGTGGGGCAACGGTCGTGAGGAAGTCATCACCCATCACCGCCCTGCGAGCCATCAAGAACGAGGTGGAGATTGCTGGCTTCCGGCGGGCCATGCTGAAGGATGGCGTGGCGATGGTGAAGTTCTTGAGGTGGATTTCAGAACAATCCTTCACCAATTATGTTGGCGAGAGGCTAACGGAAATCACGGTGGACCAGAAGCTCACGGCCTTGCGCGCCGAGCAGGAGGGATTCCGCGACATCTCCTTCGATACCATCGCGGGCTATGGAGCACATGCCGCCATTGTTCATTACGAGGCGACTCCGGAGACGGATATCCCGCTGGAACCCCACGGCCTGTTGCTCTTGGACAGCGGAGCGCAGTATCAGGATGGTACCACGGATATCACCCGCACCATCCCATTGGGTCCGCTAACGGACAACGAGCGTCGTGACTACACCCTCGTCCTGAAAGGTCACATCCGTCTGGCCACCGCCGTCTTCCCTCAAGGCACCACAGGCACTCAGCTTGATGTCCTCGCCCGCTACGCCATGTGGCAGGAACACAAGAACTACGGCCACGGTACGGGGCATGGCGTAGGCAGCTACCTCAGCGTCCACGAGGGGCCTCATCAGTTCCGCATGAACTGGATGCCCGCTCCCTTGCAGGCAGGAATGACCGTCACCATCGAACCTGGTATTTACATCGCAGGCAGTCACGGCGTTCGGACAGAGAACACGATGCTGATAGTGGACTCCCCAGCTCTCCAAGGGGAAGGGTCCTGGCTCTGTCTCGAACCCCTCACCCTCTGCCCCATCGACACACGTCCCATCGTTCGTGAATTCATGGCATCCGACGAAATCGAGTACCTTAATAATTATCACGCCCGCGTGCGCGAAGCCCTCCTTCCCCTCCTCGACGACGAAGCCGACCGTCAATGGCTCATCCACGCAACGGAGCCTTTTCCTTAATACATTCATTCATAATTCGCCCGCTTTTTGCTTCTTTAACGGAGCTTGAGGATGATATATAAAAGAAAAGTGGTAATTTTGTCCCCGAAAACAAGAAAACAATCCCATTATGAGCACCGCAACACTGTCAAGCCTGTTAGAATATCTCTACGCCACACTCTCGCCAAGCAACATGCGCTGGGTGGGTGAGCATCTGATTGAATACGCCAAGAAAGAAGAGGAGGAAGAAGCCCTAACGCCTTACACCAGAGAGGAACTGCTGGAAAGAGCCGAGGAAGGACGGCGGCAAATAGCAATGGGCAACTATTGCACGATGGAAGAACTCCTTCAAGAATTGGATGAGGATTTTGCGGAAGACAATAAACCACAATACGAAATAGCATGAGGGTATTTGTCCACGACGTCGTTAAGGAGAAAATCCGCACGACATCGAGATACATTCAAGCTAATTTCGGGAAGAAAGCACGTCTGAACTTTCGACACGAAATAGCTCATGTCTCCCAACTCCTACAGAAGAACCCCAACCTCGGTCCGGCAGAGCCTTATCTTGCGGACGCTCCTGTCCTATACAGAAGCATCGTCGTAAATCACCTCAATAAAATTGTCTATTGGATTAACGACGATGTCATTGAAATCGTTGACTTCTGGGATACACGACGCGAACCTGTATCACAAGCCCAACAGGTGAAGTAACAATGGGAAAGCAATGCTTACCTTTGCCCACATATTGCGATAAATGACGAACAACATATTTTATTATTATGGAAAAGTTTGTTTTGATGACGCTGCCATACGAGGCAGATGCTTTGGAACCTGTGATTAGCCGTGCGACCATCTGCTTCCACCACGGCAAGCATTTGGCAGCATACGTGAATAACCTGAACGCACTGCTACCAGATAGCGGCTTCGAAGAGGCTACGTTGGAGGAAATCGTCTGCAAGGCGACTGGTGGAATTCTTAACAATGCTGGACAGATTCTGAATCACGAGCTGTACTTTGGACAATTTACGGCTCCGAAAGAGGGCAACGTCCCATTAGGTAGATTGCTTGTGGCCATCAATCGTGACTTCGGTTCGTTCGAGACTTTCAAGGAGGCTTTCCATAAAGCTGGTGCAACGCTCTTCGGCTCTGGCTGGGTATGGCTGTCAGCGGACAAGGACGGGCGCCTCCTTATCACGCAGGAGACGAACGCCGCCAATCCTGTTCAGCACGGACTGAAGCCTCTGCTGACCTTCGATGTCTGGGAACACGCCTACTATCTGGACTACCAGAATCGCCGTCCCGACCATCTCGCAGCCCTTTGGAAAATCATCGACTGGGAGGTCATCAATTGGCGCTATGCATAATACGCCGCTTACGAATAGTCAGACACAATACCATAGGGCTATTTAGATTCATTTCACTAAAAAAGTCTAATATACCATTCAATGGGGATCTTTTCCGTAAGAAAATTACGGCAATTAATTATTAATGCTTAACTTTGTGCCCAAAATCAATTAAACATCAAACTGATTATGCTGATTAAGTTCGCTGTAACCAACTTCCGAGGGTTTGCCAAACGTATTGAATGGGACTTGTCGAAGCCCAGTAATTATGCCTTTCGTTCGGAGGTCATCAAGGATGGTATTATCAAAAATGGAATCATTTACGGTCCAAATGGTGTTGGCAAGTCAAACTTTGGCCTTGCCATCTTTGACATCGTTTATCATTTAACCATCAAATGGAAGAAAGGTGATTATCTGAGCAACTACACCTATGCCGGTAAGACGGATATGCCTGTTTCGTTTGAATACGCATTTATGTTAGGCAGCGACCTCGTAGAATACAACTATTCGAAGAATCATGCTGGAGTGCTTCTTTCGGAAACGCTTCGTGTAAACAATCATCAAGTATTCAAGCAGGACAAAGAAACTTTCGAGATTGACGAAACGCAGTTCAAAGTTGATGCGACGATTCAGAATAATTTCAAGCAGAGCGTAAACGGTGCTTCTGTTATTGCCTTTTTGACTGCGTCGTTCCCACTGCCGCAAGAGCACTATATTGTCAAACTGTTGCAATTCGTCAACTCCATGCTTTGGTTTAAATGTCTGGAGAGCCGTGAGTTTATTGGTTTAGAGACAAGCAACATAGAATTGGATGCCTATATTATCCAGAATAATCTCGTTGGAAACTTCAAGAGTTTCCTAAAGCAAGTGAGTGAGCAAGAGTTTAATTTTGTCAAGCCAAACGAAGGGGACAAACTACTATTCTGCGAAATCGACGGGAACAAAATGCCGTTTATCAGTATTATTTCAACAGGAACCAAGTCTCTGCAATTACTCTATGTCTGGATGCAAGAGATGAAAAATGCCTCGTTCGTCTTCATTGACGAGTTTGACGCGTTCTATCATTTCAAGCTGGCCTTTGAGGTTTGCATGCAACTTTTCAAGTTGGATTGTCAGATATTCATGTCATCACACAACACCTATCTGATGACAAACGACCTGTTGCGACCCGACTGTAACTTCATCATCGGTGACAACAAAATCAAGCCCTTGAACGACTGCACAGAGAAAGAACTCCGCTTCGGTCATAATATTGAGAAACTTTTCCGCGGTGACGCATTCCGAGTATGATTTTGTTCGTATTTGAAGGAGAAAAAGAGAGCCCGACCTTTTCCACACGTTGGAGCGTTTATATTTCCCAAGGGATAACAACCGCATAGTCTGTTCTTTTGGGAATAACCTCTATTACTTGTACAAGGAACTGGAGAAATACGGTGAAGATGGTGACATTGTTGCTATCATGAAAGAACTACTGGCAAGGAAGGAGGACAATCCATTAGCCAACATAAAGCGTTCTTCTGACTTCTCCGAAATATACCTTTTCTTCGACTATGACTTCCATCATAAACAGCTGTCTGTTGAAGAAATCAATCTCCAAGTCAGCGAGATGTTATCCCTTTTTTGCGATGAAACAGACCGAGGCAAGCTCTACATTAATTATCCGATGATTGAATCCATTCGATACACGAAGGAATTGCCGGATGAGAACTATCACACCTACGTAGCCACAAGAGAAGAATGCCGCCACTTCAAAGCTTTGGCAGATTCCTTTTCAGTCTATTCATCACTCGATTTCATCCTATTGAAAGAAGAGAAACCAACAAAAAAGAAATATATGTCGGTGCATGACAACTGGGAATATCTTAAAGATCAGAACGTCAAGAAGGCAAACTTCATTTGCAACGACATCTGCGCTTATCCTACGACAAAGAGAGCAATTTCGCAAGACATCATATTTTGCCAGTCAAGTCTCAAAATATGTGGATACAGAGAAGACAGAAGTTGCTATACTAAATGCCCTTCCGATATTCCTATATGAATACTTCAAATAAAATGCAGGTGAAAAGGTACATATAACTCTTCATATTCCGCACTTATTATTACAAATATCACATCATTTGTGATGGATTTGTGCAATTATCTAAGCCTAAATGCTCAAATTAGCAAGAAAAGAATGGCGATACGGGAAATCTTTGTACTTTTGCAACACTAAATACGGAATCTTTATGGCAAAGAAGAAGAATAAGAAGCAGAAGGGGCAGCAGTTCCTCTCACCAGAGCAGTATATTAGGCAGAAAGCGCGGACGCTGGAAATCGGCAAGTGTTATGTAGACAACGACCTCGAAAAGGCGGGCGAGGGTCACATCATCGTCAGCCGCAAGCATACTGGAGGAAGGGTGAGCATCGGTTTCTATCTCGTGGACATCTGGTGTGTCGGCGTGAAGCGCTCGTTTTATCGTCTGCGCATGGAGGACTATGAGCTCGACGAGATGATAGATTCGTACCAGCTTAATTTGCGCGAATGTAGTTACGACGAGGTCCACAACTGGATATACGGAGCCATTGCCTTCGCCGAGGAAGCTGGCATTGCTCCCGACAAAAGTTTCAACCTGACACAATACTTCCTCGAGGAGGACGATGATGATATCCCCCTCATGGAGTTCGACTTTGGCCGAAAGGGCAAGCATACGCTGGTCGCCAGCAGCAATTTAGAGGCCAGCCGCTATCTGCCTCTGCTCGAGAAGAATCTCGGCAAGGGGAACTATGATTACATCCTTCGTGTAGACGAGGATGATGATTTTGAGGAAGACGAGGATGATGATTTTGATGAAGACGAGGTCGAGGAATCCGAAGGCCCTATTTATATGCGCCAATTGGTAGATGACATAGAAATTAATGACCTCTTGGGATGTGCTGCAATCCTTGGATTGAAGATTGACACAAAAGCTTCAGAAGAAGAGATTCGCCGACAATATATAGAAGGTGTACTCTCCGACCCATACGACATACTTTGTCGTCTGCCGAATGAGGACACGGCCATGCTGGAAACAGCACAGAATGAGCATGACAACCGTGTCTTTTATCCAGATAACTATCGAATGCCTTTGCTCTATCATTATGGCTTTGCTGATGAGGATTGGGACGAGGATGGCAATCGTGTGATCCAGATAGCCAAGGACTTTGCGGACGCCATGTCGCCTCACTTGGCAACTGCGTCGGAAGAACCTGCCAATATGGGACGTCTCATCATGGAGGCCGTCATCGACGGACTGGCTAATCTCTTCGGTGAGATACGCTTAGATGAGGCTAAACGATATATAAAGATGGTTTTTGACCATAAAGAGGACCTGAATGTGGACAGACTCTCACAGTTGGTTATGGGACACTCCCTGCTGCTTGACTGGATGGCCGTGCCTCTTGGCCCCGCCCACCAATCGGTGTATGAACTTCCTGACGACCAGGTGGTCTTTTTGTCCCTCTATGGATGGAATACGCCAGAGAAGCTGCGCGACAAGATAGCTCAGCGCCAAACGATTCCGAGCCGAAAGGACTACACCATGGAGGAGATTATCCAATCATCCTCCGTACTGCCAATCATCCCGAATCCAGAAGCAAAGAACTTCCACCGGTTCCTTCAGACGACACTCGGCTATGACGAAGAAGAGGCTAAAGAAATCTCCTTCAACCTGTGGTATCGCGCCCAGCACGAAGAGGACGAGAGTTTCGAAGACGGCACCTATCAGGACTATTTCACCAAAGAGGTTCTCCGTCAGGCTCCCAAGCGCATAGGAATGAAACAAATGAACGAAGCGATTTCGGCACTGACCAACTACATGAATGCCATGCCACGCTGGATACTGAAAGGGCATTCTCCTAATGAGGTGAACGAGTTATAAGTAGCGAATTGATAGGAAATAAAAGTATTGTACGAGAGTGTTATAATTAAAGAAAGCGAATAGACACAGATAAGGACGGATTTTTACGCAGCCTCGTAGATGTAGTTCTTAAACAGGCTGGCCTTGCTTTGCTCAGAGGACGCGACATCAATGCTTTGCAGCGGCGAGACGGCTATCAGGTTGTTGGAGTAGCGGGTGAGGTAGTTGATGGCCTCCACGCTGTTGACGCTGCCATCGGTGGGCATCGAGGTGATTACCTGCGACAGGAACTCATACTCTTTCGGCGGGAAGAGGCCGCGCACGGCATCCAACTTCTGCTGGGAATAGCGCACGTCCACCTTGTCGCCGTCAACGAATATCAGTCCGAGGCTTACACGCTCGGAAATCTCGGGGCGGATGACCGCATAGATGATGCTGTATTTCATATTATCTGATGTTTTCGGTGAGACATTCCATATAGTTATCCCATACGGCGGCTGTCCATCTGTCGTCAAATAGTTGGTTCAACTTTTTGCTGACGGTTTCGGCAGGGACTTGCCACTCTTGCGGCATTTCGTTCGTTATCTCTGCTGCGGCGCTTCTGCTCTGCTGCAGACACTCGGCATAGTCGGCCTTCAGGCGGTTAGCTATGGCGAGGACGGTCTGCTTGTTCGTGCTCTGAAAGAGATGCCGGAAAAGGTCGGACCAGAGAATGGTGTCTGTAGATGTGAGTTGTGAGAGGGGATAGTCAAACGTGGCGGTGTTGAAGATGCATCCGTAGTCAATCGATACCAACTGCTCACGAGCCATGTCGTACATCAAGTTAGCATTGTTCGCGTTGCGGTCTTCGTTGGCCACCCAGAAGTCGAAGAGGGCAATCTTCATCAGTTGGCTCAGAGTCTCAATGGTTGCGGGAACTTTTGCGTAGGTGGAGGGGGTGATGTCAACCACACCGTCCTGCCAGCGGAAGCCTATTGACTGGGAGGAAAGAATGTGAGATTCGTTTATGCCTTCCCAATGCGAAGGCTTGATATTGACAATTGCGATTTCTGGAGTCCTCAGTTGCCATGCCGTTGCCAATTGTGCCCCGATGAGTTCACAGGCCAACTTGTAGGCTGTTGCCGAGGATCGCATGTATTTACAGACGTAGATGTTTACGTCTGAACACATCACCATCACTGGCTCTTCGCCCGTGTGGAACTGGTGCTCGATGCGCTTGGCACTGTATAAAAAAGGGATAGACATGATTGTTGAGAATTGCAAATGTGTCGCCTGTGCTAAAATGTGGCAGATAAATCGCCGCAAAAATAGTGATTATATCTGATATGTATTGAAGGAAAGCTTGAAAAATACTTAAAGGGAAGAGAAATACAGCAATTTTTAAGGCAAATGCTTACGTGCGGAAATACTTCTAACCATCCAAACAACGGTATTATGGCTTCGATAAGTGACAAAGCTTACCTCGTAAATGCGTTTGATATCCGAAGGAACAATTATATTGGCTCATTACATCTTGCTGGTGATTGTGAAGCTATTGAGCAATATGTCTACACTCTTTGCTGGATGCTGTTGAAAAAGTGCATATAATTCTTCGGTTTCAATGCCTCAAAAAGTAAAATATGGCATCTATTGTGATGGATTTGTGCAATTATCTAAGCCTAAATGCTCAAATTAGCAAGAAAAGAATGGCGATACGGGAAATCTTTTGTACTTTTGCAACACTAAATACGGAATCATTATGGCAAAGAAAATAAAACTGAACCCTTCGAACAATAAAGGAAAGCAAGAGGAAGAGTTTTCCTTTGAAGACGTTTTGAGGAGATAAAGTAGCTAATCGATTGAATATATGGCAATAGTAAAAGTAGTGAAGGGCTTGAAGCCCAAGTTTGGAAAACATTGTTATTTGGCAGATGGTGCCGTCATCGTGGGCGAAGTTACGCTGGGTGACGACGTGACGATATGGCCGTGCGCCGTGCTGCGCGGCGACGTACATTATATTAAGATTGGTAACCGCTCCAATATCCAGGACAACTCGTGCGTACATACCCTCAACGGCAAGGCGCCCGTGGAAATCGGCGAGGACGTGACGGTGGGGCACAGCGTGACGCTCCACGGTTGCACCATCCTCGACGGGGCACTTATCGGGATGGGCGCTACGGTGCTGGACCACGCCGTGGTAGGTCGCGGTGCCATCGTGGCAGCAGGTGCCCTTGTCCTCTCGGGCACCCATATTCCTGACGGTGAACTGTGGGGAGGCGTACCCGCCAAGTTCATCAAGCGGGTAGATCCAGAACAGGCGCAGGCCTTGAACAAGACCTACGCCTCTCACTACATTGAATATTCTGATTGGTACCGCGAGTCAGACCGCAACCCGATGAACACGCAGAACGTCCTCAACGGCGAGGACTACGTGTAGAGAGGTGCGTAGCCTGTCACTCGGCATTACATCGCGAAGACATTGAAGCCGCCATCGACCACTGCCACGGTGCCCGTCACGAAACGTGAGGCATCGGAGATGAGGTAGTGGATGGTGCCGCAGAGTTCTTCCGGTTCGCCCATGCGACCGAAGGGCGTCTGACGGATGACATCTTGTCCGCGCTGGGTGAAGCTACCGTCGGGATTCGTCAACAGCGAACGGTTCTGCTCGGTGATGAAGAAGCCTGGGGCGATGGCGTTCACGCGGATGCCCTCGCCAAACTTCTTGGCACACTCCGTGGCCATGTAAGCCGTGAAGTTGGAAATGCCTGCCTTGGCGGCAGCATAGCCGCAGACGCGCGTCATGGGACGGAAGGCGGCCATCGACGAGAAGTTCACAATAGCACCCTTGCCTTGTTTCACCATGGGACGCAGGAACACCTGCGTGGGGATGACCGTACCCGTCAGGTTCAGGTCCAGCACGGTCTGGAACTGCGCTGGGTCGAGGTCGAAGAAGTTCTTGTCCGGAGCGATGGTGGCACCAGGCTGGTTGCCGCCGGCAGCATTCAGCAGGGCGTCAACACGGCCGTAGCGTGCCAGCACTTCCTGACAGTTCTGCTCCAAGCGGGCAGCATCGAGCACGTTGGTCTCCAGGAACAGGGCGTCCCCGCCGTCGGCAACGATATCTGCGACAATGGCGTCGCCCACCTCTTTCTTACGTCCGAGAATAACCACCTTGGCACCCTCGGAGGCCAGGTATTTGGCGATGGCGCGACCCAGCACGCCCGTACCGCCGGTGATGACCACGACGTGGTCCTGAATGTTGAAAAGTGTGTTCATGTAAAAACTATTTCTTGTGTGGTATGATATTTTCGACCTTGCAAACCCTATTTATAGCGCGAAGTCAGCGCCCATGACAATCCTCGGGTGGGAGGTCAGGAAATCGTTGCCCCAGAGGTAGAAGTTCCATTGCTTCAACGTGTAGTAGCACCCTGCGGCCAGGTCCAAGTCCTGGTCAAACAGCCAGGAATGAATGCATCCGGCCATAGGCGTGATGGAATGTCTGTTCTTCAGGGGAAAGGTGTAACCCAGATATTCGTAGTTGGAGAAGGTGTTATTCGCCCCTCGCTTCACAATCCACCACGTGTTGGAACACCAGAACAGGCGACCGTCCCTAGTGATGGCTCCATTCAGGTAGAGGGCGTTCGTCAGGTAGGCGAAGCGGAAACTGTCATTCAAGTTGAACGTCGGAGTGACTTCCGCACCGATATTGAACCACTTGCTGATGCCCACGCCGTAGCGGACTAAGGCACCCCAGCAGGCACAGCCTGGCCCTGTGTACAAATCGAGGCCAGTAGCGAAATGGTCGCCCAAGCCGTACTGGAACGTGGTGTACGTCGCCATCTTGTTCACGCCCGGACGCAGCTTCAACGAGGTATAGCCGTACAACTTGCCATCCCCCACGGTTGCTGCAAAATAAGGTATCTGAGCGAGGACACGAACGGACAACAACAGACTTACTGCGAAGACCACTATGTGTTTCATAGCTCTATATAAATCTATACCTTCTACTTATTTCGGCATTTCTTTAATGCCTCTACCTTCTTCTTATTATGCCTCTACCTTCTTCTTATTTCGGCATTTCGATGATGATACGGCAACCTTGTTGATAGTCGGCGTCGTAGATGAGGTTACCGCCGAGGCCGGTAACTTGGCGCTGGGCCAGCGGCAGTCCGAGTCCAAATCCCATGGACTCCTCGTTGGCCTGCGTGAAGGGCTGGGTGAGAATCTCGTGCCAATCCTTCTGAAGACCTGGGCCGGTATCTTCCACGATGAAGCAGACGGTGGACTCCGTCTCCATCAGGCGCAGGGTGATATGCTTGTCGTCGGAGAACTTGGCGGCGTTGTGCAGGAGCTCACCAATGGCACGATTGAGGAAGAAGTGGTTGGTCTGGATGCACACATCATCGGACAGCAACGTCTCCAGATGGAATTCCAGGTTCGCATGGCACGTGTGCATGTACTCGATGACCTCGCGTGCAAGCTCGTTGCAGGGCAGTTTCGAGTTCCGCAGGTATTGCACCTTGTCCTCAGACTTCGGTCTGGAACTATCATAGAGCATCGTCACCCTTCGGTCCAGGCGGATGACATTGATGGCCATCGTGTCCTTGACGACCTGCAGCTCGCTGGGCGTCAGGTGGTGGCTCAGCAAGGTGTCTGTCATACCTTCGAGGATGTTCAGAGGCAAACGTATCTGTCGAAGGACGTGTTGTGAGAACCGGCGTTTTTCCTCAAACGATTTCTTGGCGGCTGCCATAGCTTGCTCCAGCTCCTCGTTTTCGACTCTGACTTGCTCCGATGTCTGCTTGACTTCCTTCATGTGTGCCACGATGGTTCGCTTCATCGCGATGAAAGCGTTCTGCAGGAGTGCCACCGCGTCCTTGCGGGGTGACAGGGGAATCACCACATCGTAGTTGCCGCTGGCAATCATCTGCATGTCATCCAGTAGCTGTTTGATGGGCTTGATATTCATTCGGACGACGCTGACCGTGATGAGCAGGATGAGCATCAGGCCGACCACCACGACGATGATGGCGAGATACACCAGGTGATTATAGTCGCTCAGCACCTCATCGTCCAAGCATACCATGGCCAGACTCCATTGGGTCTCAGGCACAGGAGCATAGCAGACGTGATAGACCTCGTCGCCCCTCTTGACGTGCATGATGCCCTGTTTGCCAGCGGTCATCTCGCGTCCCAGCTTGATGACATCCGGGTCCTGGATGGAGTCCGTGACCGAGAAGATGGTCCGACGGAACAGGAAGCTGGATTCCGGGTACACCAGATAGCGGCCATCGGTGCCCAGCAGCATGTAGTAGGCGCTGGGGAATGGATGTTCCGATGCCTCGATGATTTTCGACAAACGGCCAAAGGAGAAGTCCGTGGAGACAACACCCTGAATGCGACCGCCTCCCGGACGCAAGGGGATGCAATAGGAAGCAATGGCATCATTGAGGCTGATGGTGCCCTGGTTGAAGTCGCTGAACGGATCCAGCCAGCTATCCTTGCCCGTACGCTTGGGTTCCTGATACCAATGCCGCTCGTAGTAGTCGTAATCCGACTCACGCGCGGTGAGGATGGTGTCACCGTCATTCACGGAATAGACCGAGAACCGAGAGCCATACTCCGGAAATACATCGGGTTCCGTACCCACCGAGCAACTGATTACGCTTTGGTTGATGGTGACGATGCGACGCGAGAGGGACTGCAGGGAGTCGGGATTGAAGTTAGCCTCCATCAGCCACACATTTGACTTGGCTGCGTTCTTGACGGCAGACATGTAGTTGACCACGCGCTGCATGGTGGTGTTCAGCGTGCTGTAGGAACGCTCCATGGTTTCCTTGTGCATGATTGCCTGCACGTGCTTGAAGAAGACGCCCAGCGAAACCATGAAGAGGGGTGCTGCCAGCAGTAAGATGGTAATACCTATCTTCCGGGCCAGACTTTTACGCGGCTTATCCATAATTATCCTCCTTTCTCACCTCGGGGGATGAGGTGTTCAACATTTGGTCAAGCAGTCCCAGGATGATCTTGCTCTCTCGCCTGATGGTATCTGCCTCGCGCCTTGCCTCTTCCGGGCTTAATTCGTCGTAATGCTCCAAGAGGTTGTTGACACACTTGCCGATAGCATCGGACGGGGCTATCATCTGGTTCGTCACATTGCGCAGGAAGTCCACACGCACGCGGCGGGAATCCTTGGCCTGATCATTGAGCCTGCGCAGGGTCTCGCGGCGTTCGTTCAGTGTCTTCGTCAGTTGTTCTTCTTCTTCCACCTGGGTCAGCAACGTCTCCTGCATGATTCTGAAATTCTGCTGGAACAGGCCGACCTCATCCATCCGTCGCGTCCGCGGTATCTCCTCATTGAAGTTGCCCTCCGCAATACTTTCGGCTATCTCCGTGAGTTCGCGAACGGGCCTCAGCTGTATCCGGAAGACTATACGGCAAAGTATCCAGAAGAGGAGCAGGGCACCAACGGCGATGGCCATCACGTGGTAAATGAGCTGACTGTAGGACTCTGTGACATCCACCGTCGGGTAAACGACGGCGATGCGCCAATCGTTCTTCGGGCGGGCACGGCCAGTCACTTCGTAGCGCACAAAAGGCTTGTAGAACAAACGGTACTCTTCACCTCCCACGTAGAAAAAGCTGTTGCCCGTACTGCCGGCCGCCATGGCTTGGGCACTTTCGAGCACAACGGAGGGTGCATCCTCGGGAATAACGTCAAAAATCGTCTTTCCCTTGCGCTTCTCGGGGTCGGGATTTATGATGTATTTCCCGTCTTTGTCTATCAGTATGCAGTAGCTGCTGGATGACATCTTGGAAACATTCACCATCTGCGAGAGCAAGTCCACGGACACCTCCACGGCCATAACCCCTATGACTTGCTGGCTCCTGTCCATCATGGGCAGGCAGAAGAGGAGAGGCATTTCCTCGTCATTGGTCACGTGCCTGGACTGTCTCCAGCTCGACAAGCCCGTCTCCACGGCGTCCTTGTACCAATCCTGCTCCACATAGGGCAGGTCGCCCATCATTTCCGGCGTGAGGAGTTCCGGCGAGTCGTATTTCTTGCGCTGGACGTAGGCCATGAACTGTTCGCGGTCGGGATAATAGTTGGGAACGAAGCTGATGGCACAACCCATAATATGCGGATTGCACACCACCAGCTCACGTGCGTAGGTCGTCATGTGGTCGGGCTGGTCGAGGTGCCCCAGCAGTTCCCAGTAGACGTTACCCACGGACTGCTCCACCCCGCGCAGGACGTTGTCCACCTGCAATTCCGAACCGCGCAATGTCTGTTCGGCATCTTGCACGGCCTCTTTCTTGAGTACCTCGCGCGAGAAGTAGAAGATTACCGCCAGCGAGACCACGAGCAGTAACATGACCTCGCAGATGGCCGTCGTATTGAGCTTGAGCGAGGGGGGGGAGAATGCGGCTTTGAAGAGTTTTCTCATATCTTAATTTTCCATTGCGGAGGTGGCTTTCTTTGCAACCGTCCGTGTGACTAACCATACTATCAGCATTCCTACGGCTGCGAGCAGCACGAAGACAAGGGCCAAAGGCAACATGGGCTTCAACAGGTCCTGCTTGGGCACGACGACAGCTATGGCCCATTCGATATTTTCTATCGGACCGTAGTACACCGTACAGGGCACGCCGCCCACATTCATGTCGAGCTCTCCACCTTTCTTCTGTGCCAGATTCAGGAGGGCATCATGATCGGTGATGGAAAACGACAGCTCCTCGGGGTGCGCGATACTGGTTCCGTCGATGTCGAGAATCAAGGAGTAGAAATCGAGGTCCTTGGACATCATCTGGTATTTATTGAGCTGTTGGTCGTGCTTGCTGGACTCATCCACCCACTCCAGTTCCTTGGCCAGCCACTCGAACTTCATGTCCGCTCCGCAGACACACGCCAGGCGCCCGTTGCCGTCGTAGAGGGGCTTGATAAACGTCGTGTAGTGTCCGCTCATGCTGGTGCCATCGTAGTAATAATAAGGTTCGGACCAGAATGTCTCGCCAGTCTTCTTGGCTTGGACATACCACGGAGACTTGGTATAGTTGTGGCGTGCGGAGCCCACTTGGCGGTACTCAAAGCCCGTGACGTCGGGCTGGTAGATATACGGCTCAAACCACGTGCCCTGCTCCGGGAAATAGTCGAGTTCGAAAGCGGCAAAGTAACCTCGGGTGTCGCGGTTGAGGTTGGCCTTGCGCCTCAGGGCGGTAATCACGTTCTCCGGGGTGTCCATGTTCGCACTTACCTCGTCAAAGACATTCTGCGCACTCAACTCCACGCCTCGGACGACGCGGGAAACCTTCTCCGCAGAGACATTCTTAATGCCCATGTAGCGGGCGTAGGCTTCCGCCTTTACGGTCTGATAACAAAACCAAAAAGCCGTCGAAAGCGTGGCAATCAAGACCACGAAAACCGTAATCAGGACATTGCGTGTCAATCGGCTGTCCTGTATAGATGTTTCTTTCACTGGAATACTGGTTGTTTTCACCTTTTTATTATATTTTATGCAAAATTTCGACTCTTAGGAGATGGGGTGCCCCAATGCCTCCTGATAGGTGCGGTTCTTTAACACCGCAGTCCGTGCGCTTTTGGGTAATTGACAGTAGAAGCGTGTGCCGCTGGTGTATTCCGCATCGTGCCAGATACGGCCGTGCAACAGACGGGTGATGGACTGGCAGATATTGAAGTTCATGCCCACATAGCGGACCTTGTTGCCCTTCTCGGAGAACATACCTATCACATTGGCAGCAGGCTTATTACCCAGTCCGGCGCTGGTGTCCGTGACGCTGAGCAGCACGTTGTCGCCATCCTCCTGGCAGAGCAACTTGATGTATCCCTTGTGGGTGAAACGCGCTGAGTAGTGCAGCAGGTGCGCCAGGAGTTTCCTCAGCGCCTCGGGCTCCGTCTGAATCTCAAAGTCATCGGGTAACGTGGTCTGGAACATCACATAGACACCCTTATAGCAATGAGGCTGTGTGGAATCGGCCACGCGGTTACACAGCTTATTGAGGTGTACGGATGCAGAGAGGTCCAGTTCTTCCTTGCTCTCGAAGAAGGACAGCTCGTTCAAGTCCGTCAGCGCACGCTCGGCGTCTTTCCGCTCGTAGGCCAACGACCTGTTGTCGTGCCGGAGCTGCCGGATGGTGCGACGTTCTATCCAGAGGAAGACCAGCAGGAGGACGATCAGCAGGCCCACAAAGATCGAGACCGTGAGTTTCTGCTGTCGTTCGCTCTCACTTTCCAGCTGATTCCGCTGCAACTGCAGGTGTGCCTCATTCATCTGTTCATAGTAGCTGGCAACCACGTCCTCGTGGGACTCCTGCATGATGGAATCGCTAATCCTCTTATATTCCTGCATGTACTGGTATGCCCGCGCGTCGTCGCCCATGCGATGGTAGATGAGCGCCTTCCGCTCGTTGCGCCTATCCACCTTCAGTCGCTCCACAAGTTCCAGGGCCTTGTCATACTCTCCGTTGATGATATGATAGTCCACTTCAACCTGAAGTCGCTGCATGCTGATTTCCTCGAGCGGCTTCAGCACCTTCAGTTCATGGCTGTAGCGATTGAACTCCGTCACATCATCCTTGCGGAAGGCCACCTCGCAGAGCTGGCACAAGGCTTTCTCCTTGCGAATGAGGAGCGTATTCGGTTCTTCCAGAATCTGGCGTGCGTACTTCGCACTGGCCTCGTCGTCATTCCGATGGACGGCTATCATCATGAGTTCCAGCAAGTCCTCTCCGGCACTCTCGAGGGGGAAACGTCTGTGGTGGTACTCCACCGCTTCTATGAAGGCCGCTTCGGCACCGCTATAGTCCTGCTTCTGCAGGAGCACCATGGCTTTCGTGTGCAGGTAGGCGTATTCACCGAACACGCTGGCATGTTCCTCGGCATATTCCAGGATGCTCTCGGCAATATCCAGTCCCTCCTGATAGTTCTGCTGCGTGGCCTCAAAGACAGCCTGTGTGCCCCACGCCTTGTAGAACCTCCGCTCGTCGCCCACTTCCAGGCTGGCCGCTTTCAGTTCTTCGGTGATGCCGATGAACCGTTCCCGGTCCTTCGTGCCGAAAGAGGTCAGCATCTCTTCCTCCAAACGGACGACATCTTCCTGTTGCACGGCGCCCGCAGGCATACAGAAGAACAGCCCCGTAACGAGCAGCAGCAGAAAACGTCTCACGAGCTGCGGCAGAGATTGTCTTACGTGCTGCGGCAGAAATCGTCTTGTATTTATCTTGTCGAATAAAATCATTAAAACTTCAATTACTTTTCCCTATATCAAATAGTGCGCAAAGGTACAACTTTTTTTTCATATTACCGCACTTTTCACCATATATTTTCCACTTTTCCCACAAGTTCACCCCATTTTCTTCTCTTCCGCCGCATTTCAACTCTATTTTAACCGTCCGCTCGGCGCTTCCGCCGCTTGACCCTTCAAGAATCCTCGTCAAGCAAACCATCAATCTGCATTCTCTCCCGTCCTGCCTTGGTCAAGTCTGCGAGCGTGAGCAGACTCGCCTTGGTCAAAGTGGTCAAGTCTGCGATTAAGTGAGTGCAATGATGCTTGCATCAATTGCCGAACGTGAGCAGACTCGCCATTGGTCACAATGGTCAAGTCTGCGATTTAGTGAGTGCAATGATGCTTGCTTCAATTGCCGAACGTGAGCAGACTCGCCATTGGTCAAAGTGGTCAAGGTCAAAATGGTCAAAATCGATTTCTGCTTGTCAAAATCCGCCACTATATATAAATATTTATATTTATATATAGTGAGCCAAATGACCGAATCCAAAAACGAAAATGACCATTTTGACCTTGACCATTGTGACCACTTTCTTGATGGGGCATCCCTTTAGGGTGCATCTTCCCTGTCGTCGGATAATCCGGGGGTACTGCGCACCCCCGGTTACTGAGCGGAGACGCTTTTAGCGTCTTTTGCAGGATGCAAATCATTAGGGTGGGAAACTTTAGTTATTTAACGTCAATCGTCAATCTGCGCCAACCTATTCGTCAATCTAATCATAAATAATTCATGAAAAATTCACGGATAAATTCATGAAAAATTCGTGTAAAATACCTCATTTCGTCACTTCGTCACCGATTTGTCACCTTCGTCACACTTTCCGTCACACTTATAAACAATTAATTGTCAATATAAATACGCATTAAAAATCCCCTTTTGTGACGAAATGACGGGATTTTTCATCTTTTCGTGCCCGCGCGCGTATAGGGGCGCGAAACAAGGATGAACCACAAACAAGGTAGGGACGAGTTGACAAGTTGATGAGTTGACAAGTTGACGAGTTGACGAGTTGACAAACACATAAGGACGAAAACTCAAACACGTAAGGACGATATTACAAACACGTACGGACGATATTGCAAACTCGTACGGACGAGTGAATCGTTTGACAACTGTCAAACGATTTGTGCGTCTGTATCTATTGGGGAATGATTATAGATTGATGAGCCAATCATTAAGGCAGAGAAGGGGATAAAAGAAAGCCTCTCTGCGAGGGGGACAGAGAGGCGAGACGTGAAGCAGACAGTTGAGTCTATCGTTATTGATTTACAAGTTGTTGGCAGAGGACTGGGTCGTTGGTGGTGATGTAATCCACACCCAGGTCGCGCATAGCTTCGATATCCTCAGCTTTATCCACGGTCCAGACGTTGACATTCATCCCCAGGTCGTGCGCCTCCTTCACCCATTCGGGATGCTTGCGGAAAACGTTGATGTGGTAGTCCAGCCCTGTCAGTCCCATGGCATGCAGTTCTGCCGGAGTACGGTCGCCGCTGAGATAAGCCACTTCGGCCTGTGGCGCCAGTTGGTGAATGGTCTCGCACGCTTCGATGGAGAAGGAAATGTACATGACGCGCTCCTCGAGTTTGCGGCTCCGGATGGCTTTCACGGCTGCTTCGGCGCACTCGCGGCTACGTTGAGGCTCGCGGTGGTTCTTCACCTCCACCACCAATTTTGTCGGGCTCTTGCTCTTCTTCAGAATCTTCAGCAGGTCTTTCAGCTGCGGCATGGCCTCACCGTTTTTCAGACGTAGGCGCTTGCAGGCGGCATAGGTGGTGTCCTGAACGGTGACGCCCTTGTAGGTGGCGTCGTGGTTGACCATGATATGTCCGTCGCGCGTCAGCCAGATGTCTATCTCGGAACCGAAAATCCCGAGATCCAGCGCCCGTTGCAGGGAGGTCCTCGAGTTCTGAGCCGAGCCCTCGGGCTGCCAGTCACCTCGATGGGCTATGGTCTGGGTGCGGGGCAACGGCTGGGCGACGGCCACGCTACTCGTGGTCGCCACCAGCAGAAATATTGCGAAGAGACATGAAATGCACCTGCGAATCATCATCGAGACAACTTTCAATACCTATTTATTCTATTGTTTTCGGCAACAAGGTTATTTGAAGTCTGCCCAGTCGTCGGTGCGGAAGGGACCTACGGGCAGTCCGCTGACGGTCTTCAGGTCGCAGGTTGGATTGTCGGCCCAGGCGTAGCGAACGGCAATGGGAAGCGCCACTTCGGGGCATTCGACGATGACGCGCTGCATCCAGCGCTCGCCTTCCACACGAGCCTTAGCGACGTGCCATTGGTGGTCGGGACCCGCAATGGAGAAGCCCTTGATATCGTCGTTCTGTGCCAAGGCGTCGCTGCCCTGAACGGGACGGAAGGTGAGGATGGCTTTGCCCTCGCTGACACGCATCTGCATATATTCAGGTGCTGCGCAGGGCTCCTCGCGACCATAGGTGCGGTTGAGGGCGAGCAGGGCCAGGCGGCGACCCACCTCCTGCTTGTTCTTCGGGTGGATATCCATCGCCATACCTATATCTATATTCACCATCATTCCTACGCCGTCGAGCTTGGTGGCCTGTCGCTGTGCCTCGCGGATAGCAGCCCAGTCAGACTGCGGCTGCAGGTCTTTCTCCCAGCGGTAGTTGGCAATCTGAACGAAGTAGAAGGGGAGTGCCTTGGAGTCGGCTTGGGCAAAGAAGCGGCGACGCTCGTCCTGCTGTGCGGGTTTCGGATAGGCCGCTACCACCGCATTCTTGTTGAACTTGGCCTGCCAGTCGAGAATCATCGCCTGGAAGAGGCTTTCGTACTGCACGGCTCGACCCACGTTGGAGCAGCCCTGATACCAGAGGAAGCCGCGAACGGGCATATCGAGGAAGGGAGCCACCATCGCGTTCCAGAGGTTGGCGGGGTACCACGAGTCGTTGAGGGGCTTCGGTTCTACGATAGCCGATATGTTTTTCACCTGCGTGGCGTCCATACTCTTTTGCCAGCTCCATTCTCCAGCCAGGGAAATCGTGGTGGAGCCGGAGGTGATATTGAAGGCGTCGGCTGCGGCGTTGAAGCCACCGTTGCCGCTGGTATCGTAGATACGAACGGTCAGCACGTTGCGACCAGCCTGCACGAGACGGCCAGGGACGTTGTAAGAACGCTTGGCACTCCATCCGGCGGTCATCCCAACGCTCTCGCCATTCCAGTAGGTGACATCCTCATCGTCGATACCTCCGAGGTTCAGTTTCAAGTCCTTACCAGCAATAGGAGCAGGGATATCAACCACGCGGCGCATCCATACAACTCCGTCGAAGTCCTTCAGCGCAGCGTCGTTGTCCCATTGCGTGGGCTGTTGCTGCTTTGCCCAGCTGCTGTCGTCAAAGTCAGTGGCCGCCCAAGGCGCACGGCGCAGGTTGCCCTCTTCCAGGCCTGCATCAGCGCCGAAGGCTTCCTTCATCCATTCAAGGCGCTCGTCCTGATAGAGTTGCTTGAGTTTCTGCTCGTCGTAGCCAGCTTCTGCGGCCCGCTGCTCATGTTTCTCGAAACCGGTGACGCCCTTCAGCGCCTCGTTGCTGGTCCAGCTCTCAGCAGGCGTTCCGCCCCATGAGCTGTTGACCACACCAATGGCAATACCCAGTTTCTGCGACACCTCGCGGGCAAAGAAATAGGCACAGGCGGAGAACTCTTCCACCATTTCGGGCGAGCAGACAGCCCAGCCCTTGGTGTGCCCCTGCGGCACGGTGGTCTGCGGGGTGAGGGCTACGGCGTGTCCGACTTGGAAGAGACGTACCAACGGGTGGTTGGCAGCAGCCACTTCCTGTTCGAAGTTCAGCACCTTGCCCCAGCCTTTCACGGGCATTTCCATATTCGACTGTCCGCTGCAGAACCAGACTTCTCCCGCCATCACATCCTCGAGGACGAGTTTCTTGCCATCGTCGAAGGTGATGGAGTAGGGGCCTCCAGCACGGGGCACACGGAGGTCGAAGGCAAAGGCACCAGTCTGCTTGTCGGCCTGGATTTTCTGAGTCTGCTGGTCCCAAGAGGCGGTAATCTTGACGGTGGCGCCTTTCTTGGCAGTAGCGTTGAGGTGAACGGTGGTCTGTTGCTGAAGAACCATGTGAGAGGTCATCCAGCCAGGCAATTGGACTTCTGCCTGTACGGCCAAGGTGGTAAGTACCAAGGCCAATGAGAGGAGTCGTTTCTTCATGATGATAGGTATGTGATTAAAGTACGCTGACGAGTCTGCTAAAAAGCCAGATGTCTTCAGGGTGGGTTATTTTAAGGTTCACGCGCTCGCCACGTGACTTGTAGAGTGGCCAGCGGTGGAGTTCTGCCATGAGGGTATAGAGCGACTGGGAGTCCTCGATGCCCTTTTGCCTGGCTTCGTCGAAGACTTCTACGAGGGTGCTTAGAGGGAAGGTCTGTGGTGTCTGTGCTCCCCAGAGTTGTTCGCGCGGAATCATGCCTGTTCCCTTGGTGGCGTCGCCAGTAAGGAATGCTTCCTCGCCCTGAAGTGCCGCTATGGCACTACCGTGACGGCTGCAGACGTTGATGGCATCTGTGATGACAGCAGAGGAAACGAGGGGACGCACGCCGTCGTGGACGAGGATGATGGGGTCGGAGAAGGCATCGGCGGACGAATCGACGACTTCGGCTTCCTCAGAAGGAGAAGAGGGATTCGCGGGGCTGGAAGAAGAATCGGGATTCGGGTAGAGTCCGGCGAGGTGACGGACGCCGTTGCGGATAGATGCAAAACAGCTGTCTCCAGCGGAAATGGTGCCGCGGAATTTGTTGAAAGCCAGCTCTGTGGCAGCACGCTGGACCAGATGTGACCACTCATCGCGGCAAACAACGAAGACACCATCAATGAGCGGGTGACGGTCGAAGGCGCGCATGGTATAGGCCAGAATGGGAATGCCCTCTATCTGGACATATTGCTTGGGCACGCTCTGCGCAGCGCGGGTGCCGTCGCCGCCAGCCAGTAGGAGTGCTATATTGGATCTATGGTATGCTGTCATAACGGTCGATTTTAACTTTTGTCTCTCAACTTCTCTGCAATATCGCGGCACAGCTGTTCGTGCTTGCTGCGGAGGCGGAAGAAGATGATCTGGAGCACGATACCCTCGAAGAGGAAATAGACCCACACGCAGTTGAGCAACGCCGTGAGGTAAAGAACGCCGATGCGCAGGTCGAAGGTCAGAGCCTGGCAGACTGGCATCATGGGACGGCTGCGGCGCACGAATTCCTCGCGGAGCTCGTCTGGCACATCGTCGCCGTAGCGCACCTCGAGGAGGTCGAGCATGGTCTGACAGTTGGGAGTCATGTGCTCCTGACGGAGGGTATAACGGATGTAGAAGAATAGGTAGAGCTTCTCGAACCAGTCGGGGCTCATCCACAGAAGGCTGTCATACCGTATTTGAAGCTGCTTGCTGCGGTCCAGTTCGCTGCGTCGGGCTCCTAACTGGAAGTAAAGGTGCTGGTTGCGGTAGTAGTCAGCGAGGTTGGCCTGGCGGACGTGGCACCAATAGCCGGCGTAGGCTCCCAGAAGCCAGCCCCAAATGCCCCAGGTGGGAGTCAGGCGGAGGGCGAGAGCAACATAGATGAACTGAAACCATACATCGCCCGCGAAACCATCGAGGATGCGGCCGATGAGTGTCCTCTTGCCGGTGATGCGAGCCAGCTGTCCGTCGGCACAGTCCAGCCAGTTGGCCACTACGAGCAGACAGACGGCGATGATGTTATTCTGCAGGTCTGTCTTCACAAAGAAAAAAGCGGAGGCCGCACCGAGGACAATACTAATGAGTGTCACGGCAATGGGATGAACGTGCAGCACACGGAACAACTGTGCCCAGAGGTAACCGGGGGTACGTGTGAACAGGAGTTCAAAGCGTCCTTCGGTGTCCTCGGACTTCATCGTGGAGCGGACGTTGTCCCAGAAGGAGTGGTGCTGTATGCTTTTTTCTTCGGCTGTCATAAGTGCGTTGGAAGGGTTCCCCTTCGCCTATTGGGCTGCAAATATACCGCTTTTTATTGGTAAATGGTGCGCTTAGAGGTCAAAATTTTCTAAAACGCAGCAGAGTGTCGGCTTTTTCGAGGACCAGTGAGCTGGAAGTGAGTGTTTGGATATGGAAACGGGTATGCAAGGTGTGTATTCCCCAGGGATTCATCAGCCCCTTGTCGAGTTCCTCGGCGGTAACCCATTGGGTCGTGTTGTCATCGACGGAGTGGGCGGAGGGATGTGAGAGGTCGAAGAAGAGGAGGGAGTCGCCTTGATGGGTGAAATGGGAGTAGAGGCGAGTGTTGCTTGTATGATCTTCAAATTGTGCTATTTCCAGCTGGATAGAGAGGAAGGTGAGATTGTCCTTGGTCTGGGTGCTGGCTTCGGGTGTCTCAATGGATGTCAGCTGCCAATGACCATCGAGGGCACCGTTGGCGGGAGTCTTATCGCAGGAAGCGAGTAGGAAGAGCAGGAGGGAAAGCAGGTAATAGGGCTTGTAAGCCTTGGGGGACTTATGTGATGTATGGGTGGTAGGTAACTTCATTGTTGGATTATTTGAGGTTGAGCGTTTTGCGTATGGTTAGTTGGCCTCCGAAACTGTTTCCCAGAAGTTGTCCATGATCCAATGCAAGTGCCGCGACGCCTGTCCATCCCTCTGCCCAGCGGGGACGGTAGGTGGCTTCGGCCATGGCGTAGGCTTGGTGCTGCATGTCCGTGAAGGGATAGTCGTAGGTTCCCCAGTTGTGGGAAAAGGAGAATAAGGCGCGCCAATGCCATTCGGAAGAGGGGTCGCCTGCGAGGGCCGCGTGCCAAGCGTGAATGCGGTTGTTGTAAAAACGGAGATGGTTGCTTTGGTTAAGGGCGGCATTATATAAAGGTGAAGTTATCAAGGGGTTGCCTATCGTATGGCCATAGTTCTGCCACCCGCTGTAGTTGAGGTTGTTGTAATAGTCGTCCCGTCCAGCTATGCGCAGGGGAAAGAAAGGAGTGGGGTCGTGGAGAATCGGTCCTGTCTGGTCCGTCGTTCCTAAATATTCGAAAACGACACTACTGACAATCCGGTTGTGGGGTAGGGTGACCTCAGCCCCAATGAGCATGTCGTGGATGCCATACTGTACGGTCAGCTGGGAGTGGTCTTCGAAGAAACGCTCCCAGTAAGCACGCGCTTGCCAACGATGTCCGTGGTACTTGAGCTGCATTACCCAGCTGCCCAGATGATTGCCTTCCACGTTGGGGTCGCTCCCGTCGGTGGCATCGCTGCCGCTGCAGATGAGGGCGTTCCAGAAGGAACGTAGGTTGGAAGAGTGCTTGAAGGTCGTGGTACCTTGATAGCGGCCGGAGACAACTCCATAGCTCGTCCCTCCGAATTCGGCCGCCATATTCAGGCCAATCTCGTAGGTGAGTGGGAAGATATCTGGGCGGCCGAACTGCCAATGGAGTGCCTTCTCGTGATATAAAGAATGGCGGGTGTAGCGAGTTCCTTCTGCAACCCATTCTTCCTGCCAAGGACCATCGGTCTTCAGCCCATAGCTTCCGTGCAGGGTCCATTGCCACCATCCCCGGGTGCCGGGGAACGAGAACCAGTCCACGTCTAAGCGTATCTGAGGGATGGGGCGTGCGTTGATGCCATACGTCAGGGCCCCGCTGCTTAGCTCGTTGTTCTGCATCTCCAGTTTCTGCTGCTTGGCTCCCACGGTCAGGCGTAGGCACCGCCAGGCCCCTTCGACGTAAGCTTGCTGAAGGATGACATGGCGCTCGTGGCCAAATGTGAGGGCTGCATCGAAGCCGTAGCCTATTCGCCACTTTCGGCCTTCGTCGTGGAGGATAGAGCGTTCCATACGCGCCCGTTCATATATAGATTGTGTTTCAACGCTTCCGAGACCATAACGATTAGCGGAGAGCCAAAGCGGCGCGAAGTCACCCGAAGCGACGGTGCCCGACCACTCAAAAGTCATCTCTGTCTGTTGCAAGAGGTCGCGGCCTGTGGAGTCTGGCTCGGCTGATAGCCCTCGGGGAGCCGCCAGGACAGGGAGCCCGAGAGTAATCAGCAGGAATAAGAGTGAGGTCTTGCGAAAAAATATTTTCTGGTACATTTTTTCCAATTTTAAAGCCATTTGCCTGTATTTTGGGGGCAAATATAAGACAAAAACGGGGAACTTCACACATTTTAGCACAAATCTTGCACCGCTTTCGCACTTTTGGGCTACATTTGCCTCGGATTTCACCCGAGGGTGACTTGGATGAGACAGAATTTGTAATTATTCATAAACTATTAAAGAGAAAAAGACAATGAAGAAAATCATGCTTTTCATGGTTGCAGCAGTTGCAACTTTGAGCCTCGTATCATGCGGAGGAAAAACGAATGGTAACACAGCAGAACTTGACAGCCTTGCCACAGAGACGACGGAGGCTGAAGTAACACCCGTAGAACAGGCACAGAAAGTAGTGGCCTTGCTTCAGGAACAAATTAAGAATGCAGACCCCGAACAGATTAAGGCTATCGGTTCCCAAGTGGCCGAGAAAGTTGCCGAGTTCATCGCTAAGGGTGATGAGGCTGCTGCAAAGGCCTACACGGAGACCATCAATCAGTTCATCAGCGAGAATGCAGAGACCCTGAAGGCTATCGGTGCCAGCACCACGATTGCTGAGGCCCTGTCCAACGTGGAGAATCTGCCTTCCAGCCTGCTGGAGTCTGTAAACAGCGCTGCTACTGGCGTTGCTACTACTGCCGATGAGCAGGTTGATGCCGCAAAGCAGGCCGTGGATGCCGCGAAGGCTGCTGTGGAGGCTGCTCCAGAAGCTGCCAAGCAGGCTGCTGAAGAAGCTGCCTCGGCTGCTAAGGCTAAGGTGGAAGAAGAAGCTGCTGCCGCACAACAGAAAGCGCAGGAGAAGGCCAACCAGGCTATTGACGACGCTGCCGCCGCAGCAAAGAAGAAGCTGGGCCTTTAATGCCGATGCCGACAAGCAGGAGAAGCCCGGCTTTTCGTATAGGATTTCGGGCATCCTTGCCTCGCGCGTACCTTATTAATATAAAAAGAAGATTGATAAAACCGAATAAATGACAGAATCATGGCAAAGGACAATGAACAAAAGCCAGGACAAGTACAGGTGAACATGACTCCAGAAGTGGAGAAGGGTGTCTATAGTAATTTGGCTATCATGGGCTATACGCCAACGGAATTCATTATGGACTTTGTTTTCCATCATCCTGGTATGCCTCGGGCCAACGTGCAGAGCCGTGTAGTGATGTCTCCAGTTCAGGCCAAGAGGTTGATGCGATTGCTGGAACAAAATATGGCCAACTACGAGAAGAACTTCGGGTTAATCCAGTTGGCAGAGGATGCTTCCTCGCAAAATGGTCCTATCTCTCCATTTAAGGTGAACTGACCTCACCGTGGTCATAAGTGAGCGTTTTACACTTAACACTTTGTGCCGTTAAAATGCTTATTTGAGCGGTGTATTCTGTTAAATCTTCTTAAAATTCAAGAAAAATATACTTCTTTTGTGCCCTCGAAGCGATTTTCTGGCTTTGAGGGCATTGTTATATGCAGGATTTTGTCTACCTTTGCAGCCCGAATGGGCATAGAGTGCCCGTTTGAATCGTGCTTGATAACAAAATACACAATATATAATTACAAAAAACAAAACAACAATGCCAACCATTCAACAACTCGTGCGGAAAGGCCGCAAGGTGCTTGTGGATAAGAGCAAGAGCCCAGCGCTGGATAACTGCCCCCAGCGTCGTGGCGTATGTGTTCGCGTTTACACAACCACACCTAAGAAGCCTAATTCTGCCATGCGTAAGGTAGCGCGTGTGCGCCTTACGAACACCAAGGAAGTCAACAGCTACATCCCCGGAGAGGGTCACAACCTGCAGGAGCACAGCATCGTGCTGGTGCGCGGTGGTCGTGTGAAGGATCTCCCAGGCGTACGTTATCACATTGTACGCGGTTCTCTGGATACTGCCGGAGTCGCCAATCGTACACAGCGTCGTTCCAAGTATGGAGCCAAGCGTCCGAAGGCTGCCAAGAAGAAATAAGGACGTGGCTTGAATTCCAAATTATTTATTCGTAAATTGTTTATTAACAAAGGTTTTGTGTTGTAGAAACGCGGTTGAGTAAATGCGGCATGACCCCTCGTGATGAGGATGGCGGCATTGAAGAACAAACGAATACAGCCAAACAAAAACATCTCAAGCGAAATGAGAAAAGCAAAACCAAAAAAGAGACAAGTCCTTCCCGATCCCGTCTATGGCGACGTGAAGGTCTCAAAGTTCGTCAACCATTTGATGTATGACGGCAAAAAGAGCATTTCCTATCGTATCTTCTATGATGCACTGGAAATCGTGAAGAACAAGATGCAGGGCGTTGAGAAAACTCCCCTGGAAATCTGGAAGGAAGCACTCCAGAAAGTAACTCCGCAGGTGGAGGTCAAGAGCCGTCGTATCGGCGGTGCTACGTTCCAGGTGCCTACGGAGATTCGTCCCAGCCGTAAGGAGAGCGTTAGCATGAAGAACCTTATTTCCTATGCACGCAAGCGTGGCGGTAAAACGATGGCCGACAAGCTCGCTGCTGAAATAATGGATGCATACAATGAACAGGGCGGTGCCTTCAAGCGCAAGGAAGATATGCACCGTATGGCAGAGGCTAACCGTGCTTTTGCACACTTCCGTTTCTAAATAAGGAAAAAGATTATTTCAAGATAACATAAAACGAATGGCAAAACAAGATTTGCATCTGACCCGTAATATCGGCATCATGGCTCACATCGATGCTGGTAAGACGACTACGTCTGAGCGTATCCTCTACTACACGGGTCTGACACATAAAATCGGTGAGGTACATGATGGCGCCGCAACTATGGACTGGATGGCCCAGGAACAGGAGCGCGGCATCACAATCACCTCTGCCGCAACGACGACATTCTGGAACTGGAACAACAGGAAGTATAAAATCAACCTGATAGACACTCCGGGACACGTAGATTTCACCGCTGAGGTGGAGCGTTCCCTGCGTGTGCTTGACGGCGCAGTGGCTGCTTATTGTGCAGTCGGTGGCGTGGAGCCCCAGTCCGAAACAGTATGGCGTCAGGCCGATAAGTACAACGTGCCGCGCATTGGTTACGTCAACAAGATGGACCGTAGCGGAGCTGACTTCTTTGAGGTCGTAAGGCAGATGAGGGATGTCCTTGGCGCCAAGGCTGTGCCCATCGTGATTCCCATTGGCTCTGAAGAGAACTTCAAGGGTGTGGTTGACCTCATCAAGATGAAGGCCATCCTTTGGCATGATGAAACAATGGGAGCTGAGTATGTCATGGAAGAGATTCCTGCAGACATGCTTGACGAAGCTCAGGAGTGGCATGACAAGATGGTCGAGACCGCTGCCGAGTACGATGAAGCACTCATGGAGAAGTTCTTCGATGATCCTTCCAGCATTACCGAGGAAGAGATTATCGCTGCTCTCCGCGCTGCCACCGTCAGCATGGAAATTACTCCCATGTTGTGTGGTTCCTCCTTTAAGAATAAAGGTGTGCAGACCCTGCTTGACTATGTCTGCGCCTTCCTTCCCAGTCCTCTTGACACACCGAATGTCGTGGGCACGAACCCCGAGACAGGTGAGGAGGAAGACCGTAAGCCGGATGAGGACGAGAAGACATCTGCACTCGCTTTCAAAATTGCTACCGACCCGTACGTTGGCCGTCTGACCTTCATCCGCGTGTATTCCGGCAAGGTGGAGGCTGGCTCATACATCTACAATACCCGTTCGGGTAAGAAGGAGCGTGTCAGCCGTCTGTTCCAGATGCACTCCAACCACCAGAACCCCGTGGAAGTCATCAGTGCTGGTGACATCGGTGCAGGTGTAGGCTTTAAGGACATCCGTACGGGTGATACGCTTTGCGACGAGGATGCACCCATCGTACTTGAGTCGATGGAGTTCCCCGATCCCGTTATCGGTATTGCCGTGGAGCCAAAGACCCAGAAAGACCTCGACAAGCTCAGCAATGGTCTTGCCAAGCTGGCAGAGGAGGATCCCACATTCACCGTTCGTACCGACGAGCAGAGTGGACAGACCATTATCAGCGGTATGGGTGAGCTGCACCTTGATATCATCATCGACCGCCTGAAGCGTGAATTCAAGGTGGAATGCAACCAGGGTAAGCCTCAGGTGAACTACAAGGAAGCTATCACCAAGACTGTGAACCTTCGTGAGGTTTACAAGAAGCAGTCTGGCGGTCGCGGTAAGTTCGCTGACATCATTGTTAACGTAGGTCCTGTGGATGATGACTTCGAAGGCTCTGGCCTGCAGTTCATCAACAGCGTCACAGGTGGTAACATTCCCAAGGAGTTCATTCCTGCTGTTCAGAAAGGATTCGAAAGTGCCATGAAGAACGGTGTGCTTGGCGGATTCCCCATGGATAGCTTGAAGGTAGAACTCATTGACGGTTCTTTCCACCCCGTGGACTCTGATCAGCTCTCCTTCGAGATCTGTGCCATTCAGGCCTATCGTAACGCTTGCTCCAAGGCCAAGCCCGTCCTGATGGAGCCCATCATGAAACTGGAAGTCGTTACTCCGGAAGAGAATATGGGTGACGTTATCGGCGACCTTAACAAGCGTCGTGGTCAGGTTGAGGGTATGGACACCAGCCGTAGCGGTGCTCGTATCGTCAAGGCAATGGTGCCGCTGGGCGAGATGTTTGGTTACGTGACAGCTCTCCGCACCATCACTTCAGGACGTGCCACCAGTAGCATGACGTACGATCATCATGCACCTGTCTCCAGCAGCATTGCCAAGGCTGTGCTTGAGGAGGTCAAGGGACGTGTAGATTTAGTTTAAAAAATAAGGCAGGGGGCTGCCGAGCAAATGACTCTTCGGCAGCCCAACCACCTCAGAGAATAAAAATAAATAGTAAATCATTAAATCGTAAAATTAAGACATGAGTCAGAAAATCAGAATTAAGCTGAAATCCTACGATCACAACCTCGTGGATAAGTCCGCTGAGAAGATTGTGAAGACTGTGAAGGCAACAGGTGCCATCGTGAGCGGGCCCATTCCTCTCCCCACCCACAAGCGCATTTTCACCGTCAACCGTTCCACCTTCGTCAACAAGAAGGCACGCGAGCAATTCCAGCTCAGCAGCTACAAGCGTCTCATCGACATTTACAGCAGTACGGCACAGACCGTGGACGCACTGATGAAACTTGAACTGCCCAGCGGTGTGGAAGTAGAGATTAAGGTGTAAGAATCTGAGTGTAGAGTTAAACAAACAAATTAGTACAGAAATGCCAGGATTATTAGGAAAGAAAATCGGAATGACTTCCGTCTTCAGTGCCGACGGCAAGAATGTGCCGTGCACTGTTATCGAATTAGGTCCTTGCGTAGTTACCCAGATCAAGAGCGTAGAGAAGGACGGTTATGCAGCCGTTCAGCTCGGCTTCGAGGAGGCTAAGGAAAAGAATACTACCAAGCCTATGCTCGGCCACTTCGCCAAGAGCGGTACTACTCCCAAGCGCCACTTGGCCGAGTTCACAGGTTTTGAAGAGGTTAATCTCGGTGACACCATCACCGTGGAACTCTTCGCTGACACCGCTTACGTAGATGTCATCGGCGTCTCGAAAGGTAAGGGTTTCCAGGGCGTCATGAAACGTCATGGATTCGGTGGCGTTGGACAGTCAACTCATGGCCAGGACGACCGTGCTCGCAAGCCGGGTTCCATCGGTGCCTGCTCCTATCCCGCAAAGGTCTTCAAGGGCCTGAGAATGGGAGGCCAGATGGGTTCTGAGCGTGTAACAACGCACAATCTGCAAGTGTTAAAAGTGATTCCCGAGCACAACTTGCTCCTCATCAAGGGCAGCATCCCCGGGTTCAAAGGTTCAATCGTAAGCGTTATTAAGTAAGATGGAAGTCCGTGTTTTGAATATCCAAGGTCAGGAGACCGGTCGTACGGTAGTCCTGAACGATGCAGTCTACGGCGTAGAGCCCAATGACCATGCAATTTATCTTGATGTCAAGCTCTTCCTCGCCAACCAGCGCCAGGGTACTGCAAAGTCCAAAGAGCGTTCCGAAATCAGCGGTTCCACACGCAAGCTTGGTCGCCAGAAAGGTGGTGGCGGAGCACGTCGTGGTGACATCAATTCTCCCGTCCTCGTTGGTGGCGCTCGTGTTTTTGGTCCCAAACCCCGCGATTATGGCTTCAAGCTCAACAAGAAAGTGCGTCTTCTGGCACGCAAGAGTGCCCTGTCTTACAAGGCACAGGAGAACGCTATTCTGGTTGTTGAGGACTTCACTTTTGATACACCAAAGACCAAAAGCCTCATTGAAGTCTTAAAAAATCTTAAACTTGACGGCAAAAAGGCCCTCTTTGTTTTGCCAGGTGCAAATAAAGCCGTATATTTGTCCGCTCGAAACCTCGAGAAGGTCAATGTTATGGCTGCTTCTGCGCTGAACACTTACAGAGTGCTTGACGCAGAGGTGCTTGTGCTGACAGAAGGTGCATTGCCCGTCGTTGACCAAAATCTTAACAAGTAAAGGACTACAACAACTATGGGATACATTATCAAACCCCTCGTCACTGAGAAGATGACGAATATCACCGAGAAGCAGAACAAGTTCGGCTTCATCGTGCGTCCTGAGGCTAACAAGATCGAGATCAAGAACGAGGTGGAAGCCCTCTACAATGTAACGGTGGTGCATATCACTACTTGCCGCTATGCCGGAAAGAACAAGAGCCGTTATACCAAGGCTGGCCTCCTCCAGGGACGCACCAATGCCTTTAAGAAGGCCATCGTCACTCTCAAGGAGGGCGATGTTATCGATTTCTACAGTAACATCTAAAAAGAACAATGGCAGTACGTAAATTAAAGCCCACAACACCGGGCCAGAGACACAAGATTATAGGTACCTTCGAAGAGATTACTGCTGCGGTACCTGAGAAATCTCTCGTCTACGGCAAGCACTCTACAGGCGGCCGTAACAACGTCGGCAAAATGACCGTCCGCTACATGGGCGGCGGCCACAAGCAGAAATACCGCTTTATCGACTTCAAACGAGAGAAAGATGGTGTTCCCGCAGTCGTGAAGACTATCGAGTACGACCCGAACCGCTCGGCTCGCATCGCTCTCCTCTTCTATGCTGACGGTGAAAAACGTTATATTATTGCTCCCAATGGACTGAAGGTCGGTCAGACCGTGATGTCGGGTGTTGAGGCAGCTCCTGAAGTAGGAAATGCACTCCCCTTGCAGAACATTCCTGTTGGTACGGTTATCCACAACATCGAGCTCCGTCCTGGTCAGGGCGCACTCCTTGTGCGTTCCGCTGGAAACTTCGCTCAGCTCACTTCCCGCGAAGGACGCTATTGTGTCATCAAGCTCCCTTCGGGCGAGACACGTAAAATCCTCAGCGCATGTAAGGCTACTGTTGGCAGCGTAGGAAACAGCGACCACGCACTTGAGGCCTCCGGTAAAGCCGGTCGCAGCCGTTGGCTCGGTCGTCGTCCCCACAACCGTGGTGTTGTCATGAACCCCCACGATCACCCGATGGGTGGTGGTGAAGGACGCCAGAGCGGTGGACATCCTCGTTCACGTAAGGGCCTTTATGCAAAGGGACTCAAGACTCGTGCACCTAAGAAGCAGTCGAATAAGTACATTATTGAAAGAGCCAACAAGAAGTAATCACAGTTAAACTCGAAAGTATATTATGAGTCGTTCACTTAAAAAAGGACCATACATCGCAGTAAGCCTTGAAAAGAAGGTTCTCGCCATGAACGAGAGCGGCAAGAAGAGCGTCGTGAAGACTTGGGCTCGTGCTTCAATGATCAGCCCCGACTTTGTCGGTCACACGATTGCCGTGCACAATGGCAACAAGTTCATCCCTGTGTATGTCACTGAAAACATGGTCGGCCACAAGCTCGGCGAGTTCGCTCCCACCCGTAAGTTCGGCGGTCATGCAGGTCAGAAGAAGAAGTAAGCAGGGTCTAAGGATTCTAAAACCGATTAATTAGAGTATAATATAATGGGAAAAAGAAAGAGAATTGCAGCTGAAGCAAGAAAGGCTGCACAGAAGACCCAGTACTTTGCCAAGGCCATGAGCGTGCCATCCTCCCCGCGGAAGATGCGTTATGTGGTGGATTTGATCCGCGGCATGGAGGTAAACCGCGCCCTGGCTACACTGCGCTTCAACAAGAAGGCTGCCGCACAGGATGTAGAGAAACTGCTCCGTTCGGCTATCGCCAACTGGGAACAGAAGAACGATCGCAAGGCCGAAGATGGCGAACTGATCGTTTCGAGAGTATTTGTCGACGAAGGAGCTACGCTCAAGCGCATGCGCCCCGCCCCTCAGGGTCGTGGATACCGCATCCGTAAACGCAGCAATCACGTCACCTTGTTCGTTGACACTAAATCTAATGATTAATAAGAAATTATGGGACAAAAAGTTAACCCGATAAGCAACCGTCTTGGTATTATCCGCGGTTGGGATTCCAATTGGTTTGGTGGCAAGAACTTCGGTGACTCCATTCTTGAGGACAGCAAAATCCGCAAGTACCTCATGGTTCGTCTGGGCGACGCAAGCATCGCTCGCATCGTCATCGAACGTACCCTCAAGCTTGTGACCATTACTGTATGCACCTCTCGTCCGGGTTTGATCATCGGTAAGGGTGGTGAGAAAGTCGATGCCCTCAAGAAAGAACTCAAGAAGATCACTGACAAGGATATCCAGATTAATATCTATGAGATAAAGAAGCCGGATCTTGATGCAAACATCGTTGGCGCTAATATCGCCAAGCAGGTGGAGGGTAAGATTGCCTATCGTCGCGCTATTAAGATGGCTATCCAGAATGCCATGCGTGCTGGTGCCGAAGGCATCAAGGTGCTCATCTCTGGACGTCTGAATGGTGCAGAAATTGCCCGCTCCGAAATGTTCAAGGAAGGTCGTACTCCTCTGCACACTTTCCGCGCAGACATCGACTATTGTCAGACCGAGGCCCTCACGAAGGTTGGTTTACTTGGTATCAAGGTGTGGATTTGCCGTGGTGAGGTTTATGGTAAGAAGGATCTCGCTCCTAACTTCGCACAGCAGAAGGAAACAGGTCGCTTCAGCGGTAACGATCGTGGCGGTCGCCGTGGCCCCCGCCGTCCGCGCAACAACAATCGTTAAACAATCAGAAAGAACGTAATAAGTTATGTTACAGCCGAAAAGAACTAAATACAGAAGGCCGCAAAAAGGTCGTTGCAAAGGCAACGCTCAGCGCGGCAACCAGCTTGCTTTCGGGTCGTTCGGTATCAAGAGTCTCGACACACACTGGATTACTGGTCGCCAGATTGAGGCTGCTCGTGTTGCCGTGACTCGTTACATGCAGCGTGAAGGTCAGGTTTGGATTCGCATCTTCCCTGACAAACCCATCACCAAGAAGCCTGCCGACGTCCGTATGGGTAAAGGTAAGGGTGACCCTGTGGGTTATGTATTCCCGATTACTCCCGGTCGTATTATCTTCGAGGTCGAGGGTGTACCCTATGAGACCGCTAAAGAAGCCCTGCGCCTTGCCGCTCAGAAGCTTCCTGTTACTACAAAGTTCATTGTTAGACGAGATTACGATAAAAACGCTTGATTATGAAGACTGCAGAAGTAAGAGCACTCACTGTAGAGGAGCTCGCTGAGAAAATCGAAACAGCCAAGGCACAGTACAACCAGATGTTGCTGAACCATGCTGTATCTCCGCTGGAGAACCCTTCTGAAATCAAGAAGGCTCGTCGCGACATCGCCCGAATGATGACCATCCTGGCGGAGAAGAAGAATGCTAATTAATAATGGTCTTAAGACAATGGAAGCTAGAAACTTAAGAAAGACAAGAACAGGTGTCGTCGTCAGTGACAAGATGGATAAGACCATTGTAGTGGCTGCCAAGTATAAGGAGAGACACCCAATCTATGGTAAGTTCGTCCAGAAGACGAAGAAATATCACGCTCATGATGAGAAGAACGACTGCCACAAGGGTGACACCGTTCTGATTATGGAAACCCGCCCCTTGAGCAAGACCAAGAGGTGGAGAGTAGTAGAAATCGTTGAAAGAGCTAAGTAATTATGATACAGGCAGAATCTAGATTAGTAGTTGCAGATAACAGTGGCGCCAAAGAGTGCCTCTGCATCCGCGTCCTTGGAGGAACCAAGCGTCGCTATGCAACGGTCGGGGACATCATCGTTGTCTCTGTGAAGAGCGTCATCCCCTCCAGTGAAATTAAAAAGGGTGCTGTGTCGAAGGCTTTGATCGTCCGCACAAACAAGGAAGTCCGTCGTGCCGATGGCTCCTATATCCGTTTCGACGACAACGCTTGCGTACTGTTGAACAATGCTGGTGAACTTCGTGGTAGCCGTATCTTTGGCCCTGTGGCCCGTGAGCTGCGTGCTGTCAATATGAAGGTCGTATCACTCGCACCCGAGGTACTTTAATCATCTTAAAACAGATTCAATAAGTAATGGCTAAGTTACATATTAAGAAAGGTGACACCGTGATGGTTCTTGCTGGCAACAGCAAGGGTCAGACCGGCACCGTACTTCGCGTGCTTGTCAAGGAGCAGAAGGCCATCGTTGAAGGCCTGAACATGGTCTCCAAGAGCCAGAAGCCAAGCGCCAAGAACCCTCAGGGTGGTATCGTGAAGCAAGAAGCCCCCATCCACATCTCCAATTTGAGTGTGGTGGACCCGAAGACGGGTAAGGCAACTCGCATAGGTCGTAAGTTGAACGCTGACGGCAAGCTTGTCCGTTATGCAAAAAAATCAGGAGAGGAGATTAAATAATGGCAAATACCGCAAGACTCAAGCAGGAGTATACCGAGCGTATTGCTCCCGCTCTCAAGGAAAAGTTCGGCTACACATCCGCTATGCAGATTCCGGTCCTGAAGAAGATTGTCATCAACCAGGGACTGGGTATCGCTACCGCCGACAAGAAGATAATCGAAGTTGCGATTAACGAGCTCACCGCAATCACGGGTCAGAAGGCTGTTGCCACCATCTCCAAGAAAGACGTGGCTAACTTCAAGCTCCGTAAGAAGATGCCTATCGGTGTCATGGTGACTCTGCGTCGCGAGCGCATGTACGAGTTCCTTGAGAAACTCGTGAAGGTCGCTCTTCCCCGTATCCGTGACTTCAAGGGAATCGAGAGCAAGCTCGATGGCCGTGGCAACTATACCCTCGGTATCCAGGAGCAGATTATCTTCCCAGAGATTAACATTGATGCCATCGACCGTATTGTCGGTATGAACATCACTTTCGTGACCACAGCACAGACCGACGAGGAAGGCTTTGCTCTCCTTAAGGAGTTCGGTCTGCCCTTCAAGAACGCTAAAGACTAAGAGAATATGGCAAAAGAATCAATGAAGGCCCGCGAGGTCAAGCGTGCCAAACTCGTTGCCAAGTATGCTGCTAAGCGTGCTGCCCTGAAGAAAATCGTCAATGCTGGCAACACCAGCGATGAGGCAGCCGTGGCTGCATTCGAGGCTGCCCAGAAGCTTCAGAGCATTCCCCGCAATGCTAACCCCATCCGTCTTCACAACCGCTGCAAGATCACGGGTCGTCCGAAGGGCTACATGCGCCAGTTCGGCCTCTCGCGTATTCAGTTCCGTGAGATGGCTAGTCAGGGTCTGATTCCGGGCGTGAAGAAGGCAAGCTGGTAATCATCATTATCACAAGGCTATAAGTTACTTTATGTTTAATATTGTCGGCAGAGTGCCGATTAATTAAATCAATTCAAACAAATGACAGATCCTATTGCAGACTATCTGACACGGCTCCGCAACGCTATTATGGCTAAGCACCGCGTGGTGGAGATTCCCGCGTCGAATCTGAAGAAGGAGATCACCAAGATCCTCTTCGAGAAGGGGTACATCCTGAACTACAAGTTCATTGAAGATGGCCCTCAGGGTACAATCAAGATTGCCCTGAAGTATGATGCTGTTAACAAGGTTAACGCCATCAAGAAACTCATCCGTGTGTCTCGTCCTGGTATGCGTAAGTATGCAGGCTACAAAGACATGCCTCGTGTTATTAACGGACTGGGTGTTGCCATCCTTTCCACTTCTCAGGGAGTAATGACCAACAAGGAAGCTGCCGAAAAGAAAATTGGCGGCGAAGTACTTTGCTACGTTTATTAATTAATAGGAGGACTTAACATGTCAAGAATCGGTAAATTGCCCATAAACATCCCCGCTGGTGTTGAGATTTCCGTTAACGGCAACGTTGTTACCGTTAAGGGTAAGGAGGGTGTTTTAACCCAAGAGGTTAATCCTTCCATTGTAGTGAACTATGACAAAGAAAAGGCAGAGGTGACTTTCACGATCGACGAAGCTTACGATCCTGAAAACATCACTCTCAAGCAGAAGCAAGCCTTCCATGGCCTGTACCGCTCACTCATCCACAACATGGTGGTTGGCGTCAGCGAGGGCTACACCCGTCAGCTGGAGCTCGTAGGTGTCGGTTACCGTGTGAGCAACAAGGGAAATCTCCTTGAGTTTGCTCTCGGTTACACCCATCCCATCTATTTCATGCTTCCCAAGGAGGTCAAAGTCGAGACCAAGTCCGAGCGTAACCAGAATCCACAGATTATCCTGCAGTCCTGCGACAAGCAGCTCCTCGGCCAGGTCTGTGCCAAGATTCGTACCTTCCGTAAGCCCGAGCCTTACAAGGGCAAAGGTATCCTGTTCAAGGGTGAGGTTATCCGTCGTAAGTCTGGTAAGTCGGCTGGTGCCAAGTAAGTGTAACTCTAAAATAGCGTAATCATGACAACGAAAATAGAAAGACGAATCAAGATTAAGTATAGAGTTCGCAACAAGATCTCAGGAACTGCCGAACGTCCCCGCATGTCGGTGTTCCGCAGCAACAAGCAGATCTACGTTCAGGTCATCAACGACCTCACCGGCACCACTCTGTGTGCAGCCTCTTCCCTCGGTATGGAGGCTTGCCCGAAGAAGGAACAGGCAGCCAAGGTGGGTGAACTCATCGCAAAGAAAGCCCTGGAGGCAGGTATTACCACGGTGGTCTTCGACCGCAACGGATACCTCTACCATGGTCGTGTGAAAGAAGTTGCAGATGCAGCACGTAAAGGTGGACTTAAATTCTAATCATTATGGCAATCAAGAATGTAAAGATCAATAGCGATGTTGAATTGAAGGACCGCCTCGTAGCCATCAATCGTGTCACGAAAGTGACTAAGGGTGGTCGCACTTTCACATTCGCAGCAATCGTAGTAGTCGGCGACGGCAAGGGAATCATCGGTTACGGCCTCGGTAAGGCCGGCGAAGTTACTGCTGCCATCGCCAAGGGCGTGGAGTCAGCCAAGAAGAACTTGGTACAGGTTCCCGTCATTAATGGCACGGTGCCTCATGAGCAGGCTGCCAAGTTTGGAGGTGCCGAAGTGCTCATCATGCCCGCCAGCACTGGTACGGGTGTTGTGGCCGGAGGTGCTATGCGTGCCGTTCTCGAGAGTGTAGGTATCACTGACTGTCTGGCCAAGTCTAAGGGCTCCTCTAACCCCCACAACTTGGTCAAGGCCACCATCGCAGCCCTGGCTGAGATGCGCGATGCGCGTCAGGTGGCTCAGAACCGCGGCATCAGTGTAGAGAAAGTATTCAGAGGTTAACGAAGGAGGTTCAAGACAATGGCAACGATTAAAGTCAAGCAAATCAAGAGCCGCATCGGCGCCCCCAAGAATCAAAAGCGTACACTGGACGCTATGGGGCTGAGAAAGTTGAATCATGTTGTGGAACTGGAGGACACTCCTTCCGTCCGCGGACAGATTCAGACCGTCCACCATCTTGTCAAGGTTCTGGACTGATTCAGCTTTATCCCTAAACTGTAAACTCTAAACTTTTTTAAACCGACTCACGATTATGAAATTAAATACATTGAAACCCGCAGCAGGCTCAACGAAGACTCGCAAGAGAATCGGTCGTGGTCCCGGTAGCGGCCTGGGTGGAACCTCCACTCGCGGTCACAAGGGTGCTAAGGCTCGTTCGGGTTATAAGAAGAAGATTGGTTTCGAAGGTGGCCAGATGCCTCTGCAGCGCCGTCTGCCGAAGTTCGGCTTCAAGAACATCAACCGCAAGGAGTACCAGCCCGTGAACCTGGCTCAGCTGCAGAAGCTGGCAGAGCAGGGTCTGGAGAAGATCGGCATTCAGGAAATCGTAGCTGCAGGTCTGGCCAAGGCCGGTCAGTTGGTGAAAATCCTGGGCAATGGTCAACTCACTGCCAAGATTGAGGTTGAGGCCAATAGCTTCTCTAAGACTGCTGAGGCTGCAATCACAGCTGCTGGCGGCACAGTTAAAACTGTTTGAGACAGAATCCTGCAAAGACACTCTAAGAAAATCGACTTATGAAGAAGTTTTTTGCAACACTGAAGAACATCTGGATGATAGAGGACCTTCGTATGAAGATCCTCTTCACCCTTGCTTTCGCAGCCATCTACCGTTTTGGCTCTTTCGTGGTGCTTCCTGGCATCAATCCGAGTCAGTTGGTAGCATTGCGCGAACAGACCAGCGAGGGCTTGATGAGTCTTCTGAATATGTTCTCTGGAGGTGCGTTCTCCAACGCTTCCATCTTCGCGTTGGGAATCATGCCCTACATCACGGCGTCCATTGTCATTCAGCTGTTGGCTGTTGCTGTACCTTATTTCCAGAAGATACAGCGTGAGGGTGAGAGTGGCCGTCGCAAGATTAATCAGTACACGCGTTACCTGACCATCTTCATCCTGCTCTTCCAGGGTCCTGGCTATCTGGTGAATCTTCGCCATATGTCCGGAGGCGCCCTGAGTCCTGCACTCGACTGGACATGGTTCATGGTTTCTTCCACCGTCATCCTCGCCGCCGGCAGTATGTTCATTCTGTGGCTTGGTGAGCGCATCACGGACAAGGGAATCGGTAATGGCGTGTCCATGATTATTATGTTGGGTATCATCGCGCGTCTGCCTCAGGCTTTTGGTCAGGAAGCAGTAAGCCGCCTCAACAACCTCAATGGTGGTGGCCTGGTGATGTTCCTGGTTGAGCTGGTCATCCTTTTCTGTGCTATCCTTGCTGCTATCATGCTGACTCAGGCTACCCGCAAGGTGCCCGTCCAGTATGCCAAGCGTGTTCAGGGTAATGGTCAGCAGGTAGGTGGCGCTCGTCAGTACATCCCCTTGAAGCTGTTTGCAGCCAATGTGATGCCAATCATCTTTGCCCAGGCAATTATGTTCCTTCCCATCACGCTCTATGGAGCTCTGAGCGACGGACAGAACCCCTCTGCCCTGATGATTGCATTGTCCGACCACACCAGTTGGGCTTACAACCTGGCTTTTGCAGCGCTCATCATTATCTTCACCTACCTCTACACCGCCATCACCATGAACCCTGTTCAGATGGCTGAGGATATGAAGCGCAACAATGGCTTCATCCCTGGTGTACGTCCAGGTAAGGATACGGCAGACTATATTGATAATGTGATGTCCCACATCATGCTGCCTGGCTCCATCTTCTTGGCTTTCATTGCCTGCATGCCTGCTTTTGCAGGTTTGCTGAATGTCCAGCCGGAATTTGCCCAGTTCTTCGGTGGAACGTCGTTGCTCATCCTTGTGGGTGTTGTCCTCGATACTCTGCAGCAGATTGAGAGTCATCTTCTCATGCGTCACTACGACGGTCTGTTGGAGTCTGGTCGCATCCGCGGCCGTTCCATGTCTGCCTACTAAACAAGCGATCTATCCATAATGATATTCCTAAAGACAGAGGACGAGATTGAACGGATGCGTGCCGCCAATCAGTTGGTGGCAGCAACGTTGGCCGAAGTTGGCCGTGCCGTTGCACCTGGCATCTCTACAGCTCAGCTCAACCGTTTGGCCGACGAGTTCATTCGTGACCACGGTGCCATCCCAACGTTCCTGGGATTTCCCAATCCCTATGGCAGTCCCTTCCCCGGCAGCATCTGTACTTCCGTCAATGAGGTTGTCGTGCATGGTGTCCCCTCTGAGGATGTGGTACTAAAGGATGGCGACATCATCTCCGTCGACTGTGGCACGCTTCTGGATGGCTACAATGGTGATTCCTGCTACACCTTTCAGGTGGGCGAGGTCGCTGAGGATGTCCGCCAGTTGCTGCGCACGACTAAGGAAGCTCTGTACCTCGGCATTGGTCAGGCTGTTGCCGGCCATCGTATTGGCGACATCAGCTATGCCGTGCAGACACATTGCGAAGCTCAGGGCTACGGCGTGGTCCGTGAGTTCGTGGGGCATGGCATTGGCCGCGACATGCACGAGGATCCACAGGTGCCCAATTATGGGCGCCGTGGTCAGGGCAAGCAGATTAAAAATGGTCTGTGCATTGCCATCGAACCGATGATTACCATGGGCACCTATGAGGTGTATATGTCCGAGGACAAGTGGTCTATCTATACCCGCGACAGCCGTCCGGCAGCCCACTTCGAGCATACCATCGCCATCCATCATGGCAAGGTCGACATCCTCTCCTCCTTTGAGGAAATAGAAGTATTGGAAGCACAACGTAACCAAACATTATAAACAGATCCAACTGATACGAAGTATGGCAAAGCAATCCGCTATCGAGCAAGATGGGCAGATCATGGAGTCCCTCTCCAACGCGATGTTTCGCGTGGAGCTGGAGAATGGCCATCAGATTACGGCCCACATCTCCGGCAAGATGAGAATGCATTACATTAAGATTCTTCCCGGTGACAAGGTCAAGGTCGAGATGAGTCCTTACGACCTGTCCAAGGGACGCATCGTATTCAGATATAAATAAATGAACAAAGAATATGAAAACAAGAGCCTCTTTAAAGAAGCGTACCCCTGACTGCAAGATCGTCCGCCGCAAGGGTCGCTTGTATGTAATCAACAAGAAAAACCCTAAGTTCAAAATGCGTCAGGGTTAATCGAACAAGAAACAAAGTATAAGATATGGCAATAAGAATTGTTGGTGTCGATTTGCCTCAGAACAAGCGAGGTGAAATCGCGTTGACCTATGTTTTTGGCATCGGTCGCAGTAGTGCAGCAAAGATTCTCGAGAAGGCCGGTGTTGACAAGGACATCAAGGTCAAGGATTGGACCGACGAACAAGCAGGTCGTATCCGTGAGGTCATCGCTGCAGATTATAAGGTCGAAGGTGACCTGCGCACGGAAATCACGATGAACATCAAGCGCCTGATGGATATCGGTTGCTATCGTGGTGTGCGTCACCGTCACGGACTTCCCGTTCGTGGTCAGAGCACGAAGAACAATGCCCGTACTCGTAAGGGCAAGAAGAAGACTGTCGCAAACAAGAAAAAGGCTACCAAATAATAAGTAAGATATGGCAAAGAAAACAGTCGCTGCTAAGAAAAGAAATGTGAAGGTTGATGCTCTGGGCCAGCTTCATGTGCACAGCTCCTTCAACAATGTCATCGTTTCGCTTGCCAATAGCGAGGGTCAGGTCATTTCCTGGTCCAGCGCCGGCAAGATGGGATTTCGCGGTTCCAAGAAGAACACGCCTTATGCCGCCCAGATGGCCGCCCAGGATTGCGCCAAGATTGCTTACGACCTTGGCCTGCGCAAGGTGAAGGCCTACGTGAAGGGTCCTGGTAATGGTCGTGAGAGCGCCATCCGCACTATTCACGGTGCAGGCATCGAGGTTGTGGAAATCATCGACGTTACTCCGCTTCCTTTCAACGGATGTCGTCCTCCGAAGCGTCGCAGAGTCTAAGTCACAGAGAGTACCCAACATCAACAAAGAGCTCACAAAAGGGTAGGAGTGAGGACCCTAATTACATAGGGCACATACATCCTCATCTGTAAGTTAGCGCGGCTGCTAAGGTCTGACTCCTAATCCCTCGAAGCTCACAATCATTAAAACCCAAATAAGAAACTATGGCTCGTTATACTGGTCCAAAGTCAAAGATTGCCCGCCGTTTCGGCGAGGCCATTTATGGTCCCGACAAGGTGCTGTCCAAGCGTAACTTTCCTCCTGGACAGCATGGCAACAACCGCCGTCGCAAGACCTCTGAGTATGGCATCATGCTTGCCGAGAAGCAGAAGGCAAAGTACACCTATGGTGTTCTGGAGAAGCAGTTCCGCAACATGTTCGAGAGGGCAGCCCGCACCAATGGCATCACTGGTGAAATCCTGCTCCAGAATCTGGAGTGCCGTCTGGACAACATCGTCTTCCGTCTCGGTATTGCTCCCACCCGTGCCGCTGCTCGTCAGCTCGTCAGCCACCGCCACATCGTCGTCGATGGTGCTGTGGTGAATATTTCCTCTTTCAGCGTCAAGCCCGGCCAGATTGTCGGCGTTCGCGAAAAGAGTAAGTCTCTGGAGGTTATCGCCGCTGCCTTGGCTGGCTTCAACCACAGTAAGTACCCCTGGCTGGAATGGGACGAAGCCCAGAAAGCCGGCAAGCTGCTCCATAAGCCCGAGCGTGCAGACATCCCTGAGAACATCAAGGAGCAACTGATTGTAGAATTGTACTCTAAATAAAAATTGATTATGGCGATATTAGCATTTCAAAGACCTGACAAGGTGTTAATGGTGGAGGCCGATGACAAATACGGCAAGTTCGAATTTCGTCCGTTGGAGCCCGGCTTCGGTATTACCGTAGGTAATGCTCTTCGCCGTATTCTGCTTTCTTCCCTGGAAGGCTATGCAATCAATACAGTCCGTATTGGAGGCGTAGAGCACGAATTCGCATCAGTACCTGGTGTGAAGGAAGATGTCACAAACATTATCCTCAACCTGAAGCAAGTGCGCTTCCGCCAGGTGGTCGAGGAATTTGAGAACGAGAAGGTCAGTGTGACCATTGAGAACACTACGGAGTTCAAGGCCGGTGACTTTAACAAGTACCTCACAGGTTTCGAAGTCCTTAATCCGGAACTCATCATCTGCCACATGGATGCCAAGGCTTCCTTGCAGATGGAAATCTCCATCAACAAAGGTCGTGGCTACGTCCCCTCCGAGGAGAACCGCGAGTTCTGCACCGATGTGAACGTTCTGCCTATTGACTCCATCTACACTCCTATCCGCAATGTGAAATATGTTGTGGAGAACTTCCGTGTGGAGCAAAAGACCGACTACGAAAAACTCGTCCTCGAAATCACCACCGATGGTTCCATTCACCCGAAGGATGCCCTCAAGGAGGCCGCCAAAATCCTCATTTACCACTTTATGCTCTTCTCCGATGAGAAGATCACCCTGGAGAACTCCGATGCCGAAGGCAACGAAGAGTTTGATGAGGAAATTCTCCACATGCGTCAGCTGCTCAAGACCAAGCTTGTGGACATGGATCTCAGCGTCCGTGCCCTCAACTGCCTCAAGGCTGCCGACGTCGAGACACTTGGCGACTTGGTACAGTTCAACAAGACTGACCTCCTCAAGTTCCGCAACTTCGGCAAGAAATCGCTCACCGAGCTTGATGATTTGCTCGAGAGTCTGAATCTGTCGTTTGGAACCGACATTTCAAAGTATAAATTAGACAAAGATTAATTCCCAATGAGACACGGAAAGAAATTCAATCACCTGAGCCGTACTGCATCTCATCGCGATGCCATGCTTTCCAATATGGCAATCTCCTTGATTATGCACAAAAGAATCACTACGACTCTCGCCAAGGCCAAGGCCCTCAAGAAGTTTGTGGAGCCTCTGATGACCAAGGCAAAACAAGATACCACCAACGCTCGTCGCGTTGTCTTCAGCCACCTGCAGAACAAGTATGCCATCACGGAGCTCTTCCAGATTATTGCTCCTAAGATTGCAGACCGTCCCGGCGGTTACACCCGCATCATCAAGACAGGTTTCCGCAAAGGTGACATGGCCCCCATCTGCTTTATCGAACTCGTTGACTTCGATGAGAACATGGCCAAGGCACAGAAGAAGGCAACCCGTACCCGTCGCAGCCGCAAGTCCAATGCTGCTGCACCCGCAGCCGAAGCTCCGGCAGCTACAGAAGCTCCCGCAGCAGAGGAAGCAAACGCCGAATAATTCTTTATTGCAATACCAAGTGAGAAGGGCAACCCGAGAGGGCTGCCCTTTTTGAGCTCTAACTTTTTGACTTCCGATTTCTTGAGCTCAGGCATTTTATCAATACCTTTTCTGGTGGTTGCTACTTCAAAGTCCTCTTTCAGAACTTCTTTCCGAAAATGATATTGAGGAAGGTGAGGCTAAGAATTTTCACGTCAAGCCACCATGAGCGATATTTAAGATAATATAGGTCTAACTCCAGGCGACGCAGCATCTTCTCCATGGTATCGGTGTATCCGTTGTAGAGTGTAGCGTATGATGTGACCCCTGGACGTATCTGATAGAGGAATGCATAGCGCGGGTCCTCTTTCATAATCTGGTCGATGAAGAACTTGCGCTCAGGTCGGTAGCCGATGAAAGCCATGTCGCCAGTAAAGACATTCCAAAGCTGCGGCAACTCGTCCAGATGGTGAGCGCGCAGGAAGCGACCCACACGTGTCAAGCGCGGATCTGCTTCACCGCTGGCGTGGCTGAGTGCAGGTCCCGCCTTCTCAGCATCCAGACGCATCGACCGGAACTTATAGATGTTAAATGGTCTTCCGAATCTGCCGATGCGTTCCTGCTTGAAGATTGCCGGGCCTCCATCGTCGAGCTTAATGAGGATGTAACTAATGAGCATCAATGGAGAAAATACGATAAGACAGGTTGCTGATATCAGCAAATCCACGATGCGTTTAGTATTCCTCTCAAATGAGTTCATACCGTCAGATATGAATTCGATGTTGCTCTCCATGATTTTATCAGCAGGAAGCCCCATGGTGCCGTATGTCTCAGCCTTGCGTCGGAGAGTTTCATGAGGTATATGTGCATACCATGAGTCCTCGCCGTATGCCTTTTCCCATTCCTTATGGAATCCTTTGGCCTCATACCGGCGGATGAAATGGTTAATGATACTGATGATGGCCACCCACAATAATATGTCTAAGAGCAAGAGTATGTTTGCATTCCAGTCTCTCAAGACGCCATACGTGTTCATCGCTACGAAGGTGCCCATGAGACCTGCAATTGTGACGGGAATCAATCGTCGCGGCATACCCGTACGGATAAGCATGTGGCTGAATTGGTTTCGGTCGGGTCTGTCCAAAGTACGTTTTTCGCGAACACGGCTTCTGACCACACGTAGGATGTCAATCATGGGCATGAAAAGTGCTCCTATACATATCATCAGCATGCTTTCTGGCATATAGGTACTATGGCTAAGGCCCACCGCCTGGTAGCTGATGATGTAACCCAGGACGTATGTTCCAGAATTGCCCATGAGGGTATTCCTCCAGCTTTTGGACAGGAAGGACATCAGACAGAATGGCGCTGCAACACCCAAGGCTGCCGCTGCCACAAAACTGATCAGTGTGGAATTATACCAAATACTGAACAACAAAAAAATAAATAGCAGCAGTCCACCCACACCGCTGCTCAGCCCATCGATACCATCCAACAAGCTGAAAGCCTCTGTGATGTATAACACCAAAAGCACAGTCAGCGGTATTCCCACATACGCTGGCAATTCCCAAACGCCAAAGAGACCATGCAAGCTGTCCAACCACAACCCTGTAGCCGGGAACATCGTGGCAGCCAGCAGTAGTGCTCCCGTCTTCACGGATCCGCTGGTGCCGTGGAGGTCATCCTTCAACCCCACGATAAAAAGCATCGAGCAACCCACGATAATCTGCATAATACGCATTGTCGTCGGTTCTACCTGTTTTCGCAAATTCTCCATCTCCAACAAGTAAGGCAGCGCGATGCTGGTACACAGCGCTATGAGGATAACAGGAAAGAATGCTATGCCACCTATCATCATACTGCAGTCAGTGTCGTTGTTTGCCTGTTTGGGCAGGAACATCTTGCTGTCCGCAGCTGTCAGCCGCATGTGGGGTATGATGACCATACTCAGTAGCACAGAGATGATGAAAGGTGTAATCTTAGTTAAAAGTGCAAAATCCATTGTCTATATATTACTTACTTGTTGTTAACAGTCTATAAGATGTAGCCGTCCCCAAACGATGGCCTTCAGTTTCGGCAATAAGCGGCGCAGGATGAACAACGGTGAAGGCTGGAAACCATGCATTCGTAGGGCACGCAGGATTCCCAAGTTACCGTGGATAATGTTGCGCAGACTGCGTGCACTCTCACCGCCCGTGCGCATCTTGACAAAATAGCGTGGCAGGTAGCGGTTGCTTAATCCTGCCACCTCAATGAAGCGCAGCATCAGCTCGAAGTCCGCAGAAACTACGTAGCTGGTGTCGAAGCCCCCCAGCCGCTCGAAGCATTCGCGTCGAGCGTAGAACGTGGGGTGTGCTGGATGCCATCCTTTCAGATATGCTCCTTTTTGATATTGAGAGCCCTTCCAAATGCGCACAACCCGGTTTTTGTTCTTTGGCAAGACATATAATAAGTCGCCGTAAATGCAATCCACCGACTGGTCTTCCATAGCTTGGTTGATGTCTTCCAATACGTGTTTATCGAAGTAGAAGTCATTTGAATTTAGAATGCCTATAATATCACCTGTAGCATGGGCAATGCCGCGATTCATGGCATCATAGAGCCCTTCATCCTTCTCCGAGTAAATACGCATCCTACCCTGGCATCTCGGCTCGTATTCTCTCACGATGGAAAGTGTGTCATCCCGTGAAAGCCCATCTTCGATAATCAGTTCCCAATCTTGGTGAGTCTGCTGAAGAATGCTCTCCAACGTGTCACGCACGGTTGCTGCACTATTATATGTTGCTGTGATGATGGAAATTTTCATTATTCGACAGATTCTATTGCTACTTTTTTCATACCAAACGTCGGCTGAAACAATGTATGAGTAGCTTCAGGTTCTCTCTTTTCCATTCTCTTTTATTCTCTTTTATTCTCTTTTATTCTTCTTTACTCTCTTTTATTCTTTTTTATTCTATATCGCTGACAAAAGTACTAATTATATTTGACATAAGATTCTATCCCCCGTCATTTTTAACATTTATTTCGCTTCTGTAGATTTAGATGTGCAGACTTTTTGACAGCTGCTAAACGATTCACACGTCCGTACCTGTTTGTGTTTTCGTCCTAATGGGAATGTAAAACACATCATAATCTGCCGTAGAGTGTTAAAAATACCAATAATCGGCAGAATAAAGTATATAATATTTTGCCGGGAGGATACGTTTTTGTAATTTTGCGGCAGAATTAAGGATAAAACCATACTGTTATGAGTATAATAATTGGAAGAAAACATGAGCAGGAAGAACTGGATAGATTGTACAGAAGCAACCGGCCAGAATTCTTAGCCGTATATGGTAGAAGACGTGTTGGAAAGACTTTTCTCATTAAACAAGCCTTGAAGGACCGTATCGTCTTTCAGCACACAGGTGTATCTCCCGTCGATCAAGAAGGAGCCAAGAACCGCATGAGGACACAGTTGGAAAGTTTCTATTATTCCCTGCTCACTCACGGATTAGAGGGCTTTACGACTCCCAAAACATGGATGGAAGCTTTCTATCAGTTGGAACAATTACTCATCAAGCTTGATGATGGGAACCGTCAAGTGGTATTCATGGACGAACTGCCCTGGATGGACACGCCCCGTTCTGGTTTTCTTTCTGCATTCGAAAGCTTTTGGAATGGCTGGTGTACAGGCAGAGACAATATGATGCTGATTATAGCAGGAAGTGCAACATCATGGATTCTCGGCAACTTCGGACGAAGCAAAGGAGGACTTTATGACCGTGTAACCAGCGAGATGAAAATCCTGCCATTCACGTTGAGGGAATGTGAAGAGTACTTTGCCAGTGAAAACATTGAACTTTCCCGATATGACATTGTACAAAGCAACATGGTGTTCGGCGGCATCCCCTACTATCTCAGCTATTTTAGGAAAGGACTCAGTTTTGAAGCCAACACAGACAAGATACTGTTTGGCCGTAATCCAAAACTGAAAGACGAATTCGATCGTCTCTTCAGTGCTATATTCAGCAATCCTGAGGACTGCAAGAAGGTTATACGTCTGCTCGCAACGAGGCATAGTGGTTTCACACGTGAGGAAATTTCCAAAGCCACGAAGCTTCCATTGGGAGGCGGCTTGTCAGACACCCTAAAAGCTCTGGCCGAAAGTGATTTCATTTTACGTTACCCTCCATACGGCGAGTCGGGCAATGTGGAACGCTATAAACTCATCGACAACTTCTGCCTGTTTTGGCTTAAATATGTGGATCCAAACAAAGCTGATGCCAGTTTCATGACCGACAACATCACCTCAGACATCATGCGGTCATGGCGGGGAGTGGCATTCGAGGAGGTATGCTGGCAGCACATCACGCAAATTAAGAGGGCTTTGGAAATAGGTGGAGTGAAGTCTTCCCTTTCTGCATGGAGCGTTAGAGGCGAAGATGGACAACCGATGGAGCAGAAAGAGCAAAGCGATGCTTGCATCAGCTCTGCCGAGTCGCTTCAGAGGAAGACAAAGTCAATCGACGGCGTACAGATTGATCTCCTCATCGCAAGAGCCGACAATGTTGTCAACCTCTGCGAAATGAAATTTGCGAACGGCGAATATACTATTAGCAAGGAAGAAGAGGGCAAACTGAGAAATCGTATAGAGGCATTAAAGAAAACGCTTACAGCCAAACAGACTGTTCATCTGACGATGATAACAACCTACGGCGTGGCCTACGGCAAACATTCTGGTATAGTTCAAAAGCAAGTGGTCATGGATGACCTGTTTGCGGTTTAATCATGGCTCAGGCGCAGTATCTTGAATAGTGTCGGCCCTGTTTAGTCGTCAACCAGTCGCATACAACGGTTTATACTATCGTCGGTCGATGCTGAGAGCTTGGTGACTACTTGGTGACAGCTTGGTGACTACTTGGTACATTTCGATGCGTGTTTCCAGCTTGCACAAACTTCAGGTCGCCATAGACACAATCTATAGGTTGATTCTCCATGGCAAGATTAATATCTTCTAACACGCGTTCATCGTGGTAGAAATCATCCGAGTTAAGTATTCCGACGACCTCTCCTGTAGCGCGGGCAAAGCCATGGTTCATGGCATCATATAGCCCTTCATCCTTCTCTGAGAAAATACGCAACCTACCCTGGCATCTCGGCTCGTATTCTCTCACGATGGAAAGTGTGTCATCCCGTGACAGCCCATCTTCGATAATCAGCTCCCAATCCTGGTGAGTCTGCTGAAGAATGCTCTCCAACGTGTCACGCACGGTTGCTGCACTATTATACGTTGCTGTGATGATGGAATTTTTCATTATTCGACAGATTCTATTGCTACTTTTTTCATGCCAAACATCGGCTGAAACAATGTATGAATAGCTTCAGGTTCTCTCTTTTCCATTCTCGTTTTTATTCTCTTTTATTCTTCTTTACTCTCTTTTATTCTTTTTTATTCTATATCGCCGACAAAAATACTAATTATATTTGACATAGGATTCTATCCTCCGTCATTTTTAACATTTATTTCGCTTCTGTATCATCATGCGCATCCGATGGTGTTGGTGTCTTGTTGTTTGAGGTACTTTATGCTATCACGTCTGACTTTTAATACCTTACAAAAATGACTTGGCAGAAACAAGAAGATGAAATAAAGCCAAGACTTCAGCTTGGAATAGCTGAAAATGGTCTCATAGACATTCACATTATACTTCACGAGAGACATCTTGTCGCTTGACACGGAGCCTTTGCGATGTTGCAAATAATATGCAAGAGGTTCCTTTATGGAGAAACAAATCTGGCAATCCTTCAGGATATTCAAGAAAAGTGCCCAATCCTGACGTTTACGAATTGCCGGCATATAATACTTATGTCCTAATCTTTTTATGTCATAGACAGCTGTCAGACAACCGATCTTATTGTCACGTTTCATGTCTTTAAGAGTAAGTTGTGAAGGCGCATAATTAACTCCTATGATTTCCCCCTCCTCATTGCAGATAAGATATGATGAACTACACAAGGCACAATCGTGTTTATCCATGTGATTTATTTGTTTCTCTAATTTATCGGGAAACCATCGATCATCGCTGTCACAGAATGCAATATAGCGACCTTCAGCACGTTCAATACTTTTGTTGCGAGCTACAGCGGGGCCGCAATTTTTAGTCAGATATTCGACTTTCACACGTGGGTCTTTTGCAGCATACGATTCCAGAAGTTCTCGAGTAGAGTCCGTGGAACAGTCATCTGTGATGAGCAACTCCAGATGCGGATATGTCTGCCCCAATATACTGTCAATGCTTGCAGCAAGAAACTTGCTGCTATTGTGTGTTGGCATGATGACCGATACTAATTCTCCGTACATAATTATTCCAAAAATAAATCGTTCCCTTCTACGACGTTTTGTATTTCGTCGGCATACGAGTTGCGTACCAGCCCCTGTGCACAGACCATTGTTAGGTGAACAGCCTTTTGCGTGTGTGTCCTCTCTACAAACCGTGCGCGTTTGTTTTGTAGGTCTGCATCATAGTTCGCGTCAATCTTGAAAGGCGCTTTTGTGAACTTCATCTCACATAGGTTAATCACATCGTCGCTACGGTCTATCAGCAAATCAATTTGTGTGCCGTTTCCCTTCTCATTGTTTCCAGTCCACCAGGCGTATTCGCTACTGATAATACCTGAAATGCCTAATTTAGTTTTTATCTGCCTGCTGTGAAGCAGACAAACCCTTTCGAAGGCAAGTCCACACCAGTTAGTGTAATGTGGGGTGTCAATACTCTTACTCCAGTACTGTTCGTCGTTGATAGGGTTCCCTGCTATAAACTTGAAATAGAATAGGGTATAACAGTCGATGAGTTGGAATAATGCCCCCTTGGTTTTTTGTCCGATGGCATTATATTTGCGAATGAATTCACAATCTTCCAATTCGTCAAGTATTTCGCTCAGTTTACCATTATCTTCAAGACCGCTTACCGCCACAATCTCAGCACGGCTCATCCCCGCTTTTTTCTTCCCCAGAGCCTCGATGACAGCAAGATATTTGTCTGGATGATTAAAAAGCGAAGCGTATAGTTCATCATACTCATTGCGCAGTTCGCCGCGTTTCGAAAAGAATAGCGTGTCAATGTTCTGCGCCAGGCTCTTCGACTTATCTAACAACGACCAATAGTATGGTATGCCCCCTAAAGCCATGTAACATTCCATCAGTTGTTTACGATTCATGCCTAACCGCTGCCATTTGGCGTATTTCTCGCACTCGGAAAGGGTAAATGGCGAAAGATGTATCCTGTAGGTCAATCGGTTATGAAGCCCTTTCTTGTTCTTCAACAATTTCTTGGTTATCCATGCTGTCGCTGACCCACAGGCAATCAGTAGGACATCTTTGCGAGAAGAGGCAAAACCATTCCAGAAATGTTCCAAAGCGGAAAGGAAACTTGAACGCGGTGCATCCATCCATGGCATTTCGTCGATAAACACGACCTTCCTCTTGTCATTTGAGTGTTCTATCAACGTTGCCAACATGTCGAAGGCTTCTAACCAGTTTCCGGGTAAAGGCGCTTTTACATACCCTTGTCTGCGCAGTGAGATTTGGAAATTCTGCAATTGCTGTCTGGTGTTTTTCTTTGCCAATCCTGTATGCGAGAAAGTGAATCTATAACCAAACTGCTCTCGGATAAGGTATGTCTTTCCTACGCGTCTACGCCCATATACCACTACAAACTCCGAATATTCAGAGTTGAAAGCGTCTTGTAGTTTACGTTGTTCCTTTTCTCGTCCGATTATCATAACATTTGATTTATAAGTTTGATGGTGCAAAGGTAGTGTTTTTTTGTCAGAAACCAGCGGAATCTATACGATTTTTTTGAGATTTCGCTGATTTCTGACATAATCAGCCTATTTCCGAACCGATAATATCGTAAGTGCGAAAAGTCGTTTCGGATATCGCACAATACTTGAAACAGGCAGCAAAGAATTTGCTGCTATTATACGTAGGCATTATGACCGAAACTAAATCTCCGTACATAATGTTATTTGTCAGAGTGATAATTTAAATCTATTAAATCTCCAGCGAGAAGCTGGAATTCAGGGCTATAGTAGTACATCATTCCTCCTGTACTTGTGAACGTCAGTTCTCCAAAATAGATTTTCCCTGATAAATTGTACAGATCAACACGAACAACAGAAAAATCTTCTGCAAGCTTCTCGGCAATAGTCATCATCTTTTCAAAATTGTGTGGTTTAGGAATTAGCTCGCCTCTTGGATGCTTTTTATCGAAAATCGAAAACTCAGGGTGGGCATTCCAGTTCCTGTCGTAGGTCATGACATCCATTTTGCCATTGATGCGATTGCTACAGGTCCAAATGTAATATGCCTTTCCGTTGAAACACCATATTTTATAGTCTATCAATGATGACGAATGCTTCTGTGATTCTGCATCATTAAGTAGTAATTCCTCTGCTATCATTCGAGGTTTAATCCGCATGTAATGAATTCCCCCCTCCAGTGCACCATACCCCTTCTTAATTGATTTGGTGAACTCCTTTCTTATTTGTTTCCAATTAGCAATGCTCTTTTCCTTTACTATCAGCACATCACCTGAGCCGTGGGTCGTTTTTAAGATGAACTGGCCAGGCAGCAAAACCGTGTCAATATCATTAGGATTATCCCATACTCCATAGAGCTTGACGAGAATATCCTCAAGGCCTTTAGACTTGACATATTCTCTCACTTTGTACTTGTCCGCACATTTAGTCCACAAAGAGGTGTCTGTTTTTAGTGATAGATACAGAATCTTCTCGTTTAATGTTTTGGGGTCATCCAAGTTTAAACATTTTTTGAAACGAACAAAGTATCTAATCCGTACTAACAAAACAGGATAGTGCTTGCCGAACCATTCTGCGCCCCATATCAGTGGCCGCAATACCACATTAAGTGTTTTGTTTGTTCTTATATGCATAATACTACACAATTCCGTTGTTATGAAGAAACTCCATGGTTATGACATTGTTGACATTATAGTCTTTAGCTTTATTTTGACAAAAGTCAGACATCATTTCTAACATTTCAGGTCGCTGAATTACTTTTTCCATGGATTGAGCAAGAGCATCTACATCATGTGGAGGAATAATAAAACCTGTTTGTCCCTCAATGATGATATCCTTATTAAAATGCCAGTCAGTGGCAATTACAGGAACGCCACTAATGTAAGCATCTATAACAACTCCGGGGAAGCCCTCTCCAGGCCAAAAAGTAGGAAAAAGCATTGCATCGTAAGTGGCCAAGACATCGTAATTCTTGGAATCTCTCAGGTCAAGAAACCCTTTGTAATTTACATTCTTTAAGCCTGAGATAAGCGTTGAAAAACACGTATAGCCATTATCAATGGGACCATAGAAATCTATTTCAAATCTATTCTTAAAATTTGCATTTAATTTTTCGGCAGCCTGTATGATGTACGTACAACCTTTTTGTTCTATTATTCTTGAAAGAAAAACAAAGCGTGTCTTTTGCCCTTGTTTATGCCTTGTCGTAGGTGGAATATAGTCAATCTTCTTAAAATTGGGCACTACAATAACATTATCATAGCCACATGCCATCAAATCCTGCTTCATTTCATTGCCCTCCACAACAAATAACTCCACACTGCTATAAACTTTAGGATTAACGATTCCTTGTAGCATGCGTTGACCTAATGTTCCACCTATCACCCAATAGAAAAGATGTCTTTTTCCTGGCATGATATTGATGGTTTTGATAAGTCGATAAACATTTGGTGTATTGAGAGAAATTAGGAATCGGCCTGTAGGATGGAATAGTAGTGAAATCAGTATTTTCAACAGAATCATTGGATTCTTTTTCCAATGTTCAGTGTCGATGCACGACAAACTTATAGGCAACTCTTTCAAACGATTGGTTAAATGCCAATTCTTGAGAGAAGCACCGTTTGTAGGAGTCTGTCCTCCACCTAAAGGTCCAATGAAATATAGTCTTTCTTGCTTCATTATTATCAGATAGCTAAATGATTGATATACCCATCGGTCGCATTTTCTTTATGTTTGATGATGCATGGATTGCCAAAAACAATGCTATGGCTTGGCACATTGCAATTAACATAGGAATTAGGCGCAATAAGAACATCGTCACCTATGACAACATTTCCTACAATGGTTGCATTGATGCCAATCCATACTTTATTACCAATTGTAGGTGCGCCTTTTCGAGCTCCCCTATTCTCTTGCCCCAAGGTAGCTCCCTTATGGATATTGCAGTTCTTTCCAATTATAGTCTTCGGATTGATGGTAACACAATAGGGATGG
>JAFXTO010000071.1 GCA_017535725.1 Bacteroidaceae bacterium
GGGATATACCATTGAAATCAAGGCGAGGACGGACGATGTGAGCAAGAGTGTGCTGCCCTACGCCGTGACATCCGATGGCCTGGGCTTCAAGAGTTATGTGCGCTCGACGTCGATGGGACTGATGAACGGCAAGGATGTATTTGTCTCGGAGAAGGGACTGTCGAACCCCGCCAACGGCGGCACGTTCTACAATACCGACGGGCAGTTCCACACCTACCGCTATGCCGTGACTCCCGACCGCCGCATCTTCGTCTATCGGGATGGCCTGCCTATCGATACCTTCCGCGTGGCCGACCTCGCCCTACAGCCTGAGTGGTGCGAGACCAACGGTCCCGTCAAGAAGAACCTGCTGAGGAACGGTGACTTCGAGGGCGAGTACAACTTCTCTGAATCGCAGAACATCACGAAGTATATAGAAGGCTGGGACGTTTATCCCTACGACCAGTACAACAGCTACCAGGACATCGACCGTGAGGAACGCTCGAACGAAGTGGACCAGAACAACCACGTGCTGAGCATCCACCGCTATATGTGGAACGACGGCTGGGCCGATGCCGAAATCTCTCAGATTGTGGATGTCGCATCGGATGACATCTACACCTTCTCGGCCTTGGCCAAGGGCGGTCAGTACAACGGCTCTGCCCTGGGCAGTATTCGCATCCAAGACCTCCAGAACGACAATAACAAGGTGCAGTTGAATGTCACCTCGGACAGCTATCAGAAGTATAGCACCGACTTCGAGACGAAGGCCAACACGAAGCAGATTCGTATCACCTTCCAACTGGGTCGTGCCAAGTGGGGTGCCAGTACGAGTGCTTTCAAGATTGATGACGCCCGCCTGGTAGGAACCAGTCGCATTCCGACGGCTCAGGTAGGCTTCCAGAACCTTGGAGCAGACGTCGAATACTTTGCTATTGATGCCACGGGTGCCTTTTCTCCCGTCCTGCCTGGACTGACGGTCAAGGACATCAACGATGCCATACGGACAGCTACAGACACAGATGGCTCGCTACGAGGCCGCGTTCTCAATGGACAGCTGGAACTCGTAGGTGTGGAAGACCATTCGCGTGTCGTCGTCTATGCACCCGATGGCAAGCAGGTCGCAGCTATCAATGACTACACGGGTCGGATGAGCATTGCCCTCCCACGTCGCGGCTTGTATATCGTCGCTGTGTTCAAGAAGGATGGGAAGAAGAGGGTGATAAAGGTGATGTAGCCCCCTCCAGCTCCCCCAGATGGGGGAGAGCAGACCCCCTCCCCTCTCCCCCTTAAGGGGGGAGAGTTAATACCAAACAAGAATTGTTATGAGACAGCTTAAATCTTCTTTACTTGCATTATTTCTATTAACTATGGTGACCACTCTCCCCCTTGAGGGGGAGCGGGGAGGGGGTCTTGGAGTTGCCTCCTTATATGCCCAATCCATCAAGCCCGGCCAGACTTGGAATGATGCCAGTGGGTCTGCCATCAATGCTCACGGCGGCTGCGTCGTTTATTCCAACGGCAATTATTATTGGTTCGGCGAACATCGCAATGGTAATAAGAGCGACGGCATCAGTTGCTACCGTAGCAGTGACCTGTATTCCTGGACTAAGCTGAATCGGGCAGTAACCCCTACGGGCACGATGACCGATGAGAACCGCGACATCGCCAGTGGCCGTACCCTGGAACGTCCGAAGGTGATCTATAATACCGCGACTGGCAAATGGGTGATGTGGATTCATTGGGAAAACGGCAGCGATTACGGTCAGGCCAAGTGCGCCGTCTGTATCGCCGACAAGGTGGAAGGCCCCTACAGCCTCGTGGATGTGTTCCGTCCCAACGGTCGTGATTCCCGCGACCAGACCCTCTTCCTCGACACCGATGGTACGGCCTACCACGTCTATTCCACCAACATGAACAGCAACACCCACTGTGAGCGCTTGACCGCCGACTTCCTCCAACCCGAACCCGACTACGCCGTGCAGCTGAAGGGCCGTCGTTTCGAGGCTGCTGCGCTGTTCAAGGTAGGCGATATCTACTATGGCCTCTTCTCTGGTTGCACGGGTTGGGACCCTAATCCCGGCCGTTATATGTGGACCTACGACCTGATGGACGAGACGTGGAATGCACCCGCCGACTTCAAGGCCAGCGACGGCAGTACTGGCATCAACTTCTGCATCGACAATGGCAAGAACAACTCCTACCAGAGCCAGAGCAACTTTGTCTTCCCTGTTCCGGGAAAGGACAAGTGTTTCATCTATATGGGCGACCGCTGGAACTCCTCGAATGTGCAGTCGAGTAAACATGTATGGCTTCCGTTGAGTGTCCGTTCCGGCTATCCTACCGTGTGCTGGCATGATTCGTGGTCGCTGTCGGTTTTCGACGATATGTATCGGATGAAACGCATGAAGACCATCGAGGAAGGCAGTGAAGGCTATCTGCTTGAAAAGTACTCCAATCGTATCGTCTCTCGTCCGAAAAGCTCCCTCACGCTGGAGGACGACGGAGAATCGAACCTCGCCCTGATCTTCCACAAAACAGCAAAGCCTTATACCTATAAGATAGAGGACAAGGCCACCGGCAAGTACCTTGAAAGCGTTTATGGAACGACCCGTTGGCAAGTCGTTTCAGAGGCCACCTCTCAGGAGTGGGTCTTCTGGCTCGAAGAGGATGGCTACTTCCGTATCGAGAACGCGGCCGACGGCGTGTGTCTCAGCGTATCGGGCAACTCTACAGAGGCGGGAACCACCCTGTATATGAACGCTGCCTCGAAGGATATTCACCAGAGCTTTTCGCCCTACTTTGATTCGGTAGCTCATGCAGAGTACGAGGAGGCGGATATGTGGAGCCGTGATTATTTGCTGGCGAACCGTGAGGAGATGAAAAGGCAGCAGGAGGTGGTGGGAGTGCAGGGGGTGTATTTCGACGGGAAAACCGTCGAACACCAACCAAGGGTGTTTGATTTGAGTGGACGCCTGATACGGGGAGTGCCGCTCAGCGGGTGCTATATACTGCATGGGAGGAAGGTCGTTGTCAAGTAGAGTCATAAAGAAAGTTGTCCAATAAGTCATAAAGAAAGTTGTCAAGTAGAGTCATAAAGAAAGTTACAAGGTAGATTATCAAAAAAGTTCAAAGTAGAGTCATCAAGTGTTTATTACAGAATGAAGTTCCGTTTGCCCTTCGCCGTCGCCTTCGTGGCCTTTGCACTATTTGTGCTACTTGGCCCGCTGCAACCGTACTTGCGGGAGACGGGGGCGCTGACGCCATTCTACAGCGACGAGCCTTTCACGGCAGCATTCTTTCAGAGTTGCTTCGCCTGCCCGTGGCTTGGCGCTTGCCTGTTCACGGGCTGCTTGGTGGTGATCGCTTTCTTGCAGCGATGGGCTTTCCGCCTGAACGACGACTGGTTCGGATTTTGCTGGATTCTTCCCTTCGCCCTCTTCGCGAACTACACCCGTATGGGTTATCTCATCTATACGACGAAGGCTACAGCCCCCGCCTTTACGCCCGTACTCTGGACGGCCGTCATCCTCGTTGTGCTTGGAGTTATCCTTGGATTCTTTCCACGTCCTAAGTGGCAGCCTCGCAAGTTCGTCCGATGGCTGTCTGCGGTTTGCTTCGTCATAGCTGGCTTCGTGGCTTACAACTATTCCTTCCGCGACCAGAACTTCCTCAGCATCCTGCGGATGAAGCACGCGGCAGAGGAGGGAGAGTGGGAACAGGTGCTGCAGATAGCACGAGAAGAGAAGCAGGAACCCACCCGTGCGCAGGTGTGCCTCACACGCCTCGCTCTCTTCAAAACGGGTCGCATGGGGGATGAGCTCTTCGCTTATCCAGAAGGGTCTGCGCCCTACAATGCCCCTCAGAATCAGTGGCTGCGCCTGATGATAGGGCCGTTGCTGTATTACCATTACGGCAAACTCGGCTTCGCATACCGTTGGGCGATGGAGGATATGGTGGAATACGGCGAGCGGCCTGCCTACTTGCGCTATCTGCACTGCGTGGCGCGACTGAATGGGGAGGAAGCCTTGGCCAATCGCTATGAGCGAGCCCTCGCGCGTACCTTGTTTTATAAGGACGTGTGTGAACGGGAGGAGGCAGAAACTACTTCCATACGTCCCCTGCTGAACTATACCGACCAGCTGGATGGTGATAATGGCCTCGTGGAGTTCTATCTCCTGAACAGCTTCGCCCTCAGCGAAGGCGGCTCCCGTGAACTGGTGGAGCTCTCGCTGATGGACGGCCTCATTACCAAGAATCTCACGGGTTTCTGGCCCCACTTCATGGCCCTGCTACCTACGTGGCAAGGGCATATACCCGCTCACTATCAGGAGGCTGCGCTCATGGTGGCTCAGCTGCAAGGCGGTTCGCCAATACCAGACCTCCCCATTGCTCCCACCGTCCAGCAACGCTTCCAGCGACTGGTGGATGCCTCTGCCCGTTTGGGGGATAATGTCGCCAACGTCGCCGCACTAAGGCCAGAGTTCGGCGACACGTATTGGTATTATTATTTCTTTGTAGAAGGACTGAAGACAAACTGAACGATTTAAGGATTTAAGGATTTGAGGATTTAATTAAGGATTTAAAGATTTGAAGATTTAAGGATTTAAAGATTGAAAGATTTGAGGATTTGAGGGTTTGATGATTTAAAGATTTGATGATTTAAGGATTTAAATATTTAAGGATTGAAACATTGAAAGGAATTCTCTCCATATATTATTCCATAGCTGTTGTGATAACAACGGTGGTTTGGGGGTGCGCTCCCTCGGTTCCTGCTTCTTATGAGGAAGCGGAAGGACCTGCTGTTGTCTCTCCTGACAATTTCGGAGCTACGTTGCCGTCCAATATTGCGCCCCTGAACTTCCGAATCCTGCAGAGCGACGCCTCAGAGGTTGTGACGCGGCTGCATACACGGAAGGGTGGGGAAGTAGTGGCCGGGGGACGAGACGTCTCTTTCGAGGAAAAAGAATGGCGCACACTCCTTCAGGAGGCGAGCGGTGACACCCTTTTCTGCGATATCTACATGAAAGCTGACGGCAACTGGCAACACCTGCCCACACAGCATTTCCTCATAGCCGAAGAGACCATCGACCCCTATATCACCTACCGTCTTATTCGGCCATCGTACGTCACATACGAGGAACTGACCATCAACGAACGCTGTTTGGAGAACTTCGATGAGCGGGTCATCTATGAGAACATGCGATTTGAGGACAGCGACCAAGGCCAATGCATCAACTGTCACCTGCCACGTGATTGGAATCGCAACGCCCAGAGCCAGTTTCATGTACGCCAAGCCTTCGGGGGCACCGTGTTCATCGATGGCGACCAGGTAACCAAAGTCAACCTCAAGACGGACTCTACCCTCAGTGCTGGTGTCTATCCTGCATGGCATCCTACGCTGAACCTCATCGCATACTCCGTCAACGAGACGGGGCAGGTCTTCCACACCCTCGACCCGCAGAAAGTGGAGGTCATCGATTACGCCAGCGACCTCATCCTCTACGACGTCGATGCGAATACCGTGCAGCATATCGACCGCACCGCCTCCGAGTTCGAGTCGTTCCCCACCTGGAGCCCCGACGGCCGCACACTCTATTATATCTCAGCCCACTACACACCCCGTGCAGACAATATTGACGCAGACCTCGACAGCAACTACGACAGCCTGCATTACAACCTTTATGCCCGCGACTTCGACCTCCAGCGTCGTCGTTTCGGGCCGCGACGACTCATCTTTGATGCCGAATCGATGGGTAAGAGTGCCAGCGTGCCACGTGTCTCACCCGACGGCAAGTACCTGCTCTTCACCCTGGCAGATTACGGACAGTTTCACATTTGGCATAAAAGTGCCGACCTGTGGTGTCTCAGCCTTGACTCAACAGACACGCAGGCGAACGTTCAACCTCTTCAGGCTATCAACAGCCCTGAATCCGAGAGTTATCATGGATGGAGTTCCGATGGTCGCTGGATTCTCTTCTCTTCCCGACGGGATGACAGCAACTACACACGGCTCTATATCAGTTACTTTGATAAGGACGGACGAGCCCACAAGCCGTTCCGTCTGCCCCAATACTCCGCGGACAGCGACGACCTCCTGCTTCGCAGCTACAACGCAGCAGAGTTCCTCGTAAAGCCCGTGCAACCGACTCCGCAGCAACTCCGCAAAGCCATCAAGGCTGATGCCAAACCAGCCACCTACGGTGGTTCGGCTCTCCTGCATCCAGAGACAGATACCACGGCGGTACGCCCAACTGCGAACGCCGCCGAGCGCCGCCGGGAAACAGTTGGCTATTAAGCCCATAAAGCCCATTAGCCCCATAAATTCCATCAACCCCATTAACCCCATCACCCCCATCACCCCATCACCCCATAACCCCCATTAGCCTCATAAAACCCTCCAACAATATGAAACACAACATTCTATTTCTGTTGGCAGTGCTCGCTGCATTCCTCCTGCCACAGTACACGACAGCCCAGAACGTGATTCCTCAGTTGGGCGACAGGATTGCGACCGATGACGGAATTTACCTCGTCTCGGGCGAAAACCTAATTACGAACCCGTCGTTCGACGACGGCTTCACCGGATGGCTTGCCGCCGACGGTAATGAGCCTACGACGGATAACTTCGCCCTCGAAGAAGAGGGCGGTGCCGATGGAGGCGCTTATATTCGCGCCCTGAGCAGTTCGGGTAGCAGCTCCAACAAATCTATTCTAACGGGTTGGCCCGTGACCATCGGCCAGACCTACGTGTTTTCCGTATGGGCCAATCGTCCCAGCACCGACAACAATATGCAGTGGAGCCTCATCCTGAATTCAGAGAGCCTGACTACCAGGGAAAAGGAGCTGGGAAAAGTCAACTTCGAGGCCAACAAGTGGGTGCAGACGGAAATCGTTTTCACGGCAGAACACCCTTATCTCGTCGCCAACTTCGCTTGGCTGAACCAGTCGAGCTTCGATGCGTTCTTTCTCGGTGAAGTGACACTCAGCGATGAACTGGCAACAGCTGCCTTGGAGACGACTATTGCTGATGGCAAGTATCAACTGGACAACACAGAAGAGGGCGATGAACGAGGACAATATTCTACGGCAGTTCGTGCGACCCTACAAGATGCTATCACAGCCGCAGAAGGCGTTCTCGCCAGTGCTACTACGCAGGCTCAGATCAATGAGGCTACAACCACCTTGAAAGCTGCCATCAACGTCTACAAAGCCAGTGCCAATGCACCCTACAAGGTTGGAACGAAGTACAATATTGTCCACAACTCCGGCTACCTGATGACCACTACGGGCGGGACGGTGAAAGTGGTCAGTGAAGATGTTGACGACGAGGGCCAGGTGTTTACTTTCGTACCGGCTCCTGCTGATGCTGCTGCGGTTGGCTTCAATCTGAAGTCCGATAATGGCTATTTTGTGCTTCGTAGCGGTTCGTGGGACACGAAAGCCTCTGAGAGTGTGGACCTCACCGCAGCCAATGCCATCTTCCAGGTGGTGGATCAGGGGACTTATATCCAGCTGAAGAATATGGGCAGCGGGAGCGTGCTCGGCACAGACAGCAACAACGACGGAAGCACCGTATATAGCAATAAGAACGGAACGGACGCACGCTTCCGCTGGACACTCAAGGAATTCATTCCTAAGGATCAGCGCGACGATGAATACAACTTCAACCAACTGCTTGCCAAGGCGCAGAAAGTGCTCTCTGAAGTCAGTTCAGGAACCATCGGTTCTGAACTCTTTATGACTTCACGCGTGGCCTACGATACTTATGCTGCCGCTGTAGCTACTGCTGAGGCCGTCACTTCCGGTTACAAAGCTGCTGCAGAGACGTTGCAGGACGCGATGGATGACTTCATCGCTAACCGATATGTGCAGCCGAATCCAGAAACGCAGTATATCATCACCCAGAACTCGGGTAAAAACCGCATGGCGTACACAGACGGTCAGAGCTTGGCTACTGTGCGGACACCATCGGGTGATGCCATGCAGCTCTTCACCTTCGCCCAAGTGGCTGCTACGGGCAACTTCGCCCTGAAGAACGTAGGAGCAGCTAAGTTCCTGGCTAAGAGCGCCGACAGTAATTGGGACACCAGCTGGGCTGATGACAGTGCCGACTTGCTCGCTCAATGGCTGATAGCACGACAGAGCGACGGCACCTACACCCTGCAGAACGCCTCAGGCAAAGGATATCTCGGCAGCGACGCTACCACAGACGGTGCCCTTCTCTACTGCGACAAGTCCAGCTCCGCAGCCAATTCTCGTTGGGTGATAGAAGAATATACTCCCACGGGGGCACTCGCCAAAATGCTGGAAGAGGCCAAGTATCTTGCAGCAAATACTCCTGTAGGTTCTGCCTACTACGAAGTGCCGCAGGCTGCAATGGACGCTTTGAATAACGCAATTGCTGCTGCGGAGGCCGCAATGAAGACGGTTTCAACCTTTGAGGAAGGAGCTGCCGAAGCAGAGAAACTCGAGGATGCCATCTATAACTTCAGCGAGTCGTTCAATCCGATTCCACCGTTCGATGAGGGCGTGACCTACACAATAGCCCATTACGGAGGTGCCCTGTTGACGGCCACCGAGAGCGGTAATGCCAGCATAACAGCACTGGCCGAAGAGGGTGCTTCGGAGGCGCAACTGGTGACTTTTGAACCGGTGGAGGGAGCCAACCTTACCTATTATATTAAGTCCGTGGCAATGGAGACCTACTTCGCCCGTACTGGAAGTTATAACACCATCTGGCAAACGGAGAAGGACGCCGCCGCTCAGGTGGAAATAGTTCATCTCGACGGCAAATGGCTGGGACTTCGCTTCGTGTCCACAGGGCTTCACGCAGGAACGGACGGAACCTCCAGCGGTCTGCTCGTCTATAGCGACAAGGCGGGTACGGGCAACACCCTTTCCTATTGGTTCATAGATACCTATGTGACGGTGGTACTCGACCGTGTGGCCTTCAATGCAGCTTTGGACGCCGCCAACGTTCTGCTCTCAGCGATGGTGCCAGGCTACCTGCAGGGTGAGTATTTCGAGGAAGATATTGCCGCTTTCCGCACAATAATCAACAGTGCCCGCTCTGCTGCCTCCAAGGCCAAGGAACAGGCCGCTTTGGACGCTCTGACGAATCAGCTCATTGCCGATACGGAAGCGGCACGACAGAAGGCACACGATAAGGACTACATGAATCGCACCCTGCTGCAAGCTGCTATCGAGCAGGCTGCATCGGCCACTGCAGCCGCCATCGCAGGCGATTGCAACGGGCAGTATCCTGCCGATGCGATTACTGCTTACAAACAGGCGCTGGCTGATGCTGAAGTGGTCAACAACAAGCCCGACAACCAACTGACACAGGCAGTGATTGATGCAGCAACAGACGCCTTGAAGACCGCCGCTGTTACCTTCAATGCAACTCGCGTCGTCATCAACCTCACGGACCTGAAGGCTGCTATTACTGCTGCCCAGAAAGTCTTGTCGGATGCCCAGGGAGAACGTGGCGATGGCCCTGGTAAGTTCCCCGAGAGTGCTTTCACTACCTTGCAGACTGCTGTGACGCAAGCGCAGACGATGGTCAATGAGAACAAGGTGAACCAGACCACTGTGGATGCCGAGACCACCACGCTTAATGCTGCTGTTGAGACATTTAAGTCATCGCGTGTAGCCAATGACTACTCCGTGCTGCAGGCTCTGGTGGATGAGGTCACCAACCTCATTGTCGATGCCGAGGCGGGCAGGATTCCTTTCTTAGAGGAAGATCTCCTTGAACTGAAAGCCTCATTGGAGAAGAACGCTGCTGCCCTCGAAAGCACCGACCAGGATGTCATCAACCGGGCTGTGAAGCTGCTGCGTCGCGATATCGCCCTCTTCAAGGGTCTCAGCGATGGAATAGAAGATCTAAACAGCGAGTCTGCTGTCATTCGGATTTATGACCTCAATGGCCGCAGAATGACACAAGCTCGTCGCAACCTCAGCCCTGGCACCTACGTGGTGATTGTTGAGGCCGGCGGTATGCAGGTTAGGAGAAAGATGACCGTGAGATAGCTTTGAGCACGGCACGGACTTCGTCGGTAGAGGTTTGGCGAAGGCCGTTGGATAAACGTTCAGAGCAGGAGCCGTGGATTTCCGTGGCTCCTGTTTCTTGTAGGATGCGACGGGCGTTGGCGCTTGTGACGCCACCACCGGGGAGGATGAGAAGACCCCGACCCCGCTCATGAGGGAGGGGAGAGGTTTGTGCGGCGGTGGAGGATGAGAGTTGGGTCGCCTGCTGGACGAGTTGTTGGAGAACGGGGATCCCCGTTTCTGCCGTGGGGGCTCCACCGGAGGTTAGGATGCGGCGGACGCCCAAGGAATAAAGTTGCTGGAGGGCAGTCGCCTTGTCTGCAATGAGGTCGAAAGCGCGATGGAAGGTGAAGGGGAGCGGTCCGGAGGCCTGGATGAGGCGGGCGGTGGTGGGGGTGTCGAGAGAGAAACCCGTCGAGGAAAACTCGACGGCACCAACGGGAAGCGGGGAATCAACGGGAAGCGGGGAATCAACGGGAGACGGGGTGCCAGCAGGAGACGGGGCGCCAACGGGAAGCGGGGCGCCAACGGGAGGCGGGGCACCAACGGGAAGCGGGGCGCCAACGGGAGGTGGGGTGCCAGCAGGAAGCGGGGAATCAACGGGAAGCGGGGAATCAACGGGAAGCGGGGCGCCAACGGGAAGCGGGGCGCCAATGGGAAGGAGGGCGCCGCTGACGATGGCGGTGGCTCCTGCATCAATGGCGGCGCGGATATCGCGCTCCATCATGCTGACCTCCTCTTCCGAGTAGACGAAATTGCCTTCACGCGGTCGGATGAGGACATGAATTTTGAGGTCTGGGAACCGAGTGCGCAGTTCGTGGAGGAGGCCGATGGAGGGTGTGAGGCCGTCAAGGGATAGTGCAGAACATAGTTCGATACGTTCTGCGCCACCTTCCACAGCTGCCAAGGCTGAGGCGAGGTCGCCACAGCAGACTTCGAGAACTGGACTTTCGGGCATTAGGGATTCTTTAAATTAGTAGAACACTCAGCTATAAATGAAAAATGAAAGAATGAAAAATATATGATACCTCTGTGTCTCCGTGTTTCTGTGTACTAAAACATGTCATTTAATTGTTATTAGTTACTTCCTGTTTGTACTTCGATAACGAAATCTGCTTTATCGCGGTCGGACGGCAGGCTGATAATCAGTGATTTGGTCTTCTTGTTGAACGTGTAGGGTAGGGGAGTGCCGGTGGCGAGGGTTCGCACGGTCTTCGGTTTCTTCCCCGTCCAAGGGATGTTGACGGAGTCGGTATCTGAAGCGAAAAGGTGAAGGAACAGACATCCTTCTTTCTGCGTGGTAACGCCCCACGGTTGTTCGCCCAAGGCCGTGGAGGTCGTGCCGTAGATACTTTCGCCGTTGGCTTGCATCCATCGGCCTATGCCCTTCAGACGGTCGAGGGCTGTGGCTGGCAGTTCGCCGTTGGGTTGCGGGCCGATATTGAGTAGGAGGTTGGAGCTTTTGGCGGCTGCTCGGGCGATGAGTTGGATGAGTTCTTCCGTGGATTTGTAGTTTTGGTCAGCCACCTTGTAGCCCCACATTCCGTTCATCGTCTGACACATCTCCAGGGGCAAGTGGCTGATTTCCTGTCCCGAGAGGCCTGCGGTGTTCTCGCCAGGCAGGTCGCGTTCAAACATTTGGAAATCCTCACCCTCGATGGGGGTGATGTGGTGGTTGTTGCCGATGAGGCATGAAGGACGCAACTGGTGTATGAAGCGGTAAAATTCGGGCATCCGCCAGTCGAAGGGGATGCTGTCTGCATCGTGGTCCCAATAGCCATCGAACCACAGCCCGCTGACATTCTGGTAGTTGGTCAACAGTTCCGTCACCTGTGTCTTCATAAAATCGAAGTAGGTGTCGTAGTTCGGTTGTAGGGTGTTTCGTGTCTTCTTTCCTGTGCGTCCGAGGGGGTAGTCCTGCCGCATCCAGTCTAGAATAGAATAATAGAGGTGAAGGCGGAGTCCTTGTTCTTGGCAAGCCTCTGCCAGCTCATGGAGGACATCGCGCTGGAAGGGGGTGGCATCGCAGATATTATAGGTACTCGTGCGTGTGCGGAACATCGAGAAGCCGTCGTGGTGGCGGCTGGTGAAAGTGACGTAGCGGGCACCCGAAGCCTTGATTGCCTCTGCCCACGCCTTGGCGTCAAAGCGGATAGGGTAGAAGGCGGAGGCCGCTTTGGAATATTCCTCGTGGGTCAGGCCGTTGTTCAAATACCACTCGCCCTGTGCAAAGGTGCTGTAAATGCCCCAATGAAGGAAGATGCCGAAGCGACAGGACTCAAAGTCGCGACGTGCCTGCAGGTTCGCCTCCGTGGGGAGGTACTGGGCAGAGGCAATGAGGGTGGATAGGAATAGGAAAAGGAGGGAATGAAGGAGTCGCATAGCACTTGGAGGGATTTTTTAGCGCGGGAAAACCGCGCTACACCAACGCGGGAGAGGGTTGGTAAACGTTAATTGTTACTCCGTCAACACGTCTTCCGGTTTCTGGGGTGCCCAGGCCCCGTCCTTGCATTCGAGGATAACGGTGGGTTCCAGGACTTCGATGCCATGCCACTGTCCGACAGGAATGCTGAGGCCATAGACGCCTTTGCTGGGGTCGAGGTGATAGCGGGCAATCTCACGGCGTTGGTCGTCGTAGAAAATTTCATCCATGCGTCCGCGAAGAACGACGACAACCTCTGTGCTCTGCGTGTGGCGATGAATGGGTAGAATCGTACCTGGTTCGAGGGCGTTCAGCATCCGCTGCGATTGGTCATTGGCTGTGGTGCGCAGGTCGAAATTCATACGCAGGCGTTCGCTGGCAATGGCTCGTGCTGCGAGGTCGTTGAGGAGTTGGTCATTGAGTTCCATTGTTGAGTCTGTTTTTTATGGATTGTCTTGTGATGTATGCGGTTGTTTGGGTGCAAAGATACACAATATTCGGTATTCACTCATCAGAAATTGCGAAATATTGCTTTTTCTGCGTTCTCTTTGGTGGATTTTTTGTACATTTGCGCCCAAATATCAGTAACCAAATATATTAAGGTATAAGGAATATGGCAAAAGCAAAGTGGATTGGTGCTTTCATGGGCCTGTTGTCAGGTAGTCCGCTTGGAGCTCTGGCAGGTTTTGTGCTGGGGGCATTGTTCGATGTGGTGAAGGAAGACCACATGGATGTTATCGGCACAGAAGCCGGCAATGCCACCGATGGTGGTGGCAGTTACCAAAGTTACGACTCTTCCTCTGCCCGTGAGCGCCAAGGCAACCGCAATGGGTTCCTCTTCTCTTTGTTGACGTTGGCGAGCTATATCATCAAGGCCGACGGCAAAATCATGCACAGCGAGATGGAGGCTATGCGCCAGTTCCTGCGTTCTAATTTTGGAGAGATTGCCGTAGCACAGGGTGAGCAGGTGATGCTGCGCCTGTTCGAGCGCCAGAAACAGATGGATGCAGAACAGCCTGGGGCCTACAAACAGACTATCTATGAATGCTGTGCACAACTGCGAGCTGTCCTCACCGAATCCCAGCGCCTGCAACTCCTCTCCTTCCTGGCATTACTCTCCAAGGCCGACGGAATAGTGGCATCCGAGGAAATAACCGCATTGCGCGAAATCACGCAACAGTTGGGTCTCTCGGAGGCCGAACTCAATTCGATGCTGAACCTCGGCTCCACCACCCTGAAGGACGCCTACACGATTCTCGAAATCAGCGAGTCGGCCACCGATGAAGAAGTACGCGCGGCCTACAAGCGCATGGTCGTTAAGCACCATCCCGACAGAGTCGCATCATTGGGTGAAGATATTCGCGCGGCTGCAGAAAAGAAGATGCGCGAAATCAACGAGGCTAAGGAACTTATCTACAAGGCAAGAGGAATGTGAAAAGTTGAAACGTTGAAAAGTTGAAACGTTGAAATGTTGAACTTTTGGAGCAGCGAGAGCCATCAAGCTTGCTTGAAATGGCCGAGTCGTGACAAAAGTCAACGAAGTTAAAAATTGAAACGTTGAAAGATGAGAGATGAAATGAAATGACAATCTAAAGATATTGCTTATGAAGAAATTTTTACTCCTGTTATTTACGCTGCTGGGCGTTGTCCAAACCCAGGCGGACAACGAGATGCTTTATGGCATCTATCAGGGTAGCGGTACGCTTGCTGGTATCGGAACCCAGAAGGCCGAGACCTACGACGTGGCGATGCACCTCACCGACCCTTATCTGGTGGGTATGGAGGTTCGCGGTGTCAATGTTCCCATCAACACGGGAGCTAATAATGCCACGGACTACAAGGCGTGGCTGACGACGGAACTTACCCTGAACGACGATAAGCTCAATGTCCCCGATATTGCCAGTGTGGATTTCACTCCCGACGGCAAGTGGGCTGAGGTGACTTTCGAGACACCTTATATCATCCCCGAAGGAGGCATTTACGTAGGTTATTCCATCACCATTTCCACCGTGGACGTCAACAGTACCAGCGACCCGAACAAGATTCCGCTGATGTGCATCAAGAGCGATAACATCGCAGACCTGTACATCCACACCAACCGTTCCTACCGTAAGTGGACAGCCCTCAACGAGACTACGCTGACAGGAAACGCCTTCGCCCTCGTAGTTCGTCTGGGTGGTAGCAAGGTCAAGGGGTTTGCTGCCAGCTTCGTAGCTCCCGACGATCAGAATGCTTACACCCTGGTCGGAAAAACGGTCTCTGTGCCTCTCACCGTGCTCAATCACGGTGTTGAAAACATCACCCGAATTGGATATACCATCCATGTGGGAGATACGGTGGTGGAGAAATCTGCCAGCATCAGAATTGCCGGTAAGTACTATGGAAGCACGGGAACCCTCAAAGTTACTGTGCCTGCTGTGAAGACAGCGGGAACGTACGACATTAACTTCACCATCACGACTGTCAACGGTGAACCCAACGAGGATGATAATCCAACAACTCCCTACTCGATGGCTTATATCTCAGCTTATCCTAAACATAAACCGCTGATGGAAGAATACACGGGAACGTGGTGCGGCTGGTGTCCTCGAGGTATGGCGGCAATGGAAGCGATGACGGAAATCTATGGCGACGATTTTGTCGGTGTCGCATTCCACAACGGTGACCCCATGCAGATTACGAGCAGCTATCCGAATTCGGTCAGTGGATTCCCTCATGCCTTTATCGACCGTGTGATTGACGCAGACCCCTATTATGGTACGGCAGGTGGAACGCTGGGCATCCAGAACGACTGGAAGACACGTTCGAAGGTCTTGGCTCCGGCCACTATCGAGCTTGCTGCCGACTGGGCCAACAAGGAGGATAAGCTCCTTCAGATCACATCAAAGACGCATTTCATCCGCGACTTCTCCAACAGCCCCTATCGTCTGACTTATATGGTCGTTGCCGACGACCTCTCCTGCCCGCCAAACTCCGACAAGAGCACCCGCAAGAACTGGTCACAGGTTAACTACTATTCTGGAACATCGGACTATGAGGGTGACAAATACCTCTCTCCGCTCGCCAGGTTGGGCAGCCCCATCGTAGATATGAAATATCAGGACGTTGTTATTTATGTTGCTGCTCTTGGAAGCCAAGCCATCGAGAACAGCCTGCCTGCCGTGGTCAAGAGTGCAGAGCCCGTGGAACACGAATTCATGGTAGACCTCTCGACCAATAACCTCGTGCAGGACATCTCGAAACTGCGCGTTGTGGCCGCCCTCATTAACACCCAGACTGGCGAGGTCGTACAGTCAGAGAAAGCAAAGGTGGGCGCAACTACGGACGTTCGTTCGATTCCTGTTGAATCCCAGGCTGTCGGTGTCCGTTTCTCTGACCTGAGTGGACGCAGCGTAACCAGTCTCGGTCGAGGTTTCTACATCAAAACCACCACCAACCCCGACGGCACCGTCAACACCTCCAAGATTATTTGTCGTTGATAAATTCTAAACTCTAAACTTTAGACTTTCCGCTCGAGCTTGCTCGCTTGATACTTCAAGAACTTTAAACTTTTCAACTACTCTACGCTCGGCGCATCGCGACGCTTGACCCTTCAAGAACTCTACACTCTAAACTCTACACTTCTCAACTACTCTAAACTCTACACTCTAAACTCTACACTTCTCAACTACTCTAAACTCTACACTCTACACTTCATAACTACTCTAAACTCTACACTCTAAACTCTAAACCACTCCCCACACGATGAAATACTATTCTCTTCTTATCGCGGCTCTGCTCTGTGCAACGGTTACCTTCGCCCAGAGCGAGTCACCCGTCAAGCGCTTTCCGGCCTTTGCACCTGCAGCCGCCGCGGATGACCACGGCATCATCTACGACCAGCCCCAAGGCACCTACCGCCTTTACGTCCGCGAGGGCAAGGCCACCTATGTGAACCTCTATTTCAAGGACGACCCACAGGACGGCATCCTTGGCGAAGTTGTCTTCTCCGAGGACGGCACCACCGCCTGGTTCAAGAACATCCTCTCCCACGCCGCCACCGGCACCTGGGTCAAGGGAACCATCGAAGGCGACAAGATTACCGTCCCCCTCGGCCAGATGGTCTACTGGTTCGAAAACGACAACTACGGCATGAAGCTGGCTCGCGTCAAGGTGAACGGCAACATACGCACACCGTCCGTGTCCATCAAGGGAGAAATCACCTTCCTCATCAAGGGCAACGACCTCTACCTGCAGGACACCAGCGGCGACCCAGAGACTTCCACCTACGACGGCATCGGCCTCGTCTACACGGAATATAAGGATGAGAACGGGCACATGCAGCCCGCTGGCGAGTGGGCCTACTACCTCGACTACAACACCATCTACCACTTCAAGGATGTCACCCCCGTCACGCCGCCCGCAGACCTCACCACCAAGCCCTATTCCATGGAATACCAGAGCACCAACGGCTTCCAGACGGGCTACCTCGTCGATGTAGGCTTCTACGACCAGGATGTCTACATCCACGGCGTCAGCCACGACAACCTGCCCGATGCGTGGATGAAGGGCAGCGTCAAGGGCAACAAGATCGTCTTCCCCATGCAGTATGCCGGCCACATGTCCAGCTTCATGCTCTACTTCTGCGGCGGCGAAGCCTACTACGACAGCCAGACCTATGCATGGAAATACGTCCTCGGCGACGGTAGCGCCACCTTTGCCTTCGACCAGCGCAACATGAGTTTCCGCACAGATGGGATGCTGGCCACCAACAGCGCCGATGACCACATCGACCGCATCGAGGCATACCTCCAGCCCGAATTCCGTCCATTCACAGAGAAAGCTGCCACTCCCGCCACGCCAAGCATCGGATACTACCAGGACATGAATGCCTTCACCATCGTCATGCTGAACCTCCCGCTCCAGGACACCAACGGCAACTTCATCGACCCCGACAAGCTCTCCTATCGCCTCTACATCGATGACGACGAACCATACATCCTCTATCCCGACGAATACAAAGGACTCACCGAGCCCATGGAGGAAGTGCCCTACTTCTTCCCGGCAGACAAGGTGGAAGCCTACTCGCGTTCCTATATCTATGAGAGGGGTTACGCTATCTATATCTTCCAGTCAGGCTTCGACCGCATCGGCGTACAGACCATTTATCGGGGTGGCGGAGAAGAGAATCGTTCAGAGATTGGCTATTACGTTACCAACGCAATCAACGACGTTTCGGGACAGAAGGCTGCTCTTGTGCAGCATTTCGATATCACAGGCCGCCCCGTCTCTGCAGGGCATAAGGGGTTGACTATCACTCGCAAAGCAGATGGCAGCGTCGTAAAACACCTCCAACGATAGGGATATTCCCATGAATCTTTAGGGAAAAAGGGTTGCGTAAGTGCGCCCTTTTTCCGACCTTTGCAGCAGTTAATCACTAAAAACGCAACAACTATGAAACATTTTTACGACAAATTCTGGATGCTGAGCTTCATGCTTATGGCTCTGTTCTGCTTTAGCAGCTGCATGGATGATGACGATCACATTGGTTATGATGTCAAAGGTCACTGGTTCGGAGACATGGATATGTACTATAACGGAGAGCGCGCACAAGGCTCCGAAATCGAGTTCAAGAGTACGGGCTGGGGCTATGACCGAGGCACCGGCGTTGAAGTTGACTACTATCGTTTCCACGCTGTTACCAACTACTTCGACTGGCGCGTTTCCAATCGTGTAATCTACCTCACTTTCGATGACCCGAATCTCGATTGCGCCATTGTCGACTACAGCCTGGGTTATGATTACTTCCGAGGTTACATTGCCGACTACCACACCCTCGAGAACCAGACGCACTTCTCCCTCCGTAACTACGACCGCTATTGGGATACCTATGGTTATAGTAGCTACTACGATTATTATGTCAAAGGCACTCGTGCCGAAGGAGACAGCATAGCCTCTGACGTAGTTCCCTCCGACACCGCGTCCTCCGCCCCACTTTCCATCGATTCGTCAACGGAGACCTCTTCTTATAAAGGTATTCGTGGTATCTATTTGAAAGATAAAGATTAAAGATTGGGAATGTTGACCATTCAAGTATCATCTGAAATCCGAGAGCGGTGCCCCGAATTTGTGGGCACCGCTGTCTTTGCTTCTGTCAGCAATAGTGAGTTCAACGAAGAACTCTGGCAGGAAATAGACCGCTTCATCGCCGACTATCGCCAACGCTACACCACCGATAGCATCAAGCAGATGCCCTCTATCGAGGCCACTCGCACGGCCTACCGTCGTTGTGGCAAAGACCCCAGCCGCTATCGTCCCAGTGGCGAGGCACTTGTCCGTCGAACCCTGCAAGGGAAAGACCTCTATCGGGTGAACACCCTCGTAGACCTCATCAACCTCGCCTCCATCGCCTTTGGCTACAGTATTGGCGGTTTTGATGCCGATAAAATCAGCGTGTCCAGCGGTTCCCCCGCAGGAACTCCCACCCTTCTCCTCGGCATCGGTCGCGAAGGCGAGCCCTACGAAGGCATTGGCCGTGGTCCCCTGAACATTGCCGGCCTTCCCGTCTATCGCGACGCCCTCGGTGGTATCGGTACTCCCACCAGCGACCACGAGCGCACCAAACTCTCTTTGGAAACCACCCACCTGCTCTCCATCGTCAACGGCTATGACGGCAACCGCGAGAACACCACCGCCTGCGCTGAATACATTCAGGAACTCCTGCGCCGCTATTGCACCAGCGACGGCGGTCACCTCATCCAATTCTAATCATCGCCCCCCATCTCCTCATCACCTCCTTCCTCCTCCCATCTTTTACTCTTTCCTGCTTCCCTCCTTCCTTCTTCATTCTTCATTCTTGAGAGATTATGAGTATGATTCTTCATTCTTGAGAGATTATGAGTATGATTCTTCATTCTTGAGAGATTATGAGTATGCAGGGTGACTCTTATTTTTCATTTTTCATTTTTCATTGTCTCTGTGTCCTCCGTCCCCTCTGTGTCCTCTGTGGTCACGAAGTGACTTTCATTCTTTAATTTTTATATTTTTTCATTTTTCCCTTTCGTGCTCCTCCTCTTTCTCCTCCTTCCCTTCGCCACC